>NZ_FRBJ01000004.1:0-327421 GCF_900142585.1 Bacillus sp. bc15
ACTCATCATATATGGGAGAAATATAAGGATATCGCTAGAAAAAACAAACTAACAGTTACAGGGAAAAAGTTGTACAAAGTACGCTGTTCAACTATAGAGCGAAGCTTTGCAGACGCCAAAGAACTACATGGCTATCGATATGCTCGATTTCGAGGGCTGAAGTCTGTCCAAATGCAGGCTTATCTCACCGCAGCTTGTCAAAACATGAAAAAAATAGCCCTCCATCTGACCAAAAAAGGTCTGGTGGAGGGCTATTTTTTTGAAACTCTATTATTTTATGTTGTTTTTATTCGCTAAAATCAAAATGATTACAGAGTGTTGGGAACCCCTAAAGGGTTTCCCAACACTCTGAAAAAAATCACTCGTGTAAAAACGAGTGATTTTTTTATTTGTATAAAAGATGAAACACTCCGTCCAAACTATAATAGACGAGGTGTTTTTTTATGAAAATAAAACGGAGAATTACAATTGTTTTAATTTGTTTTATGGGCATTATGTTTTTATTGCTTTGTCGTTTAATTCAAATCCAAATTATAGATACAGAATCATTTACTGATCGCAAAATAAATTTAATTGAAAAAAGTGTTACGCAACGTACGCAATCCATTGCAGTAGACGATGGACGTGGGCAGTTTATAGATCGTAGTGGTAAAGAAATAGGTGAGGAAAAGTATCCTGTTTTAATTGTTTTTCCATTTTTACAAATAAAAAATGACATGTTAGAGAAAATCGCGCATATCATTGGTGTGTCGAGACAAGAGATCAGAAGACAAATGAAAAATAAAAAAAATGCATTTATACTGCAAGGGGAAACTGCTCCATTTCGAGTGACACGAGAGCAGATGGAGAAGGTGAATCAATTACATGTATTAGGTATTGTAGCAGCTGAAGTGCGATTAAAACAAACTGGGGAGATAAATCATTTAATTGGTGATGTAGGGGAGAACGAAAGAGAATTTCAAAAGCGATATGGAGAAGTGAAAAAAATTTCAAAACAAACGCCGATAGGTATTTCAGGATTACAGCAATCTTTTGATGAATTTTTATTGACTGATGGAGAGGCAAAAGTATTGTATCAAGTAGATCGGCAAGGAGAACCAATTTTCGGAAAGCAAGCGAAATATACTTCACCAGGAAATCCATTTTACCCAGTTAGGATTCAAACTACTTTACATAAAGGGTTGCAGCAAAAAGCAGAAGAAGTGATTGAAGCAAATGAAATAAAGAAGGGGGGATTAGTATTACTTGATGTAAAGACAAATGAAATATTAGCGATGGTCAGTAAGCCGTCTTTACAAGTAAGAGATAAGAATTTATATAAGACTACACTTGAAAATCAAATGTTAACGCCGCATTTTCCAGGCTCTGTTTTTAAAACAGTAGTTGCAGCTGCAGTCATTGATCAAAAAGTAAATTTGTTTAATCGGACATTTAATTGTAATAAAGATTTATATGGTGAAAACGACCCACAAGTTATGATGGGTACACTTAACTTCAAAGAGAGCTTTGCTAGGAGCTGTAACAGGACATTTTCCGAGTTAGGTAACGAGCTATTACAAAAGGATAGGACGGTGCTAGAAACATACGTAGCAGCTTTAGGAGCAAATGAAAAGGTCGGATGGAAAGGTTCTGTATTTCATACACCTCATTTCGAGCAAATGCCAGAAGAAAAAGGCACTACTATTTGGGGGAATGAAGAAAACAAAAATAGTAAAAAAGCGGTAGAGCAAACAGCGATTGGACAGAAAGATGTACGTATATCACCTCTAGCAATTGCTAATATGATGGCGACGATTGCGAGGAATGGAGAAAAGATGGAAGTGAAAGCTGTTGAAAAAATAGTATATAAAAATGGAGCGGATTTTTTTACATTTGAGAACCATACGTTACATGGAAAACAGCTTTCGTATGAAACAGTGAAAACATTACAAGAGTTATTAAGAGGCGTTGTAACAAGGGAGAAAGGAACAGGAACGGCATTCCGCTCGTTACCGCTCAGTGTCGCTGGAAAATCCGGGACAGCGCAAACAGGGAAAGGGACGAGGGTGAATCGCTGGTTTGCAGGTTATTTTCCGTATGAGAATCCAAGATATGCTTTAGTTGTTGTTGATCTAGAGACTGATAACAAAGTGAATAAAGTAACACCTATTTTTAAAGATATGGTAGGAGCAATCTATCAATTGGAGAATGAAAAGTAATCTTGCAATTTATAGTGAATTGTTTTCATTTCATGAAAATATCATTGTAAATGTTCAACCTTTCTAGATTTAATGTTACAATAGCAATTAGGAAAAACTGCATGGAGGTTTGGAGAATGGCAGGAGGATCAAGATTCCAACAGAAACAACAAAAACGTCGTCAAAACGGTGTTTTAAATATTGCAATCGCTATTGTATTACTATTAGTAGCTATTGTAGCATATCAATTGTTCGTTCCTAGTACGAAAGAGCAAGCATCTTCTACTGATAAGAAAGTCTCTCAACAAACAACAAAGAATGAGAAAGCTGGAAAATCAGAAGATAAAGAATCTGCTAAGAAAAAAGAAAAAGAAAAAGAGCAAGCAGAAGCTAAGCAAAAAGCTGAAGAAGAGAAGTTAAAGGCTGAGGAAGAAAAGAAAAAAGCTGAAGAAGAAGCGAAAGCTAACGAGAAAGTATCAGCTGAAAAAACTGTATCCAAGGCAAAAGAGGCTTATACAAAACCTTCTTGGAAAGCTGTAGGAACAGAACAAGGTTCATCACCAGCGATGACGTTTAAACAGGGGTCATCAGATTGGAATGAGATGCAAAGTGCAATTGCTGCAGGTATTGAAGTACCGAAGGAGCAATTAGTATTCCATTTTGTTGGAAGAGACAAAACTGGAAAGAGTAAAGCTTATGGTGACGTTCAAGATAAGCAAAGTGGAAAAAGATATTACGTAAATATTGATTGGGTAGACAATGAGGGCTGGAAACCAGTACTTGTTCAAACTCTAAACTAAAAAAGAGAAGCTCCTTAGGAGCTTCTCTTTTTTAGTTAACGCAATTTCTTTAATTTAAAATGAACAACCGCGCTATAATACGGTCTTTTGCTTTCAGGATCCATAACCATTTGATGTGAGATGTGATGAACTTCAAGCATAAGTGCTTTATTATTATCGATTTGTTCACTAATTTTTCGTTCTAAAGAAGCTAAGTCTCCCGCTTCAAAAAATTCTACTTTATCTTCTAACATTTCAAAGGTAAATGACATGAAGACGGCCCCTCTCCTATGTAATCAACTATAGTGTAACAAAGAAAAGAAGGAAATACCATGTACATTTCAATTGACATTTTTAGAAAGAGGGAATATCATACTGATAAAACCGATAAGAAAAAGGGGAATTTTTATGGGCACAGAATTTAATGGTTTATTTGATGAGTGGGCTCATACGTACGACTCATTCGTACAAGGCGAAGATATACAATATAAAGAAGTTTTCGCCCATTATGAGGATATTCTAGAGGATGTAGTTAACAAGTCATTTGGTAATGTATTAGAATTTGGTGTCGGTACAGGTAATTTAACAAATAAATTATTACTTGCTGGCCGCACAGTTTACGGTATAGAACCGTCGCGTGAAATGCGTATGATTGCAAAAGAGAAATTGCCAAAAGAATTTTCGATTACAGAAGGTGATTTTCTTTCGTTTGAAGTCCCAAATTCAATTGATACCATTGTAAGCACCTATGCATTTCATCATTTAACAGATGATGAAAAAAATGTAGCGGTTGCGAAGTATAGTCAATTGCTAAACAAAGGTGGTAAAATAGTGTTTGCTGATACGATATTTGCAGATCAAGATGCATATGATAAAACTGTTGAAACAGCAAAACAAAGAGGTTTTCACCAGTTAGCAAACGATTTGCAAACGGAATACTATACACGTATTCCAGTTATGCAGACTATTTTTGAAAACAATGGCTTCCATGTAACGTTTACGAGATTAAATCATTTCGTTTGGGTAATGGAGGCAACTAAGCAATAGAAAGAGGGATTAGATTGAGAATTGCTGTAATTGGAGCAATGGAAGAAGAAGTACGTATTTTACGTGACAAATTAGAACAAGCAGAAACAGAAACGGTTGCAGGTTGTGAATTTACGAAAGGGCTATTAGCAGGACATGAAGTAATCTTGTTAAAGTCTGGTATTGGTAAAGTAAATGCAGCGATGTCAACGACAATTTTATTAGAAAAATATAAGCCTGAAAAAGTAATTAATACTGGTTCAGCTGGTGGATTCCATCATTCTCTAAACGTTGGTGATGTAGTTATTTCCACTGAAGTTCGTCACCATGACGTAGATGTAACAGCATTTAACTATGAATATGGTCAAGTACCAGGAATGCCGCCTGGATTTAAAGCTGATGAGGCGTTAGTTGCATTAGCTGAGAAATGTATGCAAACTGAAGAAAATATTCAAGTTGTAAAAGGCATGATTGCAACAGGCGATTCATTTATGAGTGATCCGAACCGCGTTGCAGCCATCCGTGATAAATTTGAAAATCTTTATGCGGTAGAAATGGAAGCAGCAGCTGTCGCACAAGTATGCCACCAATATGAAGTTCCGTTTGTTATCATTCGCGCACTTTCTGATATTGCTGGTAAAGAATCAAATGTTTCATTTGATCAGTTTTTAGATCAAGCAGCTCTTCATTCTACAAACTTTATCGTAAAAGTGTTAGAAGAGTTAAAGTAATGTAACAAAAAGGCAACTGTCTCATATAAAGAAAATACATACAGTTGCCTTTTCTTTATTGGCAAACAAGGGGGAGAACACGATGAATGTATATCGTGGAGTTCATGAGTTAATTGGTCATACACCAATTGTAGAAATTACTCGTTTTTCACTTCCGAAAGGGGTCCGCTTATTTGCAAAGCTTGAATTTTATAACCCAGGCGGAAGCGTTAAGGATCGTTTAGGAAGAGAATTAATCGAAGATGCGCTAGAAAAAGGGCTTGTTACCCAAGGTGGAACAATTATTGAACCGACTGCTGGGAATACTGGTATTGGACTGGCACTTGCAGCATTAGAACATGATTTACGTGTTATCGTTTGTGTACCAGAGAAATTTAGTATTGAAAAACAAGAATTAATGAAAGCACTAGGTGCAACGGTCGTGCATACACCGACTGAGCAAGGAATGACCGGTGCAATTGCAAAAGCAAAAGAATTAGTAAATGAAATACCGAATTCATACTCTCCAAGTCAGTTTGCGAATGAAGCAAACCCGCGTGCTTATTTCAAAACACTAGGTCCTGAACTTTGGGATGCACTGAATGGAGAGATTAACATATTTGTTGCTGGAGCAGGAACTGGCGGTACGTTTATGGGGACTGCATCTTATTTGAAAGAAAAAAATATAGATATTAAAACAGTTATCGTAGAGCCAGAAGGATCTATTTTAAATGGTGGTAAGGCTGGTTCACATGAGACCGAAGGAATTGGACTGGAATTTATCCCGCCATTTTTGAAGACATCTTATTTTGATGAAATTCATACGATTTCTGATCGAAATGCATTTTTACGAGTGAAAGAATTAGCGCAAAAAGAAGGACTTCTCGTTGGGAGCTCTTCAGGAGCAGCATTTCATGCGAGCTTACTTGAGGCAGAGAAGGCAGCACCAGGTACAAATATTGTAACCATTTTTCCTGATAGTAGTGAGCGCTATTTAAGTAAAGACATATACAAAGGATGGGAATAAAAAATGAGAGCAAAGACAAAGTTAATTCATGGTATTCGCATAGGAGAACCTTCAACTGGATCTGTAAACGTACCGATCTATCAAACAAGTACGTACAAACAAGAAGCGGTTGGTAAGCATCAAGGATATGAATATTCACGTACAGGTAACCCAACACGTGCAGCTTTAGAAGAAATGATTGCTGTATTAGAAAATGGTCATGCTGGATTTGCATTCGGTTCTGGAATGGCTGCTATTACAGCGACAATTATGTTGTTCTCAAAAGGTGACCACGTTATTTTAACAGATGATGTTTATGGTGGAACGTATCGTGTTATTACGAAAGTATTAAACCGCTTCGGTATTGAACATACATTTGTAGACACAACAAACTTAGAGGAAGTTGTAGAAGCAATTCGTCCAAATACGAAAGCGATCTATGTGGAAACACCAACGAACCCATTACTAAAAATTACTGATATTAAGAAAATATCTACTCTTGCTAAAGAGAAAGATTTATTAACAATTATTGATAATACATTCATGACGCCATATTGGCAGTCGCCGATTTCTTTAGGAGCAGACATTGTACTTCATAGTGCAACGAAATATTTAGGAGGTCATAGTGACGTAGTTGCAGGTCTAGTAGTGGTAAATAGCCCACAACTAGCAGAAGACCTTCACTTTGTACAAAACTCAACAGGAGGTATTCTTGGACCACAAGATAGCTTCTTACTACTTCGCGGTTTAAAAACATTAGGAATTCGTATGGAAGAACATGAAACGAATTCACGCGCTATTGCTGAATTCTTAAATAATCATCCAAAAGTAAATAAAGTATATTACCCAGGTCTTGAATCACATCAAAACCACGAATTAGCAACAGAACAAGCAAATGGATTTGGTGCTATTATTTCGTTTGATGTAGATAGTGAGGAAACATTAAATAAAGTACTTGAGAAACTGCAATACTTTACACTTGCTGAAAGCTTAGGAGCAGTAGAAAGTTTAATTTCTATCCCATCTCAAATGACACATGCATCAATCCCAGCAGATCGCCGTAAAGAATTAGGAATTACAGATACATTAATTCGTATTTCTGTCGGTATTGAAGATGGTGAAGATTTAATTGAAGATTTAGCACAAGCGCTAGCGTAATAAAAAATGCACTGCTAATGTGGAGCAGTGCATTTTTTATTATGTTAATTTGTGAAACATTTCACAAATTAGACATACACAAATGAAATGATTTCATGTATATTGAATTCATGAAATGTTATTCACGAGTAAACTTGTGAAATGTTTCACAAACAATGGGATTCATGTAGGACGGTAACTCTATTTTTTTTCGCTAATCGGGACTTATTATGACCTGTAGGGACTTATAAAGACCGTGATAACAGAATAGGAGGAAATTTACATGGTAGTCAAAGAGAAAGTTGTAAATGAAATGCAAGAGGTAAAAGAGATGATTGATACGTTAGTAAATAACGGTCAACAAGCTTTACAAGCATTAGAAAGTTTTACACAAGAGCAGATTGACAACATTGTTCATGAAATGGCATTAGCAGGTGTTGATCAACATATGCCACTTGCAAAATTGGCTGTTGAAGAAACAGGCCGTGGTGTCTATGAAGACAAATGCATTAAAAATATTTTTGCCACTGAATATATTTGGCATAGTATAAAGCAAGATAAAACGGTAGGAATTATTCACGAAGATCCTCATGAAGAAATAATAGAAATTGCAGAACCTGTCGGTGTAGTAGCTGGGGTAACACCAGTAACGAATCCAACGTCGACAACAATGTTTAAAGCTTTGATTGCGATAAAAACGAGAAATCCAATTATTTTCGCATTTCATCCTTCTGCACAAAATTGTTCGGTGGCAGCAGCGAAAACCGTATATGATGCAGCAATGAAAGCTGGTGCACCAAAACATTGTATTCAATGGATTGAAAGACCGTCTGTCGAAGCGACAAAACAATTAATGAACCATGAGGGTGTGGCACTCGTTCTAGCAACTGGAGGCGCTGGTATGGTGAAATCAGCTTACTCTACTGGAAAACCAGCACTAGGTGTAGGTCCTGGTAATGTACCGTGTTATATAGAAAAATCAGCACATGTAAAACGAGCTGTTAATGATTTAATTTTATCGAAAACATTTGATAACGGTATGATTTGTGCATCGGAACAAGCAATCATTGTCGATAAAGAAATCTATGATGATGTTAAAACAGAAATGATCGAAAACAATTGTTACTTTGTAACAGAAGAAGAAAGAAAAAAATTAGAAAAGCTCGTTATAAATGAAAATACATGTGCAGTAAATAGTGATATTGTAGGAAAATCAGCACAGTATATTGCCGAATTAGTTGGGATTACTGTTCCTGAACATACAAAAATGCTTGTAGCTGAAATTCAAGGTATCGGAGCAGCATACCCGTTATCTCGTGAGAAACTGAGCCCAGTATTAGCCTGTGTGAAGGCGAATTCATTAGAAAAAGGATTTACATATTGCGAAGAAATGTTGAACCTCGGTGGTTTAGGACATTCAGCAGTTATTCATTCTACAAATAAAGAAGTGCAAAAGCAATTTGGATTACGTATGAAAGCTTGCCGTCTCATTGTAAATGCACCTTCATCACAAGGTGGAATAGGGGATATATATAACGGATTTATTCCATCACTTACACTTGGTTGTGGTTCTTACGGAAAAAATTCAGTTTCCCAAAATGTAACAGCGACTCATTTATTAAATATAAAAAGGCTGGCAAATAGAAAAAAGAATATGCAGTGGTTCAAATTGCCGCCAAAAATTTATTTTGAAAAACATGCTACAGCGTATTTAGCAAATATGCCTAACATTTCACGTGCATTTATTGTAACGGATCCTGGAATGGTTGAACATGGCTATGTGGATACAGTCACGCACTATTTAAACAAGCATGCAAATGATGTGAAAATTGAAGTTTTCTTTGAGGTCGAACCAGATCCATCAGATGAAACTGTCTTTAAAGGTGCGGAAATGATGAGAAGCTTTAAGCCAGATGTAATTATCGCACTTGGTGGTGGTTCAGCTATGGATGCAGCAAAAGGAATGTGGTTATTCTATGAGCATCCAGAAACGACATTCTATGGCATTAAACAGAAGTTTTTAGATATAAGAAAACGTACATGTAAATATCCGGAATTAGGAAATAAGGCGCAGTTTGTTGCGATTCCAACAACATCAGGAACAGGATCAGAAGTGACACCATTTGCGGTTATTACAGATAAGAAAAATAATATAAAGTATCCGCTCGCAGATTATGAATTAACACCAGATGTAGCAATTGTTGATCCGCAATTTGTAATGACAGTACCACCACATGTAACAGCAGATACTGGTATGGATGTTTTAACACATGCAATTGAGGCGTATGTGTCTGTTATGGCAAATGACTATACAGATGGATTAGCATTAAAAGCTATTGATCTCGTATTCAAATATTTACCGAGAGCATATAAAGATGGAAATGATGAAGAAGCACGGGAAAAAATGCATAACGCTTCTGCAATTGCAGGGATGGCATTTGCAAATGCTTTTCTAGGTATTAATCACAGCTTAGCACATAAAATTGGTCCAGAATTCCATATTCCGCACGGACGTGCAAATGCAATTCTTATGCCGCATGTAGTCCGCTATAATGCTATTAAGCCAAGAAAACACGCATTGTTCCCAAAATATGAGCACTTTGTAGCAGATGAACGCTATGCACATATTGCGAGAATGCTCGGGCTTCCAGCAAGCTCAGTAGCAGAAGGTGTGGAATCACTCGTCAAAGCAATTATTGAGCTTGGAAAAAGCTTAAATATTAATATGAGTATTGCCGGACAAGGGGTAGATAAAGAGCAATTTGAAGAGGTTGTTGGAGTATTAGCAGAAAGAGCTTTTGAAGATCAATGTACAACTGCTAATCCAAAGTTACCGCTTATTTCAGAGCTGAAAGAAATTTATATGGAAGCATATAAAGGTGAATAATGATTAAAAAAGAGCCGCAGTAAAGCGGCTCTTTTTTTGTTGGAAAACATCTCCCAGAATGGCTGTATTTACTGGTCTTTCAGTTTCATAGAATATGATAAAGTGAAATGGAGGAGTGAGAATATAATGAAAGAATTACAAGGGAAAATAGAAGATTATACTAGGTTCGGACAAATTCTTCTCGCTGTAAGTACATTGTTAATGGTTGGCTTGTTGATTCCGGATGGAGCAAAAGAGACAATCCAATTTTTTGTTATGATGGGGAGCATCGTTATATTTTTAAGTTTATCGTTCTTTTTCTTTCAGCGTGTGAAAGTGATGCGTGACCAGTTAGAGGAAAATGAATGTGAATAATATTGTTAACTAGAGCACGGCGAAAAGAAAGAATCTTTTTGTCGCGCTTTTTGTTTTTTGTAGAAAAATGTATGCGTTTCATGTTGACAATGATAATCCTTATCAATTAAAGTAGAATAGTAGTTAATGATTATCATTATCAATTAGAGGTGAAGGAATGAAAAAATCTATTACGCTATTTACAGCGTTTTTATCTATTTTTTTCTTGTTAATAGGTTGCAGTGCCAAAGAGGACGAAAAAGCGTCTGCAACCAAAACAGAAAAAGGAAAAGAAAAAATCGAAATTACCGACCTGTCAGGGAGAAAGGTAACATTCGATAAAGTACCAGAAAGTTTTGCAACATTAAGTATGGGAGACATGGATATTATTCATGCTTTAGGTGGAAAAGTAGTAGGTCGTCCGGATACGAAATTAACTCTTCCAGAGGAGTTAAAGAAAGCAAAAGTAATCGGGAATGCACATCAACCGAACTTTGAGCAAATTGCTAGTTTAAAGCCCGATGTACTTGTTGCTAACAATGGATTCCAAAAGAATGTGCCAACGGTTGAAGGACAGGGAACGAAAGTAATCATTTCTTCTGCGAATTCTGTACAAGATATTCAAAAGAATATTGAATTATATGGAACGGTAATGAAGAAAGAAGATAAAGCAAAAGAACTTAATCAAAAAATCAATGATCAAATGAAGAAATATGAGAAAAAGAGCGATGTGAAAGCATTGCTAGTGTATGGCGCACCAGGTACTTATTTAGCGGCATTACCAACATCTTTATCAGGTGATGTTTTAGAAAAAACAGGCGGGAAAAATATTGCTTCTGATTTTCCAGAAACGAAAGAATATCCGCAATATGCACAGCTAAGTGTAGAACGTATTATTGAGGCGAATCCAGATGTCATTTATTTAATTACACACGGAGATCCAAAAAGTGTGAAAAAAGCATTCGAAGGCGAAATGATGAAAAATGAAGCGTGGAAAAATTTAGATGCAGTAAAACAAAACCGCGTAGTTATTTTGCCACCTGATTTATTTGGATCTAATCCTGGGACAAAAGTTACAGAAGCAATGGACTTTATGTATAAAAGTATACAAGATGTAAGGAAATGATACGTATGGAAAGTAGTGAAGTAGTAAGAGAAAAGGAACATCCTTTTGCGAAAAAAAGATGGATAATAGCAGTTACTTTAGTTGTATTAACAATTCTAGGCCTCTTTTACGGACTTTTCGCAGGAAGTTTATCTTTTTCTGTACGAGACATTCTAACAGGTATACAAGATGAAGGTTCGACAGTTCATCGAATTGTATGGGATCTTCGCATACCGAGAGTTCTCGTTGGGTTTATAGTAGGAACATGTTTAGCTGCATCTGGTACACTGCTGCAAGGGGTTATGAGAAACCCTCTTGCAGATCCTGGTATTATCGGGGTTTCATCTGGGGCAGGCCTTGTAGCAATTGTCATCATGATTTTATTCCCACAGCATCTAGCTTTTTTACCACTAGGGGCGTTTTTAGGAGCTTTCATAACAGCGATGGTTATTTATGCTTTATCATGGCAAAAAGGGGCACCACCTTCAAGAATCGTCTTAGTAGGAGTGTCAATCAATGCATTAATTGGTGCAGCAACGTCAGCTTTAATGTTATTACATAATGACAAAGTACAATCCGTGTTACCGTGGCTAGCGGGCGGCATTGGTGGTGTAAGTTGGGCACATTTAAACATGATTATTTATTATGCAATATTCGCCATTATATTAGCTTTCTTTGGTATTAAGCATATTCGAGTGTTAATGCTTGGAGATGAAATGGCAAAACTATTAGGACATAATGTGGAAAAAAGTCGGTTTTATTTAATCGTAGTAAGTACATTATTAGCTGGAATTGCGGTAAGTGTGTCTGGTCTTATTGGATTTGTCGGTCTTGTCGTACCACATATGCTACGTTTATTAGTTGGAAATGATTATAGATATTTGCTACCTTTATCATGCCTTGGCGGCGGGGTATTACTTGTTTTTGCGGATGCAATAGCTCGAAGTTGGTTTGACCCAATCGAATTGCCTGTTGGTATTTTACTGTCCTTCTTAGGTGGTCCTTTCTTCTTATATTTAATTCATAGAGGAGGAAAACAACGTGATTTCCGTTAACAAAGTGTTTTATGCACACTCTGAAAGATTTCAAATGCAAAATATGAATGTACATATTAAGGCTGGAGAAATCGTTAGTTTAATTGGTCCGAATGGATCGGGAAAATCTACTTTGCTTCGTTTAATAGCAAGGCTACTGAAACAAAGCGAAGGGGACATCATTTTAGATGGGAAAAATATTCATATGATGAAGAGTGCTGATGTAGCGAAGCAATTAGCGATGTTACCACAAATGCATGATCATCAATTAGATTTGACAGTGAAAGAACTAATTGAGTTCGGAAGAGGTCCACATAAATCATGGAGTAGCCGCTTAAATAAAGAAGATGAAGAAATTGTTGATTGGGCATTGTCTGTTACAAATCTTGAAGGGTATGAATATCGTCTTTTACATTCTTTATCAGGAGGGGAACGGCAACGTGCTTGGATTGCGATGACGCTAGCGCAACGTACAAATGTCTTATTATTGGATGAACCAACAACCTTTTTAGATATCGTTCACCAGTTGGAAGTAATGGAACTTGTGAAACGATTAAATGAGGAGTTTGGAATGACAATTATAATGGTTTTACATGACATTAACCAAGCTGCTCAATATAGCGATCGTTTACTCGTATTAAAGCGAGGAAAGATTCAGTATGATGGTATACCAGAAGAAGTACTATGCCATGAAATGTTTCAACATGTATTTGGCATAGATGTAGATATTTTTCAAGGAAATGACAAACCGTTTTTTACACCGAAACGAATTTCTAGAAGGGGAGAAGAGCGATGCAAACAGAAGAGCGTATTACCACTGAATTAGTAAGAGAATTTGTTATGGCAGCTCACGGGGATTTAGAGAAAGTACAAGAGCTATTGGTTGAATCACCAAGCTTACTTCACGCCTCTTATAATTGGGGTGGATCAGATTGGGAAAGTGCGTTAGGCGCATCGGCACATGTAGGTCGTAAAGATATTGTTCTTTATTTACTAGAAAAGGGTGCTCGGATGGATATTTTTGCAGCAGCTATGCTTGGTGAATTAGAAGTTGTACAAGCTATTTTAGTAGCTCAACCAGAAGCATTGCGTGCATCTGGCCCTCATGGTATTTCTCTTCTTCAACATGCACGAATGGGTGGAGAGAAATCTAAGCGTGTATATGATTATTTAGCAATACTATCTTAATGAACGAAGGAAGTTCTTATGTGCGGTAAACTTTTCACTTGAAACAATTGGAAAGTTTACCGCCCGTTAGAACGGGATAAGTATCTAGTATATTTGAAAATCCTACACCCCCCTCAATTGTAGTTTTCTTTATGCTAGTTATGATATGGATGCAGTGGACAATATTTGTCTACTGCTTTTTTTAGTTATTAAGAATGAATATTCTGTATTTTATCGTTGGTTCATTTATCCCGCTATTTTCCAGGCAGTAAGACTCCCGCCTAAAAATTCGGCTAAAGCAAAGAAGTTAGACGGGAGATCCACTGCCCGTAAACGCCTAGTTGGTGAAGGCTAATAATCAGTGGGGATGAACAAAATTTCCCACTGATTAAAGTTTCACTTTATAATAAATAGTAACATTTCGTATACACACAAAACGTGATCGTGAAATGAAGAAAAAATTAGTGGAAAGGAGTGCCAGCATGTTTCATACAGAACGTTTACAAATTCGCAAATATACAATGGATGATTTACAGTTCTACGCTTCACTATGGGGGAACGAGAAGGTAATGCGTTATATTGGAAATGGGATGTTAAAAACATATATGCAGTGTAAAAAAAGTCTGGAGGAATGGGTAATTCCTAGCTATAAAAACGGTCTCGGTTTATTTGTATTGATTGAAAAGGAAACGGGAACAAGAATTGGTCATGCAGGGCTGGTAAAGCAGAAGATAGATGGAAAAGAGGAAATTGAAATTGGTTATTGGTTACTTCCTCAGTATTGGGGAAAAGGGTATGCAAAAGAAGCGGCGGCAGCATTTCGTGACTACGGTTTCCAAGCATTACGAATGAATAAATTAATTTCTCTTATTAATCCGAATCATCCCGCCTCAATATTTGTTGCTAGAAAAACCGGGCTCAGCTATGAGAAAACAACGTCATTTCATGGAATCGATGTTCTAGTTTATTCTATTAAGCGTGTTGGATGAAAAAATTACTTTTTTAAAGGTAAATTGCATTTTTTGAAGAATGGTATATGAAAATAAAGGGAGGGGTTACATGTACATTTATCATAATGGACTTATTATTCGTGAGGGAACGAGTAGCGTACCAGCATATGCAATTAAAGCTTTGTTTGAAGATGCCGGTTGGAGTAATGATAATATCCCTTCTTGGCAAATTGAAAAATTTACGATAGCATTCGAAAATTCAACATGGGCTTTCACAATTTGGGATGAGGAAGAGATGGTTGCGATGGTTAGAGTCATTTCTGATGGAATTATGATTGCGAACATAGTAAATTTAGTTGTGAAGTGTGAATATAGAGGGAAGGGATTAGGTAAGAAGCTTGTAGCTCTTTGCCTGCAAAAACTTCCCCACGGTGATTGGTTTGCGCATACATCAGCGAACAATTTTGATTTTTATAGAAGTTGTGGATTTGAAGTTAGAGAGCTATCGAGAAATGGAACATGTGCGTATTATGGATACCAAGTCGCGAAAAGAGATGGTCACCGATAAATGAATGGAAAGTAAAAAAGTATAGCGAGGTAATTTTGAGACTTTTGATAATAGAGAATGGATTGAGGCTCGTTTTATGATAAAATAAAAGAAAATTCTGTTTATTATTAGGGGGATAAAAATGAGTGTAAAAGCTGGGGATGTATTTAAATATGAAAGAAGATTTACTGAGGAAGAAGTTTTTGAATTTGCAAATATTACCGGTGATAAAGGTAGACACCATGTGGAATACGATGAAAATGGAAGATTAATGGTTCATGGTTTATTGACTGCTAGCATTGGGACGAAAGTGGGAGAAGAGTTACATTACATAGCAAGAGAATTAGTAAGTGAGTTTATTAGACCAGTTTTCACAGGAGATACGATCACTTGTGAACTAACTTTAACAAATGTTGAGCAAATGGAAGGCTATAAAAAAGTTTCAATCGAGTCAGTTTATCGCAATCAGCATGAAAAGACTGTACTAGTTGGGACAAGTTATGGAATTATAAGGGGATAAAAAAGAAGCCTGTTTAACAGGCTTCTTTTTTTTATTATTTAATAAACACGTTTTCGATTTTCCGCATAACTAGAGATGAGTAATAATGCAGTTTCTTCTCCTATATTACGAACAATATGAGGAACGCATGCATTCCATGAGAAAGAATCACCTTCTTCTACAATTGCAATATCTTCACCGTGCTGAACTTCTAGTTTTCCGCGTAATACAAGGTGACATTCTTCCCCTTCATGGGCATTTGGTGAGTTTTCTTTCGGGAATCCAGTAGGGATTTCTACTAAAGATAGGCGAAGGCCCCCTTGCTCCGCAACATGTTCAATTCTTTGCTCATCTTTGCCGTATACACTGTATTTCCGTTCTTCTTTTTTGACAATTTTTAATCGATCTTTTTGCTCTAACAATAAATAGGGAAGGGGAACGTTTAAAAAATTGGAGATCGTTTCTAAAGTTGAGATAGATGGTGATGTTTTATTATTTTCAACCTGACTCATAAATCCTTTAGAAAGACCTGTTCCCTCGCAAATTTGTGCAATTGTTATGCCTCTACGTTGACGGATTTCACGTATTGCAGAACCAATATTCATAAAATCAAGCTCCTTTTTGTAAACAACTATTTGTATCATAGCAAAAAAAATATATTTTTTCCCAGTGAAAATGAATTGACGAATAAAAAAAATTAGTGTATGTTTTGTAATGTAAATAAAAGTTTTGTATAAGAAAACTATAAAGGAGAGAATGAAATGAATCAACATATTGGTAACTTAATTATTCGTATCGTGTTAGGGGTAACATTCTTCATGCACGGTTTAACAAAATTCCAATCAGGAATTGACAATATTGCAGGGTGGTTTACAAGTATTGGTTTACCAGGAGGACTTGCATACGGTGTAGCAACAATGGAAGTAGTTGGTGGGCTATTATTAATTCTAGGTTTAGGTGTAAGATATATTGGGTTATTATTTGCACTTGTTATGGTTGGAGCAATCGTAAAAGTGAAATGGTCAGCTGGTTTATTGGGAGATGGAAAAAATCCTGGTTTCGAATTAGAACTTGCATTATTAGCAATGGGTGCATACTTATTTATTGCAAAAGCTGATGGTTTTGTAGATAATTTCTTAAAAGAAAAAATGTCAAAGAAGAACTAATTTAAATGGGGGGGCTAACAAGATGAGTTTTCAACTTCATCCCGATACAACACTTGATGTTGTTCATTTATACGTATCTAATGTAAAGAAATCACTAGAGTTTTATACGGAAGTACTAAGTATGAAGGTGCTAAGAGAAGAAGAAGCAGTCGTTACATTTGGGAATGAAAATGATGAACCACTTCTTATCATTGAAGAAAAGAAAGAAGCTTTTCCGAAGCAAAGAGGAAGAACAGGGTTATATCATTACGCAATTTTATTACCAAGTAGACAGGATTTAGCGAATGTTCTTCGTCATCTTGTAGAGATGGTATATCCACTACATGGCGGAGCCGATCATTACTTTAGTGAAGCTCTTTATTTAGCTGATCCAGATGGAAACGGGATTGAAATTTATCATGATCGACAAAAAGAAGTTTGGCGTGATGAGAATGGAGAACTCCCATTTGTTAGTAACCCGTTAGCTGGTGAAGAATTATTACAGCAAGGAAGTACATGGAATGGCTTTCCAGCTGGTACTGTGATGGGGCATATTCATTTTCATGTAGCTGATTTAGAGGAAGCGAAACGTTTCTATGTTGATGGTCTTGGTTTTGAAGTAACGATTCCAGCTCGTAATGGAGCATTGTTCGTATCTGCAGGTGGTTATCATCATCATATCGGTTTAAATACATGGCAAGGTGAAGAGGTACCACCGCAAATGCCAGGTTCTGTTGGTTTGAAATATTTCACAGTTGTACTAGCGAATGAAAAACAAAAAGAGCAAGTATGTGAAAGCTTAAAAAATATTGGCAAGATTGCTACGTACAAAGATGGAATATTACAAGTCGAGGATCCATTTGGACATTGTATCCATTTCAAAATAAAAGGAGAAGCCTAAAAAGGCTTCTCCTTTTATTTTCTTATAATTGCTTTTTCGTTTTGTAAAAATAGTTCATCAAATTGTTTTGCAAGCTCAAAATCTAGTTTCGTTAAACCTTTTGCATTCCAAGATGACAAAGTAATAATAACTGCTTTATACTGGATAAGGATAAATGGATGGTGATTATGTTCTTCTGATAGTTTGGCGGCTTCAGAGACAAATTCGACTCCTTTTAAGTAGTCGGAAAACATATATTTTCGTTCAATCCATTTCTCATCTTTTACCATCCATTTATCTACCTTCAATAATTCTTCGTGAACTTCTTCTTCAGTTAATCTTAGCATCATTTTTCACATCCTTTACTGGAAGTAACGCAAGACCATTGTTAATAAGGCGTGTTACAGCTTCGTCAGTTGTGAAAGTAGAAAGTTGATGTAGTAATGCTGCCGATGTTTCATGCCCTTTGTTATGCTCTAAAAGTAACTCTAATACTTCAAGGCGCAGCAACCATTCTTTCGCATAAAATTTATTTAATACTTCTTGAATTGCTACTAATTGATCGATATGCGCGTCGTGTAAAATCCCTTCACTTCGAATATCTCGAACTGTTTGATACATACGTTCAAGTTCATTCAGTACAAGTGGAGCAGGAATTTCGTGAACTTCTTCATCCATTGGGAAAAATGCTGCGGCATCTGCGGCACCTGGGAATACTGAAGTGATTTGTGAGCCAACAGCCATATCAAATGCGCCCCATGAAGCATCAAATAAAACGCGGGCGTTATAAGTAACTGTGCAATCGATAAAGGAAATAAGAGCAATTTTCTTATCGTTTTTTACAATATCTGTTACTGTTCCTTTTACATGAATACCACTTGCAAAAGTAAACTCAGCGATAGTTCCAATTGTAATCCCTAATGATTGTAGTTGTTCGTCTGTACAATTTTCTAATGCAATATTTTCAGTGAGTAATCCAATCGGAGTTCCAAATCCGTCACTGTGTACAGAAGTAGAATGATTTGCTAACTGTTTATTATGAAGCGCTAATGCCGTTGGCGAATTTGTTCGCATGTAAATTAATTCACCTGCATCGTTTTCAATTGTCTCGCTAAATGTACCTGTAATTTGTAATCCACTATTTAGCTCAGCTGTTGCATAGTTCTCAGAGCGAATTGCTTTTTCTAAACCTTCTTTTCCACCTGTTTTAAAGGCCATTGTTTTAGAAAATGTTTCAAGCGCATCTGTTAATTCTTCAAAGGATTCACAAACAAATAGTTGTGGTTGCATTTTTGTTACGTCATAAGTTGTCCCTGTACATGCTTCGATAGAAAATGGAACCTTTTCTACAGCGTCTGTTAAGCAATGTTTGCTTTCGCCAACAGAAGAAAGGAGACCAGCACCATATATTTTTGGATCATCTATATTTCCGATCAATCCATATTCTACTGTCCACCAGAAAAGACGTGAAATTTGTTCAGCTTCTGATAAACCAGAAACTAAGTTTTGTTTTTCAATTACAGCATTTTCAGCAGCCTTAACTTCATCAGGAGTAGAAGTAGGGCTTTCTTTTACTATCGTTAATGTACGAACAGCTTCAAATGCATCATGTTCTTCTTTTGTAGAGAAAGCTTTTGCACCAATTTGCCCAAAACGTTTCACATATTTTGCATATGTAGGATCAAGTAAAATCGGTGCGTGTCCTGCGGCTTCGTGTACGATATCTGGAGCTGGTGTGTACTCGATATTTTCTACTTTCCGAATATCTGTTGCGATCGGTAGTAATCCGTGTCCTTGAAAATCGAAGAATGCTACGCCGGGAATAAGTCCGTCAATCGTTACAGCGCCCCAGCCACTTGGTGCCAAACACTCATTCATTTCTTCTACTTTTGGAATTGCATCTATATTAATACCAGATGATTGTAGTCCGTTCACATAGGCTGGATGAGCAACGTCTTTTAAGAAGCTATGATTTTGTCTCATAATGTAACGCCACACAGCGTGATTCACCGGTGTGTATTGATCATAATGTTGTGTGGATACGAATGGTTTTAAATGCGATGGAATTTCTGTTTTCTTTGTCATTTAGACATCCTCCTTTTTTTCTATAAAATTGAATATCGATTTCGTATAGCTTGTATCACCTCCCTTCATAATTTGTAAGCGCTTATAAAATTTTATCATAAGATTCGGAATTATTTAACATCTGTTTCTGTGAGAAATAGAAAAAGCCCCTATCGGAAAGTCCGATAGGGGCGAAAGAATCGCGGTACCACCCTATTTGTAAGTGAAAATATACTTACATCTCAATTAATGATAACGGAAAAATTCCGTCTTTTCCTTCATGCATAAAAGCACTACGAAAAAGAAGCTCCAGAATTGTAATTCATACTTATATATGTGCTAATTTCCACCGACCATTAGCTCTCTGTAACAGGGATATAAGATACTACTGCGATTCTTTCAACGCGTATATATGAAATTGTGTAAGAGGATGGACGCAAAAAAGTCCCTATCGGAAAATCCGATAGGGACGATAAAAATCGCGGTACCACCCTATTTGTAAACAACTAATTGTTTACCACTCACTTTACGATAACGGAAAGATCCGTCTTTCTCTTCATGCATAAAAAGCATTACGGGAAAGAAGCTCCAGAATTGTAATTCACGCTTGTATATGTACTGATTCGCACCAACCATCAGTTCTCTGAGACAGTGATATAAGTCGCTACTAGTATTCCTTCAAAGCCGATATATAATTCGTTCAACTAAACTATGTTTTGTATTATAAAACTATATTAAAAAAATTGTCAACAAAAATTTTTTATCCCGTGTGAATGAGCAGTAAAATTCCTACCTCAAAATTGGGTTGGAGTAAAGAAGTGAGAGGGAAGATTAACTGCCCGTAACTCCCGATTGGTGAAGGCTAATAATCAGTGGGGATGAACGAAATCTCCACTGATTAAAGTTTCACTTTATTTCACTTCTAAACTAACAGCTAAATTAGAGGTATTGCCAGCTGCATCAGTTGCTACAATGTGAATAGTATTTTTCCCTTCTTGTAATTGAGTGCGATCGAAATAAATGTCATAGCTTTTCTCCCAAGGGTTCAGGAATGCCTGGTCCCATACACCATTTCCGTTAATTTCATATTGCATTCTCACTGGAATACCAGGTGCTATCCAACCAGATTCTGACATCCAATCTAGTAGAATATCATCAACTTTTCCTCTAATTACGAGATTTTCTTGGTCAACTTCGTATGTTAACTTAGGTGCAGTTCGATCAAGAAATACAGCAGCTGTTTGTTTTGTTTCTCCGCCAGAATTAGAAGCAACTGCTTCGATTTGATATAGCCCGTCAGCTAAAGGAGTGCCATCGGTTTTTGTACCATTCCATTTGAAAGGTTTGTATCCAGGAGTTGCATTTTTAGCTTGATGGATAATCCCTTGATACGTTACACGTTCTTTCGTAACTAAATTTGCATGCAATGTTACATCATCCACAGGCGCAACTAAATAGTAGTTGATGAGATTATCATCTAGTACGTGGTCGCCATTTGGGCTAAAAGTAGAATTAATAATTTCAAGTCCATCGATACGTTTATAATCTTTAGGATCGATACTAAATGTGAATGGAATTCGAATTTCTTCTTTTGCCCCTTGTTCTTTTACATATACATTTCCAGTATACACACCTTGTGGTAGTGAGCTATCTACAGTGATAGTAAATGGTTTTTCGGTACTACTATTCGGTTGAATGCTAATCGATGAAGGGACAGAAGCTTTTACTTTTGTGTTTGCATCTAGTAACTCCACACGAGTTGAAAAACTTTTCTTTTTACTAGAAAGGTTTTGTAATGTAACATTTTGCGTCAGTTTTACTTTTCCGCTATTTGGCTTAATAAGACCAAAGCTGACATTGTTAGGTTTTACTAATACATTTGTTTGAGCTGCTTTCGGAATGTTAATTAAACCTGATCCTTGTGCCATAACAGGGTATGTATTTTCATTGACATCATGTAATGTTTTTGCATTGTTAGCAAGAGCCGCTTTCAATTGTTCTGTCGTCCAATCAGGATGCATTTGACGCAAGAGGGCAACCGCTCCAGCTACTTGCGGAGCAGCCATACTTGTTCCGTTATGCGATTCATAGCCGCCTCGCGGTACTGTACTAGTAATTTGTACTCCAGGTGCAACAACATCAGGCTTTATTAGCCAACTTCCTTGTGATGGTCCTCTTGAACTAAAGTTACCGATAAGTTCTGTTTGCTTTGGTTGTCCAATTTTTATATTTTTCTTTCGTTTTGTAATTAAAGTTTTTAATTCTTCCCCATTTGTATTTGATAATTGCATTACTGGGACAGCTAGATGTTCACGTGAAAAATATTCCGGCATCATATTAATTTCTTTTTCGCTAGAGATTAATAACACACCAAGTGCCCCAGCTTGCTTCGCTTGTTCTGCTTTTACTAATGTACTAGAAGTACCTTGTAAAATAAGTGCGAATTTCCCTTTCACATCTTGTTTTGCATAATCACTTGGATTGCCATAACCAACGTATACAAGAGGGGAATCATTTCCTATTGGAAAATCGGATTTTGATAACGGTAACCCTTGATATGTTTTGCTGGAACCAGCTACTTGGAATGTTGGAAACGGGATAGAAACCGTAGATGCTCCAACAGAAATGACACTACTTGCGTTACCGGGAGCATCAACAGACCAAGGTTTTGGTCCGTCATTTCCATTTGAAACGACAGTAGTAACACCAAGTTTCGCTGCTCGTTCTAACGTTAATGTTACAGGCTGATCAGGTACATTTAAATCCTGCCCAAGGGAGAGATTTAACACATCTGCACCATCTTGAATCGCTCGCTCAATCCCTTGGATAATATCATCTGTTGTACCAGTTCCACCGTCATTCATTACACGATAGGCTAGAATAGAAGCGTTTGGAGCAACGCCTTTAATTTTTCCATTACCCGCAATAATTCCAGCTACATGAGTACCATGTACGTTACCATCCATTGGATCGCTATCTTCATCAACCGTGTCATATCCACCGATATAATTTGCCTTTAAGTCAGGGTGTGTATAGTCTACGCCAGAGTCGATAATGGCTACTTTCATGCCTTTTCCATCAAGCGGTTTGCCAGATTGATCTTTTAAATTCCACGCGTCAGGTGCACCAATTGTCGGTCCACCGATATTTGGTGCTTCTTCGTTAGTAGTACTTTTTGATGTTTCATGCAATTTATATGTTAAGTTCGGATAGACTGCTTTTACTTCAGGTAAAGAGGCAAGAGAGGTAATTTGATCTCCAGGAACTGAAATAGAGAATCCGGAAAATAACGTATTATACACTTCTTTAATTTTTGCACCAGGTGCTTTTTCTTTTATTTTCTTAGTCGTATCTTCTTGTGCTTTTTTTAGTTCAGCATGATAAGACTGCGCATTACTATTTTGTAAATCTGGAGCATGCTGAATATTACTTTGAGCAGCGAGAGGTGCATGTTGCAATTCTACAATTACTGATATTTCTTTTGTTGTTTTCGTTTCAACATTTTGAGCAATTTTATGTTCTCCCCACTGTTCAATCGTTGTTTTTAATTGTGGACTAAATTGCTTCTCCTTTTGTAGTGATTCAGCATGAGTGCTTAAAGCTCCAAAACTAGAAAAGACAAGCGCCATGCTTAATAGTGTAGATGTAGTTTTTTTCATTGATACTCCCCCTAATAAAAAGTGCCAATATTCAGAAATGGAATCTTACATTTTAGTTAGAACTTATAAATATAAATGTTGGCTAAACTATACTTTCGACATAATTCATACCAATCCTCTATGAATTGAAAATTTCTTGGGAAATTTTTTCTGATTATGTCGAATCGATATTTTTCACATATTGTAGGAAGAAAGTGAGGAATGCTATGAGGGAAATGGAGTGATGGTATGAAAAGGCTAATAGTAAGTGGTAGTGTAGTGTTGTTTATGTTTTTATGTTCTATCGCTATTACTAGCGCAGAAAATAATAGTGTGAAAGTTGCTTTTATTCGTCATCATAACCTTTGGATTAAAGTTGATGGGAAAGAAAAACAACTTACAAAAGGAGAGAACATAACAGGGCCAAAGTGGTCACATGATGGAGAATGGCTGGCATATGTAAAAGGGGAGAAACAAAATATTCTTGAGTTATATCGGCTGAAAGATGGAAAGAAAGTTACGCCGTTTCACTCAGAAGCATCGAATTATCAATGGTCACCAACAGAAAATATAATTGCATTTATATTTACAGGTACATTGAATACATTTGATGTAGAAAAAAAGAATGCAGATTTTGAAAATGTATCGGCTGGTGTGGGTGATTATGCATGGTATCCTGATGGAAAGAACTTTCTTGTATCCTCTGAAGCGCACTTACTTCCAACAGGATGGACAGGGGCTCAGCTATATGAAGTGCAAAAAGATGCACATATGAATCCTCACAAAATGAAGCATTTGTATGCATTGCCAAATGAACATGATGATTTTCTAGCGCTAGTAGCAAGTGGCTTTAAGTGGTCACCAGATCAAAAGTGGATTTCATTTTTAGCGGTACCGACAGCTTCATGGTCAGCTGATAGTAATACGCTTTGCTTAGTTCGAGCAGATGGTAGTCGGTTTGAAATAGTAGATCAAATGCTATTAAATACAGAATGGTTCAAATGGGCGCCATCAAAAAACATATTGGCTTATATTGAAGGAAGCGGGAGAGTTGCATTAGAGAATAAACATTTAAAAATAAAAGAACTGCCAGCACTCCAGCAGCAAACATTTACGCCGAAAGGATATGTGGATTGGGATTTTACATGGAAGAACGATAATGTAATTATCGTTTCACGAGCAAAAGAGGGAGGGTTTGAAACTCTGCCAGAAAAAAGGCCATTTCCATCTTTATATGAGATAAATAGCACAAGCGATAAACAATATCAAATTACAAAGTCATCTAATAAGCAAGGCGATTATCATCCAATTTTCATGAAGAAGAGCAATCAATTAATATGGATACATTCAGATCGTAAGAAAGCTAATATATGGATAGCTCATAGTGATGGAAAACATGAAAAAAAGTGGATTGAAAATGTAGATATACCAGAGTGGTATTATGAGAAATGGAATTGGGAAAATGTTATCTCGGTGAAAGAAGAATAAAAAACTGCCTAAAAGATTGTTTTAGGCAGTTTTTTACTGTTATTTATGTGTTTTATTTGGCTTTTTTTTCGCTGGGTTTCCGTTCCCTTGGCGCTTTCTATTTCGTTCATCTTTTGCTTGTTTTTCATGTAGTGTATCTAAAAATTCATTCGAGTTACTCATGTTTATATCTCTCCTTTCATTTTGTCATGATTACTATAACCATTTAGGAGGATAATCATGAGTTAGAAGTTAGGCACTTAATTTTCTTCGATAATGTAAGTAAAATATTCCATACATAACAAATAGCATGAGTAAAACTTGTAACTCTACATTTGCCTTTAAAATAGCTGCGATAGGGTCTAGTAAGTACGGTGATTTATCATTTGTGCTTAAACCTAACCATTTATTTAAGAGGCTAATGGTACAAAACATAAAAACACCGGACCAGCTTGCCGTAATTGCTTTTTGTTTAATTTTTGTTTCACGTTCATCATCTGTAATCCAAGGATTAGCAGTTTTATCACTACTAAAGAAGCCGTTTATATATCCCCATACAATCATTCCAATAAAGACAATTATCCATTTCATATATGTAATTCTCCTTTCGGTGTAAAAAGTATTTTACATGTAATATTGTAATATTTTACAAACCTTCGTGTCAAACCTTTTTTACATATCGGTTTTTATACAGCAGGAATAAAGAATGCAATAGGGAAGAAATATGTGTGAGGATTTTATAGTAAGAGGAGACTGAATATGAAAATCGTTTTTGTTCGGCATGGTGAAGGTGAACATACAACGGATTTACCAGAAAGTTTACAAGTGTTTGACCCACCATTGACGAGAGTAGGAAAGGCTCAAGCTAAGTTACTTCAACGTGATGTATCATTACAAGAAGCGGATATATTAATTGTTAGTCCTACACTTAGAACTTTACAAACGGCGACAATATGGAGTGCGAAAGTAGCTTGTCAAAAAATAGTCCATCCATATGTATCTCCGCGTATTTTTCCTTATCGAGAAGGAGCGAAAACATTACCGTGCGATTATATAGTAGATCAGGGAATGATAACAAAGTTATTTCCGCATTTTTCGATAGAGAAAAGCTCAAATAATCAGTTATGGAAGGAAGGTATAAACACTATTTCAGAGAATAGTTTTCAGCAAATAGTAGATGAATTTCTTCTTTGGTGTTATGAACTGGGTGCGGAAAGAATTTGCATTGTATCTCACGATGGAACAATTACAGCATATAGGCAATATTTACAGAAAGTCGTTTTAACTAGATCAGATTTTTTGAAAGAAACAGGTATATATGAAATGGATTTATCCCATAAAAGTCTGATTGATAAGGGCTGATTATAGGATGGAGGTTGTTTGTTGAATATTGCATTAGTAGTTGGTTTTAATTCGGATTTAGAGGCGCAATCAATACGAGCATCTCTTGAGTATTTTGGTGCAAGAGTTGTGACATATTGGATTGGTAGACCGAAAGATTTTGTGGAAGTTCTTTCTGGAAAGAACTTATTTAACGATATTAATTATATTATTTTTTGCTTTCATGGTGAAGAAGGGAAGTTTGTCATGGAAGAGTTAGGCGAAGAAGTATATGAACAAGATGAACCGAGAGGGTATTTTGGTAAAGCAGAAATTTATAAATATGCAAAATTGCATAATACACATATTGTAAATAGCGGGTGCACATTAGGGGAGCAAAAACTTGCAAAATCTTTTTTACATAGTGGTGCAAAATCATATATTGGATCGATTGATTATGTAGATGGAAATGCAGCACTTATGTTTACTATACGCTTATTTTATGGGGTTATTAACCATGGGAAAACGTTAGAAGAAGCGTTTCAAGAAGCGAGTTTAATTGATGAGGAGACACATACATTTCGATTCTATAATTAGTGTGAAACACGTTTATTCTATATTCGAATAAACGTGTTTCACATTTAACTCACAATTTTTTTGCATTTTTTTCAATGAAAATGATTATCACCTGTGGTATGATATGTTCAAGTTTTTACAGGTAATAAAAGTTACTATATAAACGTTAGTTTTTAATGTTTCATACACATGTCATGAATTATTCATAATTAACGTTTGAAAAATGAGTAACTAATGTTATTATATTAACTGTAACTAACTTAATTACAACTTTAGGAGGAAGATATGGTTATTCAATTTTTAAGAGAAAACAAAGCAGTTTCTTTTGTATTAGCAGTAATTCGAGTATATCTTGGTTACACATGGTTAATGGCTGGAATCGGTAAACTACAAGGAAAAGGATTCGATGCAACAGGTTATTTGCAAGGCGCAATTGAAAAATCTAAAGGTGCACAACCGGCTGTTCAATCTTGGTGGGCATCATTCCTACAAGAATTTGCAATTCCAAATGTAGATTTGTTTAATACGCTTGTAACATGGGGAGAAATTTTAGTCGGAATTGGTTTAATTGTAGGCTGTTTAACAAAAACAGCGGTCTTTTTTGGTCTTGTAATGAACTTTTCCTATATGTTTAGTGGGTCAATTGGTGTGAACCCTGAGATGGTTATCTTATCTATGTTTGTTCTTGTTGCCGGTATGAACGCTGGGAAATTTGGAATGGATGGCTTTGTTATCCCAAAAGTATTAGGATCAAAAACTCAAAAACGCCAAAAGCAAGCTGCTTAATATATGAAAACGGGTATCTCAAAATGAGATACCCGTTTATGTTATTTTTCAACTTTGATCGGATTGTTCTTAAAGAAGTCTTGTACATACCCGACAAATTCTTGTGGTTCTTGGCGAAATGGTGCATGATAACCTTTTTCAATAATATGTAAAGTGCTATTTTTTAAGAATTGATGATACGTTTCTCCTTCTTTCCAAGAAACGCTACTATCATTTCTGCCCCATATAATTAAAGTCGGCTGTTTCATTTCATTCGCATTAATTTTAAGACGTCTAGGCCATAGTTTCATTTTGTTATAATGCTCTTCATCGTTACGTTTGAATTTCACTTTGCTCTCATCATAATCAGTAATAGAAGAAACGGCATTTAAATCAGTCGGCAATTGTGGTTTTGGTGAGCCTTGTTTAGTAACGAATGTATGAGGACCACCTGTAGCATCAGTTAAAATAAGGTGAGTAACTGCTTCAGGATATAAATATGTTAAATTTAGAGAAATTTCTCCCCCCATGGAATGCCCCAGTATTGCGAATGAATCATACCCTAGTTTTTTCATTAATTTATAATACAAATTTGCATGAGTTGGAAAAGAATAATAAAAATCCATTGGCTTAGATGAGCGCCCGAATCCTAAAGCATCTACAGAAATAATTGTATGATCTTTTGCTAAATCGGAGTAAATCTTTTGAAAACCATCTGATGACCCTCCAAAGCCATGAATCATAAGTAAAGGTGGTTTTTCATTACCAATCTTTTTAAAGTAAATGGTTTGACCATCTATTTCTACCATTTTTTCCTCGGTAGCTAGTTTAGCTGTAATTGTATTTTTCACTTGCTTTACTTGTTCTACTGGCTTTTCTGCTGCACTACATCCTACTAATAGTGTAAGAGTAAGACAACCTACCATAAAATAGCTAAATCGCTTCAATTAGGTGTCTCCTTTCTAACATAACGCTGTATCTATCATAGCAAATAGCATATTACGATTTCCAGGAAGTTGGCTACCATTTTTTATCATAAGAGGTGAAAGGAGCGTTTCTTGGAAATTTTCTGTTTGAAGAAATTTACGAAATATAAATTGTGAGTGTGGGACATCAATTCGTACTATACCATTCCAACATTCACATATCTTTTTTAATAATTGAATAGCATCTTCTTCTTGCTTGGCGATAAGTGGATGGATACATAATATATTGCCCTTTTGTATGCATAATGAAAAAGCTTCTATACGGTTATTTCTTTCAATTTTAAAAGCGTGTATGGCCCTTGGTAATAGCAAAGAGTAAAGTAGAGAACGATTCACACCAGTTGCAATTTGATCGAGAGAAGTAAGAGATATAAGGTCTTCTTCTCGTACTTGTTGTAAGTGAGAAGGATACGTCTTAGTAGTTTGCTTTTCAAAACGATGAATTGTTGTTGCTGTTTGAAATCCACATGATGTGTATAGAGGTTCGCCAGCTTTTGTCGCAATAAGTGCAATTGGTTGTTTTGGATGAATTTGTTCCAAGCAATGATTTAGCAACATGCGCCCTATTCCTCGTCCTTGAAAATTAGGGTGAACGATTAACATACCAATGGAAGTGAAGTTACTTGTAAAAGGAAATACTCCTCCAGTCGCAATGAGTTTGTTTTCATGAATATAACCTACAAGTGTGCCGATAGAAAGATACATTTCGAATTGCTTTTTCATAAAAATTTCATCGTGTAACCATCCAACAGATTTGCAAAGATTAAGTAATTCAAAAATAAAAGACTCATTTAGCTTTACTATTTTCATAAAGGCTCACCGCATTTCTATTTAATTTCATAAAAATAGAGTCAAAATGTAAAAAAAAGAGATTTACGTTAAATGAAATCCAACCTGTTTATATTTAAATTGTAAAGGGCAGGATGGCTGATACGAAGAGACAAAGTTATACAAATTATAACTGATATTTACATAAGTTAACAAAAAATTTACATACAGCTAATTTTCTCTTAATAGTCTTCCATTAAATTTGATAGTGGGAAATGAATAACCTAATTAGGGGGACAAGACAGTGAAAAAGTTTGTGAAAAAAGCATGGCCATTTGCAGTTGTGGCATCATTAGCAGTTACTTCGGTAGCAACATGGAATTTTACTCGTTCTAGTGAGGTTAATGCAGATGAGAACGGAAGCAATGCAAAGATTAAAAATGTTATCGTATTAATTGGGGATGGTATGGGCCCTTCATATATGACGGCTCACCGTTATATGAAAGATAATCCAAAAACCTTTGAAATGGAATCTACAGAATTTGATAAGCATCTTGTAGGAACACAAAAAACATACCCAGAAGATGAGCATGAAAATATTACAGACTCTGCATCAGCAGCAACAGCTATGTCAGCAGGGATTAAAACATATAATGCTGCAATTGCAGTTGATAATGATAAAGCGGAAGTGAAAACGGTTCTTGAGCAAGCGAAAGAAAAAGGGAAATCAACGGGACTTGTTGCAACTTCTGAAATTACACATGCAACACCAGCTGCTTTCGGTGCGCATGACATTAGCCGTAAAAATATGGACGCAATTGCAAATGATTATTTTGATGAGAAAATTAAAGGGAAGCATAAAGTAGATGTTATGCTTGGCGGCGGCGTAAAGAACTTTGTTAGAAAAGATCGTAATCTTACAGAAGAGTTTAAGAAATCTGGTTATAGCTATGTAACGGATCGAGATCAATTGTTAAATGATAAAAATGATCAAATTCTTGGTTTATTTGCACCAGGTGGATTAGATAAAATGATTGACCGTAATGATAAAACACCTTCATTAGAAGAAATGACTAATGCAGCAATTGAGCGTTTGAACAAAAATAAAAATGGTTTCTTCTTAATGGTGGAAGGAAGTCAAATCGACTGGGCTGGACATGATAATGATATCGTTGGTGCAATGAGTGAAATGGAAGACTTCGAAAAAGCTTTCAAAGCAGCGATTGAGTTTGCGAAAAAAGATAAAAATACGTTAGTTGTTGCAACGGCAGACCACGCTACAGGTGGATTATCTTTAGGTGCCAATGGCGAGTATAACTTTAAAGTAGATCCAATTAAAGCTGCAAAACGCACACCAGACTTTATGGCAAATGAGATTGCAAAAGGTGCAAATGTAGAAGAAACATTGAAAAAGTATATTGATTTACAATTAACTCCAGAAGAAATTCAAGCTGTAAATGATATTGCTCCGTCAAAAGATGTAACAAAGATTGATAATGCAATTGAAGATATTTTCAATAAGCGCTCGGTTACAGGCTGGACAACTGGTGGACATACAGGGGAAGATGTGAACGTGTATGCATTTGGTCCAGGTAAATACTTATTCTCAGGCGTTCAGGAGAATACAAATATAGCGAAACGTGTCTTTGATATTGTTGGCGGCGGCGATCCGAATAAAGGAAGACGTTAATTAAGAGCGAAAGTGAGGCGAAATGCCTCACTTTTCTTTTTAGGAGTTGGGAATATGGGGGAATTATTTAGAAAATTAAGATTTTTTATAGTGTTTGTAGTATTACTAGTTGGATGTCAACAAGAAGAGAATAACGTAGAACAAAAATCTACTACTAAAAAATCTGAGGAAAAGGTACAAATAACAAAAGAAGAAGAGAGATCTATTCAAGATGTTATTACTACATTTGTGCGAACGACGAATGAAAAAAATCTTGCAGAACATATGGAGTTATTTTCAAAGAAGATGCCTAGTGCTGAAGACTTAAAAACACAAAAAGAAGCCGCATTTCAAAAGGGAAATAAGAAGATTGAATTGGAACATATAGATATGAAAGCTAGTAAAGTAGGGTATGTTATTGTTGAAACGAAAGAAAAGGAAGTAGACGATAGTGTCACTCTTCAAAAGAAAGTACAGTACGCTCTTGGAAAAGAAGATGAGAAATGGAAGATTGAAGAGGTTCGCACGATAGAGAAAAAATAACGTGAAACTTTAATAAGTGTGGGAGTAACACCTCCAAAAAAAATGGTATAAAAAAAGGTTCTCATTGGCGAGAACCTTTTTTTATAGTGGTAGCATAATTTGATTTGAGCATGCCTCAATATCATCAATATCTTGACGAATTGTGGCCATTTTATTATCAAGATCTTCAGCTTTCATTGCTGCATCATGTAGTTCATCTTTTAAATACTCCGGTATTTTCCCTTCATATTTATAATAAAGTTTGTGTTCTAAACTTGCCCAAAAGTCCATTGCCAGTGTACGTAACTGAATTTCTGCAAATACATCTTTTGTACCAGAATTCAGTGATAAAGGATATTTAATAATCATGTGTAAACTTTTATAACCGTTTCGTTTTGGGTTAGCGATATAATCTTTTACCTCTATGATTTCCATATCTTCACGCTTTTGAATGACTTCTTTTAAATGATAAATATCTTCTACGAAGCAACATGTAATACGAATACCAATAATATCTTGTAAATGCGTTTGGGCATTTTCAACTGTCGGTAATAAATTTTTACGTTCAAGCTTTTTAATAATACTTTCAGGTTGTTTTAGTCTTGTTTTTATATGTTCAAACGGGTTGTAATCCTCTAAAAATTGAGCTTCCCGGTTCATAATTTCAAATTTAGTTTTTAACTCTTCTAAAGCAAATGTATATGGTAATACAAAAGCTTTCCAGTAGTTAACTGTTGATTGATTATATTCCATTTATATACACACCTTTTCCTATTTACAAGTGAGGTTGTTATTATACTAAATACCAAATCATATAAGCACAAGCAGCAAATGATGAGATCATAAAGCGATATTTAGTTTTCATACTTTCAACTCCTTTCGAGTAAGATTCTATATAAATAAACGTGATTGTTAATAAGTTCACTATGTACAATTTCTATAGTAATAGATTCGTGTGAATTTCGTATGAACTAATTGTTTCAGCTTTTTGTCTTTTTTGCTGTTAATCATAATTATTATTCGGATTTAAAGTGTTTTTATTTGATTTATCCATTTGTATAAATTAATGTATATTTAAATTTATAGTTATTAAGGAGGATATACGGTGAACTTTGAAGAATTAGCAATTGCTAGACGTTCTGCAATGAAATTTATACAAGGTATAGAAATCCCTGATGAGGATTTTAAAAAAATATTTGAGTTAACTAAGCTTTCTCCATCTTGCTATAATTTGCAGCACACACATTATGTTGTAATTCGTGATCAAGAGCGAAAAGAAAGATTAAAAGAATTAGCGTTTGGTCAATATAAAGTATCGAGTGCATCAGCGGTAGTGCTCGTTTGTGGTGATAAAAGAGCATACCAAAATGTTGAAAATATTTACTTCGGTATGAAAGTTTTAAAAATGATTGATGAATGCGAATATGAAGATACCATTAGGCAAACGAAAGGGTTATATGAAGGAAAAGGAGAGCGTTTCATGGAGGATGAAGCGATTAGAAATGCTTCGTTAAGTGCGATGACTTTTATGTACGCAGCTAAATATTATGGATATGATACATGTCCAATGATTGGTTTCGATGAAAAAGCAGTACAAAGTGAATTAAATATGCCAGAGCATGTAATACCTGTTTTAATGATTACGATAGGGAAAAGTGATACGACTAAAGTTCGTCCAAGAGGATATCGAAAGCCAATTAGTGAGTTTGTTACATACGAATCGTTTTAATAAAATTTATTTAACTATAAAAACAAGGGGATTCTAAATAGAATCTTCTTGTTTTTGCAATTGACAAATAGAATGAAGTTTTATAATATGTAAATCGTAATCATTACGTTTTAGTTTGCGATCTTTGAAAGAAAGGAGAATTACCTATGCGTGTAAATATTACATTAGCTTGTACGGAGTGCGGTGATCGTAATTATATTTCTAAAAAAAATAAACGAAACAATCCAGAACGCATCGAACTAAAAAAATATTGTCCACGATTAAAGCGAGTAACGTTACATCGTGAGACGAAGTAGAAGACTAGAGATATCTCTAGTCTTTTTTTGTTAATAAGTTTTGGTTTTCTTTGTTATAATTACCTTAAATTGTAACGAAGGAGAGGATATGGTGAATCAAAAAGATAAAGAAAGAAAAGAGCACGTAGCTCATATTATTGAAATTCCAGATGAATATAGGCTTGTTGTAGATGATCAAGAAGGGGTTGATGACCCGTATCATCTATTATGGTGGGGACATAAAGATGATGAGGAGAAACAGATACAAATTACATTAAATAGACATACTGGTAATTTAATTGAATTTAGGATAGATGATGGAAATTCTTTTTCGAGTGATAAGGGAGCGATAGAGGAGAATAAAGCAAGAGAGGTTGCAAATACATTCTTAAAAAAATATACAAAAGAAGGATATGAATTCTATACATATGTAACGGTTAAGGACGACAGGCGCGGTTGGAAAGAAGTAAATTATATGCAAGAAGTGAATAGCTATCCATTGCCGAATACTGGGTGTGTTGTGCGAGTGCACCCTTCAGGTAATGTTGTGCATTTTCATTACAATGGACAAAAAGCCATAGAGAAAAAACCGTTATGGCCAAGTGAAATTGTTGGGGAGAATATCGTTTTAGAAAATTTGAAAGCTAGACAAGATATGAGACTTGTATTTGTAGATTTAACATACTCTTCATGTGAGTATGAAAACGGGGAAGAAGTAAAAGGGTACCATCTTGTATATGAACCAGAACCTAGTCATGCGTTTATTGATGCAAGTACAGGTAAAGATTTATATGGGCCAGAACACTATAAATTACCTTCTACAGTACTTGTTGATAAACTGCTAAAGAGTAGTCAAAAAAAAGATGTGTTTGATTTATTTGATTGGGACAAGGGGAAGTTTGTCAAAATAGATGAAAAAGTAGATGAGGATGAAGTCCGGATAAAATTTGTATTAAAAGAAGAATTACAAAAAGAAATAGAAGAGAAGGATTCATATTCAATGGATGAGTTTTATAAAAAACATTTTCCAATGTTGAAACATGATGAATTCGTTATAATTACTCTAGATAAAGAAACAAATCAATTGCTTTCTTTTTTTATGTGGAAGAATGAGAAAAAAAGGAAAACAATCTTATCAAGAGAGCAATGTTTAAGCAAGGCACTTCAATTTTTAGAGCATATTATCCCAGATGCGACAAAGTATGTTCAACTTTGGGATAATTATGAGGAGGAAGAGGGGATAGAGAGGTTTTCCTTTTCAATCTATGTAAATGACATTCATGTAGAGCGGAAATATATTATGATCAACATCAATGCAGAAAATGGTGCTGTGATGCACTACTCTGGAGAGTCTGGCAACTTTATAAAAGAATTACTTACATATGAAACAACACCAAAAGTAACAAAAGAAAAAGCGTTAGAAATATACAGAGAGGCTATCCGAGTTAAATTAGAATGGTTTGTGGATCATCATGCAGAGGAAACGAAATACAAACTACTGTACAAACAAACGACAGATGAAAAACATAAAGAACCTTTTGATTGTAGTCGGGAAATTCGTTATATTGATGCCCAAACTGGGAGAAAGATTTGGAGTAAGTAAAATAAAAAGAGTTATTTTTCAAAGAAAATAACTCTTTTTATTTTTATAATTTGTCTGTTCGTTTTTCAAAATTAAATGTGATAGGAAGATTGGAAGAAGAATTATCACTTTTAAATGTTACTTTCCATTCTTTAGTATGGGCTTTAATTTCAAAATTAAGAAGATTCATCGCTCTACGTTTATCTATTTCTAAAAACATATTATGAATTTCTGGTTCTTGCTGTAAATTAAGAGCCTTTAGTGTGACTGTTAATGTGAAAAAATTTTGCCCTTCATATACTATTTTTGATATTTTTGTTTTTTGTGTATTTAACAGTATATAAAAACGGTCTGATGGAGTTAATTGTACAGAGTCATCAGTAATTTCATTCTCGCTATTATAAAGTTCAACTAAGAAAGATGTACTATGGGAAGAATGTTTTTTGCTTGTAATCTGTAATTCAGTAGGAATCATCGGTATTTCATAAAAATCATTCCTTATTATGTTATTGTAATCCTCTGAAAATTTACGGACTTCTTTTGGAAAAGAGTCTTCTTGTGTACTTAAAAAAGTTTTATGTTGCTTTGGAGTTTTTTTACTAAAATTTAATGTTTCTTTAAAGTAATAATTGGATCCAGTTAAAAATAAAAAACTACAAATTAATAAAAAAATTCGATACGGATTTTGAAAGTTAAAGAACAGTAGTATACATGTAATAAATCCAATTACATAGAAAATAAAGATAAGTAGTTCTAGTTTTGAGTGAAAGGAGAAACCATAATTATGAAAAAATTTCATTCCAATTATAATTTGAGCTCCAAAAAACAAAGAAATTCCAAATTGAAAAAATAATAAATCAGGCCCTCTCTTAATAACAAAAGTAATGAACGAAATGAAAAGTAAAAATACCCCTAAATAAATTGTTACATTTAATAATCGATCTAATGTAAGCATGAATAGTTTCCCCTTTAATAGCATATTCATATATAAATAACAATTTTATATAATTATAATATAACAATAAAATATTTTAAATGTTGGAAGTGTTGAGTTTTATAAATAAACTGTACAGACACAAACAACCTCAAGCCCACATACACATAATAAAGACCACTATTTTGGCGGAGGTGAAAGGTTTGAGTCTATTCGCCGCAATTGGATATATGGTTCGAGAAGTGTTTGTCTTTGTTTCTTATGTGAAAAATAATGCGTTTCCGCAGCCGTTATCATCAGATGATGAGAGAAAGTACTTAGAGTTAATGGAGCAAGGTGATGCTCAAGCGAGAAATCTTTTAATTGAACATAATTTACGGCTTGTAGCTCATATCGTTAAAAAATTTGAGAACACAGGAGAAGATGCAGAAGATTTAATTTCAATTGGTACGATCGGGCTCATTAAAGCGATCGAGAGCTATTCTGCAGGAAAGGGAACGAAGCTTGCGACGTATGCAGCACGCTGTATTGAAAATGAAATTTTGATGCATTTACGTGTACTAAAGAAAACGAAAAAAGATGTTTCACTTCATGATCCGATCGGGCAAGATAAAGAGGGCAATGAAATATCGCTTATTGATATATTAAAATCAGAGTCTGAAGATGTAATTGATATGATTCAGCTTAGTATGGAGTTAGAAAAAATTAAAGAGTATATCGATATTTTAGACGAAAGAGAAAAAGAAGTGATTGTGAAACGTTTTGGACTTGGGCTAGATAAGGAGAAAACACAGCGGGAAATCGCTAAGGCGCTTGGCATTTCTAGAAGTTACGTATCACGGATCGAAAAGCGTGCTTTAATGAAAATGTTCCACGAGTTTGTAAGGGCAGAGAAAGAGAAAAAAGCGAAAGAGTAAAGTGTATTAGAAGCAGCCATATTTTAAAATAGGCTGCTTTTCTTATTGTAAATAAGAAAAGAAAACGCGTTATGCTAAGAAGAAATACATGTTCACTGTTGAAAATGACGGATTCTATCTGTAATATTAGAAGGTGCTAAATAATTTAAGAATAATACCATACTTAGTTTTCTGTATGTATAATAAGGCTGCTTTATATGATATGTGGGAATAAGAACCAATTTTACGTATGATATAGAAAGAAAATAAGGGAAAACTAAAGTTATAGACTGATTAGGGGGTTTCGCAATTTGCGACGTACATTATATCGACTTATGATAGAACTTACAAATGGTCGCTTTACTTCTTATATATTACGTAAATTTGCACAATCTCGTTTGAGCTCTATCATTATTCCATCGTATGCGAAAGTTTTTCAAATTAATCAAGATGAGATGGAAAAGGGTTTGAAGGAATATAGAACGTTGCATGAATTATTTACGCGTAAGCTAAAAGAAGGAAAGCGTAGTATTGATACAGATGCATCGAGTATTGTTAGTCCTGTTGATGGTGTTTTTGCAGATTATGGTCCTATTGAGGATACAAAAACATTTGATATTAAAGGAAAGCGCTATTCAATTGTGGATATGCTAGGTAATGAGGAACGTGCAACGCGATATGCAGGCGGTACATATATGGTAATTTATTTGAGTCCAAGTCACTATCATCGCATTCATAGTCCGCTTTCTGGTTCTGTGACTGAAAGATTTGCACTCGGTAGAAAATCGTATCCGGTAAATGCAGCTGGTATGGAATATGGGAAAGAACCGTTGTCAAAAAATTATCGTTCTGTTACAGAAGTAAGCAGTGATGGCGAACATATGGCTCTTGTAAAAGTAGGGGCCATGTTTGTTAATAGTATTGAGCTTTTGCATGAGAGAGACACTGTTCAAAAAGGTGAAGAAATGGCATACTTTACATTTGGTTCAACAGTTGTGTTATTGTTTGAAAAAGATATGATAGAAGTAGTGCAGGAATTAAAGAGTGGGCAAGAGCTGCGTCTTGGTGAAAAAATAGCTACTCGATTAGCTCATAAATAAAGAAACGCTTTTATAACCGTAAGTAAGAGTTATGGGCAAAGATACTTAATGATGAAATCCCCTAGATGGGAGTACTTGTTTATTCGAGAGCCATCGTAGGATGGCTCTTTTTACAGGGCATTCAATAATGTATCCTGTAACTGTTTGATTGGTACGGGCTGATTAAACTTTCACTTTATATATAATCAAGAAGATTTGACAAGCTTGTCCTCTAATGAGCGTCTAATGATTTCTTGTTTTATAAGTAAAATGAAGTCGGGATTTAATTTTAGTTCTTTTGCTTTATAATAAGACTCAGTGAGTAACTCAGTGGATAACTGTTCCATATGTTTTGTTTTCAAGGTGAGTCACCTCCTAATAATATAAGGATTGATTCGTTGATGCATTTAATGTACCAAAAAAATATGACAGTCACAAACGAGTGGTTATCCACATACCTAGGTGGATAAAGTGTGTATAGTTTGTTAGTAAATTCCAAATTAACTGAAAAATTAATGTGGAAAATGTGTACAATTTTATCCACAGGTTATATATCGAAAAATGTTGTCGAAAAATTTTATGAAAAATCCTCAAAGAGGTGAAAGAAATTGAAACTATTTTTACCAAATGAATACGTGAAAAATGTATATCATGTTCAACCAGAAGATTTAAAAAAACGTGGGATTAAAGGTGTTATTACTGATTTAGATAACACTTTAATTGAATGGGATCGTCCAAATGCAACCCCGCAACTTGAAGAATGGTTCTTAAAAATGAAAGAGCAAGGCATCCAAGTAACGGTTGTTTCAAATAATAATGAGCAACGTGTAAAAGATTTTGCTGACCCATTAGGTATTCCATTTATTCATAGTGCACGTAAACCATTTGTTCGAGCGTTTAAGCGTGCGATACAAGAGATGCATCTGCAGGCAGAGGAAGTTGTAGTAATTGGAGATCAGTTACTGACTGATGTGCTTGGTGGAAACCGAGTAGGGCTTCATACAATTTTAGTTGTACCGGTAGCACAAACGGACGGATTAGTGACGCGCTTTAATCGGAAAATTGAACGAAGAATCATGAAAAATATGAAGAAAAAAGGTTTAATTAACTGGGAGGAATAAAGTTTGACTGAAACAATTAAATGTATTGGTTGCGGTGTAGAAATTCAAACAGAAAATAAAAACGAAGTGGGGTATGCTCCTACCTCATCTTTAGAGAAAGAGCAAGTCATTTGTCAACGTTGTTTTCGCTTGAAGCATTACAATGAAATTCAAGATGTATCGTTAACAGATGATGACTTCCTACGCATTTTAAATGGAATTGGAAAATCAGATGCATTAGTAGTCAAAATTGTAGATATTTTTGATTTTAATGGTAGCTGGTTACCTGGCTTACATCGTTTCGTAGGGAATAATAAAGTATTACTTGTTGGAAATAAAGCTGATTTAATTCCAAAGTCAGTAAAACATGATAAAGTAAAGCATTGGATGCGCTATAGTGCAAAGCAGCTAGGATTAAAACCAGAAGATGTCTTTTTAATTAGTGCAGCGAAGGGACAAGGAATTGCTGAACTAGCAGATGCTATTGAGTATTATCGCGGCGGCAAAGATGTTTATGTTGTTGGATGTACGAATGTAGGGAAATCGACATTTATTAATCGTATGATTAAAGAATTTAGTGATGAGACTGAAAATGTAATTACAACATCTCATTTCCCAGGAACAACACTGGATTTAATTGATATTCCATTAGACGAAGAATCTTCTTTATATGATACGCCAGGTATTATTAACCACCACCAAATGGCTCATTATGTTGGGAAGCAAAGCTTAAAGCTTATTACACCAACAAAAGAAATTAAGCCGATGGTATTCCAATTAAATGAAGAACAAACGTTATTCTTTAGTGGATTGGCACGTTTTGATTATGTAAGTGGTGGTCGTCGTGCGTTTACTTGTCACTTCTCGAATCGTTTAACAATCCATCGTACAAAGCTTGAGAAAGCAGATGAATTATATAAAAATCATGCTGGAGATTTACTAAGCCCGCCAACGCCAGAAGAATTAGCAAATATGCCTGAGTTAGTGAAATACGAATTTAATATTCGTGAACCAAAGACGGATGTTGTATTCTCTGGATTAGGATGGGTTACTGTGAACGAATCAGGCGCGAAAATTGTTGCACACGTACCAAAAGGAGTAAGTGTTTCACTACGTAAATCTTTAATTTAATATGGAGAGGGATTTATGAAACAATTATATGGTGTAATCGGAAATCCAATTGGACATTCATTATCACCCGTTATGCATAACGATGCATTTGAACACTTGAATATGGATGCCCATTATCATGCATTCCTTGTTGAAGAGGAAGCGCTAGGGGAAGCAGTAAGAGGTTTAAAAGCATTAGGTATTTCAGGATTTAATGTAACAACTCCGCACAAGGTTGCTATCATGGAGTATTTGGATGAGATTGATCCATTGGCAAGGAAAATCGGTGCAGTAAATACAGTGGTTCATAAGAATGGAAGGTTAATTGGCTACAACACAGATGGAATTGGTTTTGTTCGAGCGCTGCAGTCAATTAGTAATGAACCACTTCAAGGGAAACGTATTTTGTTACTTGGTGCAGGTGGTGCTAGCCGAGCTATTTATTTTTCTCTTGCTGATGTAGGTGTAAAAGAGATTGATGTAGCCAATCGTACAGTTGATAAGGCGAAAGAACTTATTGCTGCACGTACGGCCGATGTTCATTCTGTTGCTTTGTCGTTAGAAAAAGCGACAGAAGAACAAGGAAATTATGATATTATCATTCAGACGACAACGATAGGTATGCATCCACACGTCGAACATACGCCATTACAAATGTGTTTGTTAAAAAAAGGAACGATTGTATCAGATATAATTTATAATCCATTTGAAACGAAAATTTTATGTGAGGCAAAAGAGCAAGGCGCAATCATTCAAAATGGTATTGATATGTTTGTTTATCAAGGAGCACTTGCATTTGAAATGTGGACAGGACGTGTACCAAATATTGATCGAATGAAACAATTAGTTATAGAAAAGCTTGGAGGCTAACATATATGTTAACAGGAAAACAAAAAAGATTTTTACGTGCACAAGCACATCATTTAACACCAATTTTTCAAGTAGGAAAAGGCGGAGTAAATGAAAATATGGTAAAACAAATTGGAGAAGCGTTAGAAGTTCGTGAACTATTTAAAGTGAGCGTATTACAAAACTGTGAATTTGATCGCCGTGAGGTTGCGGAAGAACTTGCAAAAGGTGCACGTGCTGAAATCGTTCAAGTAATTGGAAGCACAATCGTTTTATACAAAGAATCAAGAGAAAATAAACAAATTAAGCTTCCTCGATAAAAAGATTAGCATGCGCTATTTTTTATCGCTGATGCGTAATGATGTAGAGAGCGAAACCAATTGAACTTTTATTAATAGCAACTCTCTTCGTTCCTAACCAAGGAGAGTTGCTGTATGTAAGAGGAAGGGGCGTTTCTTTTGAGGAAAATTGGCATCATTGGCGGTACATTTGATCCGCCTCACTATGGACATTTGCTAATTGCAAATGAAGTATATCACGCTTTGGAATTGGAAGAAGTATGGTTCTTGCCAAACCAGATTCCGCCACATAAACAAGGACGTAATATTACAAGTATAGAAAGTCGTTTACATATGTTAGAGCTTGCGACTGAGGCAGAAGAACACTTTTCTATTTGTTTAGAAGAGCTAAGCAGGAAGGGCCCATCTTATACGTATGACACTATGTTACAATTGACGAAGAAGTATCCGGATGTGCAGTTTCACTTTATTATCGGTGGGGATATGGTTGAGTATTTACCGAAGTGGTATAACATTGAAGCTTTACTTAATCTTGTAACATTTGTTGGAGTTGCAAGACCTGGGTATACATTGCATACAACATATAAGATTACTACAGTGGAAATTCCGGAATTTGCAGTTTCTTCATCCTTATTACGTGAGAGATATAAGGAGAAGAAAACGTGTAAATATTTACTTCCTGAAAAAGTACAGGTATATATCGAGAGGAATGGGTTGTATGAATCGTGAGAATGCACTGCATATTGTCAAACAACAAATGCATGAAAAACGTTATATACACACAATTGGTGTAATGGAGACAGCGATTGAGCTTGCTAAGTTATACGGTGTAGACGAGAAAAAAGCAGAGATGGCAGCTATATTCCATGATTATGCGAAATGTAGAGCGATTTCAGAGATGGAAGAGATTATTAAACGTGAAGATTTGCCGAAAGATTTACTTTGCTATAATAAAGAGTTGTGGCATGCGCCTGTTGGGGCATACTTAGTAGAAAAAGAGGTAGGCATTACGGATTCTGAAATATTGCAAGCTATTACATATCATACAAGTGGTCATGAGAACATGACGATGTTAGATAAAGTGATTTATGTAGCTGATTACATTGAGCCAGGGCGAAAGTTTCCGGGTGTGGAAGAGGCTCGTAAACTCGCATATACGGATATAAATCAAGCTTTATTATTTGCGTTAAAGAGAACAATTCAATTTTTAATGGAAAAAAATCAGACGATTTATCCATTAACATTCCAAACATACAATGCAGTTATCAAGGAGGAAATGAGTAAATGAACGATAAAGATTTATTAGTGTTAGCGGCAAAAGCAGCTGATGATAAAAGAGCAGAAGATATGGTTGTCCTAAATATGCAAGGTATTTCACCAATTGCAGATTATTTCATTATTTGTCACGGTAATTCAGATAAACAAGTGCAAGCAATTGCACGTGAAATTAAATCAAAAGCACATGAGTTCCAAATCGACGTACAACGTATGGAAGGTTTTGACGAAGCACGTTGGGTATTAGTTGATCTTGGAGATGTAGTTGCCCATGTATTCCATAAAGATGAGCGTAATCACTATAATTTAGAGCGTCTATGGGGCGATGTGCCACGTGAAGATATAACAGAAGAGCTAGGCCAATGAAATACGAACAATTTGCATTGTTGTACGACGAACTGATGAATGATGTCCCTTATGATAAATGGGTAGAATTCACAGAGGAAAGCCTGCAGCAGGCAGATATGAAAGATGCAAAAATTCTTGATGTAGCATGCGGTACGGGTAATGTAACCCTTCCGCTTGTGCAAAAGGGTTACGATTTAATAGGTGTCGATCTTTCAGAAGAAATGTTAACAGTCGCTCAGCAAAAACTAGGAGGAGAGGGATACTTTATTCCTTTTTACCAACAAGACATGCGAGAGCTTGATGTTCCAGGTGAGTTTGACTGTGTCACTATCTTTTGTGATTCATTAAATTATGTATTGCAAGAAGATGGAGTACAAGAAACATTTAGAAGAGTGTTTCACCATTTGCGTCAAGATGGTTTGTTTTTATTTGATGTACATTCTTTATATAAAATACATCATGTATTTCAAAATGAAACGTATACAGTGAATGCAGAAGAAATATCTCTTATTTGGAATTGCTTCCCTGGTGAAGAATCAAATAGTGTAGAGCATGATTTGACATTCTTTGTTCAAGATCCGGAAGAAGATGTGTACCATCGGTTTGACGAATGTCACGTGCAACGTGCATATCAAGTGGAAGAGTTAACGAAATGGCTTGAAGAAGCAGGTTTTACAGTTCTTCGTGTAACAGGTGATTTTGAGCGACTTGAAGTTACAGAACAAACAGAGCGTATTTTCTTCATGGCAAAGAAAAACGGATAAAACAAATAAAACAAAAGCAACCGAGAAGGTTGCTTTTGTTTTATAAAGAAGATGTATTTTTAGTTCTAGCATAATCTGAAGATCGTATGCGTAAAGTGTGGGAATAGTAGTTGAAGTGAAAATGTATTGTAAAAAAGTAAGTATTTATAAAAAGGATTTGGAATGAAAATGACGTATTTATTATGTGTGTTTATTGAATTGCTGATCAACGCATTCTAAATCTTCATCAAATTTTTCATGTGTTCGCTCGATTAACTTATGGAACATATCTCCAACGTGTTCTTCTAAAACCCGAATGCCTTCCCCGGTAACGCCGCCTTTCACGCAAACCTTTTCTTGTAAGGTAGGTAATGTGAAGATTTCTTTTTCAAGTAATTTCCCCATCCCCACGACCATTTCACTTACTAAAGTAGTAGCCTCTTCGTGTGTAATATTTGTTTTATCTACAGCAGCGTTAATGAAGCATTGTAGTAAATAACTAAAGAAAGCAGGACCGCAACTTGCTATATCAGATGAAACACGTGTTATATCTTCTTCTATTACAAGAGGTGTAGAAATATTTTTGAATAGACGAAGTAGTTTTTGTTGCCATTCTTCAGAGCAATTATCTCCAAATGTAAATAGTGAGGCGCCAGAGAGGGCGCGATTTGTGATACTTGGAATGATACGTGCGACGTGGCACGGTACGAGAGTCTCTAATTGTGATGGAGATATTGGACTTGTAATAGAAACTAAGCACGTTTCATCAGAAAAATGTTCAGCGTATTTTTTTAGGATAGGGTATATATCTATCGGCTTAACGCAAATAAAAATAAGTTGTGATTGTTCGATTACTTCCGGGATTGTTTTTGCTATATGAACAGAAGGGTATTTTTCTTTTATATGATATGCTTTAGCAGGCGTCCGATTAATGATTGTAAGGCACGAAGGTTTGACAGCACGGGTTTCTAAAAATGCATCGATTAGTATATTCCCCATGTTTCCTGTCCCTATAATTCCTATGTTCAAAGTTTCATCCCTCCTTCGTAACAGCTTTCTCCTAAACAATATGAATGATGTTATAAATTTATGATTAGAGGTGTAAAATGATGTGGGATTTTCCGAAAAAGTGGTTAGGTTTAGTAGCTATTATTGGAACTTTACTTTTTCTTGTTTTTTGGAAAACGAATCAGAGTGTAGAACGAACGCCTATTACAATGAATGTGCAAGAGAAGGAGATAGAAAAAAAGGGTAAACCGAAAATATCGGATACAAAGGAACAGAAAAGAACAATTATAATTGATGTGAAAGGAGCGGTTAATAAAGAAGGGGTATATGAAATGAAGGAAGGGGATCGCGTAAAGGATGCGGTTCAAAAGGCTGGTGGTTTTTTATCAGAAGTAGATATGAAAAAAGTGAATTTAGCACAAATTGTACAAGATCAAATGCTTCTTTATATACCGAGTAAAAATGAGTCAGAACAAGGGATGTTTACTTCTTCTAAGGAAGATGGCAAGATTCGAATAAATACAGCAGCGAAAGAGCAATTGGAAAAAATTACAGGGATTGGCTCTCGAAAGGCAGAAAGTATTTTGAAATATCGAGAAGAACATGGTCCGTTTCAGAAAATAGAAGATTTATTAGAGATTGATGGGATTGGTGCGAAGTCTCTTGAAAAGATAAAAGATCAAATTATTATTCCGTAAAAGATTGACGAAGTTTTTCTTCTTTCGCTACACTACAAGTAGACAAAAAAGTAGGTGAAAAATATGGAACGAATTTCATGGGATCAATATTTTATGACGCAAAGCCATCTACTATCGTTACGTAGTACATGTACAAGGCTTGCGGTAGGAGCGACAATCGTTCGCGATAAACGAATTATTGCTGGTGGATATAATGGTTCGATTAAAGGTGGCGTACATTGTATAGATGATGGTTGTTACGTAATCGATAATCATTGTGTTCGGACAATTCATGCCGAAATGAATGCTTTATTACAATGTGCCAAGTTTGGTGCGAAAACAGAGGAAGCAGAAATTTACGTTACGCATTTCCCTTGTTTACAATGTTGTAAGGCAATTATTCAAAGTGGTATTACAGCGGTTTATTATGCGCAGGATTATAAAAATCATCCATACGCCATAGAGTTATTTGAACAAGCGAATGTAACAGTGAAGCACGTTCCGCTAGAATATGATATCGCTGCATTAGAGGAGCAAAAACGTTATACGGAGTTAAAAGAATTATTTGCGTCTTTAGAAAAAGATAATTTATCAATGGAAGAATTACAGCATGTATTCACGAAAGCAAAAATGATGCTATAAGGAGTGAGTATAAGTTGCAGGAACAATGGGGTTATGTTGCAATCTCGTTTATAATAGGGATTGCAATTGCCTTTTCCTCGTCACTTTTATTGATAGTTTTTTGCCTCTTTTTAAATGTTTTCTTCTGTTTATATCGCACTTCGCGTAAAACCTTCTTTTTTTGCATTGTAGCGTGCTTTAGTGGCGTTATATACACTTCCTATGTTCAAGGGTGGAATAAGTCTCTAGGAGAGCCCTATGGAGTTACAAGAGGGGTTATACAAAATACACCGCTTGTTAATGGGGATCGCCTATCTTTTCAGTTTGAAGATCACAATAAAAATATAGTGCAGTTAAGTTATAGAATAAAATCAGCCTTGGAAAAGGAAAAAATGCAGCAATTATACGCAGGGATATCATGTGTATTCGAGGGTGAGAGGAAAGAACCGCAAACAGCTCGGAATTTTCATGGTTTTAATTACCGTGATTATTTATACAAGCAACATATTCATTTCACATTTGAGGCTACATATATTTCTGAATGCTATAAAACATCACTGTCGCTCATGCAACGGATTCTCCTTTTGAGGCAACAAGTAATCTCGAAAGTTACAGAGATGTTTCCAGAGCAATCAGGTGCTTTTATGAATGCGTTACTATTTGGTGATAGACAACAAATGACGTTTGAAGTGGAAGAGCAATATCAACAGTTTGGTCTTGTACATTTGTTAGCAATTTCAGGTTCGCACATTGTATTGTTAATGGTGATAGTATATTTTATTTTGCTAAGAAGTGGTGCGACGAGGGAGGTAGCAACAATTTGCCTTATCATTTGTATTCCTTTGTATATGGTTTTAGCAGGGGCGTCACCCTCTGTTATAAGGGCTTCTATAACAGGAGTTTTGACGTTGATTGCTTTTATGTGCTCGATTCGTTTATCTAGTTTAGATGCTTTAAGTGTAACAGCTATATGTATGCTTATATATGACCCTTATCTTGTTTTTAATATTGGATTTCAGTTTTCTTTTGTAGGTAGCTTCGCTTTACTTTTGTCTGCTCCGTTATTGTTAGTGAGTAGCAACGGAGTAATCCGAAATTCTATTTATATTTCTATCATTTCACAGCTCGTTAGTACTCCGATTTTGTTATATCACTTTGGTTATTTTTCTCCATATAGCATTTTCCTCAATCTTTTATACGTTCCGTTTTTATCTATCATTGTATTACCATGTAGCATTATTATTTTACTGTGTATGCCAATTGTCCCGTTTCTCGCAAAAGGATTTGCGGATGTGTTATCAATAGGCTTGAGTATGTCTAATGTTTTTCTAAGTTATTGTGAAAGTTTACCATTTAACCAGCTTATTTTCGGGAAAACGTCCTTCAATCTTGTAGCTGTATATTGCGCGAGTATTGTCAGTATATTGATGGTTTGGGAAAGGAGAGCGCCGAAAAAAATGGTTTGTATAGTTGTGAGTATATTTCTTTTTATTAGCACGTGTCATTATGTATATCCATATTTTAGAGGAAGTGGAAGTGTAACATTTATTGATGTTGGATAAGGTGATGCAATATTAATTCGCCTTCCGTATGATAAAGGGGTTTATCTTATTGATACAGGTGGAACGCTTCGTGTCAATAAGGAAGAGTGGCAACAAAAAAAGCATGAATTTTCTGTTGGAAATGATGTTTTAATACCCTATTTACAAAAAGAAGGTATTAAAACAATTAATAAATTAATCGTAACGCATGGAGATGCAGATCATATAGGTGCTGCGCAAGAATTATTATCATATATACCTGTAAAAGAAGTTGTGTTTGGCCGGAAGGGAAAAGATGCAGTATTAGAAAAAGTAGTAAAGAAACAGGCATTAGAAAAGGAAATGAAAATAACTGAAGTGGGGGAAGGGGAAAGTTGGAGTGTAAATGAAGCTGAATTTTTCGTTTTAGCTCCAAAAGGAAAAGAAAAAAGTGAAAATAATGCTTCAATTGTAATATGGGCAAAATTTGGAGGATTGACGTGGCTATTTACAGGCGATTTAGAAGAAGAAGGAGAGCAGTTTTTAGTATCTGCGTATCCAGATTTGCGAGTAGATGTTTTAAAAGTTGCTCATCATGGAAGTAACACGTCATCTATAGAGTCTTTTTTGAACGTTATACAGCCCCGTGTAGCGATTATATCTGTTGGTAAGCAGAATAGATATGGACACCCACATAAAGAAGTGATAGAGCGTTTGGAGAAGATGGGGAGTGTGATATGGCGCACGGACAAGCAAGGTGCTATTTCCTATGTTTTTAAAGGGGAAAATGGAACCTTTCAAAGTAAAATCACATACGATAAGACATATAATAGGTGAAAAAGAGAAGACTGCCATGAAGTGGCAGCCTTTAAGAACCGATAAATTTAATAACAGTTGCAATGATGAAAAGTGTTGCGAAAAAACCAAATGAGACGATAAATCCTACCCCTGAATCAATAGCGTCATTGCGTTTACTTTGAACGTTTTGTTCAAAATCATTCATTTAGAATCCCTCCCCAACATTCCACTTTAGTATAAAATATTGTCAGAAAAAAATCTACAATTTCCATATGAAGAGAAAATGAGCTTTTTTGCTACTTTTAGATCATGAAGTAACGTGAGTTTTTTGTTTCCAAGCATGTTAACAGTTGGCACTTATACTCGAATTTTTATTGTGAATAATAAAGGGAAGGTGATTACCGCACACCAATAAGAAACCCGGGGCTTATTGCGTGGCGTTTAATATAAATAAAGGGACGGGTTATAAAGCCTGTTCCTTTGTACTTGTAAAACAAAAGCTAGGGCATTAGTATAAATATATATTGCCAAGTTAGGGAGTAGGAAAAAGTATGAGTGATATACATAAAAAAATTAAAAAGAAACAGTTTGCTTCGTTATATTTACTATATGGAACGGAAGCTTTTTTTATAAATGAAACGATAAAGCTTATTACGACAGAAGCACTTGAAGAAGAAGATAGAGAGTTTAATGTTGTGACATACGATTTGGAAGAAGCATATTTAGAAGATGTGGTTGAGGATGCGCGTACGCTTCCTTTCTTTGGAGAACGGAAAGTACTGTTAATAAAATCACCGCTATTTCTGACTTCGCAAAAAGAAAAGTTAGAGCAAAATATAAAAATTTTAGAAGAATACATTGGTGAACCTTCTCCATTTTCTATTCTTGTTTTTGTTGCGCCTTACGAAAAACTTGATGAGCGAAAAAAAATTACAAAACTATTAAAGAAAACAGCAGATGTAGTAGAAGCGAATGCGATGCAAGTGCAGGATGTTCAGAAGTGGATTATTGCTCGTGCAGATGAAGTGCATGTGCACATTGATAACGCGGCTGTTAGTTTGTTGCTAGAGCTTGTGGGAAGTAATGTAACGATGTTGGCGAAGGAAATGGACAAGTTAACGTTATACGTTGGTATGGGCGGAGAGATTACGACGAAACTTGTTGCAGAGCTTGTGCCAAAATCAGTTGAGCAAAATGTATTTGCTTTGACAGAAAAAGTGGTGAAAAAAGATATTGCAGGTGCAATGCAAATTTTGGATGGATTATTTACGCAGCAGGAAGAGCCGATTAAATTGCTTGCGTTATTAGTGAGTCAATTCCGTTTGTTGTATCAAGTGAAAGAGTTACAGCAACGTGGTTATGGGCAAAATCAAATTGCATCTCATATTGGTGTACATCCGTATCGTGTAAAATTGGCGATGAATCAAACGAAATTTTTCTCTTTTGAAGAATTAAAAAAAGTGATTATAGAATTAGCAGAAGCTGATTATAGTATGAAGACGGGAAAGATGGATAAGAAACTTGTGCTCGAGTTTTTCTTAATGCGATTAAATTATATGTGATGACACAAAAAAAGTTCATGTACCTAGTGCATGAACTTTTTTTGTATATAAAAAAACGATCCAAATGGATCGTTTTTTAAACGCCTTACGCGTTTACTTGTTTCGCTAAGCGAGATTTTTGACGAGATGCAGCGTTTTGGTGGATAAGACCTTTACGAGCTGCTTTGTCAAGTTTTTTAGAAGCAGTTTTGAAAGCTTCTTTAGCATTTTCAAGATCGTTATTAGTAACTAAAGCTTCTACAGTTTTAACAGCAGAACGCATGTCAGACTTGATAGAAGCGTTATGTGCACGACGCTCTTCGCTAAGTTTAGCGCGTTTGATAGCAGATTTGATGTTTGCCATACTTTTCACCTCCCTGGTGCAATCGAATGACTCGATTCTTACATAGAACAAGTGATATTCTATCAAACGGTGAAGAGAATTGCAATAGTATATCCATGAAATTTCACGTAAAGGAAAGAATGACCTTATATAACTTTGGGAAATCTAACGATATTTACTATGAATTACGGAGGAGATACGATGAAAGAACCATTGGATTTAAGTAAATATAGCGTTAGAACTGACCTTGCTGTAGAAGCTCATCAAATGTTGCAAGAAAGCCAAGAAGAACAAAAAGGGATACAGGGGGTAATTGTAAAAGAGAGGGAAGAAGAAGGTACTATAATTACAAAAGTAACAATTGATGAAGCTGCCTCTGAAGCGATGGGTAAAAAACCTGGAAATTATTTAACGCTTGAAGTACAAGGTATACGTCAGCAAGATACAGAACTTCAACAAAAAGTGGAGCGTATTTTTGCAAAAGAATTTTCTTATTTCTTAGAAGAGGTTGGTGTTACCAAAGAAGCGAGCTGTTTAATTGTAGGCCTTGGGAATTGGAATGTAACACCGGATGCTCTTGGGCCAATAGTTGTAGAAAATGTATTAGTAACGAGACATTTGTTTCAATTGCAGCCTGAAAGTGTAGAAGAAGGATTCAGGCCTGTTAGTGCAATTCGGCCGGGGGTAATGGGGATTACAGGCATCGAAACGAGCGATGTTATTTATGGGATTATTGAGAAGACAAATCCAGACTTTGTAATTGCGATTGACGCATTAGCTGCCCGTTCTATTGAACGAGTAAATAGCACGATACAAATTTCTGATACTGGAATCCATCCTGGATCAGGGGTTGGGAATAAACGTAAGGAACTAAGTAAAGAGACATTAGGTATCCCTGTTATCGCAATTGGTGTTCCGACTGTGGTCGATGCCGTTTCGATTACAAGTGATACGATTGATTTTATTTTGAAACATTTTGGTCGAGAGATGAAAGAAGGAAACAAACCTTCAAGATCTTTGTTACCAGCGGGATTTTCATTTGGAGAAAAGAAAAAATTAACAGAAGAAGATATGCCAGATGAAAAGAGCCGAAATATGTTTTTAGGTGCTGTTGGTACGTTAGAAGAAGAAGAAAAAAGAAGGTTGATTTATGAAGTGCTATCGCCTCTTGGTCATAACTTAATGGTGACCCCAAAAGAAGTAGATACTTTTATTGAGGATATGGCGAATGTAATAGCGAGTGGTTTAAATGCAGCGCTGCATCATCAAATTGATCAAGATAATACGGGAGCGTATACACATTGAGGGAGAAAGATGATAATAGTTTGAGTCGTTTTGCGCTTTTGTGTATATGTAGTGTAGCTTTATGTTTACTTATGATGATAGCAGGAGTGTCACTTGCTAATCATGGTTTGAAAAGTATGAAAGGTTATCGGCAATTGTCGTATGAACAAATAGCTCATATGACAGGGACAGAGAGTACAGGTGCTGAATCAGAAATTTTGGGTAGTTCGTTTTCAGCTTCAGAAAAACAACAACAATTAGAACGTTTAAGAAGTTTTAATGTTGTAGAAGGAATTGGGATGGCGGTAGCAAGTGTAGCTTATGAAATGACGAAGTTCGGAACGGATATAGTTGTTGGGAAAATAAAGGGGATTTTTAGCTAAGAGTAGCATTGGAGATGGTTGTTTTACTGATTTGTAAGACAACCGTTTTAAAATTTGAAAAGGGTTTGTCTCTTATGGTTTATTCGCATAAGATATAGATAGAATGATTTGTATCGTAAGCAGCACGAGTTTTCATTGAATCTTTGTTGCTCTATTGATATAATCAGTGCTAGTGTATATTGGCGAGACTATTAGGAGTTGAGAACATAGATGAACAAAGAAGAAAGAGCAAAAAGACAGTCCAAAATTCGTAATTTCTCTATTATTGCTCATATTGACCACGGAAAATCAACGTTAGCAGACCGTATTTTAGAGAAAACAAATGCGTTAACACAACGCGAAATGAAAGCTCAGTTGCTTGACTCTATGGATTTAGAGCGTGAGCGTGGTATTACAATCAAATTAAACGCAGTTCAATTAAACTATAAAGCAAAAGATGGTGAAGAGTATATTCTTCATTTAATTGATACACCAGGACACGTCGACTTTACGTACGAAGTATCTCGTAGTTTAGCGGCTTGTGAAGGCGCGATTCTTGTAGTAGATGCAGCGCAAGGTATTGAAGCTCAAACGTTAGCGAACGTATACTTAGCGCTCGATAACAACTTAGAAATTTTACCAGTTATCAATAAAATCGACTTACCAAGTGCGGATCCAGAACGTGTACGTCAAGAGGTAGAAGATGTAATTGGTTTAGATGCATCAGAAGCGGTACTTGCTTCTGCGAAAGCTGGAATTGGTATTGAAGAAATTTTAGAACAAATTGTTGAAAAAGTACCAGCTCCGGCAGGTGATTCAGAAGAGCCGTTACAATGTATGATTTTCGACTCTTTATATGATCCGTACCGTGGTGTAATTGCTTATATCCGTGTTGTAAATGGAACGGTAAAAGTTGGCGATAAAGTACGTATGATGGCAACGGGTAAAGAATTTGAAGTAACAGAAGTAGGTGTATTTACACCGAAAACTACGCAACGTGACGAGTTAACAGTAGGTGATGTAGGTTTCTTAGCAGCATCTATTAAAAACGTAGGTGATACACGTGTTGGTGATACGATTACACATGCGAAACGTCCAGCTGCAGAGGCGCTACCAGGTTACCGTAAATTAAACCCGATGGTATTCTGTGGGCTGTATCCAATTGATTCTGCTCGTTATAACGATTTACGTGATGCGTTAGAAAAATTAGAGTTAAACGATTCTGCTCTTGAGTTTGAACCAGAAACATCTCAAGCGTTAGGATTTGGTTTCCGTTGTGGATTCTTAGGACTTCTTCACATGGAAATCATTCAAGAACGTATTGAACGTGAATTTAAGATTGACTTAATTACAACAGCGCCAAGCGTTATTTATAAAGTTTATTTAACAAACGGTGAAGATGTTATTGTTGATAATCCATCTAATATGCCAGATCCACAGTCTATCGATCGTGTAGAAGAGCCGTTTGTGAAGGCTTCAATTATGGTTCCGAATGACTATGTTGGAGCTGTAATGGAAATTTGCCAAGGTAAACGTGGAACGTTTATTGATATGCAATATTTAGATGAAACGCGTGTTACATTAACATATGAAATCCCGTTATCAGAAATCGTATATGACTTCTTCGATCAATTGAAATCAAATACGAAAGGGTATGCATCATTTGACTACGAGTTAATTGGTTATAAACCATCTAAACTTGTGAAAATGGATATTCTTTTAAATAATGAACAAGTGGATGCTTTATCATTTATCGTACACCGTGATTCAGCGTATGACCGTGGTAAAGTAATTGTAGAGAAATTAAAAGAATTAATTCCGAGACAACAGTTCGAAGTACCAATTCAGGCGACTATCGGAAATAAAGTTGTAGCACGTTCTACAATTAAGGCGATGCGTAAAAACGTACTTGCAAAATGTTACGGCGGTGACATTTCTCGTAAGCGTAAACTTCTTGATAAGCAAAAAGAAGGTAAAAAACGTATGAAGTCTGTTGGTTCTGTAGAAGTGCCACAAGAGGCATTCATGGCTGTACTGAAAATGGATGACAACTAATATTTGAAATAAAAAAGAAGTCGTTTGTGCGGCTTCTTTTTTCTGTATAATTACTTTTTAGACATCTGAGCAGCTCTCATTTACAATAATGAGAGAGCTTTTTAGTTCATATAGAGTTAGGAGATTGTTAATGTCCGAAAATATTCGAAAAGATATTCAAGATAAAATACAAAATGGCAATTTTAATTGTGAAAAGGAATTGACGCTTTCTATTATTAGTGGAAAGTGGAAAGTTGTGATACTGTGGCATCTTGGTGTGGAAGGGCCTCATCGTTTTAGTGAATTACAACGGTTATTCCCAAGCATTTCTCATAAAGTTTTGTCGAACCAATTAAAAGAGTTAATGGAAGATGGGATTGTTGATCGAACAGTATATCCCGAAATTCCTCCTCGTGTTGAGTATTATATGACGGAACTAGGCATGTCACTTTTACCGATCGTTGAAATGATGTATGATTGGGGAAAAATGCGAATGGAACAAATTCGTAATACGTTAGAGAAGTAGAGAATCCTCCGGAGTGCGGAGGTTTTCTTTTTAGAAAGGTAGGAGTTATATTTGGTACAAGCTGCATATATTCATATTCCGTTTTGTCAGCACATTTGTCACTATTGTGATTTTAATAAAGTGTTTATTGAACGCCAACCGGTTGATCAATATTTAGATTATTTAGAGAAGGAAATAATAAATACGGTTCAAAAAGTTCCGTTTGATAGTATGAAAACGATTTTTGTGGGCGGTGGAACTCCGACAGCGTTAAATATGGAACAGACAAAAAAATTACTCGAGATTATTAATCGTCATTTGCGTCCGTTTGCTCCGAATTGTGAATTGACATTTGAAGCAAATCCAGGAGATCTACCGAAAGAGAAGTTGAATGTACTACTAGAAGGTGGAGTGAATCGAATTAGTTTTGGTGTGCAAACGTTCCGTGATGAACTGCTTGAGAAAATCGGGCGCAAGCATACGAGGGAAGATGCATTCCTAGCAATTCGAGAAGCTCAGGAAGTAGGCTTTAAAAATATTAATGTAGATATTATTTATGCTTTGCCAGGACAAACGATAGAAGATGTGAAGGAAACATTAGACATTGCTTTTACGCTTGGTGTACAACATTTCTCGGCATATTCATTAATTGTGGAACCTAAAACAGTGTTTTATAACTTAATGAATAAAGGGAAATTGCGTCTTCCGGGTGAAGACCATGAAGCTAAAATGTATGAAATGGTAATGGATGAAATGGAGAAACACGGTTATAACCAGTATGAAATTAGTAATTTCTCAAAAGGTGACAATAAAAGTAGACATAATCTCACATACTGGAATAATGAAGAGTATTATGGCTTTGGAGCTGGAGCTCATAGTTATGTGAATGGGGAACGTATTCAAAATGTAGGTCCGCTGAAGCAATATTTTAATAAAATTGATGAAACAGGATTTCCGTATTTAGATGTTCATAAGGTGACGGAGAAAGAAAGAATGGAAGAAGAACTGTTCTTAGGACTTCGAAAAACAAAAGGTGTTTCTAAAACAGCATTCCGCAATAAATTTAATGTGGAGATGGATCAAGTTTTCGCGAAGCAGTTACAAAGCAATCAAGAACAAGGATTACTTGAAGAGGAAAATGGACATGTGCGTTTAACGCGAAAAGGAAAATTATTAGGGAATGAAGTATTCCAATCATTTTTGATTGACTAATTAAATGTTCCATAGGCGTGAAAAAGTTTCATTATTTCGTGACGTTTCCGTTGACAATTGAATGTCAATTTTGGTAAGTTATTAATAGATTTAGCACTCAAAGACAAAGAGTGCTAACAGAGGTGATGATGAGATGCTTACGGAACGTCAGCTCTTAATTTTACAAACAATTATTGATGACTTTATTGGATCAGCGCAGCCTGTTGGGTCTAGAACGTTGGCTAAAAAAGATGAAATTACATTTAGTTCAGCTACTATTCGAAATGAAATGGCGGACTTAGAAGAATTAGGTTTTATTGAAAAAACGCACAGTTCTTCTGGACGTGTTCCTTCTGAGAAAGGCTACCGATTTTATGTAGACCATCTTTTAGCGCCGCAAAACTTACCGAACGCTGAAATTGTACAAATTAAAGATTTATTTGCTGAAAGAATTTTTGAAGCGGAAAAAATTGCACAGCAATCTGCTCAAATTTTATCAGAACTTACGAATTATACGGCCATTGTTCTTGGACCGAAGTTAAGTACAAATAAACTTAAAAATGTACAAATTGTGCCGCTTGATCGTCAAACTGCAGTCGCTATTATTGTAACTGATACAGGGCATGTACAAAGTAAAACGATTACCGTTCCGGAATCTGTTGATTTATCAGATTTAGAAAAAATGGTTAATGTTTTAAATGAAAAGCTATCTGGCGTACCGATGGAAGAACTTCATAATAAAATCTTTAAGGAAATTGTTACAGTTTTACGTGGGTATGTTCATAATTACGATAGTGCAATAAAAATGTTAGATGGTACATTTCAAGTTCCGTTATCGGAAAAGATATACTTTGGAGGAAAAGCAAATATGCTTTCGCAGCCAGAGTTCCATGACATTCAAAAGGTTAGATCTTTGCTTACCATGATTGATAATGAAGCCGAATTTTATGACATTTTGCGTCATAAACAAGTCGGGATTCAAGTGAAAATTGGTAGGGAAAACACTTCGACGGCTATGGAGGATTGCAGTTTAATTTCTGCAACATATTCGATCGGCGAAGAGCAACTTGGAACAATTGCTATTTTAGGTCCTACGAGAATGCAATATTCTCGTGTAATTAGTTTGTTACAGTTATTTACGAGACAATTTACTGATGGACTTAAAAAGTAAATGAGAGTAATACATTCGCTCAAGTGATGAAATTTTCATTGCTGTGTGTAATATATAATGCTTAGGTAATCATGCTATGCATGATACCTAATACCTTTTAAGGAGGTGAATATTGTGGAAGAGCGTAACGAACAAGTGGTAGAAGAAGTAAAAGAAGCGCAAGTTGAAGAAGCTGTCACGCCAGAAAACAGTGAAGAAACTGTAGAAGAAAAAAGTGAGGCTGCTCTTTTACAAGAAAAAGTAGATGAGTTACAAGCGAAACTAACGGAAACGGAAGGTCGCACATTACGTCTACAAGCTGATTTTGAAAATTATAAGCGCCGTGTCCAAATGGATAAACAGGCTGCTGAAAAATATAGAGCACAAAGTCTAGTTTCAGACATCTTGCCAGCTCTTGATAATTTTGAAAGAGCAATGCAAGTGGAAGCGACTGATGAGCAAACGAAATCCTTGTTACAAGGTATGGAAATGGTGCATCGTCAATTGTTAGAAGCGCTGACTAAAGAAGGTGTGGAAGTGATTGAAGCTGTTGGTAAACAGTTTGATCCTAATGAACACCAAGCTATTATGCAAGTGGAAGATAGTGAATTTGAATCAAACGCGGTTGTGGAAGAATTCCAAAAAGGTTATAAATTAAAAGACCGTGTGATTCGCCCATCAATGGTAAAAGTAAATCAATAATTTACATAAAACTAGGAGGATTCGCCATGAGTAAAATTATCGGTATTGACTTAGGTACAACAAACTCTTGTGTAGCTGTTATGGAAGGTGGAGAACCAAAGGTTATCCCAAATCCAGAAGGAAACCGTACAACACCTTCTGTTGTAGCTTTCAAAAATGAAGAACGTCAAGTTGGGGAAGTTGCAAAGCGCCAAGCAATTACAAACCCAAATACAATCATGTCTGTTAAACGTCATATGGGTACAGACTACAAAGTAGAAGTTGAAGGTAAAGATTATACACCTCAAGAAATTTCTGCAATCATTTTACAAAACTTAAAAGCTTCTGCTGAAGCATACTTAGGTGAAACAGTAACGAAAGCTGTTATTACAGTACCTGCATACTTCAACGATGCAGAGCGTCAAGCAACGAAAGATGCTGGTCGTATCGCTGGTTTAGAAGTTGAGCGTATCATTAACGAGCCAACAGCAGCAGCACTTGCTTACGGTTTAGAAAAACAAGACGAAGAACAAAAAATCTTAGTATATGACTTAGGTGGCGGTACATTTGATGTATCTATCCTTGAGTTAGCAGACGGCACATTCGAAGTTATTTCAACTGCTGGTGACAACCGTCTTGGTGGCGATGACTTTGACCAAGTTATCATCGATCACTTAGTAGCTGAGTTCAAAAAAGAAAATAACATTGATTTAAGCCAAGATAAAATGGCGCTTCAACGCTTGAAAGATGCAGCTGAAAAAGCGAAAAAAGATCTTTCTGGTGTAACACAAACTCAAATTTCATTACCATTCATTAGTGCTGGAGCTGCTGGTCCATTACACTTAGAATTAACGTTAACAAGAGCGAAATTCGAAGAGCTTTCAGCAGGTCTTGTTGAAAGAACATTAGAGCCAACTCGTCGTGCATTAAAAGACGCTGGTTTTGCTCCAAGCGAATTAGATAAAGTTATTCTTGTTGGTGGATCTACTCGTATCCCAGCTGTACAAGAAGCTATTAAACGTGAAACTGGTAAAGAGCCATATAAAGGTGTAAACCCTGATGAAGTTGTAGCATTAGGTGCTGCAGTTCAAGGTGGCGTACTTACTGGTGATGTAGAAGGCGTTCTATTATTAGACGTAACTCCACTTTCTTTAGGTATTGAAACTATGGGTGGCGTGTTCACGAAATTAATCGAGCGTAACACTACAATTCCAACAAGTAAGTCACAAGTATTCTCGACAGCTGCTGATAATCAACCAGCAGTAGACATTCACGTATTACAAGGTGAGCGTCCAATGTCAGCTGACAACAAAACGTTAGGTCGTTTCCAATTAACTGACCTTCCACCAGCACCACGTGGTATTCCACAAATCGAAGTAACATTCGATATTGATGCGAACGGTATCGTTAACGTACGTGCGAAAGACTTAGGAACAAGCAAAGAGCAAGCTATTACAATCCAATCTTCTTCAGGTCTTTCTGATGAAGAAGTAGAACGTATGGTACAAGAAGCGGAAGCAAATGCTGACGCTGACCAAAAACGTAAGGAAGAAGTTGAACTTCGTAACGAAGCTGACCAACTTGTATTCCAAACAGACAAAGTTGTAAAAGATTTAGAAGGTAAAGTAGATGCAGCTGAAGTTGCAAAAGCAACAGAAGCGAAAGAAGCATTACAAGCTGCAATTGAGAAAAACGAGCTTGAAGAAATTCGTGCGAAAAAAGATGCTTTACAAGAAATCGTACAACAATTAACTGTTAAATTATACGAGCAAGCTCAAGCAGCTGCTGGCCAAGCAGAAGGTGCGCAAGGTGCACAAGACGCTGGCACGAAGAAAGACAATGTAGTTGACGCTGAGTTTGAAGAAGTAAAAGAAGACAAGTAATTCAACTGTAAACATAATAAGTAAGATGACAAAAAGTCAAAGTCAAGCGTGCCTTGACTTTGGCTTTTTTCACGAATGAGAAGCGATGTGTGAGGATCTTAAGTTTTTCGCTTTGCATACTGTAAGTGAGGAAACTTTGTTGCAAAGCACTTTCTTTCGGTGTTAAAATTACGTTTATGTGAAAGATTCGGGGGTTGTAAATTTATGAGTAAACGAGACTATTATGAGGTCCTTGGACTTAGCAAGGGCGCTTCAACAGATGAAATAAAAAAAGCGTATCGTCGTTTGGCTAAAAAATACCATCCAGACGTAAGCAAAGAAGAAAATGCAATTGAAAAGTTTAAAGAAGTACAAGAAGCATACGAAGTGTTAAGTGATGATCAAAAGCGTGCGCAGTACGATCAATTTGGTCATGCTGGTGCAAATCAAGGATTCGGTGGATTTGGCGGCGGAGGAGACTTCGGCGGTGGCTTCGGTTTTGAAGATATATTTAGTTCTTTCTTTGGCGGCGGCGGCGGCAGACGTCGTGATCCAAATGCTCCGCGCCAAGGTGCTGACTTACAATATCAAGTCACTTTAGATTTTGAAGAAGCTATTTTTGGTAAGGAATTAAATGTGGAAATTCCAGTAGAAGATCCATGTGATACTTGTAAAGGTAGTGGAGCAAAACCAGGAACTTCAAAAGAAACATGTAAACATTGTTCAGGCTCTGGTCAAGTGAGTGTAGAACAAAACACACCGTTTGGTCGTATCGTAAACCGTCAAGCTTGTGGTCATTGTTCAGGAACTGGACAAATTATTAAAGAAAAATGTACGACATGTCACGGTTCAGGTAAAGTTCGTAAGCGTAAAAAAATCAATGTTAAAATTCCAGCGGGTATCGATAATGGTCAACAAATTCGTGTGTCTGGAAAAGGTGAAGCCGGCGTAAATGGCGGACCAGCAGGAGACTTATATGTTGTCGTTCATGTAAGAAATCATGAATTCTTCGAGCGTGAAGGAGATCACATTATTTGCGAAATGCCATTAACATTTGCGCAAATGGCGCTTGGTGATGAAGTGGAAGTTCCTACTGTTCATGGTAAAGTGAAGCTGAAAATTCCAGCAGGAACACAAACTGGAACAGAATTCCGCTTAAAAGGAAAAGGTGCTCCGAACGTACGTGGATACGGCCAAGGAGATCAATATGTAGTCGTTCGTGTTGTTGTACCGACGAAATTGACTTCACAGCAAAAAGATTTATTACGTGAATTTGCAGGACAAGAAGAGCAGGATGATAGTTTATTCGGAAAGCTTAAACGTGCTTTCAAAGGGGAATAATGGAAATAAAAAATGGAGTTGGTAAATTGTGAAATGGTCAGAAATTAGTATTCATACAACAGAAGAAGCAGTAGAAGCTGTCTCTCATATTTTACATGAAGCTGGTGCTAGCGGAGTTGCGATTGAGGATCCAGCGGAGTTAACGAAAGAGCGCGAGCAACAATATGGTGAAATTTATGCATTGAATCCAGATGAATATCCCGCGGAAGGTGTATTAATAAAAGCATATTTCCCGCAAACGGATTCTTTACATGAAACGATTGCAGGTGTAAAATCATCTATTGATGTGCTTCCATCTTACGACATTGAAATTGGTACTGGAAATATTACCGTTAACGAAGTCAATGAAGAAGATTGGGCTACTGCTTGGAAAAAATATTACCATCCAGTACAAATTTCTGATACATTCACAATCGTACCGACGTGGGAAGAATATACACCATCTTCTCCTGATGAAAAAATCATTGAATTAGACCCAGGTATGGCGTTTGGTACAGGAACTCATCCAACAACAACGATGTGTATTCGTGCTTTAGAAAAAACAGTACAGCCAGGTGACACTATCATTGATGTAGGAACAGGTTCTGGTGTGCTTAGTATTGCAGCGGCAAAATTAGGTGCGTCTTCTGTTCAAGCATATGATTTAGATCCGGTTGCAGTTGAAAGTGCAGAAATGAATGTGCGTTTAAATAAAACAGATGATATCGTGTCTGTTGGGCAAAATAGTCTTTTAGAAGGTATTGAAGGTCCTGTTGATTTAATCGTAGCTAACTTATTAGCAGAAATTATTCTTTTATTCCCTGAAGATGCAGCGAGAGTTGTGAAGTCAGGTGGATTATTTATTACATCGGGCATTATTGCTGCGAAGGAAAAAGTAATTTCTGAGGCGTTAGAACAAGCTGGATTTACAATTGAAGAAGTGTTACGAATGGAAGATTGGGTAGCAATTATTGCACGAAATGCGTAATATAGATTTTAGTCTATAATGAAAAGGGGAGTCTCTCACTATAAGGTGAGGGACTTGCCGTTTGTTATATGAAAAATGATAATGTTTCGTTCTTTTCGTAAGTGTTGACTTACGAAAGGAACGAAACTCTACTAAGGTGATTATATGCAACGTTATTTTGTAGAAGAAAAACATGTAAGTGAAGCAAAAATTCGCATTGTAGGTGATGATGTACATCACATTGCGAGAGTAATGCGTATGACAGCTGGCGATCAAATTTATTGCTGTGTAAACGGAAAAACAGCAGTATGTTCAATTGATGAAATTACCAGTGAATTTATTAATACGGCTATTGTAGAATGGGTAGAGGCGTCAAGTGAACTTCCTGTTTTCGTGACGATTGCAAGTGGACTGCCAAAAGGAGACAAGCTAGAGTTGATTTTTCAAAAAGGAACTGAGCTTGGGGCAGCTGCATTCTTACCATTTCAAGCATCTCGCTCTATCGTAAAATGGGATGCGAAAAAAGCTGATAAAAAAGTTGAGCGTTTAAGAAAAATTGTGAAAGAAGCTGCGGAACAATCACATAGAAGTGAAATTCCGGAAGTACATGCTCCGGCATCATTTAAGCAACTGCTTACAATGAGTGGTGAGTATGATGTTTGTCTTGTTGCTTACGAAGAGGAAGCGAAACAAGGCGAGAAATCTAATTTTGCGAAAGCTTTAACGACAATGAAACCAGGTCAAAAGCTATTGATTGTATTTGGCCCAGAAGGCGGTTTAGCTGAGGAAGAGATTACAGCGCTTCGTGAACATAAATTTGTACCATGTAGTTTAGGACCAAGAATTTTAAGAACAGAAACGGCGCCGTTATACGCGTTAAGTGCTGCTTCGTATCATTTTGAATTGATGGGGTGATGATCAATGTCAACTGTTGCGTTCCATACGTTAGGTTGTAAAGTAAACCACTATGAAACAGAAGCCATTTGGCAATTGTTTAAACAAGGTGGTTATGAAAGAACAGAATATGAAAAGAAAGCTGATGTATATGTTATTAACACATGTACAGTAACGAATACTGGGGACAAAAAAAGCCGTCAAGTAATCAGACGTGCTGTGCGTCAAAATCCAGATGCAGTTATTTGCGTAACGGGATGTTATGCACAAACATCTCCAGCTGAAATTATGGCGATTCCAGGTGTAGATATTGTAGTTGGTACACAGGATCGTGAAAAGATGTTAGGTTACATCGAAGAATTCCGTAAAGAGCGTCAACCAATTAATGCTGTCCGCAATATTATGAAAACACGTGTGTACGAAGAACTTGATGTACCTTATTTCACGGATCGTACACGTGCGTCTTTAAAAATACAAGAGGGTTGCAATAACTTCTGTACATTCTGTATCATTCCTTGGGCGCGTGGTTTAATGCGTTCTCGTGATGGAAAAGAGGTTATTAAACAAGCACAACAATTAGTGGATGCAGGCTATAAAGAAATCGTATTAACGGGTATTCATACAGGTGGATACGGCGAAGATATAAAAGATTATAACTTAGCTGGATTACTTCGTGATATGGAAGCGGAAGTAGGCGGATTAAAACGTCTTCGTATTTCTTCTATTGAAGCGAGTCAAATTTCAGATGAAGTAATTGAAGTGTTAGATAAATCTGAAGTAGTTGTACGTCACTTGCATATTCCGTTGCAATCTGGTTCTAATACTGTATTAAAACGTATGCGTCGTAAATATACGATGGAATTCTTCCAAGAGCGTTTAGATCGTTTGAAAGAAGCGTTACCAGGCCTTGCGATTACATCTGACGTAATCGTTGGTTTCCCAGGTGAAACAGAAGAAGAATTCATGGAAACATACAATTTCATTAAAGAGAACCGCTTCTCTGAGTTACACGTGTTCCCTTATTCAAAACGTACAGGAACACCTGCAGCACGCATGGAAGATCAAGTTCCTGAAGATGTGAAGAACGATCGTGTTCATCGTTTAATTGAGCTATCTAATCAATTAGCGAAAGAATATGCATCAGCGTTTGAAGGTGAAGTGCTTGAAATCATTCCAGAGGAGCAATTTAAAGACGGCGACCGTGAAGGGTTATATGTAGGGTATACAGATAACTACTTGAAAATTGTATTTGAAGGATCAGAAGAATTAATTGGTAAGCTAGTGAAAGTGAAAATTACGAAAGCTGGCTATCCATATAACGAAGCGCAATTTGTTCGTGTTCTTGAAGATGATGTGAAAAAAGAATCAGCAAGCGCATAAAAAAGAGCGTGCAACCGGAAACGGTTTGCATGCTTTCTTTATTTGAAGCGGTTAAGTACTAGAAGGTGGGGAGGCGTTTCGTGCATCCCTGTATGAAAAAAGTTGAAATGATAAAAATATAGTTATCTTCATGAAAGAAGGATACTAGCTATTTGTATAACTTTTGAAAAGGAAATGCTTCTATTCTTCTTTTATTCTGCCAAATAGTTGACCTGAAGTGATAAAATGTATTATAATCGTAAAAGACATGCTGAAGAAGTGTTTCTTTTTGCATGCTGAAGTTAGTATGTAAGTGTGATGTTTCGGAGGGAGGGAAAGAGAATGTCAAAAACAGTCGTTCGTAAAAACGAGTCTTTGGAGGATGCACTTCGCCGTTTTAAAAGATCGGTTTCTAAAACTGGTACACTTGCTGAAGCAAGAAAGCGCGAGTTTTATGAAAAACCAAGTGTAAAACGTAAGAAGAAATCTGAAGCGGCAAGAAAGCGTAAATTCTAAGAGAGGGTGTAAGTTATGAGTCTTCTCGGTCGTTTAAACGATGATATGAAACAAGCGATGAAGAATAAACAAAAAGAAAAATTAACCGTTATTCGTATGGTTAAGGCTGCTTTACAAAATGAAGGTATTAAACTGCAACATACTCTTACTGAAGAAGAGGAAATAACAGTTTTAGCTCGTGAAGTAAAACAGTATAAGGACTCCCTCCTTGAATTTAAAAAAGCTGGTCGTGAAGACCTTGTTAATAAACTGCAAAGTGAAATTCAGATTTTAAGCGCATATTTGCCAGAGCAATTAACTGAAGAAGAACTAGTTGATGTAATCAAGCAAGTTATTTCTGAAGTTGGTGCGACTTCTAAAGCAGATATGGGTAAGGTGATGACTGCTGTTATGCCGAAAGTAAAAGGTAAAACAGACGGATCACTTGTGAATAAGCTGGTTATCCAGCTATTAGCATAAAAAAACGTCTCATTTCGTATGAGACGTTTTTTTATTGTTCTTATTAAGGAAAAACGCTATATTGCTTAAAAAGCGTTTCTGTAAGTGATAGAAACGTCTCTGGTATGTAAAAAAAGTAACGGCCTTAGTTATGATTAATCCCACCATAAAAAAAGCTTTTTCGTTTTCTTAATTTCTTCGACTAACTCCTCAATGCTTTCTGTTCCTTGTTCCACTATATCTGGACAAAATTCATACATTTCTTGCGCGAAAGATTGCATTTCTTCGTCTGTAGGTAACGCGCTAAAAATGGCATCAACCCAGTCATGATCTGCACCGATTATGATAAAAGGATAGCGATCATTCCATTTTCTTAGTTTAAAAATAACATCTATATTGCTAACTTCGTAATTAACGCCATTTGTTTGTTGGATTGTATGGATATCAAATTGGTCATTTCCTTGTGTAATTGCAATTCTACACTCACTCTTACTTCCTTGACTAAAACTTCTTTCGCAAATAAAAGCTAAGTATCCAAGTTTCTGAACCTCAGATTGAAGTTTTATAACTTGCTGTTCAGCAGAATCCTCAAAGGTAACGAAAGAGACTCCGGCTATTTTAGATTTTGACTCAGTTGCATAAAAGGGCTGGATGCTGCTGTTAGTAACTTGTTTTATAACATTCAAAATTTCTTGACTAAATCCAATTTCCTTTCGTATTTCCTCGCTTATTAATTCATTTTTTTGTTTTTTAATGAATCCTAATATTTTTTGAAATTCATATAACAACCACCTATAAAATATTCTTACTTACACCGCAAAATTCAGAGTGGAGCAATTTCCTTTTTCGGATTTTATCTCATTTGTCTAATGAATGACAACTACTTATTCTATGGTCAGTATGTCACGTCCAGAACGAATTGTAACAGGTTTTTTCAAGTTTCCAACTTCTTGCTAGGCTCAATTTCTTAATTTAACTTGTACTGATATCCCCTGAGGGCGCATATTCTTGTATTAATACTTCTATTATTATGGGTAACATTCTCTGATCCATCATTGTCCTGATAAATATGATTTCATATAGCGACTGTTTTAATTAACATGAGATGAACTCTTACAGAATATAGTTATGTTAGTGAAGTCGTTATAACACGATAGGCACTTGTGAAGAAATACATATATATGGGATGAGGAGGGGGTCTTTCGAGATGAAGAAATTAGAACAAATGAAAAATTGGTTAACAAAACAAGTAGACCTACCAGTGGATGTATTAATGGATCTGCCTCGGATTACTCTTGTTGGGCAAATACATATTTATATAGAAAATCATCGGGGGCTATTAGTGTTTTCAGATAAAGAAGTGCGATTGCTTTTAAAACATGGTCAATTACTAATTAAAGGACAATCCTTTGTTATTAAAACGATTCTTCCAGAAGAGCTTTTGCTCGAAGGGATAATTGAGCAAGTAACATTTTTAGAAAATGAAAAAAAAGGTGATTGAAGTGAAACTTCCATTTGTGAAGTTTTTCTTCTTTATCCTGTAAAAGTTTCGTTGATAGAGACCGATTACAGTTTTAATTTGTTTCATTTTAGTACGAGCTATTTTAATGCTTCAAATAAAAAGTAGTATATCTACTTTTAGAAAGGCAGTGAAGGTGGTAAATGAAAAATAAATGGTTTATAAAGTGGCTTGGATATGTAAAAGTGCGGATTGAAGGTAGAGGAGCGGAACGGTTTGTTAATGAATGTGTACGGAGGAATTTGTTAGTTTGGGATGTTAAGAAAATAGCTGATGAAACGTTAGTTTTTTGCATGTTGTTACGCGATGTGAAAAAAATAAAACCAATTTATAGAAAAAATGAATGTAAATTATATTTTATTGGACGTTATGGTTTTCCTTTTTGGAATAAGCGTTTAATTAAAAATAGTGGATTTTTAATTGGGTTTTTAATTTTCTTTTTTGGCGTGATTGCAATGTCAAATATGGTTTGGAAAATTGAAATTACAGGAGCAAAACCCGAAACAGAATATATATTGATGAAAGAATTGGATAAAATGGGTATTAAAAAAGGGAAACTACAATTTCAAATGCCGAATGTAGAAGATGTACAACGCCATTTGACAGATAATATTAATGCCATTACTTGGGCGGGACTAGAAGTAAGAGGAACGACGTATCATTTTAAAATTGTTGAAAAAAACGAACCAAAAAAAGAAAAGGAACAAAGGCCGCAAAATTTAGTAGCAAAAAAAGAAGCGATTATTACAAAAACGTTTGTAGAAGTTGGAAAGCCGGTTGTACTGAAGAATGATCATGTAGAAAAAGGGCAGATTCTCGTATCGGGAATATATGGTAATGAGGAAAGTCCGACGATTGTTTCAGCGAAAGGTATTGTGTATGGCGAAACGTGGTATACATCTAAGGTAGATGTTCCGCTAAAGACGCAATTCCAAGTGTATACTGGTAATGTATACAATGAACATTTTCTTAAATTCGGGGATACGAAAATAAAAATATGGGGATTTCAGCATGATAAGTATAAACGCTCTCGTACTGAAAGTGTAAAGCATGATGTGAAATTATTTGGTTTTACACTGCCGATTGCATATGAAAAAGATGTTGTGAGAGAAGAGGAAGAAGCGAATCGAGAATATACAGAAAAGCAAGCGCTGAAAGTAGCGAAGGAGATGGCCGAAAAAGAACTAAAGAAAAAATTGGATGAACATGCTATGATTGTAAGTGATAAGATTTTGAGTAAAGAGGTTGAGGCGGATCAACTAAAAGTCACATTGCATTATACTGTGGTTGAAAATATTGCAGAGCCACAACCAATATCCGAATCCGATATTCAAGGAGACTGAGTAATGGCAGAACAATTAGTAGAAATGAACCAACAATTGGAAAATACTAACGAAGCAATCGCTCTTTTTGGAGTCAATGATGCACATTTAAAAGTAATTGAACGAGAACTGAATGTATCGATCGTAACTAGAGGAGAAACTGTTCATGTATCTGGAGCAGTTGAAACGGTGACACTCGTAGAAAAAATCTTACAGCAATTACTTGTTGTAATTCGTAAAAGTATATCAATTTCAGAGAGAGATGTTGCGTATGCAATTCAGCTCGCGCAACAAGGGAAAATTGCTCAATTTGAAGAGTTATATGAAGAAGAAATTTTCAAGACTGCAAAAGGTAAATCCATTCGTGTAAAAACAATGGGGCAAAGAAGATATATTCATGCGATGAAGAAGAATGATATTGTCTTTGGGATAGGGCCTGCAGGAACTGGAAAAACATACTTAGCTGTAGTAATGGCTGTGAGAGCTTTAAAACAAGGATATGTAAAGAAAATTATTTTAACAAGACCTGCTGTAGAAGCTGGAGAAAATTTAGGTTTTTTACCAGGGGATTTGAAAGAGAAGGTAGATCCATACTTACGTCCATTATATGATGCCTTACATGATATTCTTGGACAAGAATATACGCAGCGTATGATGGAGCGGGGAGTAATTGAAATAGCTCCGCTTGCTTATATGAGGGGGCGTACGCTTGATGATTCATTTGTTATTTTAGATGAGGCTCAAAATACAACGGGTGCTCAAATAAAAATGTTTTTAACAAGATTAGGTTTTAGCTCTAAAATGGTTATTACAGGGGACCCTTCACAAGTAGACTTGCCAAAAGGGGTAAAATCAGGGCTATCTATAGCTGCTAATATTTTATCTGGTGTATCAGGTCTGTCATTTATTACATTAGAACAAACGGACGTTGTGAGACATCCATTGGTGCAACGTATTATTGAGGCATATGATAAAATGGAATGATCCTATTTGTCAGGATCATTTCTTTTTGTATGATAAGGTTGGCGAATGTCATATTTTTTACTATCATGAAAGATAAGGAAAATAAACTATAGGTACTGGTGTGTAAAATGTTGCCTCAAAGTATCGTTGGGTAGAAGAAATGAAAGCTATAAATAGTTTCACTTTATTTCTGGAGAGGAGAAGGTATTGAAATCATGTCAAGATCTCAAGAAATTTCTAAGTGGTTTCGTAATTTACAACATTCGAAAAAACTAAGTTGGATTTCTTACGTTGTGTTAGGAGCAGTGCTGTTTTTTGCGCTTATGAATAATGTAAAACCAGAACAATTAGATGTTAATATGTATTCTATTGCGAAAAAGACAATCCATTCTCCTATAAAAATTGAAGATAAAGTTACAACGGATAAAAAGAAAAAAGAAGCCGCTACAAAAGTTGAAGATCAATATACATATAAAAGTGAGTATAAACAAAACAAAGTTGATATTGTGAATGACGTCTTTGCTAAAGTGGATGAAGTGGTGCAAGAGATTAAAGCTGTTGGACCGGATGATCAAAAAAAGATGACTGATGCTGAGAAAGTGGATAAGTTAAAAAAGAAACTACCCGCTGACTTAACGAAAGAATTATCTGATTCAAACTTACTAAATTTGATTAATGCAGATTCGAGCCAATTAGCATTAGCGAAAGATGCTGCGGTCACAGCGATTAATAGTATCATGACTGAGCATATTAAAATGGACGAATTGAAAGATGCGAAAGAACGATATGTAAGTGAGATGAATAGTGTTAATGTTGATAATGGTTTAAAAGAGTCAATTAAGGCGCTAGGAAGATATGCAATTTCAGCGAACTATTTTTATGACCCGATCTTAACGAAAGAGAAGAGAAAAGCAGAGGAAGATTTAGTTCCACCTGTTTATATTCTTCAAGGACAAGTTCTTGTTAGAGAAGGTGAAACGATTTCAAGTGATGTGTATAATCAGTTGAAATTAGTTGGTTTGTTAGAAAAAGGGAACGGCTTTCAACCTTATGTTGGATTAGCGGTACTCATTGGTGTATTACTATACTTTATGCATAAACAATTTGAATTATTTTTAAAGAGAAAAAGAGAAGATAGACCGTATGTTTTAGCGTATATTACAATTTTGTCTATCACAATCGTCTTAATGAAAATCATTAGTTTGTTTCAAAAACTTGAATACGCAGGGATTGCATATGTTGTCCCAGTTGCGATGGGAACAATACTTGTAAAACTAATGATTGGTGATCGATTTGTCTTTTTAACGAGTATGATTTTTTCTGTATGCGGAAGTATTATGTTTAATGAAGGAGTAACGAGTACATTAAATTATAGTGTAGGGATTTACGTATTGTTAAGTTCATTATCGGTTAGTATTTTCTTGCGAGAAAAAAATCGTCGTACAATGATTTTACAAGCTGGTATACTCGTTTCTGTATTAAATGTAGTCGTATTAGCGGCGCTCTTATTATTACGTAATGGGAATTTTTCGCCTCTTGAAATTGGTACGCAATTATTAATGGCTTCACTTTCAGGGATTATATCATCCGTTTTGGCTATGGGGATTTTACCATATTTAGAAAGTGGACTTGGAATCGTATCAAGTATGAAGCTTATGGAACTATCAAGTCCAAATCATCCGCTTTTACGCAGAATTTTGTTAGAAGCGCCAGGGACATATCATCATAGTGTAATGGTAGCGAATCTTTCTGAGGCTGCTTGTGAAGCAGTTGGGGCAAATGGTGTATTAGCGCGTGTAGGGGCATATTATCATGATGTAGGAAAAACAGTACAACCGCAATTCTTTATTGAAAACCAAATGGGAATTAAAAACCCGCATGATAAATTAGATCCTGTAACGAGTAAAGATATTATAATTGCTCACGTAACGGATGGAGTAAGAATGCTCGAAGAATATCATATTCCACAAGAAATTATTGATATCGCTGGGCAACATCACGGTACAACGTTACTGAAATATTTTTATTATAAAGCTATTAAAGAAGATAAAGAAAAATATACAGAAGAGATGTTCCGTTATCCAGGTTCAAAAGCAACTTCGAAAGAATCGGCAATTGTTGGTATTGCTGATAGTGTAGAAGCTGCGGTACGTTCTATGAATCACCCAACGCCAGAACAAATTAATAATTTGGTGCAAAGTATTATTAAAGATCGACTGCAAGACGGTCAATTTAGTGAATGTGATTTGACGTTTAAGGAACTACAAATCGTTGGAAAAACGTTGTGTGAAACGTTAAATGGTATTTTCCATTCGCGTATTACATATCCGGAACCTCCGGAAGAAAAGGAGAAAGAATGAGTTTGTTAATTGATTTTATTGATGAAACAGAAGAAGTAAAAGAAGAGTATATGAGTTTAATTCGTGAAGTGTTAGAAAAAGCAGCTCAAATGGAAAATATCGAGGATGGTGCGGAGGTATCGGTGACATTTGTAGATAATGAGCGCATTAGAGAAATTAATCGTGATTACCGAGATAAAGATCAACCTACAGATGTAATATCCTTTGCCATGGAAGAGATGGGAGAAGGAGAAATGGAGATTGTTGGTGCAGAGATGCCGCGCATGTTAGGGGATCTTATTATCTCTATTCCAAGGGCGAAAGAGCAAGCTGAAGAGTACGGACATTCTTTCGATCGTGAACTTGGATTTTTGGCGTTACATGGCTTTTTACATTTACTTGGTTATGATCACATGACAGAAGAAGATGAAAAAGAAATGTTCGGAAGACAAAAAGAAATTTTAGAAGCTTTTGGATTAGGACGATGAAAAAAGGAAAACTTATAGATAGTTTTGGATATGCTATAGCTGGTATATTCTTTTGTTTTCGTCATGAACGAAATATGAAAATCCATTATTTAGCCGCAGTCATTGTTATATGCTGCGGCTTTTATTTCCATATTACGAAAATAGAGTGGATGATATTACTTATTGTAATAGGGAGTGTAATGAGTTTAGAGATGGTAAATACGGCTGTGGAAAAAACGGTAGATTTAGCGACTGCCGATATTCATCCGTTTGCAAAAATTGCAAAGGATGTTGCGGCAGGAGCGGTTTTATTGTTTGCAATTATAGCTGTTATAATTGGTGCTATTATCTTTTTACCGTATATGGTATAGTTGCATTCCGAAGCTTTTATTAAGCTTTGGAAGTGCTGTAAGGGCCTTTAATGAGAGAGTGTATCTCTTCATAGCTGTGAACAGGAAGGATGCGGGAATATGAATAGTAAACAATTAATTCTAGAAGCAATCGAAGCGCGTAAACAAGCGTACGTACCATATTCTAAATTTCAAGTAGGTGCAGCATTATTAACGCGCGGTGGAAAAGTATATCGTGGATGTAATGTTGAGAATGCATCATATGGCTTATGTAATTGTGCTGAAAGAACAGCTTTATTTAAGGCGGTTTCTGAAGGAGATAAAGAATTTGTAGCCATTGCGGTTGTAGCAGATACAAAGCGCCCAGTACCTCCTTGTGGAGCATGTCGACAAGTTATGGTAGAATTATGTAAACAGGATACGAAAGTATACTTATCAAACTTACATGGTGACGTTCAAGAGACGACAGTCGGAGAATTGTTACCAGGAGCATTTTTAGCGGAGGATTTACATGAATAGAAAAGGTTATAAATCAGGTTTTGTCTCTATTATTGGCAGACCGAATGTTGGAAAATCTACATTTTTAAACCGTATTATCGGCCAGAAAATTGCTATTATGAGTGATAAGCCACAAACGACTCGTAATAAAATTCAAGGTGTATATACAGAAAATGATGCACAAGTTATTTTCATTGATACACCAGGAATACATAAACCTAAACATAAATTAGGCGACTTCATGGTAAAGATGGCGCAAACGACATTAAAAGAAGTTGATATTGTTCTGTTTATGGTTAATGCAGTTGAAGGATTTGGTCGTGGTGAGGAATTCATCATTGAGAAATTAAAAGAAACGAAACAACCAGTATTTTTAGTCATTAATAAAATTGACCAACTTCATCCAGAGCAATTACTAGAGTTAATTGATCAATATCGTAAACTACATGAGTTTGCAGAGATTGTACCAATTTCTGCGTTAGACGGTAATAATGTGGACGCTTTAATTGGAACAATTAAAAAGTATTTACCAGAAGGACCACAATACTATCCAGAGAATCAAGTAACGGATCATCCGGAGAGATTTATTATTGCAGAGCTTATTCGTGAGAAAGTACTACATTTAACACGTGAAGAAGTGCCGCATTCTGTGGCTGTTGTTATCGATGCGATTCAAAAGCGTGAGGGCGGGGCAGTTTATATAAATGCAACGATTGTTGTTGAACGTGCATCACAAAAAGGAATCATCATCGGAAAACAAGGAAAAATGTTAAAAGAAGTTGGTAAGCGAGCTCGTTTTGATATTGAAGCGCTACTTGGTTCTAAAGTATTTTTAGAAGTATGGGTAAAAGTGCAAAAAGATTGGCGTAATAAAATGTCTCAGCTTCGTGACCTAGGTTTCCGCGAGGATGAGTACTAAAATAGAGTAAAGTTGTAATCAGTGGATGGTTGGTTCATCCACTGATTATTGGTTTTTATGAACTTTGATAAATTAGGAAAAATTTTTCTCACATGAAAATGGACAAAATGGGTCAATTTAATAACAACAAAGGAAATTGGTTTATAGGCTACGCTTATTGAGAAAGGTGGATTCTTATGCTAGATTTTACCTGGAAGTTTTTCTCCAAAACAGGAAGCATTGAAACGTACTTGCTTTTGAAAGAAATGGAAAAAGACGTAAACGATGAGATGGATCAACATGAAGAGGAGCTAGCGCATCTAGACTCTCCAATTTCTTGACCCGTTTTGTTCAAACCTTGGATGGTGACGAACATGTTTCAAAAAGTTGAGGGCATCGTTATCCGTACGACAGATTACGGAGAAACGAACAAGATTGTTACAATATTCTCAAGAGAACTTGGTAAGGTAAGTGCAATGGCAAGAGGGGCAAAAAAACCGAAAAGCCGATTAGCATCTGTGTCGCAATTAATGACACATGGCCATTTTCTTATTCAAATGGGATCTGGGCTTGGAACATTGCAACAAGGCGAGATTATTTCAACTATGAAAGAAATTCGCGAGGATATATTTTTAACTGCTTATGCATCATTTATTGTTGAGTTAACTGATAAAGCAACAGAAGATAAAAAACATAATCCGTATTTATTTGAAATGTTATATCAAACGTTGCATTATATGTGTGAGGGTGTTGATCCAGAAGTATTATCATTAATTTATCAAACGAAAATGCTTCCGGTATTAGGGATGCGCCCGTACTTTGATACATGTGCGATTTGTCATCAAGAAACAGACTTTGTCGCCTTCTCCGTAAGGGAAGGCGGTTTTCTGTGCTCACGTCATGCAGAGCAAGACCCATATCGTATACCGGTAGGAGAAGCTGTTCATAAATTATTACGTCTTTTCTTCCATTTCGATTTACATAGGCTCGGAAATGTATCGGTAAAGGATAGCACAAAAAAACAAATGCGTTTAGTATTGAATACATATTATGATGAATATTGCGGAATTTATTTGAAATCAAGACGTTTTTTAGAACAACTTGATAAGTTTCAAATATAATTTTGGGCCGTATACGGTCCTTTTTACATACTTTCTTTTTCGAATAGCATATTTAGTATATAATATTTAAGAGATAGTATAACTTTTTTCGTTGTGCATTAAAGGTGGTGATTATCATAGAGCTGAATAAACGGCAAGAACATATCATTCAGATTGTAAAAGATCACGGTCCTATTACAGGGGAATCAATTGCAGCGCAATTGGGTCTAACACGTGCGACGCTAAGACCAGACTTAGCAATTTTAACGATGGCTGGTTATTTAGAAGCACGTCCACGCGTAGGTTATTTTTATACGGGTAAAACTGGGGGGCAGCTATTATCTGAAGCTGTTAAGAAAATTAAAGTACAAGATTATCAATCTAGACCGGTTGTAATTGATAAAAATGTTTCCGTATACGATGCAATTTGTACGATGTTTTTAGAGGACGTTGGTACATTGTTCGTTGTAGATCAGATGACTCTATTAGTTGGTGTTGTGTCTCGTAAAGATTTATTAAGAGCGAGCTTAGGAAAGCAGGATTTAACCTCTCTTCCGGTTAATATTATCATGACAAGGATGCCAAACATTGCGATGTGTCGTAGAGAGGATTCTTTATATGATATTGCGATGGAATTAATAGAAAGACAGATTGATGCAATGCCAGTTGTAAAAGATACGAAACAAGGTTTAGAAGTGATTGGGCGAATTACAAAAACAAATATTACACGTGCGTTTGTAAATTTAGTAAATAACGAATAAGTGTAATTTGTTTAAAGTGAGGTAATGTAATGGATAATAAAATCGTATATGTCGTATCTGACTCTGTAGGGGAAACGGCTGATTTGGTTGTTCGAGCAGCAATGGGGCAATTCCCGTTTGCTCCTGATATTAGACGTGTACCGTATGTAGAAGATACAGGGACATTAAAAGAAGTAATTTCGATTGCTAAGAGTAATCAAGCACTTATATGTTTTACGTTAGTTAAGCCTGATATGCGCCAGTATTTAGTAACAGAGGCTGCAAAAGAAGGGGTAGAGGCATACGATATTATCGGCCCTCTTATTGATCAAATTGAAGAAATTACGGGGCAAGTGCCGAGATATGAGCCAGGTGTTGTCCGTAGGTTAGATGAAGAATACTTTAAAAAGATTGAAGCGATTGAATTTGCTGTGAAGTATGATGACGGCAGAGATGCACGAGGTATCTTAAAAGCAGATATCGTGTTGATTGGTGTTTCGCGTACATCAAAAACACCACTTTCCCAATATTTAGCTCATAACAAACGCTTGAAAGTTGCGAATGTACCACTCGTGCCAGAAGTTGACCCACCTGAAGAACTATATCAAGTGGCAAAAGAAAAATGTTTCGGTTTGAAAATTACGCCAGATAAGTTAAATCATATTCGAAAAGAACGATTAAAATCACTTGGATTAAGTGATGGAGCAACATATGCAAATATTAATCGTATTCAAGAAGAAATTGATCACTTTGAGGAAGTAATTAGTAAAATAAATTGCCAAGTAATCGATGTATCGAATAAAGCGATTGAAGAAACAGCAAATATTATTGTGAATGCAGTGCAAAACCAAAAAATGTTTTAGCACATTTACCAAAGGTGAATGTGCTTTTTTCGCTCGTGTGAAATATGATACCTATGGATTTTGTAATAGATTGTAGTGTAATGGTTATACTTATACTCCTTTGTCTTTTAGTATATTCAAGGTGTGAGTTTGTCATCCTGAAATGTAAGCTGAAAAAATAAAGGGATATGTAGCGTAGTTGAAGAAAATATATTATAATAAAAAATTGTGATAAAAACCTATATTTTACGTTTAGACTTTAATTTTTCAGAATAAACTAGGGATAGGATTTACGAAAAAGACATGTAATTACGTTAAATCGACAAAATCTATACAAGAAAACGCACATTATGGAAGGATTCACAGAAGGGATGTAGAATACAGAAATATGCAAAACATCAACAACATATTAGTTGGTGTAGATGTATATCCCGTGAAGGCTGAAATTGTGCAAGTTGGAGCGGAATTTCATGTCGGAATTTTGTTTGTCGCATCATATGCTCATCCTTTAAGGAAATAGCAAGGCAATTGGATCATTGTAGATACTGAACAAAATGGAGTTGATTGTTATATGGATCAACATGAAAAAGTTACAGATCTCAAGATCAAACAGTATATGTGGCTTGCTACTCTTCTTGTAAAAAGGTGTATATGTATTGTTTCTAAGAGATACATTTGTAACAGATGAGCAAATGTATACAATTTTATATAGCAAGTATGTATATGCGATTTATGCAGATAAAGGACCTATAGGAAAGGTTCAAAATCGTTTATACAATGTAATCGGCAACACTTTCTAACAAGTTTAGAAAAATATTGTCGAATTATAAAGGAATTTTTTAATTTATATCGAATACAAAATACGACACGGAGATGGAGTTATGGGGAACAGAATTCCCGAAGAAGTTGTTGAACAGATTCGGACATCATCCGATATTGTAGAAGTCATTGGTGAATACGTTCAACTTAGAAAACAGGGGCGTAACTATTTCGGCCTTTGTCCATTTCATGGTGAGAATTCTCCTTCATTCTCTGTTTCATCTGATAAGCAAATTTTTCATTGCTTCGGATGTGGAGAAGGTGGAAATGTATTTTCCTTTCTAATGAAAATGGAAGGACTGGCTTTTACCGAGGCTGTTCAAAAGCTAGGCGAAAGAAATGGAATTGCGGTTGCAGAGTACACATCAGGACAAGGACAACAAGAAGACATATCTGATGACACTGTCATCATGCAACAAGCTCATGAATTATTGAAAAAGTATTATCATCATTTATTAGTAAATACGGAAGAGGGAAATGAAGCACTTTCATATTTATTAAACCGTGGTATTACGAAAGAGATGATTGAGAAGTTTGAAATTGGTTATGCATCACCTGCTTGGGATGCAGCGACGAAAATTTTACAAAAAAGAGGTTTATCGCTGTCTAGTATGGAACAAGCTGGCCTTCTAATAAGAAGTGAGAAGGATGGTAGTCATTACGATCGCTTCCGTGGAAGAGTTATGTTCCCGATCTATACGTTACAAGGTAAGGTGATAGCGTTTAGTGGAAGGGCGTTAGGGGATGACACTCCGAAATATTTAAATAGCCCTGAAACACCGATTTTTCACAAAAGTAAATTGTTGTATAACTTCCACCAAGCAAGACCGTTTATTAGAAAGCGTGGGCAAGTGGTTCTTTTTGAAGGATATGCCGATGTACTAGCTGCGGTAAAAAGTGGTGTGGAAGAAGCTGTTGCGACAATGGGAACAGCTTTAACTGAAGAACAAGCAAAACTTCTGCGACGTAACGTTGAAACTGTTGTTCTTTGCTATGATGGTGATAAAGCAGGGCGAGAAGCGACGATGAAAGCAGGGCAATTATTGCTAAAAGTTGGTTGCCAAGTGAAAGTCACATCCTTGCCAGATAAGCTTGATCCTGATGAATATGTGCAACAATATGGGACTACCGCTTTTGAAAATCTTGTGAAATCAAGTGTGAGTTTTGTTGGTTTTAAAATAAATTATTTGCGTTTAGGGAAAAATTTGCAAGATGAGTCTGGCAAAGAAGAATATGTGAAAAGTGTTTTAAAAGAGTTATCGTTGTTACAAGATGCGATGCAGGCAGAGTCATATTTGAAGTCATTATCGCAAGAATTTTCGTATTCAATGGAAACACTTTTGAATCAATTGCACCAATATCGCAAAGAACAAAAGGTACAGCAAAAACAAATAAAGCAGGTTGCTAAACCGTCTCAAGTCGTTCAAACAAAACCGAAGTTAACAGGTTTTGAAAGAGCGGAAAGAGAAATTATTTACCATATGTTGCAAAGTGCAGAAGTAGCTGTTCGTATGGAATCCCATATAGAAGATTTTCATACAGAAGAACATAAAGGGATTTTATATGAACTATACGCATATTATGAAAAGGGAAATGAACCTTCAGTCGGAACATTTTTAAGTTGGCTCTCTGATGAAAAGTTGAAAAATATTATCACTGATATTTCGACGGATGAATTTATTAATCCAGAATACACAGAAGAAGTGTTGCAAGGCCATTTGGAGACGCTTAGACGGCATCAGGAAAAACTTGAAAAGATGGAGATCATCTTTAAAGTGAAACAAATGGAAAAAACAGATCCTGTAGAGGCTGCTAAATATTATGTAGCATATTTACAAAATCAAAAAGCGAGAAAATAGCTTTTTTGATAAAGTTTTAGTATAATGAATGTTTGTATCTCGCGTAAGGAGGGGAACAGATGGCTGACAAACCAGCTCGTTCTAAACAAATTGAAACTGAAATGACCCTTGAGCAAGTGAAAGAACAACTCACTGAGCTCGGAAAAAAACGTGGCGTTCTTACATATGAAGAGATTGCAGAACGCATGAATGGATTTGAAATTGAATCCGATCAAATGGATGAATACTATGAATATTTAGGTGAACAAGGCATTGACTTAGTTGGTGATAATGACAACGAAGAAGGCCCTAATAATCGCCAAATTACAAAAACAGAAGAAGAGTTTGACCTCAATGATTTAAGTGTACCACCTGGGGTTAAAATCAACGATCCTGTTCGTATGTATTTAAAAGAAATTGGTCGTGTAGACTTACTATCTGCAGAAGAAGAAATTCGACTTGCAACGCGTATTGAAGAAGGCGATGAAGAAGCGAAACGTCGTCTTGCAGAAGCAAACTTACGTCTTGTAGTAAGTATTGCAAAGCGCTACGTAGGCCGTGGTATGCTTTTCTTAGACTTAATTCAAGAAGGTAATATGGGTCTAATTAAAGCTGTTGAAAAGTTCGATTATCGTAAAGGTTTCAAATTTAGTACGTATGCAACTTGGTGGATTCGCCAAGCTATTACACGTGCGATTGCGGACCAAGCGCGAACAATTCGTATTCCAGTTCATATGGTTGAAACGATTAATAAGTTAATTCGTGTACAACGTCAATTATTACAAGATTTAGGTCGCGAACCGTCTCCTGAAGAGATTGGTGAAGAAATGGATCTTGCTCCAGAAAAAGTACGTGAAATCTTAAAAATTGCACAGGAGCCAGTTTCTCTTGAAACACCAATTGGTGAAGAAGATGACTCCCATTTAGGTGACTTTATTGAAGACCAAGAAGCAACATCGCCTGCGGACCATGCAGCCTATGAATTGCTAAAAGAACAATTAGAAGATGTGTTAGATACACTAACAGATCGTGAAGAAAATGTTCTGCGTCTTCGTTTCGGTTTAGATGATGGACGAACTCGTACGCTTGAAGAAGTTGGGAAAGTATTCGGCGTAACGAGAGAGCGTATCCGTCAAATTGAAGCAAAAGCACTTCGCAAATTAAGACATCCAAGTCGTAGTAAGCGTCTTAAGGATTTCTTAGAATAGGTTATTTTTTAAGTTTACTTCACCTTTGTGAAGTAAACTTTTTTATTTTGTTAATTTTTGTTAAAATTTAGCTATCGGCAACGATTACAATTTCTTGTAATTTATTTTACAGAATTGTCTTTTGATTTGCAAATGCTCATTTTTCGATTTTTCGATTAATTTTGTTTATTCTATACAAAAATATATGTAGAAAAGCGAAAAATATGATGAGAAACGTTAATAATTATCGAAATAATAAGCTATATGACAATAAAAAACAATAAACTGAATTTATGGAATATTTTTAACAAGTAGTAGTTTTCTCTTTTCTGATAGAGCGTTTTCAAGTACAATGGAAATGACTGAATCATCTAACTATTTAGGGGTATAGAGGGGGGAGAAGAGATATGAAACGTAATCCGCTGATTCCGTTCGCTCTTATTGCAGCATTGGGTATTATCGTTATGTTTGTATTTTCATTTCAGGGGCTAAATAAATCTAAAGAGTTAGCTGATGCAAAAAATGGCGGGAAGCCAGCACAAACAGCATCAAAACCAGAGGATATTGTGAAGCAAAGCTGTACGAGCTGCCACGGTGATCAGTTACAAGGGGCAGTAGGACCTAACTTACAAAAAATTGGTGGGAAACTTTCAAAGGATGAAATTAAAGAAATTCTTTCGAAAGGAAAGGGCAATATGCCTGCTAATATAGTTCCAGCTGATCAAGCCACTAAAGTAGCTGATTGGTTATCGAAGAAAAAATAAAGTTCCGTATGACAAGTCTTTTGCTTATGCAAAGGGCTTGTTTTTCTATATTTTCTAAAATACGATGAATGATAGAGAAGTGAATTGTTGTTATAGGCTTGCAACAACTACTATAAATTCATTATCATGGAGACAGACTGACAAGAGAAGGAGTAATGGAAATACATGAATGAAGTAAGGCTTTCAAAACGATTAGAAGAAGTTGTGCGTGAAATACCGGTAGGATCTACAGTTGCTGATATTGGATCGGATCATGCGTATTTACCGTGTTATACAATTATAAATAATATTGCTACAAAAGCAGTTGCTGGAGAGGTTGTAGATGGACCGTTTCGCTCTGCACAAGCAACTGTAGCTGAAAGTGGCTTGCAAGATAAAGTAGATGTGCGTAAAGGGAATGGATTAGCTGTTATAGCGCCAGGAGAAGTAGATGTAATTACGGTTGCTGGAATGGGCGGAGCGTTAATTCGTGACATTTTAGAAAGTGGTAAAGAAAAATTAGAAGGTGTAACACGTTTAATTTTACAGCCGAATATTGCAGCACATCATATTCGTGAATGGTTTGTTGAAAATGGTTGGGAGCTTATCCATGAAAAAATCGTAAAAGAAGATGGGAAAATTTATGAGATTTTAGTAGGAGAGCGAGGAAATGTCGAAGCACCTTACTTGGAAAATAAACAAGCGGGATTGTTTATGGGGCCATTTTTAATAAAAGAAAAAAGTGAAGCTTTCGTTGAAAAATGGGAAGGGGAATTGAAAAACTTCCAAAATATTTTAAAACAGTTAGAACGTGCGGCTAATTCTGAAGAAACAAAAGCGAAACGTGCAGAAGTAGAAGCGAAAATGAAAATGATAGGGGAGATTTTATCATGAGTAAAATTCCAAACGGCCATGAAATTATTTCTTTATTTGAAAGTATGTATCCGAAGCATCTGGCGATGGAAGGAGATAAAATTGGTCTGCAGATTGGAGCGCTTAATAAATCTGTACAACACGTATTAATTGCATTAGATGTAACGGAGGAAGTTGTGGAGGAAGCGATTCAATTAGGGGCGAATGTCATTATCGCGCATCATCCTTTAATTTTTAATCCGTTAAAAGCGATTCATACAGATAAAGCGTACGGAAGAATTATTGAAACGTGTATTAAAAATGATATTGCCATTTATGCAGCGCATACAAATGTGGATGTTGCCAAGGGCGGGGTAAATGATTTACTTGCTGAGGCGTTAGGGTTGCAAAATACAGAAGTTTTGGCACCGACATATGCAGAAGAAATGAAAAAAGTTGTTGTGTTTGTGCCAGTAACTCATGCAGAGGAAGTACGAAAAGCATTAGGAGACGCAGGTGCTGGTCATATCGGCAATTATAGCCACTGTACGTTTAGTAGCGAGGGTACAGGTACGTTTGTACCTCAAGAGGGGACAAATCCTTATGTAGGGGAAACTGGACAGTTAGAGCGCGTAGAAGAAGTGCGGATCGAAACGATTATTCCAGTTTCACTACAACGAAAAGTGATTAAAGCAATGGTAACGGCACATCCATATGAAGAAGTAGCGTATGATGTGTATCCACTTGATAACAAAGGCGAAACATTAGGGCTTGGGAAAATAGGATACTTAAAAGAAGAAATGACACTTGGACAGTTTGCAGAACATGTAAAGCAATCATTAGATGTAAAGGGTGCACGAGTTGTTGGGAAATTAGATGATAAAGTGCGCAAAGTAGCTGTACTTGGTGGTGATGGTAACAAATACATCAATCAAGCTAAATTTAAAGGAGCAGATGTATATGTAACAGGTGACATGTATTATCATGTTGCTCATGATGCGATGATGCTCGGTTTAAATATAGTTGACCCAGGACATAACGTTGAAAAAGTAATGAAGCAAGGTGTGCAAAAGCAATTACAAGAAAAAGTGGATGCAAAGAAACTCAATGTACACATTCATGCTTCGCAATTACATACAGATCCATTTACATTTGTATAAGAAAAATAAAAACCGTTGCTCATATAGGCAACGGTTTTTATTATTGTTCTTTTTTCACTTTTACACGAGGTAATATTTTTTGTAACGGTACTTTTCGAACTCTCTCCCATGTAGCGGGATTCATTGGGTCATATTGATCTAAGAAAGCGATAACTTCTTTTGTAATTGGAGTTGGAGTAGAAGCACCTGCTGTAACAGCTACGTTTTCTACACCTTGTAGCCACTCTAATTTAATCTCACTTACGTCTGCAACGCGGTATGCTTTCGTACCAGCAATTTCTTGTGACACTTGTGCTAAACGGTTTGAGTTGTTACTTTTCGGATCACCGACAACAATTGTTAAGTCTGCAACATCAGCTTGTTTAGCGACAGCTTCTTGGCGAACTTGAGTTGCTAAACAAATTTCTTTATGGAATTCTGCTGTTGGGAATTTTTTTTGAATGTCCTCCATTAAATGTTGAACATCCCATTGACTCATCGTTGTTTGATTCGTTACTAAAATTTTATCTGTTGGGATTTCTAACGTTTTTAAATCATCGGCTTTTTCGATAAGGTGAACGATGTCAGGTGCAATACCAACTGCGCCTTCTGGCTCTGGATGATTTTTTTTACCGATATAAATGACATGATACCCTTCCGCTTTCTTAGCTTCGATAAGGTCATGTGTCTTGGTAACATCTGGACAAGTGGCATCAATTGTTGTTAAACCTTTTTCTTTTGCGCGTTGTTTAACTTCTGGAGAAACACCGTGTGCAGTGAAAATAACAGTACCAGAATCAATTTTATCTAAAATTTCTAAGCGACTTGGACCGTCTAATGTGATGATTCCATCTTCTTCAAAAGCGTCTGTAACATGTTTATTGTGAACAATCATACCTAAAATATAAATGGGTCTCGGCAATGATTTATCTAATGCGGCGTTACGTGCAATTACCATTGCATCGACAACACCGTAGCAATAACCACGAGGGGAAATTTTAACAATTTTCATATGAGTAATCCTCTCCTTCTAAACAAGGGATACTTTTGTGCATAGTCTTTTACATTATAAAGGAGGAGTGGATAGAAAACAAAGGATTGTTACACATATAGTTTTGGTTTTGTTGCTGTTTTTTGAACAGGCTCCTCTCGTAATTCTTTTTCTATGACTGGCTCAATCACTATTTTTTTTCTTTTTCTTTTTTTTTGTGGAGGAGGTGGAGTTGCTACCTCAACCTTTTCTGTTATGTCTTCAGCCTGATTTTTAGTTGAATCTTCTTCCGTACTTTTTCCAGAGGTGAGGATTTTAACAATGCTTGGTAGGTTACGCATAATAGGGCCGTACTGTTCGACGACAGGGCTTACAGATTGAACGACTTGGGATACTTTTTCTATATTGTTTATCATATTAGTTGGATTCGAAATTAAATTCACAAAAAAACTGCCGATGCCGCTACTGGATGCTGCTGTAGTTGTTGCACCGCCGCGCGTTTCGTTTGATTCGTACATTTGAGGGGGAATCATTTGCTCTGGATGCTGCTGCATGTATGGTTGATATTGCTGTGAGTACTGCTGTGAGTACTGCTGTGGGTATTGCTGTTGATATTGGGGTTGATATTGTTGCCGATATTGAGGTGGCGGTTGCTGGTGCTGGTGCATCAATGGTGGCGGTCCTTCCATTTGTCGATAAGGCGGAACCATTTGCATGTAAGGTTCGGTTGGATCGTGTTTTTTAAAGAGTTTAGCAAGGAACCCTTTCTTTTTTTGTGCCATCGGTGGTAGTTGTGGAATTGGATATGGTGTATAAGGTTGCTGCCCTTGATTTGGATACATTTGTCTTGTGGGGGATTTTGGAAACATGTGAGAAATCCTCCTTTCTTCAGTTAGGTATATACACATACAATATGCAATAAGGGGGAAGAAGGTTAGTTTTTGAAGGGAAAACCTAAACTAAAGATGGATTTTACTTGTAGATTTCGATATAATGTAGACTTGACTGATTTGTGCGCGCAGTAGAAATTTAGAAAGAAGGTGTAACTTATGACACAACAAACTTTTACACAGTATGATTTTAAACCATTTTTAATAGATGCAGTTCGTGAACTACGCTTTACAGAGCCGACAGGAATTCAGCAGAAAATTTTCCCGGTCGTGAAAAAAGGTGTAAGTGTAATTGGACAATCCCAAACAGGTTCTGGGAAAACACATGCATACTTACTTCCTACATTGAACAGAATTAATGCAAGCCGTGAAGAAGTACAACTTGTTATTACAGCACCTACTCGTGAGTTAGCACAACAAATTTACGAAGAGATTGTGAAATTAACAAAATTCTGTGCGGAAGATCAAATGATTACAGCGCGTTGTTTAATTGGTGGAACTGATAAACAACGTTCAATTGAAAAGTTGAAAAAACAACCTCATATCGTAGTCGGGACACCAGGACGTATTAAAGACTTAGTAGAAGAACAAGCATTATTTGTTCATAAAGCAAATACGATTATTGTCGATGAAGCTGACTTAATGCTTGATATGGGATTCATTCACGATGTAGATAAAATTGCAGCACGCATGCCTAAAAACTTGCAAATGCTAGTTTTCTCTGCAACAATTCCTCAAAAACTAAAACCGTTTCTGAAGAAATATATGGAGAATCCAGAGCATATTCATATCAATCCAAAACAAGTTGCAGCTGGAAACATTGAACACTATTTAGTGCCTTCTAAACATCGTAATAAAATTGATTTAGTGAATAAAATGCTACTTCAATTTAAACCGTATTTAGCAGTTGTTTTCACGAATACGAAAAAAATGGCAGATCAAGTTGCTGATGGATTAATGGAACGCGGCTTAAAAGTTGGACGAATTCACGGGGATTTATCACCACGTGATCGTAAAAAAATGATGAAACAAATTCGTGACCTTGAATTCCAATATATTGTTGCGACTGATTTAGCAGCACGTGGTATTGATATTGAAGGAATTAGCCATGTTATTAACTATGAGCTACCATCAGATTTAGATTTCTTCGTTCACCGCGTTGGAAGAACAGCACGTGCGGGGCATTCTGGTATTGCAGTGACGATTTATGATCCAGCAAACGAAGAAGCATTAGATAGCTTAGAAAAACAACGTCATATCGAGTTTAAACATGTAGATTTACGCGGAGATGAGTGGGCGGATTTAGGTGAGCGTCGTCGTCGTAAGAGCCGTAAAAAACCAAATGACGAACTTGATGTTATGGCAACGAAAGTTATTAAAAAACCGAAAAAAGTAAAACCAAACTATAAACGTAAACTTGCAACAGAACGTGACAAAGTGAAGAGAAAATATAGCAATAAAAAAAGATAAGGGGTTTCCCTTATCTTTTTTTAATCCCGCTAATTTAAATGAAGAGTATAGTCTGTTTAAATACTCATATAAATTTGTGTAGTGCGTCTTTTGTGAACAAACAATTCACTACATATTTCTACAAATTATGCTATCATTATATCTATTGTATATTGAAGAGGTGATTGTATGTTAAAGATTGGATCTCATGTTTCCATGAGTGGTAAGAACATGTTATTAGCAGCAAGTGAAGAGGCTGTTTCATACGGTGCAACAACGTTTATGATTTATACAGGTGCACCGCAAAATACACGAAGAAAACCAATTGAAGAATTGAACATAGAAGCAGGAAGAAAACATATGGAGCTGAATGGTATTGAGGAAATTATCGTCCATGCGCCGTATATTATTAATGTTGGGAATACGACGAAGCCAGAAACATTCCAATTAGGTGTAGACTTCCTTCGTATGGAAATTGAAAGAACATCGGCATTAGGTGTAGCGAAACAAATTGTTCTTCACCCAGGAGCGCACGTTGGGGCTGGAGCAGATGCTGGTATTCAACAAATTATTAAAGGGCTTAATGAAGTACTAACGCCAGAACAGACGGTTAACATTGCGTTAGAGACGATGGCAGGAAAAGGAACAGAATGTGGTCGTAGCTTTGAAGAAATTGCAAAAATCATTGATGGCGTAAAATATAATGAAAAGCTATCTGTATGCTTTGATACGTGTCATACGCACGATGCAGGATATGATATTGTAAATGACTTTGACGGTGTATTAAACGAATTTGATAAGATCGTTGGTATAGATCGTTTACAAGTACTTCATATTAATGATAGTAAAAATGTACGCGGAGCAGGAAAAGACCGTCATGAAAACATCGGATTTGGTCACATTGGGTATAAAGCGTTGCATCACATTGTACATCATCCACAGTTAATGCATGTACCAAAAATTCTTGAAACACCGTATGTAGGGGAAGATAAAAAAGATAAGAAGCCACCATACAAATTGGAAATCGAAATGCTGAAAAACGGTACTTTTGATGAAGGGCTTCTTGAAAAAATTAAAGCGCAATAAGGAGGGGATTTCCCCTCCTTATTTTAGTAATTGCTGAAATAAGGTATTTACTTGTTGGGCAGTGGCAGGGGAAGTTACTTTTGCGATCTGTTTTAAGAGCTCTAGTCGCTCGTTGTTATCGTAAATATTAATATTTTTACCTTTCATAAGTAAAACGATTTGGTCAGCTTGTGCAGTCGTAATAGAAACTTCATATTCTTTGCTATATTTTAATAACTCTTTTGTAGAAATATGATTTAATTTTTTATTAACAATTTGTTTAATGAGGTTCATCTTGTTATCCTCCTTCACGCGTTCTTCTATCGAAATATATGAGCATATAGCTTGTACATATTCGTATAGAGTTTCTTTTTTCATGAGGAAAAGAAGCGTATGTTATAATATAAGGACAAAACTACAGAAAAAGAGTAAAGGGAGGACCTATGGAGCAAAAGCAACATCGAAAAGAAAGTGTTATTCATCTCATTTATCGTTTAGTTATGATTATTTTTGGGGCAGCATGCGCAGCGGTAGCGATTGAACTATTTTTAATGCCAAATAAAATTATTGATGGTGGAATTATTGGTATTTCTCTTATATTAGATTATCTTACTCCTAATATTTGGTGGTTAAGTTTTTCTACTTTAGTCGTTGTTCTCAATATCCCATTTATGTATTCGGGTTATAAGCAAATTGGAAAAACATTTATGTTATCTTCGGCATTTGGTATTGTAGCGTTAGCATTCATTGAGTCAACGTTACATGCGGTGCCACCGTTTACAACAGAGCCTATTTTAGCGACTGTGTTTGGTGGTCTTATTTTAGGTCTTGGTGTAGGACTTGTAATTCGTCATGGTGGATCGTTAGATGGAACTGAAATTATGGGGATTTTATTAACGAAGAAATTACCGTTCTCTGTTGGTGAATTCGTAATGTTTGTGAACTTATTTATTTTTGCATGGGCAGCATTTGTGTTTGGTGTGGAACAAGCGATGTATTCTGTTATGACGTACTATATTGCATTTAAAACGATCGATACAGTAATTCAAGGGCTAGATGAAACGAAAGCAGTTTTAATTGTATCTGATCAATATGAGGAAGTATCAAATGCGATTTTACATCGACTCGGCCGTGGAACTACAAAGCTTGTAGCAAAAGGTGGTTACACAGATAAAGAAAAAGAAGTTATTTATGCAGTTGTAACGCGTCTAGAAGTGACGAAGTTAAAGTCAATTGTGCATGAAATTGATGAAAATGCGTTTGTTACGATTATGAGCACGCAAGAGACAAATGGTGGTAAGTTTAAATCGGCTATTCACTAAACATATATAGGAATATTTTTCGAAAGCAGAGAATTTTTCTCTGCTTTTTGTTATAATAGTAAGGTTTCTTGAAAAAATAGATATATTTTAGGCAGATTGGTTTACAACTATAATAAGCTGTACTATAATTCAAATAGATATAAATCGGAATCATTCTGAATTAAAATAGGTGAGATGCTATGAATAATATATTAGAGATTGAAGGTTTAACATTCCGGTATGAAGATCGGAATGTGTTAGAAAATATTAATTTGCAAGTTCCGAAGGGAGCTTTTTTAGGTTTAGTGGGACCGAATGGTTCAGGTAAATCAACTTTACTTAAGTGTTTATTAGGCGTTTTAAAGCCAAAAGAAGGAAGCATTCGTGTGTTTGGCGTTGATAGTAAGAAGTTTAAGGAATGGAATAAAGTTGGTTATGTATCCCAAAAAGCAAATAGTTTCAATTCTGGTTTTCCAGCAACTGTTTCTGAAGTTGTGTCAATGGGACTTGTTTCGAAAAAAGGGCTTTTTCGCTTTTTCACAAAAGAGGATAAGAAAAAGGTAGAAAAAGCAATTGCTGATGTAGGGATGAGTGAGTTTCAAGGTCGTAATATTGGAGAGCTTTCTGGTGGACAGCAACAGCGTGTATTTATTGCTCGTGCGCTCGTTAGTGATCCTGAATTGCTTATTTTAGACGAGCCTACTGTTGGAATCGATGTAAAAAATGTGGAAAGTTTTTACGAAATATTAGAGGATTTAAACAAAAGGTTGGGAATCACATTAATTCTTGTTACTCATGATATGGGAGCTGTTACCGAAAAAGTAACACATGTTGCATGCCTAAACCAACATCTACATTTCCATGGAAATGTAGAGAAGTTCCGAGAGTTAGAAGATGCAGAAATGTCCATCTTATATGGGCATCATGTTCATCGTTTAGAACACGAACATGAGCATCACGGGAGGATATAATGATACAAGATTTTTTACAATATGACTTTTTACGTAATTCTTTATACGCAGGTATTTTAATTGGACTTGTTGCACCGCTAATAGGTGTGTTTGTTGTTATTCGTCGTTTATCTCTTATTGCGGATGCATTAAGTCATGTGACGTTATCAGGTATTGCAGCAAGTTTATTACTTGAAAAAACCATTTTTACAGGTGGATTTTTAAACCCCTTATATATGGGGATGGTTTTTTCGATTGGTGGAGCGCTATTAATCGAAAAGTTAAGAACTGTATATAAGCACTATCAAGAATTAGCAATTCCGATTATCCTTTCGGCAGGGATGGGAGTTGGAGTTATTTTCATTTCACTTGCAAATGGATTTAACACAGACTTATTTAGTTATTTATTTGGTAGTGTCAGTGCTGTAACAAGTACGGATTTAATTATTATTGGGATTGTAGCAATTGTTGTTGTTGCGACAATTATTTTATTATATAAAGAGCTGTTTCTACTATCATTTGATGAGGAATACGCAGTATCAACTGGTTTAAGAGCGAAATGGATTCACTTTATTTTCATTATATTAGTTGCTCTTGTCATTGCAGTATCAATGCGTGTAGTAGGGGTTCTTCTCGTATCATCATTAATGACGTTACCAGTTGCAGCAAGTATTCGTATTGCTAAAGGATTTAAACAAACAATTTTCTTTTCCATTTTATTTGGTGAAATTGCAGTAATTGGTGGAATGTTTGCTTCGTATCAACTTGATCTAGCACCAGGTGGTACAATTGTTATGATAGCAGTTCTTATTTTAATCGGTGCGATTTTATGGAAGAAGAAAAAAACTGCATAAAGTAGGGATAGGTATGAATCTAACAGAAGCTTTACGCCTAATGAAGGAAAAAGGATACAAACATACTGGAAAAAGAGAAGAGATGCTCAGATTATTTGCAGCACATAATCGTTATTTAACTGCGAAAGACGTTTTAGAGCATATGAAAGACGATTATCCAGGGCTTAGTTTTGATACGATTTATCGTAACTTAACAGTTTTTGCTGAGATTGGTGTTTTAGAACAAACGGAATTAAATGGTGAAAAACATTTTCGTTTCACTTGTTCTATTATGGAACATCATCATCATTTTATTTGTTTGGATTGTGGGGGGACGAAAGAGATTACTTCCTGCCCAATGGATTTTATGAATAAAGATTTTACTGGTTATGAAGTAACGGGTCATAAGTTTGAAATATATGGTCGTTGTCCAAAATGTGCAAAGTAAAAGCTCGTCGGTTATATAACTGACGAGCTTTTTTACGTAGAAAAGAAGGTTGCTCACAAATATTGTGGCAACCTTCTTTTTATTGTTCTTGTGTCTCTTTTTCTTTTTCTTTTTCTCGTTCAGCAGCCATTTCAGCAGCAATTACGTCGATTTCTTTTTTCAGTTCTTCTACCATTGTTTCTTCTGGTACTTTACGAACGACTTGCCCTTTACGGAATAATAATCCCTCTCCACGTGCACCAGCAATACCGATATCAGCTTCACGAGCTTCACCAGGACCATTTACAGCGCAACCAAGTACTGCAACTTTAATTGGTACTTGAAGTGTAGAGATGTATTCTTCCACTTCGTTAGCGATGCTAATTAAATCGATTTCAATACGACCACAAGTTGGACAAGAGATAAGTGTCGCTGCGTTAGAAGCAAGACCGAATGATTTTAATAATTCACGAGCAACTTTTACTTCTTCAACTGGATCAGCACTTAATGAAATACGTAGTGTATTTCCGATGCCTTTACTTAAGATTGCTCCAAGACCAGCGGCACTTTTTACAGTTCCAGCAAACAATGTTCCAGATTCTGTAATACCTAAATGTAATGGGTAATCAAAAGCGCGAGCAGCTTTCTCGTATGCTTCGATTGCTAAGTTAACATCAGAGGCTTTCATAGATACGATAATATCGTGGAAATCTAAGTCCTCTAAAATTTTAATATGATGTAGCGCGCTCTCAACCATACCATCAGCAGTTGGGTATCCGTACTTTTCTAAAATGTGGCGCTCTAATGAACCAGCGTTTACACCAATACGGATTGGAATACCGCGCTCTTTTGCTGCATTTACAACAGCTTCTACTTTATGGCGACGACCAATATTACCTGGATTGATACGTACTTTATCAATGCCACCTTCAATTGCTTTTAAAGCAAGGCGATAATCAAAATGAATATCAGCAACAAGTGGAATGTTGATTTGTTTTTTTATATCAGCAATAGCATTAGCTGCGCGTTCATCTGGAACGGCAACACGGACGACTTGACAGCCAGCTTCTTCTAAACGCTTGATTTCGGCAACTGTTGCTTCAACATCATGTGTTTTTGTTGTTGTCATACTTTGTATAATTAATTCATTATTACCGCCAATTGTTAAATTACCGACTTTAACTGGACGTGTTTTTGTACGATGAGTCATTTCATTCACGAATAGATCGCTCTCCTTATAAAAGAAGTTTCTTATTTAGTCCCTCATATCAATGATAGTATACGTGATATAGGGCTATAGAAACCGAAGTGCTCGGTTTCACTTTTACTATTGTATCAGCGCCTTTATGTAATTGACAAGGATTAAGTGATGGCTTATTGATATAACGGGAATTTATAAGACTTTCCAATTTGTATTTTTGTAGCAGATGTACTTTTGTTTAATTGTTTAAAGTCGTCAATGACTTTTTCTATGGAAGGAATTTTTTTCTTGTTAATTTGTTCTGTAATAGAAAGAACTGTCTCGCCAGTTTTTACTTCAATTGTTTTATAAGATGTATCCGTTTCTTTTTCTGTTTTATTCTCTTTATTTTGTTGGCTGTCTGTGTTTTCTTTTTTAATCGTTTGGGCAGCAGTTGTTTTTTTATATGAACTTAACATCGGTAAAGTACCGATTTTTATATCGTAATAAAATATATAACCGAGAACAAGCACGAATAGGAATATACCTAACCTCTTCATATTCTTCACTCCTTTGCTAGGAATATATGCTTGTCCAAAAAAAAAATGCCTATTTAGGCATTTTTTTATTTTTCTTTCGGTTGGGGTACCTCTTTAATCGTTAAGTATAGAACGATTAAAACAACAGCGATATAAATGAATGTTGCCCCAGGTACGACGATTTTGAATAAATCCATAATCATGAAGAAAATGGTTGGGATTGTGTAGCTGTATGCAGTTAGTGTCCAAACTTGTTTATAGGATAGTTTACGTTGACCGCTCATAGCAGAACCGATGAACGCAAGTAAAGTCACGCCTACAAAAGTGATAAATAATTGGAATAGGTACACTAAGAATCCAATAACAAATAATAAAATTGGATAAATATTATCGAATAAAGAAATAAATTCTTGTAGATCTTTTTTCTCAAGAGATGCACCTAACAAATCGTTATAAGAATACGTTTGTGTTTGACCATTTCCCATAGAGACTACTTTATCTTTTAAAACAAATAAACCTGTTTTATTTTGATATTTTTCTAGGTCTGTTGAATTTGGATCAAATACGAAAAGTGCATTTCCTTCTTCTTTTTCAATAGGCTGATCAATATCGGCTTTTAGTTCGCCATTTTCAATTTTAAAATCAGGTAAATCTTTATCGATGACTTGATTTACCATGCCTACACCATCTTGGATAAAACTACCGTACAAAAAAGTTCTTGGAATAGTAGTAATTAAGCAAAGTAGCATAATATACAAAATGGTTTTACCGATTTTTTGAAAACGGAATAGCGCCATATCTTTAGGCGAGTATATGCTTTTTACGAATTGGGTAAATATGGACATAGATTCACTTCCTTTATGTATGTATAAAATCATTGTAACGTAGGAATCTAGAGAATCTCAAGATATATTATATTTACATATAGTGGAGATAACTAAATTTCTTTTTATTAACTTTCTTCTTTTAAATAAGAAAAATACAATTGACACTTTTCTTTTCTATATGGTAAATTTATCTTACCTTTCTTAAAGGGCATATCCGATAGGAATTCCTTTATTTGATATGTTGTTACATACATAATTGTGGACCCTTAGCTCAGCTGGTTAGAGCAGACGGCTCATAACCGTCCGGTCGTAGGTTCGAGTCCTACAGGGTCCATATCCATTTCGCATGTTTATTATGTTAGCAGGAAGCTTCCTTGTAGAAGGAAGCTTTTTTTACGGAATATATGAGCATTTTAATTGAAAAGAAGTGGGAATTTTGCTACTTTAATGATAGCAAGACAATGTGATTTATTTGTTTGCACCCTATGGCAATTAGGGTAGAATGAAGTTGTATGTCACTTAAGTGGCAATACATAAACTGGGAGGAATATAACAATGGCAAAACACGAATTACCAAATTTACCTTATGCGTATGATGCTTTAGAGCCTCACTTTGACAAAGAAACAATGAACATCCATCATACAAAACATCACAACACGTACATTACAAACTTAAACGCTGCTTTAGAAGGTCATGCAGAATTAGCTGACAAAAGCGTAGAAGAATTAGTTGCAAACTTAAACGAAGTACCAGAAGCAATCCGTACAGCAGTACGTAACAATGGTGGCGGACATGCTAACCATACATTCTTCTGGACAATCCTATCTCCAAACGGCGGAGGACAACCTGTAGGTGAACTTGCAACTGCAATTGAAGCAAAATTCGGTAGCTTCGATGCATTCAAAGAAGAATTCGCAAAAGCTGGCGCAACTCGCTTCGGTTCTGGTTGGGCTTGGTTAGTAGTAAACAATGGTGAGCTAGAAGTAACAAGCACTCCAAACCAAGATTCTCCTTTAACTGAAGGTAAAACGCCAGTTATCGGTTTAGATGTTTGGGAGCATGCTTACTACTTAAACTACCAAAACCGTCGTCCAGACTACATCGGTGCATTCTGGAACGTTGTAGATTGGAACGCTGCTGAAAAACGTTACCAAGAAGCAAAATAATTGTAATAAATATAGAAAAAAGCTAGGGGAGAACCCCTAGCTTTTTTTCTATGCTTTCCTTTTACATAATTGGGCTTGTCTTTGGAAGACTAGAACATGAAGTAAAGGAGAGTTGTGTATGAAGTGGAAACATATAATTGGTGACGTTGAAGTGAATCGGGATTTAGTGTTATTGCTCCTTATAGGAGGTTTATACACGCTCGCAATTTCTTTATCGAATACGTTTGTAAATATTTATTTATGGAAACAAACACAAAATTATGTGAATCTTGGCTTGTATAATTTGGCCAGCGTTATATTACAGCCTCTCACATTTCTTGTAGGGGGAAAATTAGCGAAACGTATCGATCGCTCGATTTTATTACGAATAGGAGTAGGAACGCTCGCAATTTTTTTTATTGTTGTCTTAGTAGCGGGGAAAAGTGCTTCTCAGTATATTTTATTAATGGGGGCTCTTTTAGGAGTAGGATACGGTTTTTACTGGTTGGCTTTTAACTTATTGACATTTGAAATTACAGAACCAGAAACAAGAGATTTCTTTAATGGGTTTCTTGGACTTCTTACATCCTTCTCTGGGATGATCGGACCAATAGCAGCAGGATACACAATTTCACGTATGGAGAAATGGAGTGGTTATACTGTTATATTCTTTCTTTCATTAGTTCTATTTGCAGTTGCTGTCGTCTTAAGCTTCTTTTTATCTAAAAGAGAATGTGAAGGGCGTTATGAAATCGTGCAAGTATTGAAAGAACGACGGATTGATAAAAACTGGGGAAAGATTACACGAGCTCATTTTTTCCAAGGATTGAGAGAAGGAACGTTTATTTTTGTCATTTCAGTATATGTTTATTTAGCAACTAATAGTGAGTTCGCATTAGGGAAATATAGTTTAGTGAACTCTGCTGTATCCTTTGTATGTTATTACTTAGTTGCTCGTATGTTAAAGAAGGAGTGGCGAAAAAAAGCAATTTTACTTGGAGGCATTATTTTATATGCTGTCGTCTTTTTAGTTATTTTCAATGTTACATACACGAAATTACTTATTTATGCGGCATGTATTGCGATTGCATATCCTATTTTACTTGTTCCGTATGGATCAATGACATATGACGTAATTGGTAGAGCGAAAAATGCGAGAGAATGGCGTGTGGAATATGTCGTTGTTCGGGAGCTGTGGTTAAACGCCGGAAGAATCTGTTCCATTTCAAGTTTTTTATGTGCTGTACTATTCTTTCCACCTGAAAAAAGTTTACCTTACTTATTATGTATTTTAGGTGCTGGACATTTTCTTATTTATTTTGCAGTTAAAAATGTCAAATATGATGAGGGAAATGCGAGTAAAACAAGTGTTGTAACGCAAGGAAACGCGCAAAACCAAACTGAACCAGAAGGTTAACTTCTCGTTTGTTTTATGCTAGAATAGAAAAAGATGTAAGACAGCAGTGAGGACACCTGTATGAAGGTGTCCCTTTCACATTACATAGCTGTTGGTAGAGGGGGTTTGTATGAGCAAGAAGCAGAAGCAAAATAAGAAAAAGACCCACGTTCCTTTTCGGTTAAACGTGCTGTTTTTCTGCGTGTTTTTAATGTTCTCCGCGGTTATTGTAAGGCTCGGATATGTACAAATTGTTCGCGGTGAAGAATATAAGAATGAAGTGGAGAAGAAAGAAAACTCAACGATAAGTAATCCTGTACCGCGTGGGAAAATATTTGACCGTTATGGGCGATCTGTAGTAGATAATGCAGCCATTCGTACTATTACATTTACAAAAATGAAAGGATCAACTGCAGAGGATCGCTTAGAAACAGCGAAAAAGCTAGCAGATTTGATTGAAGTACCGACAGATAAATTAACAGATCGCGATAAAAAAGATTATTGGCTTGCTATGCATAAAGAGGAAGCTAAAGAAAAAATTACGAATAAAGATCGTCAAGAGTTTAAAGATAAAAAAATTGATGATAAAGAATTAGACGAGCGTCAGCGCAGTCGTGTAACAGAAGAAGAGATTAATCAATTATCCGCAAAAGATCTAGAAATACTAGCGATTAAGAGTAAGATGGATGGCGGATATGCAATGACACCTCAAGTTCTTAAGAAAAATGCAACAGATGAAGAATATGCGATTATTAGTGAAAATTTAGCGCAATTGCCGGGAGTAGATACAAGTGTTGATTGGGAACGAAAATATGCATATGATGGTGATTTGTTCCGAAGTGTACTTGGTGGTGTAACAACTTCTGACGAAGGTTTACCAAGAGAAAGACTAGATTACTATCTTGTTCGTGATTATAATCGAAATGACCGAGTAGGAAAAAGTTATCTTGAACAACAGTATGAAGATAGTCTGCACGGTACGAAAGCAGAAGTTAGAAATGTTACAGATAAAAACGGTAATATTTTAGAAACGATTAATGTATCAAAAGGACAAAGTGGTAATGACCTGAATTTAACGATTGATATGGAATTACAAAAGCGCGTGGAGGATATTCTTACGAAGAATTTAATGAGATTTAAAGGAAGCGAACCTCTTTTAGATCGCGCATTCGTTGTAATGATGAACCCAAAAAATGGTGAAGTTTTATCTATGGCTGGGAAACAATTAGTTAACGAAGATGGTCAAACGAAAGTAAATGACTTTGCATTAGGTACCATGACAAGTTCTTATCCGATGGGGTCAACTGTAAAAGGTGCAACAGTACTTACTGGATATCAAACTGGTGCGATTCAACCAGGTTCAGTACAATTGGATGAACCAATTAAATTAAAAGGTACACCTACGAAGTCATCTTGGAAAACGATGGGATATATTAATGATCTTACAGCTTTAAAAATGTCTTCTAACGTTTATATGTTTAAAACAGCGATGAATATCGCTGGTGTTCCATATGTGAGAGGTGGTACGTTAGATATACCTCAAAAAGCATTTGATACGATGCGTTATTATTTCGGACAGTTTGGACTTGGTGTAAAAACAGGAATTGATTTACCGAATGAATCTGCTGGTCAGATGGGGAGAGGTAGTCAACCAGGTTTCTTACTAGATTTATCAATTGGACAGTATGATACGTATACACCGCTTCAATTAGCGCAATATATTTCGACGATTGCCAATGGTGGATATCGTATGCAACCACAAGTTGTAAAAGAAATTCGTCAACCGGCAGTGAAACCAGATGAAGTTGGGAAAGTTGTTCAATCTATGGAACCGAAAGTATTAAATCGTGTTGATATGCCAGAATCGCAAATTAAACGTGTTCAAGAAGGATTTAGACAAGTGTATAATGATTCAGGTGGTACAGCTACCAAATACTTTACAGGTGCAAAATATAAAGCGGCAGGGAAGACAGGTACCGCGCAAACTGTGTATGGCGGAGATAAAGAGATTGGTAGAAAGGCAAATGGTGAACGTGTGGAAACATATAACTTAACATTAGTAGGTTATGCGCCACTTGAAGATCCAGAAGTAGCATTCTCTGTTGTTGTTCCATGGGTACATGATGATAAGACTGGTATTAATGGATATATTGGTCGTGAAATTATGGACGCCTACTTTGATTTAAAAAACCAAGAAGTAAATGGTGAAGCTCCAAAAGATGATAAAAACAATAAAAATAAAGATCAAGATGATGAATAAAAAAATTTAAAAAAAGCACACTATCTGAAAAGATAGTGTGCTTTTTTTTATGGTTTATGCATATCGTGTAATAAATGTGGACAAGTATACAATATTGGGAAACACGCGGCCCTATAAATAATACTTGTATATGATGAGATAGGGGATAACTGTTTTATAGGGAAATTATCAGAGAAAATGAATAACTACTACCGATTAAAATTGTATCCCGCTATTAACGGGCAGTAAGACCCCCATCTCAAAATTCAGCGAAAGCAAAGAAGTTAGGTGGGGGTCGGGCTGTCCGTAAAAGCCCGATTGGTGAGGACTGATTAAAGTTTCACTTTATCGTATGTTGATTTTTGTGGAACTTTACAAAACTTTTACAAACAATTAAAACCGAATTAATAGTTTAGCAGTATTCTTATATCTGTAATCCTGTTATTTCCGGTTACTTCTAGGAGGAAGAACACGTGAAATGGATGCGTACACCGATTATAATTTTCGTACTATCGATATGGTTCCTCTGTTTTGAAATGTCTACTGCATTTGCTTTAAATGATATGGGAGAAGTGAGAGTTGATGGATCCTCAACGGTTTTTCCTATTATAGAAGCAGTAGCGGAGGAATATACAAAGGTGCATCCAGACGTGAAAATTTCCATCAGTGTTTCTGGAACTGGGGGAGGATTTAATCGTTTCAGTAAAGGAGAAGTAGATATAAATAATGCTTCGAGAGTAATGAAACAAGTCGAGAAAAATGAGATGAAGAAAAACTCTATTCAGTTCACACCTTTTGAGGTCGCTAACGATGGTCTTACAATTGTTGTGAATCGGCACAATACATGGGTAGACGATATGTCAGTAGACGAGTTACGTTTACTGTGGAGTGAAGATGGAAGAGAGAAGCGATGGTCACAAATTCATTCAACATGGCCACGTGAACAAGTGAAGTTTTATGCACCAGGCGTAGACTCTGGTACTTATGATTATTTTCAAAATGTCATCTTACAAAATCATCGCATTGTAAAAAAAGTCTCTTTGTCTGAAGATGATCAAGTTATTATGCAAGGGGTAATGAATGATAAACATGCCATTGCTTTTGTAGGATATGCTTATTATATGGCTAATCGAGATAAGGTGAAAGCAATAAAAGTGAATGGTGTATTTCCGACGAAAGAGACCATTCAGTCAGGTAAGTATAAGCCGTTATCTAGGCCGCTACTTACTTATGTGAATAATGCATCTATCCGAAATAAAATGAATGTAGCAAACTATGTTGAGTTTATGATTCAGCATGTTGGTAACCTCGCTGAAGAGGTCGGGTATGTAAAATTAAGAAAAGAAAAATACAATGAACAGCTGCGTATGTTAACAGAAATAAAAAGGTAATGTCAGGGTGGAAAGGGGTTTTCATCTTTGGCTCATAATGACAAAAGTCAAATTACATTTTCTGTACAACATTTGATTGAAAGAAATACAAAACAAAGAAAAAAAACGCAGCGAATCAATCGAATAATGCCTTTGTTACTAAAAATAATTGCTAGCGTTTCTATTGTTACGACACTTGGAATTGTTTTTACGCTCTCTAATGAAACAATCATGTTTTTTCAAAAAATATCATTGTACTCCTTTTTGACGGAGAAAGAATGGTTACCGTTTTTTGAAAATCCTAAATTCGGTATATTACCACTTATATGTGGAACGTTCCTTGTAACAGCAATCGCTATGTTTGTAGCAATTCCTATCGGTTTAGCGTGTGCCGTATTTTTAAGCGAATATGCTTCAAATAGTGCACGGAAAATATTAAAGCCGATGTTAGAGCTATTAGCAGGTATCCCGACAATTGTATATGGTTTTTTTGCATTAACAATTGTTACGCCGCTTTTACAAAGGATTATACCAGATTTACAGTTTTTTAATGCGATTAGCCCAGGAATCGTTATCGGATTTATGATGATGCCTACAGTTGCATCTCTATCTGAAGACGCGATGAGAGCTGTGGCGAAAGGGACGAAAGAAGCTTCATTAGCACTCGGAGCGACGCGGTTTGAAATGGTAAAACAAGTGGTGTTTCCGTCCGCTTTTACAGGGATTATGGCAGCAATTATATTAGCGGCTTCGCGTGCAATTGGTGAAACGATGATTGTTGTAATTGCGGCAGGATCCACACCAAATGTATCGCTTGATCCGACACATTCTATTCAAACGTTAACAGCCTATATTGTGCAAGTAAGTTTAGGTGATGCTCCGCATGGAACGATTACGTATTACAGCATGTATGCTGTAGGTGCAACATTATTTTTGTTTACTTTTATTATGAACATCATTTCGCAGTCAATTATGCGCCGTTTTAGGAGGATGACATAATATGCGGATGTTGAATCATAAAAAAATACAAAAAAACATGGCATCACGCTTTTTAAAAGATCGAATTTACAAATTGTTATTTTATATAGCAATTTTATTTTCAATCGTAATTTTGTTTGTGTTACTGTTTCAAATTGTTGAAAAAGGTATAAGCTATCTTTCAATAGATTTCTTTACAAATTTCGCTTCACGTAATCCGAAAGAAGCTGGTATTGCTGCGGCTTTGTCAGGGACAATATTATTTATGAGTATTGTTATACCTGTTTCTTTTATATTTGGAGTTGGAACAGCCCTTTATTTAGAGCAATATGCGAAGGAATCTCTATTTAAAAAAATAGTAGAGATTAATAATCAAACGTTAGCAGGAGTACCATCCGTTGTATTTGGATTGCTTGGTTTAACTATTTTTGTATATGCTCTTCATTTAGGAGAGAGTATAGTTGCAGCAGCACTGACGATGAGTTTACTCGTCTTACCAACAGTTGTTGTGGCGAGTCAAGAAGCAATCCGATCAGTACCAAGTGCATTATTAGAGGGTTCTTACGGATTAGGTGCTACGAAGTGGCAAACGATGTATCAAATTGTATTGCCATATGCTTTCCCGGGGATTATAACGGGCTGTACGTTAGCGATATCAAGAGCAATTGGAGAAGCAGCACCACTATTAGTTATTGGGGCACTTGCGTTTGCAAATTATGTTCCATTTAGTATGTTTGATAGATTTACAGTTTTACCAATTCAAATTTTTAATTGGATGAGTAGGCCACAAGAAGAATTTCAGTATGTAGCAGCAGCTGGGATGATTGTTTTGTTAGGTTTGTTGCTATTTATCAATATATTTGTTTTATGGTTACGAAATCGAAAATAAGTTGGAAGTGGATGAAAGGGGAATTCAAATGGTAGCAACAGTAGTAAATGTACAGGTGAAAAACGAAGAGAAAATCGAGACTGCGCCAAAGAAAGTAGTATTTGATACGAAAAACTTAAATTTATGGTATGGGGAAGACCATGCTTTAAAAGATATTAATTTAAGTATTCATGAGAATGAAGTTACAGCAATTATTGGTCCAAGTGGCTGTGGTAAATCAACGTACTTAAAAACGTTAAATCGCATGGTAGAGTTAGTACCGATCGTTCGAACTACAGGTGTAATTGAATATAGAGAACGCAATATATTTGATAAATCATATCCAGTTGAAGAATTAAGAACGCACGTAGGAATGGTGTTCCAAAAGCCAAATCCATTTCCAAAATCTATTTATGAGAATGTAGCATACGGTCCAAAAATCCATGGTATTCGTGATAAAAAGACATTAGATGAAATTGTTGAGAAAAGTTTACGCGGAGCAGCGATTTGGGATGAGTTAAAAGATCGTTTGCACGATAATGCATACGGTTTATCTGGTGGACAGCAACAGCGTCTATGCATCGCACGTTGCTTAGCTATTGAGCCAGACGTTATTTTAATGGATGAGCCAACATCGGCACTAGATCCAATTTCAACATTAAAAGTAGAAGAATTAATTCAAGAGTTAAAGAAAGACTTTAGTATTGTTATCGTAACGCATAATATGCAACAAGCAGCGCGTATTTCAGACAAAACCGCTTTCTTCTTAAGCGGGGAAGTTGTGGAGTATACAGATACAAACAAATTATTTACGACGCCTTCAGATAAGCGTACAGAAGATTATATTACAGGTCGCTTTGGTTGATATCGTTGCAAAGCTAAGAGAAAATGCCCTCTTAACAGAGGGCATTTCTTATTTTTATCTCACTTTAATAGGGAAGTAATACCTTCTCTTTATCTTAAAGTTTATTACAAGCGTAAGAGGTTATGTAGGAGGTTTATCCCGCTATTTGCGGGCAGTAAGACCCCACCTCAAAATTCAGCAAAAGCAAAGAAGTTAGGTGGGCGGGCGGCCTGTAAAAGCCCGATTGATGAGGGGTGATTAAAGTTTCACTTTGTATATAATGGCACATAATATTGAGGGGGAAGAAAAAATGGTAAGAGAACAGTTTCAAGGTGATTTAAAAGTGTTACAGCAAAAGGTGATTGAGCTTGGCGAATTAGCAAATGCGGCTTTATTGATTGCTATGGAAGGTCTGCATACAAGGGATGTAGAGAAAGCGTTAGAGGTCATTGATGGTGATTACCGTATGGATAATTTAGAAGAGGAAATAAACGATCTTGCGCTTATGCTCATTACGAAGCAGCAACCTGTAGCAAGTGACTTAAGAAGGATCTTTATTTCAATTAAAACAGCGACAGATTTAGAGCGTATTGCAGATCATGCTGTTAATATTGCAAAGGCTACAATTCGTCTTGGGGAAAAAGAAGTGGCTGTTAGTTTGCACAACCTGGATGAAATGTTTGCGGTTGCAAATAAGATGTTGCATTTAGCGTTAGAAGCATATGAACAAGAAAATTTAACTTTCGCGAAACAAATTGCTGAAATGGATGATTCCGTTGATGAAATATATGGAAAAGCAATTCGTGAGTTTATATCTTCAGTTCCGGAACAACCAGAAGCAATTACGCAAATTACACAATTATCATTTGTGGCGAGATATATTGAGCGTGTAGCAGACCATATTACAAATATCGCTGAAAATGTATTTTATTTAGTAAAAGGAAAGCATTATTTATTGAATGAGTAGGAATGAAAGTAGGTGATGAGAAATCACCTGCTTTTTTTAGTCAAAACATGACAAAAAAAGCTCGTTGTTTCCTTTAGTTTATGATGATAAGATGTATCATAATGTAATGGGAAAATTAGTATATATGTTGTTTGTTAATAAGTATTATTTATCAATTAATAGTAAGCGCTTTCTTGTCGTTTTAAACGTACGTTTTTATAGGTGGGAAATTTAATTATAGGGTCTTTTAAATGAGGATTCGTTTAACTTATCAAGTTTATGCTGCTAGTTCATGTGGGATAGAGAATATACATATGGTATATGGAGCTACTGAACATTATATAAGTGGAGGCTGAAGTATATGAAGGGGGTTATTTTAGCTGGAGGAAAAGGAAGACGCCTTAGACCATTAACATGTAATACTCCAAAGCCGATGTTACCATTATTAGAAAAACCAGTTTTAGAATACAATATTGAGTTATTACGCCAGCATGGTATTCGTGAAATTGCAATTACTGTTCAATATATGAGTAAGACGATTAAGCGATATTTTGGTGATGGTAGTAAATGGGGAGTTAACTTGTATTATTTTGAAGACTCTCCTCCGCTTGGTACAGCAGGGAGTATTAAACAAGCAGAACAATTTTTAGATGAAACATTTGTTGTAATAAGCGGGGATGCATTAACTGACTTTCAATTATCAGAAGGAATTAGGTTTCATGAACAAAAGAAAAGAATGGTAACAATGTTTGTGAAAGAAGTAGAAAATCCACTCTCATTTGGATTGGTTGTAATGAATAAAGACCAGGAGGTTACACGATATATAGAAAAGCCGGGCTGGAATGAGGTAGTATCTAATGTTGTGAATACAGGCATATATATTATGGAGCCAGAAATCTTTTCTTACATACCGCCTAGACAATTTTTTGATTTCAGTCATGATGTGTTTCCGTTATTGGCAAACAAAAATGTGTTATTCGCATATTTGTCAGAAGGTTATTGGTTAGATATCGGCACATTTAATCAATATCGACAAGCACAATTTGATTTGTTAACGAAAAAGTTACAAGTACCTATTCCTTATACGGAAGTATTACCGATGGTATGGATGGGAGAAGGGGTGACGATTGGGAAAGGGACAAAAATTCATGGCCCCTCTTTCATTGGAGAAGGAGCAAAGATTGGTACAGGAGCTGTAATTGAGCCATATTCTATTATTGGAAAAAATAGTATCGTTTCAAATTATTCTCATCTTCAAAAAAGTATTGTTTTTGCAAATGCCCATATTGGAAAGTATTGTGAACTATTAGAAACGACAATAGGAGAGCGTACAATAGTTGAAGATGACGTTACACTGTTTCAAAAAAGCATTGTAGCGGATCACTGTCATATCGGGAGAAGTACGATAATTAAGCAAAAAGGAAAACTATGGCCTTATAAGGCGATTGATAGTCATTCGATAGTAGGAGCGGCTGGTATTCAAGAGAGTGAAATGAGTGCAGGGTGGTTACAAAAAAGCCGCATTGTAGGAAGAGGGAATGTTGAAATTACTCCCCAGTTTATAGTGAAGATTGCGATGGCGTATGGCTCTCTTTTTACAAAAGGAGAAAGTATATTAATTGGAAGTCAAGAAAATATAGAAACAACCTCTTATAAAAATTTATTTTTACATGCTATTCATGGTATAGGGATTCATACGATGGAATGCAAAGAAATGAACGAGTCACTTTTTCAATATAGTGTTCATCATTTGCAATGTGCAGGTGGGGTTTTCATTCAAGTGGAGAATGAGAATGAGATTGTTATAAAGTTGTATGGTCAAGCTGGCATGCCGTTAACGTATAAGCAGCAAAAAGAGATAGAACAAGTATATATGTCCGAATTATTTTATTACGTGCATGAGAAAGAGATGGGGCGAAATAAGCTGGTTCATGTTTCTATGAATGAGTATATAGAAGTTATATTGGGGCATATTGATATCGAGAAAATACAGATGCAGAAGTTTCATCTTCTTATTAATAAGAGAAATGATACGTTGCAACATTTACTTATGCTCTTTCTACAAAGACTTGGTTGTACAGTTACATGGATTTATGCAAGCGAACAAAAAGATCATGTGAAAGCTTTGATGAAATCAAGTAAAGCGAATATGGCTCTTATGTTTTCTGAGCAAGGAAATCATTTCGAGTTATACGATAAACATAGTAATATTTACCAGGGTACAGATTTGGAAGAGGTAGCTATTCCAGATTTCTTACTCGAATCTACAGGAAATATTTACCCAATGTCTTTGAAATTAGGAGAATGTTATCTTCTGTTTTATACGCAGGATGAAAGGAAGTCGTTTCAAGTAAGGTGGAAGCGAGATATTTTATATCGAATTGGAAAATTATTTGAGCTAATAGCATTGCAAGGAAAAACGTTTCTCAGCATAGTAGAGCAATCACCTCCGCTCTATTTACTTTATGATGAAGTGGTATGTTCATGGAATGAAAAAGGGAAAATTATGAGGAAATTATTGGATGATATTGAAAGGAAGGGAGAAGGTATATTTGAAGGAGTACAGTTCAAATATACTGAAAAAGAGTGGTCTTATATCGTTTCTGACACAAAACAACCAAAATTTTTAGTGTATTCACATGCTAGAAACCCAGTAATAGCAAGGGAAAACATGAAAAATCTTATAGAAAAAATTAGACAATATCAAAAGGTGTAGAATTTTTATTTTAAAAGTGGTATTATAGTATAGTCTGATTTAAGTTATTAGTACTGGAGGGAAATAAGAATGCGTGTGAATATTACTCTAGCATGTACAGAATGCGGAGATCGTAACTATATCTCAAAGAAAAATAAACGTAACAACGCTGAGCGTATCGAGCTTAAAAAGTATTGCAAGCGTGACAAGAAGTCTACGTTACACCGTGAAACAAAGTAAGCAGTAGGAATATTTTCCTACTGTTTCTTTTTTTATTCGATTCCTATGTTAAAAGTGATACACTATCATCATAGAGTAAAGTGTCACTGTAAGGAGGAGAATGTGTGAAAGAAGAGAAAGTGCGTTTGCGTAAACAAATAATAGAACACATGAATTCTTTATCAGAAGAACAATATACAACTTTATCAGAACAGATTGCATTTTCGTTGTATGCGCAAAAAGAGTGGGTTGAAGCTAAAACAATTGGAATTACTCTCTCAATGGAAAATGAAGTGAATACATATCCTATTATCGAAAAAGCTTGGGAAGAAGGAAAGAAAGTTGTAGTTCCTAAGTGTAATAAAGGAACAAGAACGATGTCCTTCCGGAAAATTAGTGATTTTGATCAATTAGAAACGGTGTATATGAATTTACGTGAACCGATTCCGGGACTTACGGAAGAAGTGAGTGCGGATGACATTGATCTTCAAATTGTGCCAGGCGTAGCTTATACAGAGCGAGGAGAACGGATTGGATACGGCGGGGGCTATTATGATCGTTATCTCGTGCATTATAAAGGGAAAACGCTATCATTAGCATATGATTTTCAAATGGTAAAACACATTCCGGTAGAGCCATTTGATAAAAATATAGAAAAAATTATTACAGAAAAAGGAACAATGCTTATAAATGAGCTTGTATAGACAAATAAAAATTGACGAGACTTTTTCTTCTTGATTATAATAAAATATGTGAACGTTTTCTTATTATAATTTTTATAGTAAGTGAGCATAGAGGGTGATGAAATGGTATCTATTTATGATATTCAGCAATTGCTAAAGAAATTTGGTACGATTATTTATACGGGAGATCGAATTGCAGATTTACAATTAATGCAAGATGAATTGCGTGAATTAAATCAATCACAGCTAATCGATCCACAAGACTATCAAACAGCTTTATTTTTATTGAAGCAAGAAATTCAAAAAGAGCTAAATAAGAATTAGATAAAGGTAGGTAAGCAACATGGAAGAGAAATGGTTAGTTGGTGTTGACCTTGGTGGTACAACGATTAAATTAGCATTTATTAATGTATACGGCGAAATTTTACATAAGTGGGAAATCCCTACAAATACAGGTGAGCAAGGAAAACATATTACACTTGATGTTGCGAAAGCAATTGATAAAAAGCTAGAAGAATTAGGCGAATTGAAGAGCAAGTTAATTGGTATTGGTATGGGAGCTCCTGGCCCTGTACATGTGGCATCTGGAATGATTTATGAAGCGGTTAATTTAGGGTGGAAAAACTATCCGCTAAAAGATTTATTAGAAGTAGAAACAGGATTACCTGTTGTTATTGATAATGATGCAAACTTAGCAGCGCTTGGTGAAATGTGGAAAGGTGCTGGTGAAGGTGCAAAAGATTTAATCTGCATGACACTTGGTACGGGCGTTGGTGGTGGTGTAATCGCCAATGGTGAGATTGTACACGGCGTGAGTGGTGCTGCTGGTGAGATTGGACATATTACAGTAGTTACAGAAAATGCTTTCCCATGTAATTGCGGGAAGTCTGGTTGCTTAGAAACAGTAGCATCTGCGACAGGTATTGTACGTGTTGCTATGCAAAAAATACAAGAGACTAATAAAGAAAGCATGTTGCGTTCTATGTTAGCTGAAGAAGGACGTATTACATCAAAAGATGTCTTTGAAGCACTTGGACAAGGTGATGAATTAGCAGGCGAAGTAGTAGAAAAAGTAGCTTCTTATTTAGGGTTAGCTGTAGCGAACCTATCTAGTACGTTGAACCCAGAGAAAATTGTTATTGGTGGAGGCGTGTCTAAAGCTGGAGATGCGCTATTAGAACCAATTCAACGCTATTTCGAGCAATACGCTTTCTCACGTGCTGTAAAGAGCACGAAGTTAGCTATTGCAACACTTGGTAATGATGCAGGTGTTATCGGAGGAGCTTGGCTTGTAAAAAAGCACAAATACGAAGCGAAGATGATATAAGTTTTGAAATATGAAAAGAGGAAGGGGGAACCCTTCCTCTTTTTGTGTGAAATCTCGATGAAGAATAAAGTGTAAACGAATTAAGCTGCTGGTGGATACCCGTTATAAAGAACAGTCATGATCGTAAACCATCCGAAAACGAGTACAGTTGCAATTGCAAAGCCGCTCGCGAAAAAGTTTTTTTCACGAAGTGTTCTAAGCGTAGCAAATACAGCTAACAGAGTGACAAGTGTAAAAATAATAACAAGGCCCATGCAATATCCTCCTCTGTCTACCCATTTCTTATTATGAGTTTTTGGAATATTTACTCTTTTATATTGTACATGTTTTAAAAATGATTGTCGAGATAGCATCCTTTCTTTTCCTAAGAGAAAGAAATGTTGTATCATTAAAAGTAAGTTTAATAACTGGAGGAGATTTTCATATGAAATGGATACAAATGCCGTTAGGCCCATTACAAACAAATGCTTATATTTTAATGAACGATCAAAAAGAGTGCATTATCTTTGACCCTGGGCACGAAGGTGAAAAGCTCGTTACATATTTACAAGAAGAACAATTAAAACCATTGGCTGTTTTATTAACGCATGCTCACTTTGATCATATCGGTGCTGTTGATGCGGTAAGAGACGCTTTTCATATTCCTGTATACGTACATAAAGAAGAAGCAGATTGGTTAGGAGATGCAACTGTAAACGGCTCTCAAATTTTTATGATGAACCGCAGTATTACAGCAAAACCAGCGGATCATATTATTGATGCAGAAGGTACATTAACAATTGGATCATTTAATTTTGAAATTTTTGAGACGCCAGGACATTCTCCAGGAAGTATTTCTTATTATAGTAAAGAGGCAAATGCTGTATTCTCAGGAGATGTATTGTTCCAAATGAGCATTGGAAGAACAGATTTGCCTGGTGGAAGTTTTGCTGAATTAATTGGAAGTATTGAAGAGAAATTATTTGTATTACCAGATGAGACAGCGGTGTTATGTGGACATGGTCCAGAAACAAGCATTGGTTTTGAAAAAGAAAATAATCCGTTTTTACAATAAGGAGTCATTATGGGAATGGAGCTCATTTTAAGAGAATGGATGGGGAAAGAAAAGGATTATTCAATTTCATATAGTTCGTATATGAACCTTGTATTGTATACAGAAGGTCATGGATATTATATGAAAGAACGTGAAAAGATTGGAAGACAAGGGGATTTTTTTACAAGTAGCAATGTATCCTCTGTTTTTGCAAAAACTTTTGCTAAACTTTTTATTCGTCTTGTTGAAAATGGTGAAGTTGCTTCGAATATTTGTGAGGTTGGTGGGGGAACTGGAAAGTTTGCCTATGATGTTTTACAAGAATGGAAGCAATTATCTCCAAAAACCTTTATTGATTTAAACTATTCAATGATTGAAGTGAGCCCTTTTCATAGGAAATTACAGCAGGAGCAACTTGGCTCATTTTCTAATGTATCGTACTATACCTCCTATAGTGAAATGGGAGATTCTTTCGAGGGAATTCTCTTTTCGAATGAGTTGTTTGATGCATTTCCTGTTGAAATAATTGAGAAAAGAAATGGTATGTTGTATGAAGTACGTATTACATATACAGAGGAAGGAAACCTTTCAGAAGTATGTAGGCCGTTAGATAAAAGAATTGGTCGATATTTATTGAAATATAATATTCATATTGCTGAAGGGCAACGTTTTGAAGTACCAATTGTGATGGAGGAGTATATAAAAGAAATCGCGAAATGGTTTCAAAAAGGTATATGTATTACAGTTGATTACGGATACACAAAAGAAGAATGGATGCATCCAGCACATCGTGAAGGAAGTTTGCGAGGTTATTATCAGCATAAGCTAATACGTAACCCACTAGCGCATCCAGGTGAAATGGATCTTACTACTCATATTCATTGGGACGAGCTAAAGGAGATGTTTAGTATGCAAGGAATGAGTGCAGTATGGCATAAGAAACAATCTGAGTTCTTGTTAGCTGCAGGGATATTAGAACAGCTTACGAGCCATCAAGATATGAATCCTTTTTCTGAAACGCAAAAACAAAATCGAGCAGTTCGTTCTATGATTTTGAATGGAGGAGTAGGGAGTGCGTTTGATGTTGTTATACATACAAAAGATATGCAACATTTACATTTGGAGCGGTATGTAACAATATAAAAAACAAGACACAGTATATACTGTGTCTTGTTTTTTAATACGACTTATGTAGTATTATATATTTCCTCTCATGATATATATTTATATTAAAGATATGAGATAAAAAATATAGAATACGTTCTTTTTCTTCGATTATTAGTCCCTAACCTAATAATACGCGAACGAGTTGAATTATTGTTTCGTTCTCTACTTTGTAATAAATTTCTAATCCTTTTCTTTCACTAGAAACGATTTTAGCGCTTTTTAATTTTGCTAAATGCTGTGAAATTGTAGATTGTGGCATGTTTAAGCCAGTGTACATTGTAGAAACGTTGCTTGGACCGCGCTCAATTAATCCTTTTACGATACATAAACGAACAGGATGAGCCAGCACTTTTAATAATTCTGCATTACTTTCATATAGTTCTAATTCTTTTTGAAAGGTTTCTAACATGTTCTTTTCCACCTCCGTGTGAGCTATTATACCATACTATACATACCAAAAATTTAAAGAAAAGAAAATAGTTGTTGCAGAAAAAAAGTCCTAAAGTAAAGAAATTGTAAGAAAAGAGACCATGATGTAAATAAAATAGGTAAATTAGCACGTTTTTGTAAAATGACATTTTTGGGTGAAAATTTCGATGCGTTTTAAAAATTGAAAGATATAGATATATTTGTAACACAATTTTATCATGATTTTCTTATTCTTTCAAATGAATATACGAAATTTTTAAAATAATATGACAAAGGAATTATAATGATATATATAGAATATAAAACAGGTTAAAAGAAAAGAAGCTGAATGTAATTCGCTTCTTTATGGTGATAATGAAATATTTGATTACGGCTGATAAATCTTAGGATAATCAAGTCATTAGTCATTTATTCTAAAATTCATCTTTTAGCAACGTTAAAAATCTGTGATTCCATATGTTCTCGTAAAAATCAATTGTCTCTTTTGCGGACATAAAAGGATTATTCAACGTAGAGGTTGTTTTCTGTACCATAAAGTTTTCGTATCCCAGTCCGTGGGCAAACTTAATCGTAGCATCCATACAGTACTCTGTTTGGGCACCGCAAAATTCAATGCGATTTACAGATAATTGATCTAAAATTTCTTTTAAGTTTGTTTTATAAAATGAATTTGCATGTGTTTTTCTTACAAAAAAATCTTGTTCTTGAACATCAAGATCGGTATGAATAGCCCAAAGTTCTTTCTCGGGTACTAAATCATCATCACAATGTTGAACAAAAAGGATTGGTTTATTTGATTTTCTGTATGAAGAAATTCTTTTATTTACTTTTGTTAGTAAGTTCTGTAAATCAAATAAATGCTCTCCGCCATAACATACGCCATTTTGTAAATCGATAACGATTAAAATATCTGCACAAGTATCCATTATTTTTACCCCTTTTTATTTCTTAATATATCAATTAATCCCTTATTTAGAAATAGATGATATACTTTTATTTTTTATGGACTATAAGAAAAATTTCAAATGACTATAACTAAATCGCATAAAAAGAAGATATGAAAACCTATTCTCATATCTTCTTTTTTCTCTATGCATTTACAGGTTCTTCTACATAAGAAAGGGCATTTTCAAAATCGGATATTAAATCGTTAACATTTTCAAGACCGACTGATAACCGAAGTAATGAATTAGAGATTCCTCTTTCATCACGAGCTTCTTGCGACAGTGCTGCATGTGACATTTTTGCTGGATAAGAAAGAATTGACTCTACAGCTCCTAAACTAACTGCAAAAACAGGTAATTTTACTTTTGATAAAAATTGGCGGAGTGCATCTTCTGACTGCAAAGTAAATGATAAGACTGCTCCAGCTGATGTTGCTTGAGATTGTTGAATATCAAATCCGAGATGTGTTTGTAATCCCGGATAATAGACATTTTGTACTTTAGCGTGCTCTTGTAAATAATGTGCAATTTTATTGGCATTTTTAGCTGAATGCTCGAGGCGTACGTGCAATGTTTTTAGACCGCGAAGTACGAGAGAACAATCTTGAGGTCCTAAAATAGCGCCGAATGCATTTTGTAAAAATCCAAGCTTTTGAGCGAGTTCTGCATCTTTTACTACTGCTAATCCGGCAGTAACATCACTATGCCCAGCAATAAATTTTGTGGCACTATGAAGAACAACATCAGCTCCAAGTTCAAGTGGTTTTTGGAATAGTGGTGTCAAAAATGTATTATCAACAAAAGTAAGAGCCCCAATAGATTTTGCAAGTTTAGAAACCTCGCGAATATCTGTCACCTTTAAAAGTGGATTAGAAGGTGTTTCTACATAAAAGAGCTTTGTATTTGGTTTAATGCTTTGTTTTATTTCTTCTAAATTGGTCATATCAACAAATGTATGTGAAACACCGTAACGGGAGAGTACCTCAGTTATCACTCGGTAAGTGCCTCCGTATACATCTTCTGAAATGAGTACGTGATCACCTTGTGAAAGAAGGAGGAATGCAGTGGAAATCGCTGCAATGCCTGATGCAAAGGCGAATCCCTTTGTTCCACCTTCTAATAAAGCGATGATATCTTCAAGAGCTTCACGAGTTGGATTTCCTGACCTGCTATAGTCATATTTTCCGAACGTATCTACATCAAACTGGTGAAAAGTTGATGTGTTATAGATAGGAACGTTCACAGCTCCTGTTTGCGAGTCATGTTTATATTGGTTGTGTAGTAAGAGTGTATCTATAGAATAACTCATATTCTTACACCTTCTTTTACAAGTTTAATGGCTTGCTTTAAGTCTTGAATTAAATCGTTACTATTTTCAATGCCAACGGAGAATCGAAGAAGACGATTACATACACCGTTTGCTGTTCTAATTTCTTCAGGAATATCAGCATGTGTTTGCGTTGCTGGATAAGTCATTAAACTTTCTACACCACCAAGACTTTCGGCAAATGTAATTAAGGATAAAGATTGTAAGAATGGATTAATCCAAGCTTCATCTTTAAGGCGAAATGAAATCATGCCGCCTCTTCCAGGATAAAATACATCTGTCACCCCGTCTTCATCATTTAAATATGCAACAACTGCTTTCGCATTTTCTTCATGCTGTCTCATGCGAAGCGCTAACGTTTTCATACCGCGAATTAATAACCATGAGTCAAATGGGCTTAAAACTGCACCTGATGCATTATGATAATGAGCGATTTCTTCACAAAGTTCCTTTCCTTTTGCAATGACAAGTCCGCTTAGTACATCGTTATGTCCCCCTAAATATTTCGTTGCGCTGTGAAGTACAATGTCAGCACCTTCTGTTAATGGTTGCTGTATATAAGGTGTGTAGAATGTGTTGTCTACAATAAGAAGTAGTCCGTGCCTTTTCGCTACAGTTGCGACAGCAGCAATATCAGTAACTTGCATTAATGGATTAGTTGGAGTTTCTATGAAAATAGCCTTCGTTTCAGTTGTGATAGCTTGCTCAATTTGTTTAATAGACTGTGTATTTACGTATCTACATCGAACATTCCACTTTTTTTCATGTTCAGAAAATAATCGATACGTTCCACCGTATAAATCTTCAGATACAATAAGTTCGTCTCCAGAGCGGAATAGAGAAAGGACGAGGAGAACAGCCGCCATCCCTGAACTACAGGCATAACCTTGTTCGCCATATTCTAAGTCTGCGATTGCCTGTTCTAAAAGACCTCGAGTTGGATTGCCAGTTCGTGAATAGTCAAAGCCAGTAGATTTACCAATTCCTTCATGACGATAAGCGGTTGAGAAATAAACTGGTGGATTAACCGTTCCAGTTGTAGTTTCACTGCGATTGCCGATTTGTGCTAGTTTTGTTTCGATTGTTGACATGTGAAAATTCCTCCTTTTTAAATTGAAACATTAAGTGAATATAAAATAAAAAAAGCCTTCTAAGAAGAAGGCTTTCGGTTTGAATAGAGTCTTCTTCTCATCTGTCAAATCTTTCACAATTTGCTGGAATTAGCACCTTATTAACAAAATGTTAATGGTTGCTGAGGCGTCACAGGGCCAGTCCCTCTACCTCTCTAGATAAGAATGTTCGTATGAAATTTTTATTATGTTTTTAACTTTACAACAAAAGATAATTGAATTGCAACTTTATTTTAAATAATTTTTATTTTTCCGCAAGTGTCATTGACTTTTACTTTTGTGCATGCTAAATTTATTTAAAAAATTAACAAACATTGTTAAAAGGGGAACGCATTTCCTTTTAGCTACATAAATAAAATAATAAAGACAACTCTTATTGAGAGCGGTGGAGGGAAAGGCCCTGTGAAACCCGGCAACCTTCAAACGAAATGTTTGAAACGGTGCTAATACCTGCAAAACGAATGTTTTGCATAATAAGAGGAGGAACGATTATGTCCCCCTCTTCAAAGTGAAGAGGGGGTTTTTATATTGATAGAAATGAGGGAGATTCGTGAAATTACTAGATTTATTATCAAAAGGAATTGTAATAGGTGATGGTGCGGTTGGGACGTTATTGCATTCACATGGCTTGCAAAGTAGCTTTGAAGAATTGAATGTATCTGATCCAGACTTAATTATATCGATTCATAAACAATATGTAGCTGCTGGAGCAGATGTAATTCAAACGAATACGTATGGAGCAAATGAGGCGAAATTACGTATGTACGGCTTAGAAAATCAAGTTACAGAAATTAATAGAGCGGCAGTAAAACTGGCGAAAGCATCTGTTACAGATAAAAATGCAATTTTAGGAACAATTGGTGGTATGAAACATATCGGAGCCGTTACAACGACTGATATGGAAAGGGAGTTTATGCTACTTGAACAGGCAGGGGCTTTACTAGAAGAACAGGTTGATGGATTACTATTAGAAACTTTTTACGATGAATTTGAATTACTTCATGCTGTTAAAGTATTGCGTAAGCAAACGAACATTCCAATTGTTGCTCAATTAGCGTTACATGAAGCAGGTACGACTCAAAATGGAAATGATGTTAATGAAATATTAAAGCAACTTATAGATTACGGTGCAAATGTTGTTGGATTAAATTGTCAACTAGGGCCGCTTCATATGACGGAGGCTTTCAAAATGATATCGATTCCGCAAAATGGCTATTTATCAGCATACCCAAATGCAGGTCTCCCGAATTATGTGGAGGGACGTTACGTATATGAGGGAAGCCCAGCTTATTTTGAGGCGATGACGCCGAGATTTATTGAGCAAGGTATTCGGTTATTAGGTGGTTGTTGTGGTACGACTCCAGAACATATTCAAAGTATGAAGCACGCTGTTGCGAATGTTACACCTGTAATAGAAAAAGACACCATTCAAAGGCCGAAAGTTGTTCATACGCATGAGAAACGTTCGAAGGCTCACGTCACTCTAGCAGAGAAAGCGAAAAAACAAACGACAGTTGTAGTGGAATTAGATCCACCGAAAACGTTAGATACACAGCGGTTTTTTGAAGGAGCAAGAGCTTTAAAAAGAGCGGGAGCAGATGCTATTACTCTAGCAGATAATTCATTAGCATCGCCTCGTATTTCTAATATGGCAATGGGTGCGTTATTAACGAAGCATGATATCCCGGTATTGACACATTTAACGTGTAGGGATCATAACGTCATTGGACTACAATCTCATTTGTTAGGTTTATCGGCGTTAGGGATGGAAGAAGTGTTAGCTTTAACTGGTGATCCAGCGCGCGTTGGTGATTTTCCTGGTGCAACTTCTGTATACGATTTGTCCTCTATTGAGCTCATTAAAATGATTAAAGAAATGAACGATGGACGTTCAATTTTAGGGAAATCAATTGGACCGGCGACAAGGTTTTCTGTAGGCGGCGCATTTAATCCTCACGTGAGGCACTTAAAAGCAGCGGTTAAGCGAATGGAACGAAAAATAGATGCTGGAGCGGAATATTTTTTAACTCAGCCAATTTACGATATCGCGTTAATTGAAGAAGTGTATGAAGCGACAAAGCATTTGGAACAACCTATTTTTATTGGAATTATGCCGTTAGTAAGTAAGCGGAATGCAGATTTTCTTCATTTTGAGGTACCGGGTATTACTCTTCCAGAAGAAATAAGAGAGAGAATGGATGGACACGAAACGAAAGAGGCGGCAATTGAGGAAGGGATTCGCATTTCGCAAGAATTGATCGACGCAGCGATGAAATATTTTAATGGTATTTATCTTATTACACCATTTTTAAAATATGAAATTACAGAACATCTTGTTAAATATGTAAGAGAAAAGCAAGAAGTGAAAGAAGGTATTAATTGATGAAGTGTATAGAAGAAAAATTACAAAATAGCATTTTAATATTAGATGGTGCAATGGGAACAATGATTCAGCAAGAGGATTTAACTGCTGAAGATTTCGGAGGAGAAGAGTACGAGGGCTGTAATGAATATTTAGTAGAAACAAGACCAGACGTTATTTTAAAGATTCATAAAGCTTATATTGAAGCTGGAGCGGATATTATTGAAACAAATACATTTGGGGCAACGAATATTGTACTAAGTGATTATGAGCTGTCTCATTTAGATGAAGAACTAAATGAAAAGGCAGCACTTTTGGCGAAGCAAGCTGTTAAAGAAAGCGGTAAGGAAGTATATGTTGCGGGAGCGATGGGGCCAACAACGAAAGCAATTAGTGTTACTGGTGGTGTGACTTTTGAAGAATTGATTGAGGCTTATACAAGGCAGGCACGAGGATTATTAAAAGGAGAAGTTGATGTATTACTCGTTGAGACGAGTCAAGATATGCGTAACGTGAAAGCAGCTTATATTGGAATTCAAGCTGCTTTTGAAGAACTGAAAAAAACGGTTCCTATTATGATTTCAGGAACGATTGAGCCAATGGGAACGACTCTGGCTGGGCAAACAATTGAAGCTTTTTATTTATCAGTAGAACATATGAAACCATTATCTGTTGGGTTAAATTGTGCGACTGGTCCGGAGTTTATGAGGGCCCATATTCGTTCACTATCTGATTTATCGGAGTGTTACATTTCTTGTTATCCAAATGCAGGTCTTCCTGATGAAGATGGACATTACCATGAGTCTCCATCTTCTCTCGCTGAAAAGGTGAAGCGATTTGCTGAAGAAGGATGGGTTAATATTATCGGTGGTTGTTGTGGCACGACACCAGAACATATAAAAGCAATGAAAGAAGCACTAGCATCTCTTAAGCCTCGTGACCATCATGAGAGAGAAGGACATGGAATTAGTGGATTAGAGGCACTGCAATATGATGAGTCTATGAGACCGTTATTTGTAGGTGAAAGAACGAATGTTATTGGATCACGTAAATTTAAACGATTAGTAGCAGAAGGGAAATTTGAAGAGGCTGCTGAAGTGGCAAGAGCGCAAGTGAAGAAAAATGCTCATATTATTGATATTTGTATGGCAGATCCTGATCGTGATGAAATAGAAGATATGGAGAAATTTTTGACAGAAGTTACGAAAGTGTTAAAAGTACCGATTATGATTGATTCAACGGATGAAAATGTTATGGCAAGAGCACTTACTTATATTCAAGGAAAAGCTGTTATCAACTCTATTAATTTAGAAGATGGAGAAGAGCGTTTTGAAAAGGTAACACCGCTTCTTCGTAAGTATGGTGCTGCAATTGTAGTTGGTACAATCGATGAAGATGGTATGGCAGTAAGTGCTGAAAGAAAATTAGAAATTGCAAAAAGAAGTTACGAATTATTAACGACGAAATATGGGATACGCCCGTCAGATATTATTTTTGATGCACTTGTGTTTCCAGTAGGGACAGGTGATGAAGAATATATTGGTTCAGCGGCAGCGACTATAGAGGGCATTCGCCTTATTAAAGAAGCGTTACCAGAGTGTTTAACGATTTTAGGTGTAAGTAACATATCATTTGGTTTACCACCGGCTGGACGTGAAGTATTGAATTCCGTCTTTTTATATCATGCTACGAAGGCTGGATTAGATTACGCGATTGTTAATACGGAAAAATTAGAACGCTATGCGTCGATTCCAGAGGAAGAAAAACACCTTGCAGATGCATTACTGTTTGAAACGACGAAAGAGACGTTAGAAGAATTTACAAACTTTTACCGAGTCGCTAAAAAGAAAGATGTCGTTGTGCAAGAAACGTTAACGCTAGATGAACGACTAGCAAATTATATTGTAGAAGGTACGAAACAAGGATTACACGAGGATTTAAGTCTTGCACTTAAAGAAGGAAGAAAACCTCTTGATATTATTAACGGTCCGCTTATGACAGGGATGGATGAGGTAGGACGACTATTTAATAATAATGAACTTATTGTTGCTGAAGTATTGCAAAGTGCCGAAAGTATGAAAGCTGCTGTAAGTTATTTAGAGCCACATATGGAATCTAGCGATAGTGCAAAAAAAGGGAAAGTATTATTAGCAACTGTAAAAGGTGATGTGCATGATATTGGGAAAAATCTCGTTGAAATTATTTTAGCGAATAACGGATATGAGATTATTAATTTAGGAATTAATGTACGTTCGGATCGAATTGTTCAAGAAGTACAAGAAAAGAAGCCGGACATTATAGGCCTTTCAGGTTTATTAGTAAAATCAGCGCAACAAATGGTAACGACTGCTGAAGATTTAAAAGCAGCAAATATTGATGTGCCCATTGTTGTAGGTGGTGCAGCGTTAACGAGAAAGTTTACAGATAATCGAATTTCACCATCATATAAAGGGCTCGTTTGTTATGCGAGTGATGCGATGACGGGGCTCGATATTATTAATAAGCTTCAAAAAGAAGAAGAGCGTGAGAAGATGAAACAGGATAAAAAAGAACGTCATCTTCATATCGTAAAAAAAGAGGAGAAGAAAGTAGAAATTCCAACAGTAATTGAGCCATTACCGAAGGCTGAGGTTATGGTGCCTGATTCAACAAAACGAATTGTATTACGTGATATTCCGGCTCTTCATCTCGCTCCATTTTTAAATAGACAAATGCTACTTGGGCATCACCTTGGATTAAAAGGAAATGTGAAGAAGCTTTTGAAAGAGGGAGATAAGAGAGCACATGAATTAAATGATTTAATAGATGAATTATTGCAGGAAGGACAATCTTGGTTAAAGCCGAAAGCAGTGTATCAATTTTTCCCAGCGCAAAGCGACGGACAAAACATTGTAATATATGATCCAGAAAATCATACGCGTGTTATAGAGCGTTTCACATTCCCTAGACAAGGAAAGGCTCCCTATCGTACTTTAGGCGATTATTTGCGCCCAATTGGAGATGAGATGGACTATGTTGCTTTCTTATCTGTTACGGTTGGGGAAGGAGTTCGGGACATTGCTGAAGAGTGGAAGGCGAAAGGTGATTACTTACGTAGTCATGCCATTCAATCGTTAGCGCTTGAATTAGCAGAAGGACTTGCTGAAAAAACACATATGCTCATTCGTGACCGCTGGGGCATTCCAGACTCACCTGAACTGACGATGGAAGAACGTTTTCGTACGAAATATAGAGGAATACGCGTGTCATTTGGTTATCCGGCGTGTCCAGAACTTGCAGATCAAGAAAAGCTATTTCGCTTAATTCATCCAGAGGAAATAGGTATTTCATTAACAGAAGGATTCATGATGGAGCCAGAAGCGTCCGTAACGGCTATGGTATTTTCTCACCCTGAGGCAAGATATTTTAGTGTATTATAGTCTAGAAGGGGGAGACGTATGAAGAAAATAGTCTTTACAGGTGGCGGTTCGGCAGGACATGTAACACCTAATTTAGCCATTATCCCATATTTACAAGAAGACAACTGGGATATCTCTTACATTGGTTCTCATCAAGGTATTGAGAAAACGATTATAGAAAAGGAAGGCATTCCCTACTATAGTATTGCGAGTGGAAAGCTACGTCGTTATTTTGATTTGAAAAATATAAAAGATCCTTTTCTTGTAATGAAGGGTGTTATGGATGCGTATGTAAGGATTCGAAAACTAAAACCAGATGTGATTTTTTCAAAAGGCGGTTTCGTATCTGTACCAGTCGTAATTGGAGGATGGCTAAATAGAGTACCAATTTTATTACATGAATCTGATATGACGCCAGGACTAGCAAATAAAATTGCGCTTCGTTTTGCTTCGAAAATATTTGTTACATTTGAAGAAGCAGCGAAACATTTACCGAAAGAAAAAGTAATATATACGGGATCTCCTGTACGTGAAGAAGTGCTGAAGGGAAATCGAGAAACAGGTTTAGCATTTTTAGGTTTTTCACGTAAAAAGCCAGTTATTACGATTATGGGAGGTAGCTTGGGCGCGAAAAAAATTAATGATACTGCTCGAGAAGCATTACCAGAACTTCTTAAAAAGTATCAAATTGTTCACCTTTGCGGAAAAGGTAACCTTGATGAAAGTTTACAAAATAAAGAAGGATATAGACAATTTGAATATGTACATGGAGAACTGCCAGATATATTAGCAGTAACAGATTTTGTTATTTCACGCGCGGGCTCCAACGCAATTTTTGAATTTTTAACATTACAAAAGCCGATGGTTTTAATTCCATTATCGAAATTTGCAAGCCGTGGAGATCAAATATTAAATGCAGAGTCCTTTGAAAGGCAAGGGTATGCCTCCGTATTATATGAAGAAGATGTAACTGTAAAATCTCTTATAAAGTATGTCGAAGAATTGAATCAAAATAATGAGAAGTATAAAACAGCACTAAAAAAATATAATGGAAAAGAAGCAATTAAAACAATCATTCAAAATATTTCAGAGGCATGATGAAACAATCATGCCTCTTTTAGTAGGGTGAAAGATTCCAAGAATTGATATTTTTATGTTACAATAAAGTGAAACTTTAATCAGTTGGGGGCATCCTCCATCTAACTTCTTTGCTTTCACTGGAATTTGAGGAGGGGGTTTTACTGCCCTCAAATAGCGGGATAACAAATGGGTTAATAGGGAAATTCCAATTAATGAAGCGTGAAAATACGAATGGATTAGGAGTGACTGTGTTGGAGCTAAGTCTCTATGAAAATACTGCACTTATTATATGCTTTGTGTTGTACGTTGGTAGTGTTATTGTTTATATTTCAAGGAAATTTTCGCAAGAAAGAGAGCTTGAAAAATCAGAGATAACAGCTGAACTAGAAATGTTAGCTGATGAAAGTTATAAAAAACAAAAAATAAAAGAAGACCATGAAGCATCCCATCATTTAAACGCAAATAAGTTTTAAAGATGGGGATTTTTTTTGAAGTTGTTATTTATTATAGCTATAACAAATAACGCTAAAAAGGAGTTTCCCGATACATAATGAAGGATTGTATATAAATGAATTTTTATATCGCCTCAGGTTTCCAAAATAAACATCTTGTATGTTCCGTAGCAAATGAACTGAAACATGCAGGATGGCACCATACATATGATTGGACCAAAAACGAAAGAGCAGTGAATCAAGAACAATTAAGAGAAATTGGTCAGGCAGAAAAAAATGCTGTAAAAGAAGCGGATGTGTTTTTACTTATATTAGATGGCGGAAACGGGAGCCATACAGAGTTTGGAATGGCGATTGCACTAGAGAAAACGATATATGTATATCATGCAGGAAACCCGCTCCAAACAACGTTCTATCACTTGCCAGAAATAAATATTTTTGAAGGAGATGTAGCTGAGTTTGCATCTTATGTTATGAATCATGTGAAATAATAGTAACTACCTAAAAGGTTATAAAAGTGATCTTTTGGGTACAGTGATGATAAGAAACGTATATAAAGGAGTACATAATATGAAATTAGAAAATGGATGGGAAACGAGTTTTTTAGAAGTCGTACAAAATAGTGAATTTAAGAAAGAGGCACTTCTTAGTCAATTGCTTTGTCAGGATAGTGAAGAAGTAGAAGAGCTTGTGGATGATTACGGCTACGAAGAACTTGTTGAACGTGAACATGATGATGAGTTAGCTGAAATCTTAGGAGAAGAACTTTTTAGTGAGATGGAACGCCAAGTATTCTTATCTTCAAACCCAGAAGAAAAACTTATTGCATTCGTCAATGGATTAGGTTTTCATGTGTTAGATTGGATCGTTCTTCTTGAAACAGAATTTGGCATTGATAGTGCAAACTTTACATCAGATGCTGTAAAGGTGTTAGAAAAGCGTTTCAGACAGTTTCCGTACATAGAGGACAATACAATTTTTGATATGACATTTGGAGAATCGATGGATGTATTAGAATCTGTTACAGGATTACAACTAAAGGAAAAGATGAACATATAATGAAAAAAGAACGTGATTCAATCACGTTCTTTTTTTACATAATAATAATTTTATCATCTAGTTTTGTCTGCCCGGTAAGAAGTGCGTTTAAATATTCCACTTTTCTTATACAAGCTTGTATATGTCTTTCAACCTCTTGTAACTCTGCTTGGTGATGTGTTTCAATTGGATGAATTTGTACGTTGAATTTTTCAAATTGACTACTATATGTTATTTCTGCATAGCCGCTCATAATATCGGTTTCGTTATGAAATAAAAATTGCCTCGTTTTGTCACAGAATGATACATCCTGAAAGCCATATACTTTTAATGCTTCAATTACTTTTTTAATCATTTTTGTATTCATTTTTTTAACCCTCTTTACGAAGTTCTACTTTTATATTATAACATAAAAAATTACATAGAAAGCGCTTCCAAGTGTATTTTATTATAAACTTTACGTTTCGATCACAAAAATGAAACAAAGAAAAAATAATTGTAAAGAAGGAAGGACTCTTTTATTGTTTCGTCATATATATAGAGAAATAGTGCAATGAAAGGAAATTTTCCGAGGTGGAGATCGTATTTCCAATTTGAGCGCAGTAAAAGAGGTGAGAATCTTGAACTTTGATATTGTAGGACAAAAAGCATATATAAAAGATGGACCGCATCGGAACCGAATTGGAATTGTAAAGAAAAACGAGACAAAATTAGCATCGCAGTTTGCTATTGTAATTGGAGAACAAATTATTGATGTAGAGCTAAAGGATATCGTGTTAGTTGGAGTAGACGTAGGACAATTTCATAAATGGTGCGAACAAAATGGTTATTTGTGAAAAGGACGGGCTGTGAGATAATGAAATATATTTGAGGAAAGAGAATATATTATTGTATTCTCTTTTTCTATGTTTAAGGAGGCGAAAATGAAATATAAAGAACAGGAGTTTACGTTGGAGTTAAAAGAGAACATTCAATGTATGGAGAAGGAAATAGAGCGAATGTCACTTAAATTGTATAAAGAGTATTCGCATTTATACATAGAAAAAAACATGGAATTAGATATGGGATTTGCAAGAGAAAAAGAGAATCCCTTTGAGGTGGGTTATTATTCAACAGCTGCTATAGCTATATTAGATGAAGAAAAAGAGATGATTAAATTTCACAATATTCCAATTTAGGAATGTGAAAGAATCTTTTTAGGAATGCCAATTCAATCAAACATTTTGGGTAGTAAGAAAGTAGGAGAACTCGCTGATGAATCTTGTTATGAGATTGAGGAAGAGTTAAAAGAGCAATTAGAAGAATACTTGGAGTGATAATTCTCAAGATAAGATCTATAAAGAGGGAACGGAATAAAAAAGACGCTAACAATTGTATGTTAGCGTCTTTTTTTCATTATGAAGCAATTTCACCAGTTTTTGTATCATCTTGATTGTACGTATCTTGATCTAATTCACCAAGCCATTTACTTGAAATAAGACCTGCTGTCATAGAACCACTTACGTTAAGAGCTGTACGACCCATATCGATTAATGGCTCAACCGAGATAACTAGAGCAACAATACCGATTGGTAAGTTCATTGTAGATAGTACGATTAAAGCTGCGAATGTTGCACCGCCACCAACTCCGGCAACACCGAATGAGCTAATAGCAACAACAGCGATTAAAGTTAAAATAAATTGTGGTTGTAATGGATCAATTCCTACAGTTGGAGCGACCATCATTGCAAGCATTGCTGGATAAATACCTGCGCAACCGTTTTGTCCGATAGATACCCCAAATGAAGCTGCGAAGTTTGCAATTCCTTCGGAGATACCAAGCTTTTCTTTTTGAGCTTCAATATTTAATGGCATCGCACCAGCACTAGAGCGAGATGTGAATGCAAAAGTTAGTACAGGGAACACTTTTTTCAAATATTGAATTGGATTTAAACCAGACAATGCAATTAATAATAAGTGAATGATAAACATTACGATAAGTGCTACATAAGAGGCTAACACGAAGTTACCAAGCTTTAAAATAGCATTTATATCGCTACCAGCAACTGTTTTTGCCATAAGAGCTAATACGCCGTATGGAGTAAGGCGTAAAATTAATGTTACCATACGCATTACGATTGCATATACAGCATCAAGCATTTTCTTAAATAGCTCTGCTTGTTCTGGATATTTTCGTTTTACACCTATAAAGGCAATGCCGATAAAGGCTGCAAATATTACGACAGAGATTGTTGATGTTGGACGAGCGCCTGTTAAATCAAGAAACGGATTTGTAGGCAATAGCTCTAATAATTTATCTGGAATTGTTGTCTTTTCAATAGAAGTAAATCTTTCTTCAACTAGTTTCAGACGAGCAGATTCTGCATCACCTTGTTGCAAGCCTGTTGCAGATACATCAAATCCTGCACTTGCAGCGATACCGACAGCTGCAGCGATTCCTGTAGTAAGAATTAAAATTCCGATAATAAGACCACTAATTTTACCAAGGTTTTTCGTTAACTGTAATTTTGTAAATGCTGAAATAATAGATACTAAAATAAGTGGCATAACGATCATTTGAAGTAATTTCACATAACCGTTACCAATTAAGCCAAACCAAGTATTTGATTCAATAATTACTTTAGAAGTTGGCTCATAAATGAATTGTAATATAAGACCGAATAAAATTCCGACTCCTAAAGCGGTAAATACACGTTTATTAAAAGATACATGCTTACGTTGCATATAATATAATACGCCAACTAAGATGAGCATGACTGCAACGTTAATTCCGACAAGCAGTGTATTCATGTTGATTCCCCCTAATTCCAATCTGTTATATAGAATATAAGGTAATAAAACCTATAAGTCAACTAGGAAATTCCGGGATTAAAAAAAAGATGGCAAAATGCCATCTTTTAATGTCCAGCCCCAGGGACAAGTAAAAATGTCGTGTAGTATGTAAATCCTATGAAGAAAACAGTTAAATATGCCCCGAATACGTATATATACATACGCTCTGTTAATTTTAAATAGCTTAAAAGTACGAAGAAACCTGTTTGTCCTAAAAATAGTAGTGCAGCCTGTTGCATATCTCCTACGTAAAACATAACCGAGAAAATTCCAGTCCAAAAGCCGAGAACGCGAAACATGCGATCCATGCTATTTCCCTCCTTTTCTAGAAAAAGTAAAACCTCTTTTCATTATAGTTTATTTTTCTTACTATTGTAAATATTCGTTCATATAAAAAGAAGCCAATTATTATTGGCTTCTTTTTATATGATAAATTAAATTGTTAGTTTATAATTACAAGATTTACATCCATCTAATAGACTATCATGTCGAGTTAATTCCATGTTAGGGAATAGGATTTCAAAAATGCCTTTCATCATATCTCCGTGCATGTTACAAATTTCAGTTGGATGATGAACAGCAACTTCTTTAAATGGACAATTGTGTACATCATAGAAAATTTTTGTTCCATCTGCACTTAATTCAAATGCAGGTGATAAGCCGGCTGTTGAGAAAGCTTCTTTTGCAATTTGAACTTTTTGCTCTACTGTTAAAGCATCTTCACTCACATTTAAACGTTGCATATGTTGTTGCATTAATTCGGCCCCGAATTGTTTTCCTGTTTCGTATAGCGCTTTTTCACCAGCAGCGCCAAGGCTAAGTAAAGAATTAAATGCTATTCTTGCTAACAATTGATAATCACGGAATGGAAATTGCAATTGAATAACATCTTCAGATAAGACATATAATCTGCTTGGTCTTCCGCCTTTTCCAGTTTTCTTCGTTTCCGATTTAAGCATATGAACATCTTCTAATTTAGATAAATGTAAACGCGCTACGTTTGGATGAATATCGAATTCATCTGCAATTTCTTGTACAGTTACGTAACTATGTTTTTGCGAAATATATTTATAAATGTAATAACGAGTTGGGTCAGCTAAAACACCTGTAATTTTTAAAGCTTGTTCCATGAGGATCTCCACCTTTATCACTTTATCCAAGATAATAACATTATAATACAGATAAACATGAGTATAGGTAATTTCAGACAATAATTCAGAAATTGTTCATAATTTCACAAACATATTTTTCCTTTTTGTTCTAGTGAAAATACAAAATTCCAAATTTTTATTGTGCATGTTTTCATGCTATATACATAGTGAGGAGGGAAAAGTGATGAATGGGATTGAAATTTTTGCGAATACAATTTTAAAAGAAGCGTGTAGGGTACAAGCGTCAGATTTACATATTGTGCCCCGGCAGAAGGATGTAGCGGTGCAACTACGTGTAGGAAAAGATTTAATGACGAGACATTGTATTGAAAAGGAGTTTGGAGAAAAACTTGTCTCACATTTTAAATTTTTAGCATCTATGGACATAGGAGAGAAACGGAAGCCACAGAATGGTTCGTTGTATTTGCAAATTGATGGACAAGAAGTGTATTTACGCCTTTCAACACTTCCAACAGTATATCAAGAAAGTCTCGTTATTCGCCTTCATTTACAAGCATCTGTGCAGCCCTTATCACATCTTTCGTTATTTCCAAGTACGGCAGCAAAACTACTCTCGTTTTTACGCTATTCACAGGGGCTACTCGTGTTTACTGGACCGACTGGTTCTGGGAAGACAACGACAATGTATGCATTATTAGAGGTAATTAGAAAAAAGAAAACACGTCGCATCATTACACTTGAAGATCCGGTTGAAAAAAGAAGTGACGATGTATTACAAATTCAAATAAATGAAAAAGCGGGTCTCACATATGAAACAGGATTAAAGGCTATTTTACGTCATGATCCAGATATTATTTTAGTCGGTGAAATCCGTGATGAAGAAACAGCAAAAATAGCTATAAGAGCAAGTTTGACAGGACATTTAGTCATGACAACGCTGCATACGAATGATGCGAAAGGAGCAATCATTCGTTTCATGGATTATGGTATAACGAGGCAAGAGATTGAACAGTCTTTATTGGCTGTGGCTGCACAGCGACTTGTCGAATTGAAGTGTCCGTTTTGCAGAGGAAAGTGCTCAACTTTATGTAAATCAATGAGGCAAGTAAGGCAAGCAAGCATTTATGAGCTGCTATATGGATATGAGTTAAAACAAGCGCTTAAAGAAGCAGAGGGAGAATGTGTTACTTACAAACATGAGACTTTAGAATCGTCAATAAGAAAAGGATATGCTTTAGGTTTTTTAGAAGATGATGTTTATGTTTAAGAAAACTTGGAGTTTAAGTGATCAAGTAGTATTGTTGAAACGTTTAGGAGAATTATTAGAAAAAGGCTACTCTCTTTTACAAGCATTAGAATTTTTACAGTTTCAATTACCTGTAGAAAAGAAAGTACAATTGCAGCACATGATTGAGGGGTTAAAAGATGGGAAAAGTCTACACGATTCTTTTCATCAGTTAAAGTTTCATCAGGACATGTTAAGTTATTTATTTTATGCCGAGCAACATGGTGATATTTCTTTTGCTTTGCAACAAGGAAGTGCACTTCTTTATAAGAAAGATAAGTATAGGAGAGACATGATGAAAATCATGCAGTATCCTATGTTTTTAATGTTTTTTCTACTAATCATGCTTTTTATTTTCAACCTCATTTTATTACCTCAGGTTGAAATGGTTTATAGTTCGTTCGGTTCTAATACACCACTACTTACAGAACAAATTTTAAGTGCAATAAAACTGCTACCTTACATTATTTTAACCGCTATTTTAACTGTTATTATTGGATGTAGTTTGTATATGTTGTATTTTAGGAAACTTCCACATATTAGCCAGGTAAAAATCATGCTTCGTATGCCCCTCATCAAAACATTTCTTATTTTAAAGCATTCACATTATTTTGCTACTCAGTTGAGTGGTTTATTAAATGGTGGACTATCAGTATGCGAAGCTTTAACAATAATGATGGAGCAAAGATATCATCCGTTCTTTCAATATGAAGCGAGCCGGATTGAAAGACAATTAATTGGAGGAGAACAGTTACAATCTATCATTGCTAAAAGTGGGTATTACGAGAAAGAACTTTCTTATGTTATTACGCATGGACAAGCAAACGGCAATTTAGCGATTGAATTAGGTGACTATAGCGATCTTATTATGGAAAAGATGGAACGGAAAATTAAACATATGTTAGTTATCATTCAGCCTATTTTATTTACATGTATTGGAGGAATCGTTGTCCTTATGTATTTAGCGATGATTATGCCAATGTTTCAAATGATGAATTCTATTTAGGGGGCATTTGTATGCAGAATGAGGAAGGATTTACTCTGTTAGAGATGCTATTAGTAATGGTTGTCATAACGATATTATTACTATTAATTATTCCGAATGTAGTTACACAGCGTTCATCGGTCCAAGGAAAAGGGTGTGCAGCTTACGTGAAATCTATAGAAGCACAAATACAAGTATATCAATTACAACATAATAAAATTCCATCGTTAAAAGAACTGACAGATGAAAAGTATATTACAACTGATAAGTGCCCGAATGGCGAATCTATTCATATTTCAGATGATGGCGCAGTATCAATTAGGGCATTGTGAAACAACAGGGGTTTACTTTTTTAGAAATGTTACTCGTTTTATTTGCTATTTCTGTATTAAGTATAGTTACGTATTTTAGTGTTCATTCCTTATACGAGCGACAAAAAGTTGAACAATTTTTGAGACAGTTTTCAAATGATATTTTGTATATGCAGCAATTAGCGATAAATCGTCAAAAGCACTATACATTACGTTGGCATAAAGATAGAAATATGTATGCTATAAAAGAGTCAGGTACAAAGTATTATATCGTCAAGCGAGAGTATGAAGAAGATATACAAATTGATTTGCATACGTTTCCAAATCCGATGACATATAATCCAAGTGGAAATATTAATAGAGGTGGTACGATTATAATTTCATATCGAAATTATAAATATGAAATTGTATTTCAGCTTGGAAGGGGGAGATTTACGTATCGTGAAATGTCAAAAAGGATCCATAATGGCTGAAATGATTGTATCGTTAAGTGTTTTAATGATGGCTGTATCGTTACTACTACCGCAAACAGTATTAGTTATGCAAGAAAGAAAAAATATACAAATTCGTTATAAGGCATCTGGATTATTAAAAAAGGAAGCAATTATATATATGTATGGAAATGAAGAAAAGCGAATAATAGAAAAGAATATAAATGGAATTGTGTATTACACATATTGGGGAGGCAATGAAGTTTGTACCATGTGGAGAGATGTGAAAGACAGAGTGATGGAACAATGCTTTTATGTAGGAGAAAAAATAAATTAGAATTTGGTTTTTCATTAATAGAAATGATTGTATGTCTGTTTCTATTATCAATATTTTTTTTGCTCTTTCCCCGCCTACATTTCATTGAAATGGAAAATAAACAGTCAAAAGGATTAAATGATTGGGAGTGGGATGTGTATTTAGGGCAAATGCAATTGGAGTTTCGTGAAGTATCATCTGGAGAACAGCTAGCATTTGAAAATGGAGAAAGTATTTTACGATTTCGATCGCGTAATGGGAGTGAAGTATCGTATGAAAAAGAGAATAGTCGTCTTATAAGAAAGGTAAATAGGCGCGGGAGGGAAGTTGTTTTACAAAATATTGGAACGGTTTCTTACAAACTAACACCTCATGTACTCATTATAAATGTGAAAGATACTAGCGGAAAAATATATGAAGGTGTAGTTATGCGATATAGTGAAATGGAAATGAATGTATGAGAGGGCAAAATGGGTTTACAATGCCTGGAACACTCATCTTTCTTATTTTATTAACTTCTTTTTTTATATACGAAACAAATATGTTGTTTACAGATAAAAATTTTTATATAGAAATAGAACAAAAGTTTTTACTGGATGAACTACTTAACCGATCTATTATAGATATAAAAAAAGACTTACAGCAAAAAGAAAAAGAAGGTGCATTTTTCTTTCAGTATGAAAAGGGAGAAGTGAGTGGAAATTATATCTTTGAAAATGATTTAATTCTCGTTGCGTTGCAGTGTACACTCAAACAGGAAGCTTTCTATACGGTGAGCTTTCGGTATAGAAAAAAGGATGGAAAAATAGTCGATTGGATAGAAGGATAATATGTAAAAAATACGAAGAAAAACCAGGGATTTCTATTGTAAATTGAATTGATTTTTTAGAAGAAATGGATAAATATAATGATTAAAAGTTTAAATTTTCTCAAAAAAGAGAAAGGTAAAAAGAATGTGATATATTCATGCTATCCAATCATTATTTTTAGGGAGAATAGGGAAATGACAAACAACAATCAAATAGGTGAAAATAAGGAACAAACTATTTTTGATCATAAAGGAAATACGATTATGACAGAAGATAGAGAAATACACATTATTTCAAAATTCGAAGAACCTCTTATTGTCGTATTAGCAAATGTACTAAGTGATGAAGAGTGTGATAAATTGATTGAAATGTCTAAAAATAAAATGAAGCGTTCTAAAGTTGGTTCATCACGTGATGTAAATGATATTCGAACAAGTAGCGGTGCATTTTTGGAAGACAATGAACTTACTTCAAAGATTGAAAAACGAATTTCATCTATCATGAATGTTCCTGCGTCGCATGGTGAAGGATTGCACATTTTAAATTATGAAGTGGATCAACAATATAAAGCACACTATGATTATTTTGCGGAACATAGTAGATCAGCTGCTAACAATCGTATTAGTACGCTTGTAATGTACTTAAATGATGTAGAAGAAGGCGGAGAAACGTACTTCCCGAAATTAAATCTTTCTGTACATCCTAGAAAGGGAATGGCAGTATACTTTGAGTATTTTTATCAAGATCAATCACTAAATGAGCTTACGTTACATGGAGGGGCACCTGTAACGAAAGGCGAGAAATGGATTGCAACGCAGTGGGTGAGAAGAGGTACTTATAAGTAAAAGCGAGTGTTACGTTTTGTTCTTCATAGTATAAGAACAAAACGTTTTTTTATTAAACAAAGTAGCATCTTTCGTTATAATAACAATTAATAAATGACGATTGAGAGGACAGAAAATGAAATCTATATACATAACCGGCTATATGGGAGCAGGGAAAACAACAATTGGAAAAGCATTAAGTCAAGAACTTCAAATGGATGTTGTAGATACTGATCAAAAAATCGAAGAGAAGCAAAAGAAGGCAATTCGTGATATTTTTGCCGAAGAAGGCGAAATGACTTTTCGGGAATATGAAAGCGAAATGTTACGTTCGCTACCAGTCCATAATGTCATTATTACAACTGGTGGGGGAATTATTGAACGAGCGGAAAATCGCAAGTGGATGAAAGAGAACGGAACTGTCGTGTATTTATATTGTGATCCAAATGTAATTGCAGAAAGGCTTCGTGAAGATACGACACGTCCACTATTTCAAAAGAAAGATATAGATGCATTTGTAACGAAATTTGAATTACGCCGAGCTTATTATGAAGAGGCTCATATTCATATCGATACGACAAATAAGTCTGTAAAGCAAATTATGAATGAATTAAAGAAAAAGATTAATGTATAAAAAAGTGGACATACTAATCAAGTAGAGGTGATGATAATATGTCTACTAATGATTATGTTCGCTTTGTGACGCAGCAGTTTGTGTCGTATATGGATGCTCCAAAAGAAGATCGAAAACAAAAGAAAGAACAACGCCGTGCTGAAAAAGAGCCATTTATGAATAAGTGGTTTGGTGTTATGCCGCTGAGTGCTGCTTTGTTTTATCGAAATGTAAAAAGTAAAAGAAAAAAATCAAGTTAAATTTTAGTCATATGTCTAGCAAAATAAAGATGCCCTAGTGTCGTAATACACTAGGGCATCTTTGTTTACTGCACGGATTCTTGTTCTTCCGTAACGGCATGTATTTTATTGTTCACCCATACGAACCCTATTCCGATACAAATAGAAATGCCCCAGCCGACAGCGGTCATAATCGCTCTCATTTCACCGTAGCCATCTACACCAAAAACAGAGATGAAATAAATTTTTAAAAAGCTTTTTAATATAAATTGTAGCCCGAAAAATAACGTTAAATATTGCAGTGCTGGATATATACGACTATCACGATAAAGCTCACGACTTTTATCACGGTCATGACCTTGAAGTGCGGCAATATCTGCTGCGAAATATAACATAAGTGGTTTTTTTATAAAAATTGTACATATGACGATAATACCGAGTACGATGTGATAGTACGCATCGTTCCATAACATTCGTTCAGCTGACCCAGATAATAGATCTACCGTTGTATTAGAAATGAGTGTAATTAAAATAAAGAACCCTGTCACGTTAAACTGTTTTTCTTTTTTAAAGGTATACAGTGTATAAATAATCCCCGGAACAGAGGAAAGTAACATCGCGTAATAAGGATCGATATAAGGTTTTGCAAATTTCCAAATGAGGAATGGGATTACGAGATAAAAGACAAGATCTAATATAGCTTTTTTATTTTGATTCATACAAAGCCTCCTTAAGTCATACATATATTTTATAATATAATTTCTGAAAATTGTATAAGGTTTAATGGGAAAAGAAAAAATATATCAATTTTTGAGGGATTAGTAGATTGAAAAAAATTGCCCCTAGCGTAGTAAGTTTTTTTAGTATATAATAAAGGAAACGCTTTCATTTTTAGTTTGTTCACAAAATGGACGGAAAATCACATATTTACTATCGATATGTTGCTTTATAATGAAACTAATTAAATATACATGCATACAATATTGTGAAATAAATAACATAAATAATCTATATAAATGTAAACGTTATCAAAAGAGAGAGGTGGAGACAATGAGTAAATTTTTCTTCAATCATAATCCAGCAACAGTAGAGGATGGAAGGCTTGTTAAATATGCTGAAATTATTTATGGAGAAGGTGGCCGTTCTGTATTAGAAAATTTAATGGTGAAGGCATCTATCAGATTGCGTGATCGTTATCCGAATAAATCTGACGAGCAGATCTCGAACCTAGTAAATAAAGGCATCCATGATATGTTTCAAAAATATGTGAGCGAGTAAGAGTAGCCAATGGCTGCTCTTATTTTTTGTATAAGGATTGTAACTCTAGCTGAAAATAAACATGTATTTTGAAAAACGCAAGAAGGAGTGGGAAAGATGAGCAATGGAATTGAACGTTCGAAAGAAAATCTTCCAACTGATGCAAATCATGTGAGCGCAAAGGATCGTGCACAGCAGAAACGTATGGCACAGAAAAAACAGCAAGAGCGTAGTGGCGATAGCGAGTAGGGTAGAAAATAGCTCAAAAGAGGCTCCTTCTAAAGCAGAAGGAGCTTCTTCAAGATAGAAAATGATTCGCGGTAACATAAAAAAGGCCACCGTTAATAATTTGCACGGTAATACGTGGTTCATACTGTTCTTGCAGAGCTTGTTTTTCAATTTCATAGCTCTCAGGAAGTTCGTCACTTTCTTCATAAAAACGGTTTAAAAGGTCTAGATCATGATTCCAACGCACTCTTGCTTCTTTTGCCCACGTATGGTCATCTTCTGCAATTATATTTTTTAAAGCGTCTTCTATGCGTTGTAAACCACTTTGAGGTTTAATGATGGGCGAGAGCGTAAAACAAAAATCAGGTATTTTTGGTGTAAGTTTAATGTTTGTTAATGTTTCATGAAAGTTTGCCATCATTGTTCCAGAAATGAGATGAATGCCAATCGAGTGAAGGATGTCTTTTTTTCGATCACATTGATAGGAAACTTTTATATTAATACCGAGCCAAGGGTGGAGCGGTGTATGTGTTGCCCCATTATGTCTTACATCCTCATATAAACGTATGTAAGAGCCTAATTCTTTTGTCGTTTGGAAAATTTGATGTAGACGTGGTGAACCGTAGTGAATAAGCTCACCATCATTTTCTTCATTTTCTGGATTTGTAATAAGAGTAAGGCGCATCGGATTCGGTACGCCTCCTGTTTTCTCAAGATAGTGCCAATAAAAAGGGCGATTCATTAATAATTTATCCATCTCAATTGTTAACTGTACATCTAATAAATGAGGAGAACGTTCTAAAATTTCACAGTTATTCGCCTCAAAGAAATTGTATAAGTAATTATGAATTTCATGTTGCTGCATAGCCTTGCACCTCAGCTTCATTTCGTTTCGCAAAGTCGATAATAGATGTTAAGTTTTCCATCTTAATTCTAATTTCACCTTCGCTTTTTGATTGCGCGAAAATTTCTTGAATGTGCGCGTCGATGTTTTTCATATTAATTCTCGTTAAAATTTCATCGAGTTCACCGATAACACGCTCGAATAAGTTGATTTTTTCATATAACAGTTTCAGAATATGTTCTTCAACAGTATGCTTTGTAGCTAAGTTATAAATATGAACATCATTCTTTTGACCGAGACGGTGAATACGTCCGATTCTTTGCTCAAGACGCATTGGATTCCATGGCAAATCATAATTGATCATATGGCTACAAAACTGTAAGTTAATGCCTTCTCCGCCAGCTTCCGTTGCAATTAACACTTGGGCACGATTTTGGAAAAGTTCCTTCATCCAATCTTTCTTCCCGCGTTTAAATCCGCCGCGGAATGGGACAGAAGAAATACCGTGTTGTTGTAAAAACCATTGTAAGTACATCTGTGATGCTCGGTATTCCGTGAAAATGACGACTTTATCGTCAATTTCTTTTATAAGCTCTAGAGCTTTAGTTGCTTTCGAGTTGAAAGGAATATGATTAATTTTGTCCATTAGCACATCGATATGTGGATCTTTTATATAATGTTCATTTTCTTTCTGTCTTTTTTCTACATGCTTTTTCAATGAATAGTAAACAGCCTCACGACTACTACACGCTTCCCGTTTTAAAGTTAACGATGAGAAAGCAGATGTGAAGGCGTCTTGTCCTCGCCAATTTTCGATATCATTATATAGAGCTTGTTCTTGTTCATTAAACTCAACAAAAATTGTACGTACATGTCTCTTCGGCCAATCGATACCGGTATTATGTCGTCTATTTCGCACCATTACTTTGTTAATGAGAGCTTTTAAGTCTTCATCTGATTCGGCTGAACGATTTTTGGAAGCGTAATATTCTTCAAAGTTGGATTGATTGCCTAGATGTCCTGGCTTTAATAAAGAAACAAGGTTAAAAATTTCATCAATCTTATTTTGAACAGGAGTAGCGGTTAGTAATAAACAAAACTTCTTTTTTAATCGTTGTGCAAATTCATAGTTTTTTGTTTTATTATTTTTCAGTTTATGTGCTTCATCGATAATAATAAGGTCATATTCTAAGTTCAACACGATATCGCGATGTGGTGAACGTTTCGCAGTATCAATTGATGATACGATTACGTCAGCTTGTTCCCACGAGTAGCTTTTCTTTTGTGCTACAGCGGGAATGAAAAACTTTGTATTCAGCTCGTATGCCCATTGTGATACGAGAGAAGCTGGGACAAGTATAAGTACCTTTTTCACAAGCCCGCGGACCATGTATTCTTTCAAAATAAGTCCAGCTTCGATTGTTTTTCCAAGACCTACTTCATCTGCTAGAATCGCTTTACCATTCATTTGTTCAATTACATTTTGAGCGACTTCTAATTGATGCGGAAGCGGTGTGAAATGGGATAAATGTTTCGGTGCTTGTAGTCCATCAAAAGTAGGAACAAGTAACGATTTTTCTGTTTCATAAGCTAAGTGATATAAATCCCAGTTTGTCCAAGGACCATCTTCATCAATTCTATTTAAAAAATTGTTTTGCCACGTCCGATCTACGGAAATATCGACATTCATTACGACTCTCCCACCTTTTATAAACTAAAGTAATTATTTTTTAATGTATGATGATTTGCCTTAAAAGAAGGCATAATTATCGTTATTAAAGGCTATATGATAGACAATAATAAAGTATTAAATCTCAAAAGCTGTATTTATTGTGTTTTAACATAAAAAATTCTAAATTATTTTTTATGCTAGAATATTGATGAAATATAGCGAATGATGTTAGGATAATGGTGTGAAATGTGTGGAATCTTTCGTATTTTATCCAAGAAAGTGATTTTTTATTTACGCTTTCATAAAAAAATATAATGAGATTCCGTATATCCTATCTTTTCAGAATGAAAATGTTTAGAAAAGGGAAGCAACTTTTATTGATTTGTCAAAGCATAAGGGGGAGAGAGCATGATTACATTACAACGTACACCGTTATTTGATGTATACGCGAAGTATGGTGGGAAAACAATCGACTTCGGTGGTTGGGAATTACCAGTTCAATTTTCAAGCATTAAAGAAGAACACGAAGCTGTACGTACAGCTGCAGGTTTGTTCGATGTGTCTCATATGGGAGAAGTTGAAGTAAAAGGTGTAGATAGTTTAGCATTTTTACAACGTGTTGTTACAAATGACGTATCTACCTTAAAGGTAGGGGGCGCACAATATACAGCTATGTGCTACGAAAATGGTGGTACAGTAGATGATTTATTAATCTACAAACGTGGTGAAGAAGACTATTTATTAGTAATCAATGCATCAAATATCGAGAAAGATTACGAATGGTTAGCAAGTCATGTAATTGGCGATGCGACAGTAGTCAATGTTTCTAGTGAAGTTGCACAGCTTGCAATTCAAGGACCAAAAGCAGAAGGCATTTTACAAAAAGTTGTGTCAGAAGATTTGAAAGAAATTAAGTTCTTTAAATTTAAAAACGATATTCTTGTAGATGAAATTCCAGCACTTGTATCTCGTACAGGTTATACAGGTGAAGATGGATTCGAAATTTACTGTAAGAGTGAAGATGCTGCAAAACTTTGGGAGAAACTTCTTGAAGTTGGAGCAGAAGAGGGCTTAAAAGCATGTGGTTTAGGTGCTCGTGATACACTTCGATTCGAAGCAACATTACCACTTTATGGACAAGAATTATCAAAAGATATTACACCGATTGAGGCTGGAATTGGCTTTGCGGTAAAAACAAATAAAGAAGCAGACTTCTTTGGGAAAGCAACGTTAAAAGAGCAAAAAGAAAACGGTGCGCCTCGTAAATTAGTCGGCATCGAAGTAATCGAACGTGGAATTCCTCGTACGCATTACCCTGTATTTATTGGTGAAGAAAAAATTGGGGAAGTAACGAGTGGTACACAATCTCCAACGTTAAAGAAAAGCATTGGTTTAGCACTAATTGATGTAAAATACGCAGCAGTTGATACAGAAGTAGAAATTGAAATTCGTAATAAACGCGTCAAAGCAGTAGTTGTTCCAACACCATTTTACAAACGTTCAAAGTAACGGGGAGAGGGGTAGATTTCATGTTGCATCGTTATCTTCCAATGACAGAAGAAGACAAAAAAGAAATGTTACAAACGATCGGCGTTCAAACGATCGATGAATTATTTTCTGATATTCCAGAGAGTGTTCGTTTTAAAGGGGATTTAAAAATTAAAGAAGCAAAATCAGAGCCAGAGCTTTTAAAAGAGCTATCTCAAATGGCTAGTAAAAATGCTAACTTAAAAGAATACGCTTCTTTCTTAGGAGCAGGCGTATACGATCATTATGCTCCAGTAATTGTAGATCATGTTATTTCTCGCTCAGAATTTTATACAGCTTACACACCATACCAACCGGAAATTTCACAAGGGGAATTACAAGCAATCTTTGAATTCCAAACAATGATTTGTGAATTAACAGGAATGGATGTAGCAAACTCTTCTATGTATGACGGGGGTACAGCTTTAGCTGAAGCGGCAATGTTAGCAGCTGGCCATACTCGCAAAAAGAAAATTCTTGTATCTAGCGCGGTTCATCCAGAATCAAGAGCAGTACTTGAAACGTATGCAAAAGGTCAAAATCTTGAAGTTGTTGAAATTAATCATAAAGATGGTGTAACAGATTTAGACGTATTACAAAGTGAAGTAGATGATACAGTTGCTTGTGTAATCGTTCAATATCCAAACTTCTTCGGACAAGTTGAAAAATTAGCTGATATTGAAAAAATCGTTCATCAACAAAAATCATTATTTATCGTTTCTTCAAATCCATTATCATTAGGCGCATTAACACCACCAGGGAAATTTGGTGCTGATATTGTAATCGGTGATGCACAACCATTCGGTATTCCAACGCAGTTTGGTGGACCGCACTGTGGTTACTTTGCAACAACGAAAGCATTTATGCGTAAAATTCCAGGACGTCTTGTTGGACAAACTGTAGATTCAGATGGTAAACGTGGATTTGTATTAACGTTACAAGCACGTGAACAGCATATTCGCCGTGATAAAGCGACGTCTAATATTTGTTCAAACCAAGCGTTAAATGCATTAGCAGCTTCTGTTGCAATGACGGCACTTGGCAAACAAGGTGTGAAAGAAATGGCACGTCAAAACATTTCTAAAGCACAGTATGCAAAACGTCAATTTGAGGCGAAAGGCTTCATAGTAACATTTGCTGGACCATTCTTCAATGAGTTTGTTGTAGATTGCAAACGTCCAGTGAAAGAAGTAAACGATGCATTATTACAAAAGAATATTATCGGTGGTTACGATCTAGGCCGTGATTATAAAGAGCATGAAAACCATATGCTTGTAGCAGTAACTGAGCTTCGTACAAAAGAGGAAATTGACACACTTGTAAACGAAATGGGGGCTATCCAATGAAGAACCAAGACCAAGCACTTATCTTTGAAGTGAGTAAAGAAGGACGCATAGGATATAGCTTACCCAAATTAGATGTAGAAGAAGTGAAACTAGAAGATGTGTTTGAGAGCGATTATATTCGAGTAGAAGATGCAGAGCTACCAGAAGTATCTGAACTTGATATTATGCGCCACTATACAGCACTTTCAAACCGTAACCACGGTGTTGATTCTGGATTCTATCCACTTGGATCTTGTACGATGAAATATAATCCGAAAATTAATGAGAGTGTAGCTCGTTTCGCAGGATTTGCAAATATTCATCCACTGCAAGATGAAAAGACAGTACAAGGTGCAATGGAATTAATGTATGACTTACAAGAGCATTTAATTGAAATTACAGGTATGGATACTGTTACTTTACAACCAGCAGCTGGTGCACACGGAGAATGGACAGGTTTAATGTTAATTCGTGCATACCATGAAGCGAATGGTGACTTTAACCGTACGAAAGTAATTGTACCTGACTCTGCTCACGGAACGAACCCGGCATCTGCAACTGTAGCTGGTTTTGAAACAATTACAGTAAAATCAAATGAAAATGGCCTTGTTGACTTAGAAGACTTAAAACGTGTTGTAAACGAAGAAACAGCAGCACTTATGTTAACAAATCCTAATACATTAGGTCTATTCGAAGAAAATATTTTAGAAATGGCAGAAATCGTCCATAATGCAGGCGGTAAGTTATACTATGATGGTGCAAACTTAAATGCGGTATTAAGCCAAGCACGCCCAGGAGATATGGGATTTGACGTTGTGCATTTAAACCTTCATAAAACATTTACAGGTCCTCACGGCGGTGGTGGCCCAGGTTCTGGTCCAGTAGGTGTGAAAGCTGATTTAATTCCGTACTTACCAAAACCGATTTTAGAAAAAACGGAAAATGGTTATCACTTCAATTACGACCGTCCAGAAGCAATTGGTCGTGTGAAGCCATTCTATGGTAACTTCGGAATTAACGTTCGTGCATACACGTATATTCGCTCTATGGGTTCAGATGGCTTGCGTGCAGTAACTGAGTATGCTGTATTAAATGCGAACTATATGATGAGAAGATTAGCGCCATTCTACGATCTTCCATTCGATAGACATTGTAAGCATGAATTTGTATTATCAGGTCGTCGTCAAAAGAAACTTGGCGTACGTACATTAGATATTGCAAAACGGCTGCTTGATTTCGGTTACCATCCACCAACAATTTACTTCCCATTAAATGTGGAAGAATGTATTATGATTGAGCCGACAGAAACAGAATCAAAAGAAACATTAGATGGTTTCATTGATAAGATGATTCAAATCGCTAAAGAAGTAGAAGAAAATCCAGAAGTTGTACAAGAAGCACCGCATACGACAGTCATTAAGCGTTTAGACGAAACGATGGCTGCACGTAAACCAGTTTTACGTTATGCAAAGCCAGCTCCTGTACAAGTTTGATTAGAATAACAAAAGGAGAACTCGCTGCGGCGGGTTCTTTTTTTGTATGGAGAATTTGTGCAGAAATAGTGAAGAAAATGTTAAAAAATTATATTTTTTGTTTCCTAATGGTGTAAAGGTGTAGTTTTATAGGTAGTTTTGTTGAAAAAGTCGGTTTGATAAAAGTATTTATTTTTGTTAGAATTTTATTGAAATTAAGAAGATGTGATGAGGCAAAAATTACTCATTTTTATGTATATGTGAAAAAACGAGCAAGACGGGGGTGAAAGTGTGGGATATCGATGTTATAGAATGGTATACCATTTAGAAAATGGAGAAACAATTAAAGATGTAAAAGAATTTTGCTATCGAGACCAAGGAAAAGTGTTAGAAAGAGTAGCAAATCGTGTAATGGATAATAGAGAAGTGACGGCGATTGATAAACAAGGAACAATCATTTCAATAGCATGTGAGGACATTGTAAAGGTGGAACTTGATTACATAACAGAAAGTTAACCTTGAGTCATATCGAATTATTCGATAAAATAAACTGTTGAATGGTGAAGTGAGAAGAGAGGAGTTTATCATGGGTAGTACAAGACACTTTTATATGTTTATCTTAGCGTTTGTTCTTGTTGTGGCATTAACGATTTACTTAATCGTTGACAGCAGCTGGTACAACACGGTTCATCCGGCATTCCTTCTGTTTATGTATATAGGAATTGCAGTAGTAAGTTTCGGAATGAGAGATGAGATGTTAGATCGCTTTGAAAAGTGATACATATACGAAAGACCAACAGGAAAATGTTGGTCTTTTTTTCTTGCCAAAAATAGGATGCTGTGTATATACTGTATATATAAGATATATACAGTATATACACACACTGGAGGAAAACATGAATATTATTATTTCGAATTCTTCCCAAGACCCTATTTATGTGCAAATAAGAAAACAATTAAGCCAGCTTATTTTAAATGGTGGTTTAAAGGGTGGAGACCAATTACCGTCTATTCGTAGCTTAGCGAAGGAATTGCAAATTAGTGTAATTACAACGAAGCGTGCGTACGAGGAGCTTGAAAAAGAAGGATATATAGAAACTGTTGCTGGGAAGGGGACTTATGTTTCACGTAAAAATAATGAACTATTAAAAGAACAGCGGCTACGTCTATTGGAAAGTAAGGCTGAAGAAATCGTAAAAGAAAGTAAAGTGTTGCAGCTTTCACTTGAAGAATTGCAGCAGATGATTGCGTGTTTATATAAGGGGGAATAAGAGATGTTAGAGCTAAAAAATGTTTGTAAAAGTTATGAAGATTTTGCAGTGAACAATATAAGTTTTGCATTACCACGAGGATATATTATGGGGTTTGTCGGACCAAATGGTGCTGGGAAAAGTACAACGATCAAAATGATTATGAATTTAATTAGAAAAGATAGCGGCGATATAAAAATTTTTGGTAAAGACAATAAGAAAGCCGAAAAGGACATAAAACAAAATATTGGTTTTGTATATGATGAAAATCATTATTACGAAGATTTAACGTGTGAACAAATGAAACGTATTATTGCACCGTTATATAAAAAGTGGGACGAAAATCAATACCAATCGTATATGCAAAGATTGCAAGTTCCAAAGTATAAAAAAATTAAAGAGCTATCTAAAGGGATGAAAATGAAGTTTGCGATTGCCATCGCACTTTCACATCATGCAGAGTTTATCATTATGGATGAGCCGACAGCAGGATTAGATCCAGTTGTCCGAAGTGAATTACTTGATATGTTGCAAGAAATTGTAATGGAAGATGAAGTATCTGTATTATTCTCAACCCACATTACAACGGATTTAGAACGTATTGCAGATTATATTACGTTTATCAACGATGGAGAAATTATATTTACTGGTGAAAAAGATGAATTAATGGAGAACTACGTAATCGTAAAGGGAAGCAATGATTTATTAGATCGAGAAGGAAAAGAACTATTTGTTGGATTACGAAAAAATAAATTTGGTTTTGAAGGTTTAGCGAAGGATAAACAAGCAATTATCGATTGGTTTGGAAATGAGGTTGTAATAGAAAAGCCTACATTAGACGATATCATCGTTTACACTGCGAAAGGGAGAGGTGCTTATGCGTCAGCTAATCTATAAAGATTTGTTCTTTTTTCGGGTTATGTGGTTAGTGTATTTTATTATGCCCCTTGTTTTCTTTGGATTAGATCCAGATGGTGAATTGTTATTTCCGATGAGTTGCTTACTCATAACGATATCATCTTCTATGATACTAATAGCGATGGATGAAAAAAATAAAAGTGATGTTATTATAAATAGTTTACCTGTTGGACGAAAGGATATCATTATTGCTAAATATATTTCGGGTGTAATATTCATTGTAGGTGGCATGATTTCTACTATGCTAGTTGTTTTTCTTATAAGAGGTATCGCCGTCATTGGTGATATTGGAGTGTATCATCCAAATTTGTATATTGAAATTCCTTGGTATGTAGTAGTCAGAGGTGCTGTGTATTCTTTAGTTTATATTACAGCATTATTCCCGAGTTATTATGGGACAAAATCAAAAGTAGTACGTGGAATATTTACAGGTGGGGCCGCTGGGATAGGTGTTATTATTGGAATGTTTATTGGTGACGGAGAAAGCGCTACGACATCATTCATTGATTGGATTGTGAATCCATTACATCTTGGTGTATTTATAGTTGGATTCATTACATTAGTTAGTATTTATATCGCTTCTATGTTTCTTACAATTAAAATTTACGGAGCACGTGATTTATAGAGAGGAGAATTTATATGCAGCAATTGATTTTGAAGGAGTTTTTCTTGCAGAAGAAGATGTTTCTTTTATATTTTTTAATACCTATTTTCTCTGTTTTTAGGAATCCAGTCCAACCCATGGGGATTGCAATAGGATTATTTATAACATGCAGTACGATCATATATATTTCTTTTTATTATGAAGAGAAAAGTAAAACAGAAAAAATATTAGTGAGTTTGCCTATAACGAGAACAGAGATAGTTATAGCTAAATATATTGCAAGTTCATTATTTATTATGGCTGGTTTGAGTACAACTTTTATAGTCATAATATTAGGAAATATTCTATTGAACAGAGATATAGTTATGCCTGGATATGCAGTATTTTCAGCAATAGTAGCAACTTTGATTTATTGTGCAGTAACGATACCGACTAATTACATTGGGGGATATAAAGTTATTACTGTCTTGAATTTGATTATGCTTTTTCCTTTAATGGGTATGATTGGCCTTATGTGCAATATTTTTGGTGATAAAACAATTATGTTAAAAGTACTTCACTCTCAAGAGGCTACACAAGCAATGGGTGTTCTTGGTATCGGAGTATTAGTGAGTATATTCGTATCAATGTTCCTCTCAATGAAAATGTTTCAGGAGGCAGAGTTATAGAAGGGACATTTTCATATTAGGGGGTGTAATACATGATCAAGCAACTAATTTTAAAAGATTTCATCATTCAATGGAAATTTTCAATTTGGTACATACTGTATCCTGTTTTCTTTTATATGGCCTTAACAGATACGGAAAATTTATTCATCATTATGTCAGTAATTATTACAATTGGGGCAACAGTAAAAACATTTGAAGCAGATAGTAAAAATGAGAGTGAAGTTATAGTAAATAGTTTACCAATATTGAGAAAACAAATTGTGTATGCGAAATATATAGTAGCAATTATTATTCTTTCTATAAGTGTAACGGTCGGTTGTTTCACGATGGGAATGAAGAGCGAGGTTAACTTATTTGAATTTATTGAAACGACAATAGTTGCTAGTATTAGCTTTATTTTAGTGTATTTAAGCTTTGTATTACCAATATCCTTTTGGCTAGGGTATAAGAAAACTATTTTTATTACGATAGTAATATTCATGGCACCGATAGTTGTTTTAGAAGTTTTGTTTCAAATCAACTTGGAACAAATTCAATTATATAATACCTTGTTATTCATTGGTTCAATATGCATGTTCATAGCATCTATCTTCGTTTCAGTAAAAATATATGAAAAAAGAGAATTTTAAAAGGTGCCTTAAAAAAGGCACCTTCTTCAATAACGACAATACGAGAGCAGTAGTTTATAAAAAGAAACGCTATTTGGTACATCTTTCGGAGTATGTAATATAAAGCTGAAAACGATGATGAGAATAAGAAATAGGAAAAATAAAAATAGGATTTGCTTATGTATAGAATTTTGCATATTATTCACTCCTTTTTTAGGTAGTATGTCCAAAAGAAAGGAGTGTATGAAAAATTTTAGGAGGGGAGAATGATGAACAAAAGAAAATGGTTATATAGAATAGGGGTACTTTTCGTTTCAATCGGTCTCATATTAGCAAATTTTTATTCAGACATACCATCACCGTTTCCTAATTTGCATAAAGGAATTGGTATAAGTATTGTCATAGTTGGTCTTCTTTGTCTTATTGCATCTAACTTTTATAGAAAATCTGAATGAATGAAAAAAAGGACAGTTACTCTTTTTCAGAAGTACTGTCCTTTTTAAATAACTTATTCCATAGCTTGGCGATACTCCATATAATGACGATTGCAATGGAGGTAATGATGGACCAAACGATTGATATCATTTCAAGTGTCATGTTAGGAAGGAATGTGAGAATGGATAATACTTTATGAAACAATGATTCTATTATATGAAAACTGATTTGTAATAGAATGACAATCCCGAGTGTAATCCATGCTAACAGTTGCTTCCCTTTTTCTTTCCACATGACATTCACCTCACGTTAGCTTAATAGTTTTAAGCCAACAGCGCCGCATAAAATGCAGCTTAAGAAAGCAAGACGACGCCAATCCGCTGATTCTCGGAAAATGAGAATGCCTAGAAGTGCACTTCCAGCAGTTCCGATTCCAGTCCAAATCGCGTAAGCAGTTCCCATCGGTAATGTGTTCATCGCAAGAGATAAGAAGAAGAAGCTTACGCCGAAGTTAGCGATTAAAATAACTTTTGGTGCCCAGCCTTTCTTTTCAGTGGCTACTTTCATAAAGAGTACACCAATAATTTCACAAATACCAGCTAGAATTAAAAATAACCAAGCCATTTTATGCGGCCTCCTTCGCGTCTTTTTCTTCTGTTACTCGTTTTAAACCAATTACTCCGAAGAAGATTAAACCGATTAATAAAACTTTTACGATAGAGAAAGGTTCTCCGAAGATGAAAATCTCTGTAAGAACGATTCCACCAGCTCCAATTCCTGTGAAGACTGCGTATACAGTGCCGACAGGTAAATCTTTATAAGCTCTAAATAATAAGACGAAACTAATTGTAATTAATAGAGCGACACCAGCCCATTCAAGTGGTGCCTCTGCTTTTTTTAGTCCAATCACCCAAAAGATTTCAATAATACCAGCGATGATTACATAAATCCATGCCATATGTCATTTCTCCTTCCTACCAGTCGTTAGGTAAAGGGCTTAAAAACGACGCATTGCAAAGGAGCAATCCGTCAGTTTGAAAGTCCGCGCCAAAATACTTTCCAAGAAGCGTCTAAACGTGTCTCAAAACGATTTAAACCTGCGTATAGTAGTTCAACCATAAGACCGTCGAGTAAGCATAGAAAAGCCTCTAAGGCGTCTTTTACTTCAATGTTATGCAGCTCATCTTGTTCGCTTGCTCTTTTAAATACAGGGAATAAAAGTTTTCCGACGTTTTCAATGTGTACATTTGCTTTATTAATAATTTGTTCGCGAAATGCATCAGGCGGAAAATAAGAAGTTCGTAACCAAAACATTGATTCTTCACTTTCACCAAAGCGTTTTGCATAGCCTTTTAATAATTTTAAAAGCAATTCTTCAGTAGACGAATTGGAAAAGCTTTCAATATCGCCTGTGAAGCTCTGCAAATCTTTTTGGAGAGCAGATTCTAAGCATATGAAATATAGCTCTTCTTTTCCTTTAAAGTGTGCGTAAATCGATGGTTTTTTAATCCCAACTTCTTGAGCAATATTTGCCAATGAAGTTCCTTCATAGCCGTAGCGTGCGAAATGAGAAAGTGCTACAGCTTTAATGCGGTTTGCTGTCATTTTCATCCCCTACCTACCGTTCGTTAGGTTCATTATATGAGATAAAAAATATAATGTCAATAGGTGAAGAGCTGAAAAAGAGCGTTATAGGTAACGCTCTTTTTAGACAGTCTCTCGCTCAATTAAATGGAATGAAAGTTCTTTTGCACTGCCGACAATTTGCTCGCTTTGGATCTGCTTATGGAATAAAGAAAAAGCATGTGAGCCCATTGCGAGACCGGGATGTTCAATTGTGGAAATTTCTAATGCCTTTGAAATTTCATGATTATCAAATCCAAGGATAGCAAGGTCTTCAGGTACTCGAATACCATGTTTTCGAGCCTCTGTTAATAAACCAGCTGCAACTTGATCGTTCGCTGTAAAAATAGCAGTTGGACGATTTTTCATATTTAAAATACGATGGAGTATTTGTGCTCCGTCCTGCATTGTATAGCATTGGTGGAAAATCCATTCAGGATGCAACGTTTTCCCTTCGTTACGAAGGGTATCGGCGAACGCTTTTTCGCGCTCCATGGAATTTACACTTGTTTTTCTTGCTAAACAAATTCCGATTTTTTCATGGCCTTTACTTAGTAAATAGGCAGTACCGAGACGGAAACCTTCATAATGATCTACGTAGATGGATGAAATGAGGGGGTGCTTCATTTTTTCACATGAAATAATAGGGGCAAATTTTGCGAAAGGTTCGATTTGTTCCCAAGAGCTCGTTCGGGAGCAAATAATCATCCCATCAAATTGTTTCATTTTCATCATTTCAAGAACACGAATTTCTTCAAGGCTATCGTAATTTGTTTGGCATAAATTAATGTGATATCCAGCTAATAATGCTTCGTTACCGATTCCTTCAATAATGGTACTGAAGTAGGGGAGGTTAATGAAAGGAAGCATAACGCCAATTGTATATGTTTTCCCTCTTATTAAATGGACAGCATTTATATTTTTTGCGTAGTTTAATTCTTCAACAGCGTCTAGAACACGCTTACGCTTTTCTTCTTTTACGTAAGGGTGATTATTCAGAACACGAGAAACAGTTGATATCGATACACCAGCAGTTTTAGCAATTTGTTTTATATTGGCCATATGTATCACCTCTTTCCCTTATTATAAAGGGAAAATAATAAGAAAGAAAAAATCTTGACCTGAAAAGCTTTTCACAAACTATGGTATTAATAAGACTTCTTTTTATTCGCGTAACCTTTTCACTTGGGCGTAAGAATGATAGGGGTCTTTTTTGTTTGCAAAAAGTGTTGTCAAAATGTGTGAGAATAACGTGGAAAGTTTTCAAAGGTGGAGTTTGATGACAAAGCGAATATGAAGAGCATATCAACGCTTCGTTCGTTAAGAGAGCGGTATGAAAGGGCGGAAACAAATTGAAAAAAGGAATCATTTGTTTCGTGTTTTCTAGTTTTGTACTTAGTTCGTGTTCGTTTCAGCAAACGATGCAAGAAGAAAAACACTTTGTGGGAACAACAGGAGGAGCTATGGATCGTGTTACGGATCCTATTCCGCTAAAGGAACTTCCAAAATATTTTCCGGTGAAGTTTAAAGTTCCAACGTTTTTACCGTACGACATTACAAGTGATGTGAAGGGTGAAGTAAGAACGCTTGGGAAAAAGAACGCAGTCTTAACGATTAAATATAAACAGAAGGAGCCAGGTAGAAATGAGTATATTGAGTTAAATGTCGCGAACTTTCCTTATAGTTTTCCGGATCTTATGGAAGAGAAGCGATTTCAAGAACAAATGAAACTGAATAATGGAACGTCTGCTTATTTTAAAAATAAAGATGATTATGAACGTGGTGACGAATTTGCTACGCTTATATGGAAAGAGAAAGGAATTGAATATCAGCTGCTGTATCGGAATGTAGAAGAGAACGATGAAAAGGTAATCAAGCAGAATTTATTATACATTGCGAATAAGATGAAATGAAAAAACTAGCTGATTTATTCAGCTAGTTTTTTGTATGTTATTATTTCTTTTTAATTTTGCCTGTCCAAGATTTAAATCCACCTTGTAATTGGTAGAAATCTTTGTAGCCTTGTTTTTTTAAGTATTGCGCTGCACGACCTGTACGGAATCCGCTTTGGCAATATAAGTAAACAGGTTGATCTTGACGAAGTTCTTTATGGCGAAGGCGAATTTGTGATAACGGAATGTTACGTGCACCTAAAATATGCCCTGCGTTATATTCGTCTGCTTCACGAATATCGATAAGCTGTGCTTTACGGTAGCCAGCGCGAAATTCTTCTTCTGTAAGAGTTTTAATTAATTTTTTCTGATAGAAGTACATCCATACAGTGTAGCCGATAAATGCTACGATTACGGCTAATAAAATAATCCAAGTTGTTGACACGATTCTATCGCTCCCTTTTTTCTTATCCTACTTTCAATATTATAATGCCCATATGTATTTATGCAACAGATTCATTTGCATATAAGAAGAAATTTCGTATTCTTTCACAAATTTTGTCGAATTTGGTAGACTAGAGAATGTGAAAAATAATTGGTTATATGAGGTGCAGGATGGGAAAAGAAAAATGGTGTTATATTAACTCTGGTCAATGTTCACCGGCATTTAATATGGCGTTAGATGAATGTTTGTTAAATTGGCAAAGTGAAAAGAAAATGCCACCAACAATTCGTTTTTATGAATGGGAAGTACCAACATTAACAGTTGGATATTTTCAACGTGTTGAGAAAGATATTAATATGGATGTAGTTAACGAAAAAAAATATGGATTCGTTCGTCGTCAAACAGGCGGCAGGGGTGTACTACATGACAAAGAGTTAACGTATAGTGTTATTGTGTCTGAAGATCATCCGAATATGCCGAAAACAGTTACAGAAGCATATCGTGTTATTTCGCAAGGCTTATTAGATGGTTTTAAGGCATTAGGGTTAGAAGCATATTATGCAGTTCCAAAAACAGAAGCAGATCGTGAAAATTTGAAAAATCCACGTTCAGGTGTATGTTTTGATGCACCATCTTGGTATGAAATTGTAGTGGAAGGAAGAAAAATTGCTGGTAGTGCTCAAACACGTCAAAAAGGTGTTATTTTACAGCATGGATCGATTCCATTAGAAATTGATTTAGATGAACTATATGATCTATTTTTATTCCCAAATGAACGTGTGAAGGAACGTATGAAGAGTATGTTCTCTTCTAAAGCAGTAGCAATTAATGAATTAACAGACCGTACATTTACGATAGAACAGTTAATTAAAGCGTTTGAAGTTGGCTTTGAAAAAGGATTGGATGTAGAACTTGTTCCATATGAATTAACAGAACAACAGTTACATGAAGTTCAAACGTTAGCGAAAGAAAAGTATGAAAGTAATGAGTGGAATTATAAAAAATAAGAGATGGCAATTGCCACCTCTTATTTTTTTATAGTAAATTAAGTACTTTTTCTACTTTGATTCCTTTATCTTGTAAAGAACGAAGGCGACTTACAACGTCCATAATTTCTTTGTCAAATGTAACGCTAATACCTTGGCTTTGTAGTTCTTCTTTTAAGCTTTCAATAGAATCATCTATGTCGATGCCAAGCTCGTAATCTTGACAAACTTCAATTGTCTTTTTCACGAGTTTAACATAATTTTCTTGTAGTTTTGAATTTGTTTCAGTCAAAGCAGGCTGCTTCGGTTTTGCAGGAGCAACCGGTGCTGTCTCTTGCTTTGTAACTGGAGTAGGGACTGCTTTTTTCACAGGCGCTGGAGTAGCTAGTTCTACAGCTGCTTCTACGCTTACTGGCTTAGGTGTCGGTACCGGAGTAGGCTTAGGTGCCATAGCAGGTGTTTCCGCACGCGTAACAGGCTTAGGAGCAGGTGTAATTGCTTTTGGAGCTTCTACAACTACTTCTTTTTTCGGTGCTGCTTCTACCTGTGTTTCTTCTTGCTCGGCAGCTTCTTTATTTTCTTTACTCCACATAACGCGTTCAATTTCTAGAGAAACATTGTTTTTGTTCATCGCTGTTAATGTAACTTTACCAACTTCAGCGTTTCCAGTGAAATCAACAATTTTATAAATAACACTCTTGTTCCAATCCACGTTTCCGCTCAAAAATAATTCTTCGTTACATTTCGGCGTTAAGCCCTCGATTTTAATTTCTGCGTTTACACCGTTTTCACTATATACCATAATTAGCGAAGCATTTACATCTTCGTCTGCTAACATTAGTTCACGTACCATTTTGCCGGTGCGTACTTGCGTTTTCTTCTTAACTGACATCTAATTTCTCCTCTCAAAAATTCAGTAATAATAAAAAAATCGTATAACGAAAAATAATTGCTCACGAAGATTTATGATACCGATAATAAAAGCATCACGTCAACAATTAACTTTAATTATTTTGCATTTTTCTTATTTTCTTTATGAAATTTTTCAATTTGTAAAATTAGACAGAAGAAAAAACAGCCTTTTGAAGGGCTGTTAAAAATTTGATTTTTTATATAAAAATTTGTACAAAATATAAAAAGAAAGTGTAATAAGAGAACCTTGCAAAATAGACAAATTATAAAATAAGTATGATTGTGTTTTGAAAAATACGTTTGCAAAAACTGATAAGACAAAAGGTATAAATACTGATAATAAGAGGAGTGCTTTTTGTTTCCAGGAAACTAATATCGTAAAAGAGAAACGTCTAAATAAAGAAAAAGTTATAAAAGCACCAATTGTTAAAACGATAGCAGATAATATTGTTCCAGGAATACTAAATGGAATTCCTGAAGTGTTTGTACTTGAAAATAGTTTTTGCATAAGAGTAGTGAATGTATCGTATCCAATTTGAACAGCTAATAATAAACTAACCGCAAACCCAATAACGGCAGCTTGTTGGAAAGAATTTTGATGTTCCGAAGAGTTAATTAATTCATCGCAGTAAGCTTTTAAATCCTCTCCGAAAATGTCATGTGCAGTTTTACCGTCTTCTTGCGCTTCTAAAAGATGATCCAATATTTCTAAAAGTAATTCTTCCATTTGTTTTTGTGGAACGCTAGTAAGGCGTAAATAAATAAGCATATCACCATAAGCAGCTTCGTTTTCAGCTGTTAATAACTCCCTCTTTTCATTGTTTAATTTAACCATTTCTTTTTCAGTCATCATATCGTTACTCCTTTTTAAAGTCTAAATATTCTTTTTTGTAGAAGAGTTTATATAGTGCATAGCAAGAGATGGCTAGTAAAGCGCCAATCCAAGGTGAGATTTGTAATGTAGTATAGGGCTGTTTCATAAAGAAAAAGGAAATACCGATTAATAGTATCCATAGGCTATGGCGTATGAAAAATTCTCCAAGTTGCCTCCAAATAGTTGTTTTATTTTTAAATAAATCAGTGTTAATAAAATCGAAAACAAAACGTATCATAAGATGTACGGACAAGATAAATGCAATCAGATAAATGAAATCAATGTGTACAAATTTAAAACGTGCTTCATTTGAAAATAAGGGAAATATCAATGCAATTACGGAAGAAACAGCAAAATATATTGCTAACAGGTAACTAGTTATAAATAAAGGAATCGATAATTGTTCCCATAAACTTTGTGTCGGTAGGGCAGCAATTAGTTCGTCACAGTATGCCTGTAAGTCGTCGCCAAAAATATCATAAGCACTTTTTTCTTCTTGCTGGGCTTCGATAAGGTGATCGAGAATTTCGATTAGCAGTTCTTCCGTGTGGTATTCTGGTACTTTAGCTAAGCGAATGTATATTAACATGTCACTATAGGCGGTTTCATTTTCTGTAGTTAATAATTTACGCTTTTCGTTATTTAGTTCGATTAAATCTTTCGCCTTCATCCCTATCACTCCCCCTGTAATAAGTTATTTACCGTAGTAGAAACCATTCCCCAGCTTTTTTTAAATTCTTCAAGTTGTTCTACCCCTTTATCGGTTACGTGATAATATTTTCGCTTCGGACCGAGTGAGGAAGCTTTTAATGTTCCTTCAATCAATTTTTCTTTTTGCATACGTAATAATAACGGATATATGCTTCCTTCGCTTACGAATGTAAAGCCGTGTTTATTTAATTTTGTGCTCAGTTCATATCCGTAAACTTCTTCTTGTGAAATGATGTATAGGATGCAACCTTCTAGTACACCTTTTAACATTTGACTGTGCATGATTTCACCACCTTTCATCTAGGTAACTTGCGGTGCAAGGTAGTTGTTATCCAAATTATAACATTCAGTAACTTGCAACGCAAGTTACTGAAGTGGAAAACTTTAATGAGTGTTAATTTTTCAATGTTTCCCATACTAACGAGAGGAGGGAAGCGTATGAAACCATTTATGCCAAAACTCGTTTACTTTGAACCAAAGGCACTTGAATATCCACTTGGAAAAGAGCTTTATGAGAAGTTTACGAAGATGGGATTAGAAATTCATGAAACAACATCACATAATCAAATTAGAAATTTGCCAGGAGAAAATGATTTGCAAAAGTATCGTAATGCAAAGGCTACACTTGTCGTTGGGGTGAGGAAAACGCTAAAGTTTGATACGTCAAAACCGTCAGCTGAATATGCAATTCCGCTCGCAACAGGGTGTATGGGACATTGTCATTATTGCTATTTGCAAACGACACTTGGGAGTAAGCCTTACGTTCGTGTGTATGTCAATCTTGATGAAATATTTGAGAAGGCAAAGCAATATATGGATGAAAGGGCACCTGAAATAACAAGATTTGAAGCAGCGTGTACATCAGATATCGTTGGGATTGATCATTTAACACATGCATTAAAGCGAGCGATTGAATTCATTGGAGAAAGTGAATATGGGCGCTTACGTTTCGTCACGAAATATTCGCACGTTGATCATTTATTAGATGCAAAGCATAATGGGAAAACTCGTTTCAGGTTTAGTATAAATTCACGATATGTAATTAAAAATTTTGAACCAGGGACATCGCCATTTGAGGAGCGAATTGAGGCGGCACGTAAAGTAGCAGGTGCAGGTTATCCACTTGGTTTTATAGTCGCGCCACTTTATATGCATGAAGGATGGGAAGAAGGATATCGTGAACTATTTGAGCGACTGTACAATGCGCTGAAAGATATGACGATACCAAATTTAACGTTTGAATTAATTCAGCATCGTTTTACGAAACCAGCGAAAAAGGTTATTCAAGAGCGTTATCCAAATACGAAGCTTGAAATGGATGAAGAGAAGCGAAAGTATAAATGGGGACGATATGGAATTGGGAAATATGTATATAAAAAAGATGATGCAGAAGTATTGGAGGAAACGATTCGAGGATATATTCATCACTTTTTTCCTGACGCAGAAATTCAATATTTTACATGAAAGGAACTTGTATTTGAATACAGGTTCTTTTCACTTTTGCAGATTTAGGCTCGTTTCCACCTTGTCACGTTATTCTTTCTGGTGTATCATTTTATTGATTGCTTCGTACGGAATAAGCAAAATGAAATTGGATGGAGGAAACCGATGCCTACCCCTAGTATGGAAGATTATATTGAACAAATTTATTTGTTGATTGATGAAAAGGGTTATGCCCGTGTATCTGATATTGCTGAAGCGCTTAGTGTACATCCATCCTCTGTAACAAAAATGGTACAAAAATTAGACAAAGACGAATATCTAATTTATGAAAAATATAGAGGGCTTGTATTAACATCAAAAGGTAAAAAAATCGGGGAACGTCTCGTATATCGACATGAATTGTTAGAACAGTTTATGCGCATTATCGGTGTGGATGAAAGCAAAATTTATAATGATGTAGAAGGAATTGAACATCATTTAAGTTGGGAATCAATTGACCGTATCGGTGATTTAGTACAATACTTTGAACAAGATGAGGTTCGAGTGGAAACACTTCGTGGTGTTCAAAAAGCAAATGAAGAGAAAAGTAATTAAGGGGAACGGATGGCGTTTCCTTTTTTATTTCAATTCGAAAAGGATGGGAGAATTATGAAAGCAATTATTTTTGATTTTGATGGATTAATTGTGGACACAGAAACGATATGGTTTCACTCTTTCAGAGATGTTGTTCGTGAATACGGCGGGGAACTACCTTTAGAGGAATTTGCGAAATGCATTGGAACAACAGATGAGGTACTTTATGCATATTTAAATGATCAATTAAAAGAGAAGTTTAACAAAAGTGTATTAAAAGAAAAAGTGGCAACTTTACATAAAGAGAAAATGAAAATACCAGAAGCTCGTGACGGGGTAAAAGAATATTTAGAAGAAGCGAAAGAAATGGGATTAAAAATCGCACTAGCTTCTAGTTCGTCTAGAGAATGGGTTATTCATTTTTTAGAAGAGCTACAGATTCGAGAATATTTTGAAGTAATTAAAACGAGAGAAGATGTTGAGAAGGTAAAACCAGATCCAGCTCTTTATCGAGTTGCAATAGAAGAATTAGGAATTAAGCCATCTGAAGCTGTTGTATTTGAAGATTCATTAAATGGATTGAGAGCAGCAGTTGCAGCGGGATTAACATGCGTTGTTGTACCTAATGATGTGACACGGAATTTATTATTTGAAAATCATCATCTTCGAATTGAAAGTATGAGAGAGAAAAGTTTAAAAGAAGTGCTTCAAAGTATAAAAAAAGACCGTATTTCCTAAAAGGAAGCACGGTCTTTCTTTTTGCTTTTTTTGCCTTCAATGACAGTTAAATGAGACTGTTTTCTTTTTCGTTTCAAAGTGGAAGAATTCCCTTTTTTACTTTTGTCATTAGAAGTATTTGACTTAAGGAAAGAATTGCCTAGGGGTGCTACATTTTGTTTCCCATGTTTGCGGTTCGATTGTTTTGCCGCACGCTTATATGAGCTTTGCGAATTTGCAGAACCACTGGAATTTGTAAACATCTTGTATAGCAAGTAAAAGATACCGACAACAAGTAACATGTACCCGATATTTCTTAATACACCCATGGGATTTGTAATAACAGATGAAACAAGGCCGAATATTGCCAATCCAATAATAAGCACAAATATAGCGAAAGTAAACGAACGACCGTTCATAAGGGACACCTCCTAAAAACGTATATTAAAATTAGTATATTAACGATGAGGAAAGGAGTTGAACACCATTTTTAAATAATTATTGTTTGTTCTCTAAACGTAATAATTCTTCAAACGATGCAATTGCTACTTCCACTTGGTCATCTGTTGGTTCTTTCGTTGTTAATAGTTGTAGCCATAACCCAGGATATCCAAGTACGCGTAATACGGGAATATCTCTTAATCGATTTGTAAATTGCAATACTTCAAAAGAAATACCAAGTACAACTGGAATTAATAAAATTCGGTTTATAACTCGTGCCCAAAGAGGATCTGTAGGGACTAGGAAATAAACGAACATTCCAATAATGACTGTAAATATAATAAAGCTACTGCCGCATCTATAATGGAGGCGAGTTTGCTTTTGAACGTTTTCTACAGTCAGAGGAAGGTTATTCTCATAAGCATTGATTACCTTATGCTCTGCACCGTGATACTGAAATACCCGCTTAATAAGTGGGGTTAAAGAAATAAAGTATATATAGCTCAATAATAGCATGAGCTTAATGACACTTTCGACAATGATTTGCCCAGTATGAGATGGGAAAATCGGTCTCGTTAATTCAGCTAATAGTGCAGGAACTGCTGTGAAGATGACTTTACCGAATATGAAAGATAAAACGCCAACAGCTGCAACTCCTAATACCATCGTTAATTTTGATTGTTCTTCTTTTTTATTTGCAATTTGTTCATCATCTTCTGGGTGGACGTCAAATCGTTCTGAAGCGAAGTTTAAATGCTTTGCTCCATTCGCACTTGCATCCACAATAGCGGCAATACCTCGTAAAAATGGAATTTTTTTTAGGATAGATAATATTTTATTACGAACGCGTGGTAATCGATAAAATTCAATCGATTTATCTTTACGACGAACCGCTGTAACAGTATATTCTCTACCGCCAAACATAACTCCTTCAATGACCGCTTGCCCGCCATATATTTGTTTTGACTCTTCTGCCATGTTAACACCAACCTGTATTTGTTTCTCTCTTATGTAGAAAAAGAGGCAATTGTCATACTGGGTTCTGTCGTTTTGAAATAAGACAATCACCGAGTTTCCTTTATTTTATCGGCAAATACAAGTAGATGACAAGGGAAAATGTTATGAGAGTCGGACATTTCTTATTCTTTTTATAGACAAATTTCGCAGGATTTAAACATGCTTCAAAATAGTTTCGGGCATACTATTGAGCGGAGGTGTCGATGTGAGTCAAGAACAATTAGGAACAAGGAATTTTGTACAAATCGGTTTGTTTGGTGGAATCTTTTGGGGCGGGATATGGTATTTCCTTCATATATTTTCATTCACGGAGGCGGGACCGAATTATTTCCTTTTACCATTTGCGTTTGGAAGTTGGAAAGAAGGTGTATGGGGGAATGTGTCAGGAATAGTTTGTATGGGACTTCTTTCAATTTTGATTGCCTTTTTGTATAAAGCATTTTTTGCGAAGTTTGAGGGGATTATTGCGGGAATTATTTATGGATTATTTTGGTGGGCATTACTGTTTTTGGGGATGGGTTTAATGGCTCCTGTTATTAAAAGTGCGCTCCATTTACCAAAAGAGACAATTGTAACGACAATATGTATTTTTATATTGTATGGTGTGTTTATAGCATATTCTGTTTCTTACGCAGTAAATAGCAATAAAGTAGAACAAGAAGGGCGAGAGAAGACGAACTATTCAAATAAGTAACTCCTATGTTAAAATATTGTATAGATATTTAATATTAAGGAGTTTTAAGAATATGAAAAAGTTACTCCTCGTAAACGGGCCTAACCTAAATCGCCTCGGTGTTCGTGAGGTAAATGTATATGGAAAGGGCACGCTAGCGACACTTGAAGCAGATATGAAGCAAGAAGCGGAAACAATGGGAGTGGAGTTAGAATGTTTCCAATCGAATCATGAAGGTGCCATTATCGACATTATTCATGAAGCGGAAGATATATATGAAGGGATCATTTTAAATCCGGGAGCATTTACGCATTATAGCTATGCGATTCGTGATGCCATTGCGAGCATTTCGATTCCTGTTATTGAAGTACATATTTCTAACATTCATCAGCGTGAATCGTTTCGTCACGAATCTGTGACGGCAGCTGTTTGTGCAGGACAAATTGTTGGATTTGGTTTTTATGGCTATAAGTTAGCGTTATTTGCATTAATGGAGAAATTGAGGGAGGCATAAAGTAATGGAGAAAATTGAAAGATTACGAAGTGCATTTGGTGAGGCTGGCATTGACGGTATTTTGTTAACAAATGAACATAGTCGTAGATATATGGCTAACTTCACAGGAACAGCAGGTGTAGTTCTTATTTCAAAAGATCGTGCTCAATTTATTACAGATTTCCGTTACGTCGAGCAGGCAAGTAAACAAGCGGTTGGATATGAGATTGTACAGCACGCAGGATTAATCATTGATGAAGTGGCAAAGCAAGTGAAAGAGCTTGGAATTCAAAAGCTTGGTTTTGAGCAAGATACTCTTACATATAGTTCTTATTCAGCGCATAAGGAAGCGATTGATGCTGAATTTATCCCAACTTCTGGACTTGTAGAAAAGTTACGCTTGATAAAGACTGATTCAGAGATTAAGATATTAAAGGAAGCTGCACAGATTGCAGATGCTGCCTTTGAGCATATTCTATCATTCATTCGCCCGGGAGTATCTGAAATTGAAGTGTCAAATGAACTTGAATTTTTCATGAGAAAACAAGGAGCAACATCTTCTTCGTTTGATATTATCGTTGCTTCAGGTCTTCGTTCGGCATTACCGCACGGCGTGGCATCTGAAAAAGTGATAGAAACAGGAGATTTCGTTACATTAGACTTCGGCGCTTATTACAAAGGGTATTGCTCTGATATTACTCGTACGATTGCAGTCGGTGAACCATCTGATAAATTAAAAGAAATTTATAATATCGTTTTAGAAGCACAACTACGTGGTGTGAACGGTATTAAAGCTGGTTTAACAGGTCGCGAGGCTGATGCGCTAACGCGTGATTACATAACGGAAAAAGGATATGGTGAATACTTTGGACACTCTACTGGTCATGGAATAGGTCTTGAAATCCATGAAGCGCCAGGTTTAGCGTTCCGTTCTGATACAGTACTTGAACCCGGTATGGCTGTAACAGTAGAACCAGGTATTTATATTCCAGGTATTGGCGGCGTACGTATTGAAGATGATATCATTGTGACAAGTGAAGGTAATGAAGTAATTACGAAATCACCAAAAGAACTTATTATTTTGTAATACACAGGAGGATTTTTTTACATGATTTCAGTAAACGATTTTCGTACAGGTTTAACAATTTCAGTGGACAATGCCCTTTGGCAAGTACTTGATTTCCAACACGTAAAGCCAGGTAAAGGTGCTGCATTCGTTCGTTCTAAACTACGTAACATTCGCACAGGATCTGTTCAGGAGAAAACATTCCGTGCAGGTGAGAAAGTAGAAAAAGCACACATCGAAAACCGTCGTATGCAATACTTATACGCAAGTGGTGAGGCTCACGTATTTATGGATAACGGAACTTATGAGCAAATCGAGCTTGGTGAAAAACAAATCGAGCGCGAGCTTAAATTCCTAAAAGAAAACATGGAAGTAGCAATCATGACTTACCAAGGTGAAGTACTTGGTGTTGAACTTCCAAACACAGTTGAATTACAAGTTACAGAAACAGAGCCTGGTATTAAAGGTGATACTGCTTCTAACGTAACAAAACCAGCTACATTAGAAACTGGTCTTGTTGTACAGGTACCAATCTTCATTAACGAAGGCGAAATGCTTATCATCAACACTGGTGAAGGTAAATACGTTTCTCGTGCATAGTAGAAAAGCACTCGTGATAATTCACGAGTGCTTTTTTTATAGGAAATAGGGTAGATAGTAAATAGCTGTTACAATAAAACTGAAAGCTGTAAGACTAGCAGCACCTACTGTGTAAGGGCTCCATGTCATACGAAAAGGTTTTACTTCACCTGTTTTATATATAGTGTGATCAATGTTGGCATTTTGGTTTATATTTAAAGCAATGAGCCAAATTGTACCAAATATCCCTAAACTACCAAGGAAAAAGGTCTCTATAAATGACCAACCGACCAATAAGGAAAAAAGATAAATAAGAGCTAATTCTACTACAACGGTTAAACTAATTTTCAATGTCTTCATATTTTTCCCCCTCACTCTGTAATTTCAACCAGTTTAAAAAATTTTCACGTGACACGACATGCAAAGAGCAAGTTGACTTTACTTCTTTCTCTAGTGCAGCGTGTTCGTCTGGAAACTTGTTTTCCACATGCAATGAAATATAAGGTAGTTTTTCTTGTGCTTTTAACGAGCGGGTATTATTCGTTTTAGCACCAGCAAATACGTAGGAAAGTTGTAAGTCTAAAAAGGCGATTTTAAAGATTTCTTTTTTAGCAGCCTCGTTATAGCCTTTTCCCCAGTACGGATAGCCGAGCCAACTACCAATGTGAGATTGCTTCTTCTCATCATTAATATGTTTAAGTGTGGTGAGGCCAATTATTTCATTCTCGATAAGGATTTCTTTTGATGTTCTTCTTCTATTGCGAAAAGAAGAAATGCTTTTGTGTCTTCGATGTTTTCTACCGTTATCCCTAATGCATTTTTTATATGTGGATCACTTGATAGCTCGAAAATCACATTTGTATAGCGTAAATCGAGTGGTAATAAAGTAACGTGCTACATGGTTTATACACCTTTTAAACTAAATGTACCATAATATACCGTAAAATAATATGAATATTCAGATTCTAATTCGGGCTTTAGAGAAAAATTATGTTTTTACTTCTGAAATAGACAACCTCTGCATATGGTTGTACAAATATATTCTTTTTAAGAATACGAAGTTAGTAACTGTTACGGGAGAAGGTGGAAGAATGAAACAGTGGCTAGCGGCAATGGAAACATCCGTGCTTGTTATGGGAGCACTTCGATTATTTTCAGGTAGTGCGGAGATATTTGCTGCTTTGCTTATGCTTTATGTGAATGATGCGAAGAAAGCGTTGTTTATAAATGGTATGTTAGCGTTTGTTGGACCTACCGTATTAATTTTAACAATGACAATTGGGATAGCGAGTGTAGCAAGTGAAATTTCTTTCTTGAAGCTCTTTTTTCTAGCGCTTGGAATTTGCTGTATTTTTATCGCATTACTGAAATAGTAAGTCGAGTATAGTGGGGAGAAGCCGATGAAAGAGGTATTAGAAGTTTTACCAAAAACGATGAAGTACTTAATTGAAGAATGTAAGCAATACGATGCTTTAGAGGAAATTCGTGTTCGAATTGGAAGACCGCTAGAGTGTATTGCACACGGAAAGGTGTTTTTTTATGACTATATCACTACTGCAGAGGATGCTATTTACTTATTGAATAAGTTAAGTCAATTCTCAATTTATACGATGGAAGAGGAATTAAAACGTGGGTATGTGACACTTCGCGGGGGGCATAGAATCGGATTAGCGGGAAAAGTCATTACAGAAAAAAGCGCAGTGAAAATGATTCGTGATGTCTCTTCCTTTAATATTCGTATTGCTCGTCAAAAAATAGGGATTGCTGAACCGCTTTTGCCATATTTGTATGAAAAAAGATGGTTAAACACGATGGTAATTGGCCCTCCGCAAACGGGAAAAACGACACTTTTAAGAGATGTAGCTCGTTGCATGAGTCAAGGAGTAAGTGCTTCGGAAATTCCTTCTTGTAAAGTGGGGATCGTTGATGAACGGTCAGAAATTGCTGGCTGTGTGAAAGGGATCCCGCAATATGATTTTGGTACCCGAGTCGATGTGTTAGACGCGTGTCCAAAGGCAGAAGGAATGATGATGATGATTCGTTCTATGAGTCCTGATATTTTGATCGTAGATGAAATTGGCCGTAAAGAAGATAGTGAAGCAATTATGGAGGCAGTGCATGCAGGTGTTCAGCTTTTTATAAGTGCACACGGATTTTCCTATGAGGATGTTGTGAGACGTCCATCGCTAAAGGCAGTGCTAGAGCTTGGTATATTTGATAGGTTTGTGGAGTTGTCAAAAGCGAGGGGTCCAGGAACGGTTATGCAGGTGAAAGATAAATATGGAAAACCAGTGTTATCAAGTAGAAAGGCTGAGGGCGTATGGTGAAAATATTCGGTGCAGTGTTAATCGTTGCGGTCAGCACCTTTTTCGGGTTTTCATACGCTAAAAGATATAGTGAGAGGCCGAGACAACTTAGATTATTAAAATCAGCACTTCAATCATTAGAAGCAGAAATTATGTATGGACACACACCTTTATCTGAGGCTGCCGAGCGATTAGTTAAACAAATGCCAAAGCCATTAAATTGGATATTTCAAAGTTTCGCCAGAAGACTACAAAGCGGGGAACAAACAGTAAGAGAAGCGTGGATAGATAGTTTGAAAGAGAACTGGAAGTTAACCGCATTTCAACAAACTGAGTATGAAATACTGCAGCAATTTGGTGAAACGCTCGGGCAACATGATCGTGAATCACAACAAAAACATATTCGCTTATGTATTACACATTTGGAGAGAGAAGAAGGAGAAGCGAAAGCATTACAACTGCAATATGAAAAAATGATTAAGAGCTTAGGGGTACTAGCAGGGCTACTTATTGTAATTTTACTGCTATAGGGGGGAGAAAGGCGATGTCCATTGATGTTGGATTAATATTTCAAATCGCCGGAATCGGCATTGTTTTAGCTTTCATTCATACTGTACTAAAAGAATTAAAGCGGGAGGATATTGCAAATTGGGTTATCCTTGTCGGTTTTGTCGTCATTTTATTTCATGTTGCATTTTTAATTAACACGCTATTTGACAAGATTAAAAGTGTCTTTCTCTTCCAGTAAAGGAGGCGGTTCGAATCGAAATTATACAAATTGTCGGATTAGGCCTCGTTGCTACGTTTTTAGCTGCTGTTTTGAATCAGCATAAATCTAGTATTACATCTTTATTTATTGTGTTCGTAGGTAGCGTGATGTTTCTTATTTTAATCGATCAAATTCATTCTATTTTACAAATGATTGAGAGAGTAGCAAGTGAAGCGAAAGTTAGTAACGTCTACGTGGAAACGTTACTAAAGATTATTGGAATTGCTTATATTGCTGAGTTTGGAGCCCAAATTACAAAAGATGCTGGTCAAGGTGCCATCGCTTCGAAGATTGAACTTGCTGGGAAAATCTTAATTCTCGTTATGGCGATTCCTATTTTGACGGTTGTAATTGAAACTATTCTCGGATTTTTACCGACGGGATAAGGGGGAGTGAATGTTGAGGAGGTTTGGAGCTAAGCTGCTATTTGCTTGCTTCCTTTTCTTTTCTTTACCGGTTGTTGTACAAGCTTCTCCTGTAGAAACAAACGTCGTTGATCAACAATTGGATAAGCTCGGAATTGAAGATGTGAAGCAATTTTGGGACGGGCTTGTTACAAAATATGGAGGCTATTTGCCAGAGAGTCAAAAAGGGAGCTTTATGGAGTTTGTAAAGGGAGAAAAAGAATTCTCTCTAAAAGAGTGGATGATAGGGTTATTAAAATATTTATTTCATGAGCTTGCTGCTAATGGAAAACTGCTTGGCACACTTATTATGCTCACAATCTTTAGTGCATTGTTGCAATCACTGCAATCCGCTTTTTCAAAAAGTAGCGTAAGTAAAATTGCTGATGCTGTTGTGTATATGGTACTTATTATTTTTGCTTTAAATAGTTTTTATGTCGTTATGACATATGCAAGAGAAACGATACAAACAATGGTAGATTTCATATTAGCGTTATTGCCAATTTTGCTGGCGCTTATAGCAACTGGGGGCGGGGTTGTATCTGTATCATTTTTTCATCCGGTTATCATTTTCTTAATGAATACGAGTGGGCTTCTTATGAATTATATCGTTCTACCACTTTTATTACTGGCAACGATATTAAGTATTGTAAGTACAATGAGTGATCAATATAAAGTGACGAAATTATCCAAGCTTCTGCAAAACGTTAGCGTAGGGATTATCGGTGTCTTTTTAACAATTTTTTTAGGAGTATTATCTGTACAAGGAACAGCAACAGCTGTTGCTGATGGAATAGCTGTGAAAACTGCTAAATTTGTAACAGGAAACTTCATTCCAGTAGTTGGAAGGATGTTTACAGAAGCGGCAGATACTGTTATTAGCGCATCAGGATTATTGAAAAACACAGTCGGAATTATTGGGCTCGTCATTTTATGCTTAATTGTTGCTTTTCCAGCGATTCAAATTTTCTGTATTGCATTTATTTATAAATTCGCAGCAGCAGTATTGCAACCGGTTGGCGGCGGAGCAATTATTCAATGTTTAGACATTATTGGACGAAGCATCATTTACGTATTTGCTTGCTTAGCTGTCGTATCATTTATGTTCTTTTTAAGTATTACAATTATTATTGCTGCGGGGAATATTACACTTATGATGCGGTAGGAGGTGAAGAGTATGCAATTTGTTACAGAGTGGATCAGAAATATTATCGTTTTTTTGCTCTTAGCAACAATGCTTCATCTTATTCTTCCAAATTCGAATTTGCAAAAATACGTTAAATTCGTTGTAAGTCTTTTGTTAGTCGTATTAATTTTAACGCCCCTTTTTAAACTATTGCAGACAGATGTAAATGAAGTAATTGCAAATTTTAATGAAGAAAAGTACGTAGCAGAAGGATCTGTAAAAAATTCAATAGATTCGAAGAAAAAAGAAATACAAGCTCTAACACGTGCATATAGTTTAGAAGAGATGGCTACCAAAATGAAAAAAGAAGTAGGAAAAGAGTTTGAGAAAAAGTATGGTATGACTGTCTCTGAAATACAAATAGTCGCAGCAGAAAATACAGAAGAAGTAAAGTCAGCGAAAGATATTCAATCTGTTGTTGTGACGTTGAAAGAAAAAGAACGTAGTAAAAATGATGCAATCGAAACAGTAAAGCCAATTGAAATTAACACGAAAGAGCCTCCAAAAAAAGTGGAAGAAACGAATGTAGAAATGAAAGATTTCTTTTCAAGCAGGTGGCAACTAGAGGGTAAACAAATCCAAGTTCAAATGGAAGGGAGGACAGGTAGAGTAAATGGACAATAAAGATAAAAATTCGAAGTTCTCATTTTTTCGAAACTTATTGAATGGGGATCAAAAAGAAAGCAACGAGAAGGGTAAAAAGGTAACACCTAAGTTTTTACTTGTCCTACTCATACTTGGAATTTTGCTTATGTTTTCTAGTAGTCTCTTTTCAAGTAAAAAAGAAGAAGTACCTGTATTTAAAGAACAAAAAACTCAAAATCAAGAAAAAGACGTACCAACTTTCGGACAAAAAAGTAATGATAGTATGTCAAATGTAGAAAAATATGAAAAAGCGTATGAACAAGAATTAAAAACTGCTTTAGAAGAAATAGCAGGAGTAAAAGACGTAACGATTAAAGTGAATTTAGATTCATCTGAAGAAAAAATTTTAGAAAAAAATACAGTGAAACGCTCACAAACAACAGGTGAAACAGATAAAACAGGCGGTAAGAGAGAAGTAGAGGACGAGTCTCTTGATGAAAAGACTGTCATTATACGTGAAGGGGATAAGGAAACTCCTGTTGTTTTACGAACAGAGAAGCCGAAAGTACGTGGTGTTCTTGTCGTAGCAAAGGGAGTGGATAATATACAAGTTAAAGCAATGGTAAAAGAAGCTGTGATAAGGCTGCTAGATGTACCGGCCCATCGCGTTTCAGTTTCACCGAAAAATTGATAGGGAGGAAATAAAGTGTTAAAAAAACAAACAGTTTGGTTATTAACGATGTTAAGTTTAGTTGTTGTACTATCTGTGTATTACGTGACAACTCCTGACAAAATGAATACAGCATCGCCGGCAACAGGTGAAAAGATTGGACAAGAAAAACAAGGTACTGATAAAGCAGTAACAAACGAAGCGCCTAAAGAAACTCCGAAAAAAGAAAATACAAGCAAGGAAACAACAAATAAAGAAACAGACAAAAAAGAAAATGCAAAAAAAGAGACAAGTAAAAAAGAGGGCAATGTATCAGTTCAATCAAGTGATGAGAATTTCACAGCTTTACGTATGCAAATGGAAGATCAGCGTAGTGAACAAAAAGCAAAATTACAAGAAGTGATGAGTTCAACAAAAGCTTCAGCAACAGAAAAGAATAAAGCAAAAGAAAATTTTGATGCCATTACGACAATGGAAACGAAGCAAGAATTACTTGAGACAGTAATTAAATCTCAAGGAGGATATCCAGATGCTCTTGTAAGAGCTGATGGTACTGACATTAGAGTAACGGTTAAAGCGGCAAAACATTCACAGAAAGAAGCAAATAAAATTATTCAACTTGTAAGAAGTGAAGGCGGATCAAAAGATGTAGGTGTGAAATTTGATCCACCAGCGAAATAGGTGAAACTTTAATCCGCAGGGATTTCCCTGCGGATTATTATCTTTTACTAAGCAAAGGGTATGCAAATAGTAAAATAGAGTATGTAAGTAAATGTGTGAATAGAAAAAAGCTATCATTTTCGATAGCTTTTTTCTATTTCGTCTTTGTAGTTATTTTTACTATGTTCAACTCGGAATGGAGAAACACGTTGCGAGTAAAAGATTAATGGTTCATGGTACTGATGATTACTTTTTCCGGATTTGACGTGGATGCAAAGAACACATGCCCAAACGATTACAGCAGGTAAAAAGAGAATGAGCCATATCATATTTCCACACCTCGACACAATATATTTTCTACACTTTGAACATACTATTCTTATATGAAGGAATGATGAACGGCGTGTAAACAAAAAAATAATATTTGGTAAAAATATGTTATTGACTATAGGTGTAGTGAAGAGTGGAGAGGGAATGGCATGTTTGCTGTGTAACGTTTTGCTAAAGTAGTGAATGTTTTTTAAGAAGTGGTCTTGCCAATTTCATGTGAAACTTGGTATTATTACTAGGTATTAAATTTTTATTGGAATAATATTTTTACAGGAGTTTCGATTTATTATAAAGAAATATAAATTGGAATGTTTAAAAAATTTATCGTAAGATGGAAATAGTAAATATTTCTATTAGTTAATGAAATATATTTTCTAATAGAATACATCGTATTTTTACAGTCAATCTAGTTTTCGTGACGAGAATCTGTAAAAACGGGACAAACAAGAGTATGGGAGTGGATTTTACATGTTTAAAATTCAAGAAGTTCGTGAATTAATTAAATTAATTGATAGCTCTAATATTGATGAATTTGAATACAAAAAAGACGGTACAACAATCAAAATGAAAAAGCGTGGTAATGAAGTTGTTGCTGTGCAAGCACCTGCAGCAAAACAAGCTATGCAACCAGTAGCGCCTGTTGAAGTTGAAACGACAGTAGCAGCAGCGCAAGCAGAAGCGCCAAAACAAGAAGAAAATAAAACTGTTCAAGATGAAAACCTACATAAAATCACATCACCGATGGTAGGTACATTCTATTCTTCTTCTTCACCTGATACACCTCCATATGTAAGTGTTGGGGATAGAGTATCGAAAGATTCTATCGTATGTATTGTCGAGGCTATGAAGTTATTTAACGAAATTGATGCTGATGTAGAGGGCGAAATTGTTGAAATTCTTGTTAATAACGGACAGCTTGTTGAGTATGGACAACCGCTATTTCTTGTAAAAGCGTAATAAGGGAGTCTTTGTGATGATAAAAAAAGTATTAATAGCCAATCGTGGGGAAATTGCTGTACGAATTATTCGTGCTTGTAAAGAAATGGATATTGAAACAGTTGCAATTTATTCAGAAGCAGATAAAGAGTCACTTCACGTACAGATTGCAGACGAGGCGTATTGTGTAGGACCAACGATTTCGAAAGAAAGCTATTTAAATTTGACGAACATTATTAGCGTTGCGAAGTTAACAGGCTGCGATGCTATTCATCCGGGATACGGATTTTTAGCAGAGAATGCAGATTTCGCAGAGTTATGCCGTGAATGTAATTTGATTTTTATTGGTCCAAGTCCAGAAGCTATTTCAAAGATGGGCACAAAAGACGTTGCTCGTGATACAATGAAAGAAGCAGGGGTTCCGATTGTACCAGGTTCACAAGGAATTATTAAAAATACCGAAGAAGCGATCGAGCTTGCTAATCAAATTGGATATCCAGTTATTATTAAAGCGACTGCAGGTGGCGGCGGAAAAGGTATTCGTGTTGCACGTCATGAAGAAGAGCTTATAAAAGGAATTCAAATTACACAGCAAGAAGCTAGTACCGCTTTTGGGAACCCTGGTGTATACTTAGAAAAGTACGTTGAAGATTTCCGCCATGTTGAGATTCAAATAATGGCAGATACACACGGAAATGCCATTCATTTAGGAGAGCGTGATTGTACAATTCAGCGCCGTTTGCAAAAACTATTAGAAGAAAGTCCATCACCTGCACTTGATGAAGATATTCGCAAGCAGATGGGTGAAGCGGCAGTTAAAGCGGCGGTAGCGGTTGATTATACAGGTGCTGGTACGGTTGAGTTTATTTATGAATATAAAACGAAAACCTTTTATTTCATGGAGATGAATACGAGAATTCAGGTTGAGCATCCGGTTACTGAAATGGTAACGGGAATGGACTTAATTAAAGAACAAATTCTTGTTGCTTCAGGAGAAAAGTTATCGTTACAGCAAGAAGAAGTACAATTTAATGGTTGGGCAATTGAATGTCGAATTAATGCGGAAAACCCTGCCAAAAAATTTATGCCATCTCCAGGTAAAGTAGAAATGTACTTACCACCAGGAGGATTTGGTATTCGCGTCGATTCAGCTGTATATCCGGGATATTCAATCCCACCTTTCTATGATTCGATGGTTGCTAAATTAATTGTTCACGGAAAAACACGTGAAGAGGCAATTGCAAAAATGAAGCGCGCACTTAGTGAATTTGTCATTGAAGGCGTACATACAACAATCCCGTTCCATTTGCAATTGCTAGATCATCCTGATTTTGTAAAAGGTGAGTTTAATACGAAATTTTTGGAAGAGCATGAACTTGTGACGCAGTGATACATTAAAGGAGGTTTTTTTCATGGCTGAACATATGTTAGATATGGGTCAAGATACAACTCTTGGTAAAGTAGAAATTGCACCAGAAGTAATTGAAGTAATTGCAGGTATTGCAGCTGCTGAAGTAGAAGGTGTAGCGGCAATGCGCGGTAATTTTGCTACAGATGTTGTTGAGAAGTTAGGTAAGAAAAATCATGGTAAAGGTGTAAAGGTTGAATTAGCAAACGAAGATATTATCGTTGACCTTTATGTTGTAATGTATTTTGGTGTAGCAATTCCAGTTGTTGCACAAAAGATTCAAGACAATATTCGCCAAGCACTCTTTACGATGACAGGACTTGAGCCAAAAGAAGTGAATGTTCACATCGTTGGCGTAACATTCGAAACACAAAAAACAGAAATCGAACCAGTGTAAGAATGAAAAGGTGCCTAGTAACATAGGCATCTTTTTTATCGTTTCATTTCTTCACAAATTACAACCCTCTAATTATTATACTATTTCAAAAAATAAGAAATAAACAAGAAAATGTGTCGTTTTTCCAAAAAACGTACATTGTGATAAGATATGGAACTTGAAGTTAATCTTTTTATTATTTTTCAGCCTTGTAACCCGTGTGTGAAACGATAAATTGTGTTATTATCATTGTATTATAAGGTTGGAAAATCAATGAAAACTGTAAGAGTAAGTGAATTGACGGCTTATAAATTATAATAATATAACAAAGTATAAGGAAAGACTTGAAGCATAAAGGAGAGTTACAATGAAACGTAGGACGGCTAGAGAAAGAGCAATGCAAGCATTATACCAAATGGATATTACAGGTGAATTAGAACCGAAAGTAGCAGTGGAAAACACGCTAGATGAAGGCGAAGAAACAAATGAGTTTCTAGAGTCACTTGTAGTAGGTTTTGTAGAAAATAAAGAAGCAATCGATGAAGCGATTCGTCAAAACTTAAAAAAGTGGAAGCTTGAGCGTATTAGCATTGTTGATCGCAGTATTTTACGTGTAGCTGTGTATGAAATGAAATACATGGAAGAAATTCCACACAACGTAACAATTAACGAAGCAATTGAAATTGCTAAAACATTTGGGGATGAGGAATCTCGTCGTTTTATTAACGGCGTTTTATCTAATATAAAAGATACACTGTAAATTCTTTAAGGGGGAATCTTAAAATGGTAGCAGTAATCATCAAAGGAAATGAAGTTGCGGAGAAAAAACGAGCACAATTAACAGAAGAAGTTGTGAAGTTGAAAGAGCAAGGTATTGTACCAGGATTAGCAGTTATTTTAGTTGGAGAAGATCCAGCATCTCGTTCTTATGTGAAAGGAAAAGAAAAAGGCTGTGAACAAGTAGGGATTTACTCAGAGCTAATTGAACTTCCTGAAACAATTACTGAGGAACGTTTGCTTGCTGAAATCGATCGCTTAAATGGAGATGACCGTATTAATGGCATATTAGTGCAATTACCTTTACCAAAACATATTGAAGAAAAAGCTATCATTGAAAGAATTTCACCAGAAAAGGATGTAGACGGATTTCACCCAATCAGCGTGGGACGTATGATGACGGGACAAGATACATTCCTTCCATGTACACCGCATGGTATTGTAGAATTAGTAAAAGAAACAAATCTTGATATTTCTGGAAAACATGTAGTAGTAATTGGAAGAAGTAATATTGTCGGTAAACCAGTGGGGCAATTGTTTTTAAATGAAAATGCAACTGTCACATATTGTCATTCTAAGACGCAAAATATGAAAGAGTTATCGAAGTTAGCTGATATTTTAATCGTAGCTGTTGGACGACCTAAAATGATAACAGCAGATTATATTAAAGAAGGAGCGGTTGTAATTGACGTTGGTGTTAACCGTTTAGAAACAGGAAAACTTTGTGGTGATGTTGACTTTGACAACGTGTTAGATGTTGCGGGTTACATTACACCTGTGCCAAAGGGTGTTGGTCCAATGACAATCACAATGCTTCTTCATAATACTGTTGAATCTGCCAAACGTGCAGGTGTCGTTTGTAAATAATTTGAGTCGGCTATGAGGAGAGAGAAATGGAGAAGCAATATTTAACCGTTACAGCGTTAACACGCTATATAAAAACAAAAATAGAATATGATCCGCATTTGCAGTCTGTTTGGTTAAAAGGTGAAATTTCCAACTTTAAAAATCATAGCCGTGGCCACATGTATTTTACATTGAAAGATGAAAATGCAAGAATCGCAGCGGTTATGTTTGCGGGTCATAATCGTAATATTAAATTCAAACCTGAAAATGGGATGAAGGTACTCGTGAAAGGGAAAATCTCTGTTTACGAGGCGAGTGGTTCTTATCAAATTTATATTCAAGACATGCAGCCTGACGGAGTCGGAAATTTACATTTAGCGTACGAACAGTTAAAAGTTCGCTTAGAAGAAGAAGGACTTTTTTCTCAAGTTTATAAAAAAGCAATTCCTCCTTACGCTAAAACAATAGGTGTGATTACGTCGCCAACAGGAGCAGCGATTCGTGATATTATAACAACGATTAAACGTCGTTATCCAATTGGGAATGTTATTGTATTTCCCGTACTTGTACAAGGGGAGTCAGCGGCTCCCTCGATTGTACAAGCGATTCGTACAGCGAATGAAATGGGAGAGATAGATGTACTAATCGTTGGTCGTGGTGGAGGTTCTATTGAGGAATTATGGGCTTTCAATGAGGAAATGGTTGCAAGAGCAATCTTTAAGAGTGAAATTCCTATTATTTCGGCAGTAGGCCATGAAACGGATTTTACAATCGCAGATTTTGTTGCAGATTTACGCGCGCCAACACCGACTGCAGCAGCTGAGCTAGCAGCACCTAATATTATAGAGTTACAAGAAAAGGTATTACAAAGAACTCTGAGATTGCAAAGAGCAATGAAAGAGTTAGTACATAAAAAAGAAGAAAAACTACAAGTGTTGCAAAAATCGTATGCGTTCCGTTATCCAAGACAAGTATATGAGCAAAAGGAAGAGCAATTAGATAGAGCGCTAGAACAGCTTGTTTTAGCGAAAGAGCGCTATATTGATAAAAAGGTGAATCAGTTAAAGCAACTTTCATTTTATTTAGAGAAGCACCACCCATCTCAAAAAATTATTCAAACGAAGGTAGCTGTTGAAACGTTGCAAAAGCAATTACAACGTGAAATGCAAACGTTACTTCAAACGAAAGAATTTGCCTTTGTAAGAGCTGCTCAAAAACTTGAAGCGTTAAGTCCGCTTAAAGTAATGATGAGAGGGTACGGGCTTGTATATGATGAAGAGAAGCAAGTGTTAAAAAGTGTGAAAGATGTAAGCCTTGGAGATGCTGTTTCAGTTCAATTACAAGATGGAATACTAGATTGTAGCGTATCAGGCATAGAGGAGCGTGAATTGAATAATGGAAAATAAATTAAGCTTTGAAGAGGCAATTTCGCAACTTGAGCATCTTGTTTCTAAGCTAGAACAAGGTGACGTACCTTTAGAAGAAGCGATTTCTTATTTTAAAGAGGGTATGGAATTATCTAAGCTTTGTGATGAGAAGTTGAAGAATGTACAAGAACAAATGGCAGTTATTCTTGGGGAAGATGGAGAGCTTGAACCGTTTACTGCTTTAGGAGATGAAGCATAGTGACGATTGCTTTTGATACTTTTTTGAAGGAAAGTAAAACTTTCGTAGAAGAGAAACTTGTAAGCTATGCAAATGAATTACAATGTCCAAATGTACTTCGTGAAGCGATGGCATATTCTTTAGAAGCGGGTGGAAAACGTCTCCGCCCGTTACTTTTGTTTGCAACATTACAAGCGTTTAGGAAAGAAAGAAATCTTGGAGTAGGTGCAGCTTGTGCTCTTGAAATGATTCATACATATTCGTTAGTTCATGACGATTTACCTTGTATGGATGATGATGATTTAAGAAGAGGAAAGCCCACAAATCACAAAGTATTTGGTGAAGCGATGGCAGTTTTAGCAGGAGATGGCTTATTGACGTATGCTTTTCAAGTTATTATGGCATATGAGCAAAAAGAAATTTCTGCCGAAAAAAAAGTAAGACTTGTACTTGAACTTGCAAAAGCAGCAGGACCAGAAGGAATGGTTGGCGGACAAGTGGCAGATATGGAAGCTGAAGGGAAACGTCTTACGATTGATGAATTGGAGTACATCCATAAACATAAGACCGGAAAACTGCTTGAATTTGCTGTACTTGCGGGTGCGATACTTTCTGATGCGACAGAAGAGCAAGAAGAAAAGTTGCTTACGTTTGCTAAATATATCGGTCTAGCTTTCCAAATTCGAGATGATATTTTAGATGTTGAAGGCACCGAAGAAGAGATTGGAAAACCGATTGGTAGCGATCTTTCTAATGAAAAGAGCACATATACGACGTTGTTTACTGTAGATAGAGCAAAGGATATTTTAGAAGAAACAATTGCAGAAGCAAAAGGTGCAATTAGCTCCTTGCAATTACAAGATGAATATTTACTATCTATTTGCGATTTGATTGCAAAACGTAATAACTAATATAACAGCGTTTTCATTTGTTGAGTCATTCATCATTTTATGATATAAATGTAGGAAAAGGTTTTTCTTTTCTTGTTATTGGCAAAAATATATGTAGATTACATTGCCGTTATCACTTCGTGTTAGCGGCTATTTTTTTCATCGCCTAAAGAAATATGGTTTATAATAGGATTAAGGCGCAATAGACTGGTTAATAGCGGGACAAGACGAAAAATAGAAAAGGGAATTTCTTGTTTTGTGTAAATGTTTTTTATAATATTTGACATGTTGACAGATTATGAAATGAAAGTGAGTGATCCATGTGGATCTAACGCAAATTCAAAACCCTAGTTTTTTGAAAGATATGTCTATCAGTGAACTAGAGGGATTGAGTGAGGATATTCGTAAGTTTTTAATTGAAGAGCTCTCTCAAACAGGTGGACATATTGCACCTAATTTAGGTGTAGTAGAACTCACAATTGCTCTGCACAAATTATTTGATAGCCCGCAAGATAAATTTTTATGGGATGTAGGACATCAATCCTATGTACATAAAATTTTAACTGGACGCGCGAAAGAGTTTGGTACATTAAGGCAATATCAAGGTCTATGTGGTTTCCCGAAACGTTGCGAGAGTGAGCATGATGTATGGGAAACTGGTCATAGCTCGACTTCGTTATCGGCTGCAATGGGAATGGCTCTGGCACGTGATTTAAAGAAAACGAAAGAATATGTTATACCAATTATTGGAGATGGTGCTTTAACAGGTGGAATGGCCTTAGAGGCATTGAACCATATTGGACATGAAAAAACAGACATGATTGTTATTTTGAATGATAATGAAATGTCAATTGCACCAAACGTTGGTGCGCTTCATAATGTACTCGGTCGTTTACGTACCGCAGGAAAATATCACTGGGTAAAAGATGAATTAGAGTATATATTAAAGAAAATCCCAGCAGTTGGCGGGAAAGTGGCTGCGACAGCAGAGAAAATAAAAGATAGTCTTAAATATTTACTAGTATCTGGTGTCTTTTTCGAAGAGTTAGGCTTTACATATTTAGGTCCAGTCGATGGGCATGATTATGAAAAGTTATTCGAAACGTTGCAATATGCAAAGAAAACAAAAGGCCCAGTACTTGTTCACGTTATTACGAAAAAAGGAAAAGGTTATAAACCGGCTGAGAGTGACGTTATTGGAACTTGGCATGGAACAGGACCTTATAAAATTGAATCAGGTGACTTCGTTAAGCCAAAAGAAGTTGCACCAGCATGGAGTGCTGTCGTTAGTGAAACAGTACTTAAGCTAGCGAGAGCGGATGAGCGTATCGTAGCAATTACACCTGCAATGCCTGTTGGATCAAAACTTGAGAAATTCCAAAAAGAATTCCCAGATCGTATGATTGATGTAGGTATTGCAGAACAGCACGCTACAACAATGGCAGCAGGTATGGCAACGCAAGGAATGAAGCCATTCTTAGCAATTTATTCGACATTTTTACAAAGAGCATATGACCAAGTTGTTCATGATATATGCCGCCAAAATTTAAATGTTTTCATCGGAATAGATCGCTCGGGATTAGTAGGAGCAGATGGTGAAACGCATCAAGGCGTATTTGATATCTCATTCTTACGTCACTTGCCGAATATGGTGCTTATGATGCCGAAAGATGAAAATGAAGGGCAACATTTAGTTTATACGGCGATGCAATATGAAGATGGACCAATCGCATTGCGTTATGCTCGTGGTAATGGACTTGGCGTTCATATGGATGAAGAATTAAAGGCGATTCCAATCGGTACGTGGGAGACGTTAAAAGAGGGTACACAAGCAGCTATTTTAACGTTTGGTACGACAATACCAATGGCAATGGAAGCAGCTGAGCGTCTTGAAAAAGCTGGGGTTTCAGTGAAAGTAGTGAATGCTCGCTTTATTAAACCAATGGATGAAGCATATTTACATGATCTTCTAGGGAAGAATATACCGATTTTAACGATTGAAGAAGCTTGTTTAATCGGTGGTTTTGGAACAGGAGTAGTTGAATTTGCATCTGAAAATGGTTACCATAGTGCATTAGTTGAACGAATGGGTATTCCAGACCGCTTCATAGAGCACGGAAGTGTAACAAAATTATTAGAAGAAATTGGTTTAACGACAGATGCTGTTGTAGACCGTATTCATACAATGATTCCATCAAAACAAAAAAGGGCGTAACAAATGAGCGTAAAAAAAGAAAGAGTAGATGTACTATTAGTAGAGCGAGGACTTATAGAAACGCGTGAGAAAGCAAAGCGCGCCATTATGGCCGGACTCGTATATGCAAATGAGATGAGACTTGATAAGCCAGGAGAGAAAATCTCGCAAGATACTGAGATTACGGTGAAGGGACAAGTTATGCCGTATGTAAGTCGTGGTGGTTATAAACTTGAAAAGGCATTAGAGACATTTCATCTTGATTTACAAGATAAAGTTATGATAGATATTGGTTCATCAACTGGTGGCTTTACAGATTGCGCGCTTCAAAATGGAGCGAAATTATCTTATGCATTAGATGTAGGATACAATCAGCTAGCGTGGAAATTACGTCAAGATGAGCGTGTTGTTGTAATGGAACGAACAAACTTCCGTTACGTGACACCAGCAGACTTAGAACGTGGTTTACCTCAATTTGCAAGTATTGATGTTTCATTTATATCATTAAAGCTTATACTGCCAGTTTTAAAAACAATGCTTATGCCTAACGGAGATGTAGCAGCGTTAATTAAACCGCAGTTTGAAGCTGGAAGAGAGCAAGTTGGGAAAAAAGGTATCGTTCGCGATAGAAAAGTACATGAAGCTGTTGTAGAAATGATTGTCGAGTTTGCTTTAAAAGAAGGCTATGATGTGGAAGGTTTAACATTCTCACCAATTACGGGTGGGGATGGTAATATTGAATTTTTAATTCATCTGAAATGGCATGGTGAACGTGAGAATGGCGAAAATCATTCTCCGATTTCTATAGAGCAAGTTGTTACAGAAGCGCATGAAGTTCTAAAACAAAAAGGGAAAGGGGAATAACATATGTTGTTCCTCTTTTTGCTGTAATTGTATAATGATTGTAAAAACAATTGTGTACAAGAAACGAATTATAAGTTAACATAAATAAGTGAAGTATACCAATGTTTAAACTATGGTAAGAGATAGTGTGAGGTGCAAATGTATGAATAAAGGTCAGCGCCATATTAAAATCAGGGAAATTATTGCAAACAAAGAAATTGAAACACAAGATGAATTAGTTGATATTTTACGTAATGAGGGATTTAATGTAACGCAAGCAACAGTATCGCGCGATATTAAAGAACTGCACTTAGTGAAGGTGCCATTACATGATGGGCGCTATAAATATAGCTTGCCAGCAGATCAACGATTTAACCCGTTACAAAAATTAAAACGAAATCTAGTGGATTCATTTGTAAAATTAGACACGGCAGGACATATGCTTGTGCTAAAAACATTGCCTGGTAACGCTCATTCACTTGGAGCACTTATTGATCATTTAGAGTGGGATGAGATCATCGGAACCATCTGTGGTGATGATACTTGCTTAATTATTTGCCGTACACCTGACGATACAGGTGTTGTCTCTGATCGTTTCTTAAATATGTTGTAACAAAAAATCTTGTTTGCTTTCCATCGTAAAGTGGAAAGTGAACAAGATATTTTTATTGGTTAAAAATATGAATTTTCAATTGTAATATAATATTTTGTTTGCATAAAGTTAGAAAATAGATGGATTGACCCGTAAAACAAATGTTTGGTACAATGAAGCGGGTTAGAAGAGTATATACATACAAATATATAGCATGATTATTTGAATGAAGAACTGAGAAAATCCTTTAGTAAGGGATTATTTTATAACGAGGTGAATGGGGCATTGTTATCGGAATTATCGATTAGAAACTTTGCTATTATTGAAGCATTAAATATTTCTTTTCAAAAAGGTTTAACGGTTTTAAGCGGTGAAACAGGGGCCGGAAAATCGATTATTATTGATGCAATTAGTTTACTTGTAGGTGGCCGTGGGTCAGCAGAATTTGTTCGATATGGAACAGAAAAGGCTGAGATTGAAGGGCTATTTTATGTTGAAGATGAGAAGCATCCATGTATTGAAAAGGCAGAAGAGTTAGATATAGAAATAGAAGATAGCATGATTATTTTAAAGCGTGATATTGCTGCGAACGGGAAGAGTGTATGTCGTGTAAATGGGAAGCTTGTTACACTTAGCATATTAAAAGAAATTGGGAAAACACTTGTTGATATTCATGGACAGCACGAAACGCAAGATTTAATGAATGAAGAACGACATCTGTTTATGCTTGATCACTTTGATGGGGATCGAATCGTTAAACAATTAGACATATATCAAAACGTATACGCTGACTATGAAAAATTAAAAAAACAATTGAAATCGTTAAGTGAAAATGAGCAACAAATGGCACATCGCTTAGATTTAATTCAATTTCAGCATGAAGAAATTCGCAAGGCGGATTTAAAGATGGATGAAGAAAATGAATTAACTGAGGAACGATTGCAAATTTCTAATTTTGAAAAGATTTATAAAGCGTTAGGTGATGCATATCGTTCGTTAAGTGCCGACGGACAAGGGTTAGATAATGTAAGAAGTGCAATGGGGCAAATGGAAAGTATTACACATTTAGATGAAGTGTATCAAGAGAATCATGATTCAATTGCAAATAGCTATTACTTATTAGAAGAGGTTGCCTATCAACTGAGAGAAAAGCTCGATATGATGGAATATGATCCAAATCGTTTAGATGAAATCGAAACACGTTTGAATGAAATTCGTATGCTAAAGAGAAAATATGGAAATACTGTAGAAGAGATTTTAGCGTATGCTGATAAAATTGAACAGGAAATTTTTACGATTGAAAATAAAGACGTTCATATTGAAACGACGAAGAAACAGTTGAAGGAATTAGAAAGTGTTATTCTGAAAGAAGCAACGTTGTTAAGTAATATGCGTCATGAGCTTGCAGAACACCTTACAAATGCAATTCATCAGGAATTAAAAGAATTATATATGGAAAAAACGAAATTTGAAGTGAGAATTATGAAGAGAGAAGGAAATGCAGAAGAGCCCCTTGTGGAAGGTGCGCCGGTAAGGCTTACGGCGGATGGTTACGATCATGTGGAATTTTATATTTCAACGAACCCAGGAGAGCCGCTAAAACCACTTTCAAAGGTTGCTTCTGGCGGAGAGTTATCTCGTATCATTTTAGCTTTAAAAAGCATTTTTTCTAAGCATCAAGGGGTTGCATCTGTTATTTTTGATGAAGTGGATACGGGTGTAAGTGGCCGGGTCGCACAGGCTATTGCGGAAAAAATTTATCGAGTATCAGTAAACTCGCAAGTACTTTGTATTACGCACTTACCTCAAGTAGCTTCAATGGCAGATTCACATTTATTTATTCGAAAACAAGTAGCGAATGATCGGACAATTACATCAGTTACTGTTTTAACTATGGAGGATAAAGTAACAGAAATAGCTCGAATGATTTCTGGTGTGGAAATCACAGATTTAACGACAGAGCATGCGAAAGAATTACTTACGCAAGCGCATCATTTTAAACAGACAGCAGAGGCTATCCAGTAATGGATAGCTTTTTTTCTCAAATGACGATTTCTTAATTCTTCCGGTTATAAATAAAGCACTGCAAGGAGAGATTAAAAAGTGAAGCCAAGAGGCTGAATGTGGGGTAGGAGCGAGGAGAGTGAACAAGTTGAAATTAGAAAAATTTCGAAAAATAATAGGTCTTTGTCTCCTTGTTTCTTTAGTTTTTATTGGATGTTTTAAACCGCTTCGAACGTTTATTTCATCACCGAAACAACTTGTTGTTTTTGAAGGACAACAATCAGAAATATCATCATTACCAGTTTTCAAAGCTTCATCCACAAATCGTCATGTATTTACAGTGAGTTCGAATGAACAAAAACAAGGACTTATGGTAAATTCTCATCAAAATGGTGAAGCTGATATGGTATTTCAGCTTGCTGGTTTTCCAGTGAAAAAAGTAAATGTGAAAGTGTTAAAAGATTTTAAAGTGATTCCAGGTGGACAATCAATTGGTGTGAAATTAAATACAAAAGGTGTACTTGTTGTAGGCCATCATTTAATTCAAACTGAAAAAGGTAAAATATCTCCTGGTGAAACAGCAGGTGTACAAATTGGAGATATGATTACTGAAATTAATGGTAAAACAATTGAAAGAATGAGTGATGTAGCACCGTTTATTCATAATAGTGGAGAAACAGGTGAACCGCTTAATCTTGTATTGTTAAGAGATGGAAAATATATTCGTACGAAGCTAACTCCACAAAAAGACAACGGTGAATCGTCTTATCGAATTGGCTTGTATATCCGTGATTCGGCAGCTGGAATTGGAACGATGACATTTGTTCATCCAGATTCTATGAAATATGGGGCACTTGGTCATGTTATTTCTGATAATGATACGAAAAAGCCGATTCAAGTCGAAGATGGACAAATTATGCGCTCGACAGTTACATCAATTGAAAGAGGTAGTCATGGGAATCCAGGGGAGAAATTAGCAAGATTCTCACCAGACCGTGAAGTGATTGGCAATATTACAATTAATAGTCCATATGGTATTTTTGGAAAATTAAATACGAATATGAAAAACGGTATAATGGATAAAGCAATGCCTATCGCATTATCTCATCAAGTAAAAGAAGGACCGGCAAAAATATTAACAGTTATTGATCAAGATAAAGTAGAAGCGTTTGATATTGAAGTTGTTAGTACAGTGCAGCAAAAATTCCCAGCCACAAAGGGTATGGTAATAAAAGTAACAGATAAACGTCTATTAGCGAAAACGGGCGGTATCGTACAAGGAATGAGCGGAAGTCCAATTGTACAAAATGGAAAAGTAATTGGTGCTGTTACACATGTATTTGTAAATGATCCAACATCAGGATATGGTGTTCATATTGAATGGATGTTACATCAAGCTGGAATTAATATTTATGATCAAGAGAAAAAAGCGAGCTAATACATATTAGCTCGCTTTTTCTGTTGAAAAATTCGTTGAAATTTTGTAAAAGCTCCGCAAGAGGTGTTTTTTGTTGTAAAATAAAAGAAAAGGGTTGAACGTTTCGTTGTATTTCTATGATGGAATGTGTTGCGAAAGGGAATAAATGAACGATAAACATATTTTTTTGTGATTTTATCGGAAAGTAAGAAACTTTAAAAGGGAATTTTCACACAATTGTCGAACAATTCATGTAGCCTAGAAGGATACACATGTCGGAGAATCGATTCGGTAAGGGAGGAAAAGCTGTGGAGAAAATTAAAGTATGTCTTGTGGATGATAATAAAGAACTAGTATCAATGTTAGAGAGCTATGTAGCTGCTCAAGATGATATGGAAGTAATTGGTACTGCTTATAATGGTCAAGAGTGTTTAAACTTATTAACAGATAAGCAACCTGATGTACTCGTTTTAGACATTATTATGCCACACTTAGATGGTTTAGCTGTATTGGAAAAAATGCGAAATATTGAAAGGTTAAAACAGCCTAGCGTAATTATGTTGACAGCATTCGGGCAAGAAGATGTGACGAAAAAAGCAGTTGACTTAGGTGCCTCATATTTCATATTAAAACCATTTGATATGGAGAATTTAACGAGTCATATTCGTCAAGTGAGTGGTAAAGCAAATGCTATGATTAAACGTCCACTACCATCATTCCGATCAGCAACAACAGTAGATGGAAAACCGAAAAATTTAGATGCGAGTATTACGAGTATCATTCATGAAATTGGTGTACCCGCTCATATTAAAGGATATATGTATTTACGAGAAGCAATCTCCATGGTATACAACGATATCGAATTATTAGGATCGATTACGAAAGTATTGTATCCAGATATCGCAAAGAAATATAATACCACAGCAAGCCGTGTGGAGCGAGCAATTCGTCACGCGATTGAAGTAGCTTGGAGCCGTGGGAATATTGATTCTATTTCGTCCTTATTCGGTTATACAGTATCCATGTCAAAAGCAAAACCTACGAACTCTGAGTTTATCGCAATGGTTGCGGATAAGCTGAGACTTGAACATAAAGCTAGCTGAGAGTAAAGATAGTAAGGGTTTACTCTTTAGCTAAGCCGACAAATTCTTGAAATCTATACTTAATATCAATTTTAAAACCAATAAACTTTTCACTCAATGACCAATGAATTTTATGATTCGTTGGTCTTTTTATTTTGTTGAGAAAAAGAGATTATTTCATACCATGGAAAATAAAACCTATTTTTAGTAATATTACATATAAGTGAGTTTTTTATAAGGTAATTAAATAGGTATAGATAGGGAGAAGGGGAATGAAAAATAAAATTTTAACTTGGTTAGGAATAGTAGCAGCTATGGGAGTTCTTGCTGTAGCAGTTACATTTGGAATGTTAGAACTTGCCGATAATCCAGCAGATAAAGAGGTGAGTGCTCAAATAGACAAAAAAGAAGACCAAACGATAGTAGGTAGAGAGGTAGATGGAGTCTTTGTTGATGTGTATGTTACTGAAAATTCTACTGAAAGCGAAGTCATTATAGCGATGCATCACATGACTCATCAAAAAGTGGTGGCAGAACGAAAATCGGGCTCTATCCCAATGGTTCAAAATAATGCTAAAAAGTTAAAAGAAATCATAAATAAGAGTAGCTTTGCGAAGAAAAATGAGCTTTTAGCAATTGCTGATAGATGGGTGAAAAAAGATTTTAGTAAAATTGTAGAAAATCACAATTATTTCTCGGATGCTCAAGAAGATAGCGTTTGTAAAGCAACTAGAGCAATGGATGCGTTAGAAGAGCAACATTATATTTTAACTACATTCGGGGAGGAAAAGGCGAAAGAACTATACGAATCAGGGGATGCTCCGCACGTTCAATAAAAAATAATATAAAGGCTTTCTAGTTTTGTATTATCGTGTTTTAAGGATGCAATGGGGACTTATAAATAAATAGTCTGCTTTCTTTATGACTTGTAACAAAAAAGAAAAGATGTAATTCATTATTAAATGATGAAGGAACGGCTAAATTGCACCGAAGTACATCTATTAAAGAATTTTAGTAGGGAAAGTATCCATGGTATAATGGAGGGCAATAAAAAGCCCTGCAAAACAGGACTGTATTACTCTTCGTCTTTATTTTGTTTTTCTAATTCAACTAGCTTTTGAATTAAAATGTGCTGCGGCATATGCATGAGTTGTTCAAGTGGAACACCTAGTGCTTTTGATAAGCGGACTGCAGTATCTGGAGAAATTTGTAATGGTCTCATAGAAGTACCTCCTTTTTCGTATAGTATAGCATAAGATTGGGGGAGTGAGGATGACTCTTATATTTGCACATCGTGGTGCGGCTGGAACGTACCCAGAAAATACAATGATTTCATTTGAAGCGGCTGAGTCTTTTAGAGCGGATGGAATTGAACTTGATGTTCAATTAACGAAAGATGGAAAAGTTGTCGTCATTCATGATGAAACGGTGGACCGAACAACAAATGGAAAAGGTGCGGTTCGGAATTATGTATATGAGGATTTATGCAAGTTAGATGCAAGTTATAAATTTGGTGATAAAGTAGGGTTTTGTAAAATACCACTTTTAGAAGAGGTATTAGAATGGCTTGAACAAACGAGTTTGCTACTTAATATTGAACTTAAAAATAATAAAATTCCATACAGAGGTTTAGAGGAAGAAGTTATAACGCTTGTACGGAAATTTAGTTTAGAGGATCGTGTTATATTTTCTTCGTTTAATCACTACAGTATGAAACGGTGTCATATGATGGCTCCTGATATTCAAACAGCAATTTTATATCGCGAAGGTTTGCATAGTCCGTGGGCATACGCGAAAAAAATGGAGGCTACAGCAGTACATCCGAATTATCGTTATCTTCAAGATGCTATTGCCGAACTAACGATGGAAAGTGGTGTAGAGGTTCGCCCTTATACAATTAATGAAGAAACGCTTATGCGTAAATATTTTGATATGAATATATCGGCGATTATTACTGATTACCCTGAAACGGCAAGAACGTTGTTGCCAATAAAAAAATGAGACCGCGTGTAACGGTCTCATTTTTTTATTTATAAATAGTGGGGCCTTCCTATCTTCTAAAGCGAGCTTGTACTTTATTTCGTTTACGGTCTCGGTGCAAGACGAAGCCACCGAAGATATAAAACCCGAGCCCGAAGCAGAGAGCACCGATTAAAAATTGTAACCACAGTATAGAGATTGGTGGAAATAGAATCCCGAATACAGTATCTCTCATTAACTTTATACCAAACACAGCTAATGAAATAGGGATGAGTGCTAATAGTAGAGCAACGTAACGCTGCATACATAACTCTCCTTTTCAGATTATTTCGTATATTTTAATGATGTTATACGGAAAGGGGGTTTGTCAAGAGGGTGCTGAACGAGTAAGATAAGGGTGTGAAAAAATTTGCAGAGTTACTTCGAGAGGAAGTGTAATATATGAAACAAAAAGTATTAATTGTTGGTGCAGGTGAAGGCGGGAGCGCACTGCTGAATCTGTTACATAGTTCGAATATATTTCAAATTATAGGGATTATTGATATAAATCCGTTGGCAAAAGGATTACAAATTGCTAAGGAATATGGAATTGCAATTGGAGAAAGTGTAACTCCATTTCTTTCTATGCATATCGATGTAATATTTGATATGACAGGTGAAGATGATGTACATAAAGTTTTATTGGAAAAAAAGAAAAAAGACACTCTTCTTATACCAGGTGATATTGCAAAAATTGTTACAGGATTAGCGCATGAGAAGGAAGGGTTAATTGGGAGGTTAGAGGAACAAACGCAACAAGGAGAATTAATTTTAAATTCTACGCATGACGGCATGATCGTAATTGATCGAGAGGGACAAGTTCGTCTTTTTAATAAAAGTGCGGAGCGTATTATCGGATATAAAAAAGAAGAGGCGATAGGAAAATATATTTTAGAAGTCATTCCCACTAGTAAATTACTTCGCATTATACGTACGAAACAAATAGAAGTAAATTATGAACTAACATTAGAGAATGGAAAGAAAATTATTACAACGCGTATACCGATATTAAAAGAAGGCGGAGAGGTACAAGGGGCATTTGCAATTTTTAAAGATATAACAGAAGTTGTAGATTTAGCGGAAGAAGTTACAGACTTAAAAGAAATTCAAACACTATTAGAGGCAATTATCAACTCATCTGAAGAAGCGATTTCGGTTGTGGATGAAAAAGGAAGAGGTTTAGTCATTAACCCGGCATATACGAAATTAACGGGTCTAACAGAAGAAGATATTATTGGGAAGCCTGCTACAACTGATATTGTAGAAGGCGAAAGTATGCATATGAAAGTACTTCGAACGCGTCGTGCGGTGCGCGGAATACATATGAAGATTGGGCAAAAAAAGCGCGATGTAATTGTAAACGTAGCGCCAGTTATTGTGGATGGAATATTGAAAGGAAGCGTTGGCGTTATCCGTGACGTGTCGGAAATTCAAAAGTTAACAAATGAATTGAATAGAGCAAGGCAAATTATTCGCACATTAGAAGCAAAATATTCATTTGATGATATTGTCGGAAATTCAGATGAAACAACGGCAGCTATCGAACAGGCGAAGCTAGGAGCGAATACACCAGCAACGGTACTGTTACGCGGTGAATCTGGGACTGGTAAAGAATTGTTTGCACATGCAATCCATAATGGAAGTAATCGAAAATACAATAAATTCGTCCGTGTAAACTGTGCGGCCATTTCGGAGACGTTGTTAGAAAGTGAATTATTTGGTTATGAGGAAGGGGCGTTTTCTGGAGCGAAAAGAGGCGGGAAACGTGGGTTCTTTGAGGAAGCGAATAACGGTAGTATTTTTTTAGATGAAATAGGGGAGTTATCTGCAAATACACAAGCGAAACTCCTTCGTGTATTGCAGGAAAAAGAAATTGTAAAAGTTGGTGGGACGAAAGCGATACCCATTAATGTTCGAGTAATTGCAGCGACACATGTGAATTTAGAAAAGGCTATTCTAGAAGGGAAGTTTAGGGAGGATTTATATTATCGATTAAATAAAATTCCAATTCAAATTCCATCTCTTCGTCAACGTAAAGGAGATATACCGAAAATTGCGGACAGGTTGATTCAAAAAATTAATCAAGATTATGGTCGTAATGTAGAAGGGCTCACTGATTCAGCTATTTTATATTTACAATCATACGAATGGCCAGGAAATGTGAGAGAACTTGAAAATATTTTAGGACGAGCGATTATTTTTATGAATTATAACGAGATCTATATTGATGTACAACATTTACCACCATTACATAATGAAGAGCAGGTGGAGTCAAAGCAATCTCATTTATTACCTGAATTAGAAGAAAAGCCACTTGAACATTTAGTAACAGAGTTTGAAGGGAATATTATTCATGAATATTTGGAGAGATTTGATGGGAATAAAACACAAACTGCAAAAGCGTTAGGAATTTCCGTTCGAAATTTATATTATAAGCTAGAAAAGTATGACCATGCAAAAAATAGCATGCAATAAATTGCGCACCGCGCAATTTATTGCATGGTATACAAAAAGCGACAAAATAAGACAGAATCTTTCGTTATTTTCCAAAGTATTGATTTTACTGCATTTTGAATGCGTTTTCATTATTGGTAAGACCACTTTTAAAAGTTGGCACGGTATTTGCTTTATAAATAGACGAGGGACGACGGAAAGGGTTGATTACAAAATATGAAGTTAGAATACTTAATTGATCAAGCAGCGGGAAAGCCTAAAAAAACTGTAGCTGTAGCAGTAGCTGAAGATCATGAAGTAATTGAAGCTGTAGCGAAAGCAATTAAATTACAGCTAGCTCAATTTCGTCTATATGGAAATCAAGAAAAAATAATGGGGATGCTACAAGAACATGGTTTACAAACTTCAGAACATGTTGAAGTGATTGCAGCAATGTCTAATGCAGAGGCTGCAGAACTTTCTGTTAAAGCTGTGAGAAATGGTGAGGCAGACGTGCTTATGAAGGGGAACATCCCAACAGCGAATATTTTGAAGGCTGTGTTAAACAAAGAGTGGGGCCTACGTAAAGGTAGCGTACTTTCACATGTAGCAGCATTTGAAGTTCCAAATTATGATCGTCTTATTTTCGTTACAGATGCAGCGATGAACATCGCACCTGATGTAACACAAAAAGCTGCTATTATACAAAATACTGTAGAAGTTGCCCGGGCAATAGGAATGGACTTGCCAAAAGTGGCACCAATTGCAGCAGTAGAAGTTGTGAATCCAGCGATGCAGGCGACAATTGATGCAGCGATGTTAACACAAATGAATCGCCGCGGACAAATTAAAGATTGTATCGTTGATGGACCACTTGCTTTAGATAATGCAGTATCACAAATTGCAGCAGAGCATAAAGGCATAGTAAGTGATGTAGCAGGTAAGGCAGATATTTTACTCGTCCCAACGATTGAAGCTGGAAATGTGCTATATAAATCACTCGTATACTTTGCGGATGCAAAAGTAGGAGCAATGATTGCTGGCGCAAAAGCACCGATTGTTTTAACATCTCGTGCTGATTCAGCAGAAACAAAAGTATATTCATTAGCATTGGCAGTTGCGACTGCTTCAAAATAAACCAAAAAGGGTAAAACATTAGGGGGAAACGACAATGACATTAGAAATATTCGAATACTTAGAAAAATATGATTATGAGCAAGTGGTATTTTGTCAAGATAAAGAATCTGGTTTAAAAGCAATTATTGCAATTCATGATACAACACTTGGACCGGCTCTTGGTGGAACAAGAATGTGGACATATGATTCTGAAGAAGCGGCGATTGAAGATGCATTGCGTCTTGCAAAAGGGATGACATACAAAAACGCAGCAGCTGGTTTAAACTTAGGTGGTGCGAAAACAGTAATTATCGGTGATCCTCGTAAAGATAAGAGCGAAGCAATGTTCCGTGCACTAGGACGTTATATCCAAGGACTAAACGGACGATACATTACAGCTGAAGATGTTGGTACAACAGTAGATGATATGGATATTATCCACGAAGAAACTGACTTTGTAACAGGTATCTCACCATCATTCGGTTCTTCTGGTAACCCATCTCCAGTAACTGCATACGGTGTTTATCGTGGTATGAAAGCAGCTGCAAAAGAAGCTTTCGGTACTGACAATTTAGAAGGAAAAGTAATTGCTGTTCAAGGCGTTGGTAACGTAGCATATCATCTATGCAAACATTTACACGCTGAAGGAGCAAAATTAATCGTTACAGATATTAATAAAGAAGCTGTACAACGTGCTGTAGAAGAATTCGGTGCATCAGCAGTTGAACCAAATGAAATTTACGGTGTTGAATGCGATATTTACGCACCATGTGCATTAGGCGCAACAGTTAATGATGAAACTATTCCACAACTTAAAGCAAAAGTAATCGCAGGTTCTGCAAATAACCAATTAAAAGAAGATCGTCACGGTGACATCATTCATGAAATGGGTATTGTATACGCACCAGATTATGTAATTAATGCAGGTGGCGTAATTAACGTAGCAGACGAATTATATGGATACAATAGAGAACGTGCACTAAAACGTGTTGAGTCTATTTATGACACGATTGCAAAAGTAATCGAAATTTCAAAACGCGATGGCATAGCAACTTATGTAGCGGCAGATCGTCTAGCTGAAGAGCGCATTGCAAGCTTGAAAAATTCTCGTAGCACTTACTTACGCAACGGTCACGATATTATTAGCCGTCGCTAATCATTCATATATAACTTTTACAAAAGGTGTGGTTACCTCTTATGAGGTTTCCGCTTCCTTTTGAATTTATTAGTGGAGGTAGCAACATTGTCTGTAAATCGAATTCTTGTTATTAACCCAGGTAGTACATCCACAAAAATTGGTGTTTTTGATAATGAAAGACCCGTTCTAGAAGAAACGATTCGTCATGACGTAGAACAGATTGGAAAATATAAGAGAATTATCGACCAATATGAGTTTCGAAAAGAAACGATTTTAGAAGTTCTACATTCTCATGGTATTAACATTTCAAAATTAAACGCTGTTTGTGGGCGTGGTGGATTACTTCGTCCAATCGAAGGCGGTACGTATACAGTAAACGATGCGATGTTAGAAGATTTGAAAAATGGCTTTAGCGGTCATCACGCTTCAAACCTTGGAGGCATTTTAGCATATGAAATTGCTTCTGGATTAAACATTCCTGCATTCATTGTGGATCCTGTCGTTGTAGATGAGATGGAGCCGGTTGCTCGTATAAGTGGTATTGCTGGTATGGAACGCAAAAGTATCTTCCATGCATTAAATCAAAAAGCAGTTGCTCGTAAAGTAGCTGAACAGTTAAATCACAAATACGAGGATTTAAATTTATTAGTTACACATATGGGTGGCGGTATTACAGTTGGTGCTCATAAAAAAGGAAGAGTAATCGATGTGAATAACGGTTTAAACGGAGAAGGACCATTTAGTCCAGAGCGCGCTGGTACAGTACCAGTAGGGCAACTAGTAGAAATGTGTTTCTCTGGTGAGTATTACCGTGATGAAATGATTAAAAAACTTGTCGGACAAGGTGGACTTGTAAGTTTAATCGGTACAAATGATGCGATTAAAGTAGAGCAAATGGTTGAAAAAGGTGATCCTGAAGCAACTCTTATTTATAAAGCAATGGCATATCAAGTTGCAAAAGAGATTGGCGGAGCTAGCGCTGTACTTCACGGGAAAATCGATGCAATCGTATTAACTGGTGGACTGGCATACAGTAAAATTCTTGTCGATGAAATAAAAGAGCGAGTGGACTGGATTGCAGATGTTATCGTACATCCAGGCGAAGATGAGTTAGAAGCGTTAGCAGAAGGAGCACTTCGTGTATTACGTGAAGAAGAAGCTCCAAAAGAATACGTTGTACGTGAAAAAGAAACGGTAGCTAGGGGTTGAGATAATGGCAAAAGAATATGATTTAGTCATCGTTGGCGGCGGTACTGGTGGATATGTTGCTGCAATTCGTGCATCACAATTAGGGTTAAAAACAGCACTAGTCGAAAAAGAAAATCTTGGTGGTACTTGTTTACACAAAGGATGTATTCCTAGTAAAGCTCTTTTACGTAGTGCGGAAGTATATGCAACTGCTAAAAAAAGCGAAGAGTTCGGAGTTATTGCAAGCAATGTAGAACTAAACTTTGCGAAAGTACAAGAGCGTAAAGAGAAGATTGTAACGCAGCTTCATAAAGGCGTTCAACATTTAATGAAACAAGGTAAAATTGATGTGTTTGAAGGTATTGGTCGTATTCTTGGCCCGTCTATTTTCTCTCCTATGCCAGGGACAATTTCAGTTGAACTTGCAAGTGGAGAAGAGAATGAAATGTTAATTCCAAAAAATGTACTTGTTGCAACAGGTTCTCGTCCAAATTCATTACCAGGTTTAGAATTAGATGGAGAATACGTAATGTCTTCGGATCATGCCCTAAAAATGGAAACGCTTCCTAGTTCGATTATTATCGTTGGTGGCGGTGTAATCGGTATTGAGTGGGCATCTATGCTTGCTGACTTCGGTGTAGAAGTTACAGTATTAGAGTATGCAAAAACGATATTACCACTAGAAGATCAAGACGTTTCAAAAGAAATGCAACGTCTATTCAAGAAAAAAGGTATTAAAGTGGTAACTGGTGCAAAAGTATTACCAGAAACATTGGTAAAAGATAATGGAGTAACAATCCAAGCTGAACACAACGGTGAAAACAAAGAATTTAAAGCAGAAAAAATGCTTGTATCTGTAGGAAGACAAGCGAATACGCAAAATATTGGCTTAGAGAACACAGATATCGTTGTGGAAAAAGGATACATTCAAACAAATGAGTTTTATCAAACGAAAGAATCGCATATTTACGCAATTGGAGATGTAATCGGTGGCCTGCAACTTGCTCACGTTGCTTCTCATGAAGGAATTGCTGCAGTAGAACATATTGCAGGGAAAGAAGTTACACCAATTGATTACTCTATGGTATCAAAATGCGTATATAGCAGTCCAGAAGTTGCTTCTGTTGGCTTAACAGAACAAGAAGCGAAAGAAAAAGGCTATAAGTTAAAAGTAGGTAAGTTCTCATTCCGCGCAATCGGAAAAGCACTTGTATACGGAGAATCAGATGGTTTCGTAAAACTTGTAGTTGATGAAGAGACAAATGACATTCTTGGTGTTCATATGATTGGACCACATGTAACAGATATGATTTCTGAAGCTGGTCTTGCAAGAGTACTTGATGCAACACCTTGGGAAGTAGCACATACAATTCATCCGCATCCATCATTATCTGAGGCGATTGGTGAAGCAGCACTTGCTGTAGATGGAAGAGCGTTACACGCATAAAAATGTGGATTTAGGAGGTTATGAAAAATGGCAGAAGTAAAAGAAAAGCGCCATGAAGAGCTTGGCTTAAGTGATGAGCAAGTATTAGAAATGTTCCGTACGATGTTACTTGCACGTAAAATCGACGAACGTATGTGGTTATTAAACCGCGCTGGTAAAATTCCATTCGTAATTTCTTGTCAAGGACAAGAGGCTGCACAAGTTGGAGCGGCGTTCGCTCTTGATAGAGAGAAAGATTATGCATTACCATACTATCGTGATATGGGTGTTGTACTAGCATTTGGTATGACAGCTAAAGAGCTTATGTTGTCTGCTTTCGCGAAAGCTGGAGATCCAAACTCTGGTGGTCGTCAAATGCCTGGTCACTTCGGTCAAAAGAAAAATCGTATTGTTACAGGTTCATCTCCAGTAACAACGCAAGTACCACATGCAGTTGGTATTGCACTAGCTGGAAAAATGGAGAAGAAAGATTTAGTAACGTTCGTTACATTTGGAGAAGGTTCTTCAAACCAAGGTGACTTCCATGAAGGGGCAAACTTTGCTGGTGTACACAAACTACCTGTTATTTTTATGTGTGAAAATAACAAATATGCAATCTCTATTCCGGTTGAAAAACAATTAGCATGTAAAAACGTATCAGATCGTGCAATTGGTTATGGTATGCCTGGATATACAATAGACGGAAACGATCCGCTTGCAGTATATAAAGCTGTAAAAGAAGCAGCAGATCGCGGTCGTCGTGGTGAAGGCCCAACTTTAATTGAAACAGTATCATATCGTTTAACAGCACATTCTAGTGACGATGATGATCGTGTTTATCGTGATAAAGAAGAAGTAGAAGAAGCAAAGAAAAAAGATTCAATTATAACATTCGCGGCTTATTTAAAAGAAGCTGGTGTGTTAACTGAGGAATCGGAAAAACAAATGTTAGACGAAATTATGCATATCGTAAATGAAGCAACAGAATATGCAGAAAATGCTCCGTATGCAGCACCTGAAGATGCATTGAAGCACGTATACGCAGAATAGGGGGGAACGTTTCATGGCTGTAATGTCTTATATTGATGCTATTACATTAGCAATGCGCGAAGAAATGGAACGCGATGAGAAAGTATTCGTTTTAGGAGAAGATGTTGGTAAAAAAGGTGGCGTGTTTAAAGCGACACACGGTTTGTATGATCAATTTGGTGAAGATCGTGCGCTTGATGCACCGCTTGCAGAATCTGCAATTGCTGGGGTAGCAATTGGTGCAGCAATGTATGGTATGCGTCCAATCGCTGAAATGCAGTTTGCTGATTTCATCATGCCAGCAGTAAACCAAATTGTTTCTGAGGCAGCAAAAATTCGTTATCGTTCTAATAATGATTGGACTTGTCCAGTTACAATCCGTGCACCGTTTGGCGGGGGGGTTCACGGTGCATTGTATCATTCACAATCTGTAGAAGCGATGTTTGCAAACCAGCCAGGTTTAAAAATCGTTATCCCTTCTACACCATATGATGCAAAAGGCTTATTAAAAGCAGCCATTCGTGATGAAGATCCAGTATTATTCTTCGAACATAAACGTGCATATCGTTTAATTAAAGGTGAAGTGCCGGAGGATGACTACGTATTACCAATCGGAAAAGCAGATGTAAAACGTGAAGGTGATGATATTACAGTTATCACGTACGGATTATGTGTTCATTTTGCTCTTCAAGCAGCTGAAAAGTTAGCACAAGATGGCATCTCTGCACACATTCTTGATTTACGTACTGTATATCCATTAGATAAAGAAGCAATCATTGAAGCAGCTTCTAAAACAGGTAAAGTTCTTCTTGTAACAGAAGACAATAAAGAAGGAAGCATTATGAGTGAAGTGGCAGCAATTATTGCTGAAAACTGTCTATTTGATTTAGATGCGCCAATCGCACGTCTTGCAGGTCCAGACGTTCCAGCAATGCCATATGCACCAACAATGGAAAAATTCTTTATGGTAAATCCAGATAAAGTTGAAAAAGCAATGCGTGAACTTGCGGAATTTTAATCGGGGGGACTATACATGGCTGTAGAAAATATTACAATGCCTCAGCTCGGGGAGAGCGTTACAGAGGGCACAATTAGTAAATGGCTCGTTAATGTTGGCGATCACGTAAACAAGTATGATCCGCTTGCAGAAGTAATGACTGATAAAGTAAATGCTGAAGTACCATCTTCTTTCACTGGTATTGTGAAAGAGTTAATCGCTGGTGAAGGTGATACGTTAGCTGTAGGTGAAGTAGTTTGTGTGATTCAAGTAGAAGGCGCAGACGAAGTAGCAGCAACAGCTGTTGAGGAAAAAACGAAAGAAGAACCAAAGGCAGCAGCAATTACGCCTGAAAAAGCACCGAAAGTAAAACAACCAACTGATGGAAAACCACGTTTTTCACCAGCTGTGTTAAAACTTGCGGGTGAGCATAACGTTGATTTAGATCTAGTAGAGGGTACGGGAGCAAACGGCCGTATCACTCGTAAAGATATTTTAAAGCTAGTGGAATCTGGAAATATTCCGCAAGCAGGTGCGGCGAAGAAAGATGAAGCTGTAGCGGCGGTAGTAGAAGCTCGCCCAGAAGCACCAAAAGCAGCACCAGTAGAGCAAAAAGTAGAAGCTGCGAAACCAGTTTCTGTACCTACAATGCCTGGAGATATCGAAATTCCAGTCACAGGTGTGCGTAAAGCAATCGCAGCAAACATGTTACGTAGTAAACACGAAGCACCACATGCTTGGATGATGATTGAAGTAGATGTGACAAACCTTGTGTCATACCGTAACTCAATTAAAGGTGACTTTAAGAAGCGTGAAGGCTTTAACTTAACGTTCTTTGCTTTCTTCGTAAAAGCAGTAGCACAAGCGTTAAAAGAGTATCCTCAAATTAATTCAATGTGGGCTGGCGATAAAATTGTTCAGAAGAAAGATATTAACCTTTCTATCGCTGTTGCAACAGAGGAAGAACTATTTGTACCAGTAATTAAGCAAGCGGACGAGAAAACAATTAAAGGTATCGCTCGTGAAATTACAGAACTTGCAGGAAAAGTACGTACGAAATCGTTAAAAGCAGACGAAATGCAAGGTGGAACATTTACAATTAATAACACAGGATCATTCGGTTCTGTTCAATCTATGGGTATTATTAATTACCCGCAAGCAGCTATTTTACAAGTTGAATCAATTGTAAAACGCCCAGTAATTATGGATAACGGAATGTTCGGTGCTCGTGATATGGTTAACTTATGTTTATCACTTGATCACCGAGTACTTGATGGTTTAATTTGTGGTAAGTTCTTAGGACGTGTTAAAGAAATTTTAGAAAACATGTCAGAAAACAATACATCTGTATATTAATAAAAAGCTCGCTTATGCGAGCTTTTTATTATCTTATTTCTTCATCTACATCCTACTATATGTATAAATACCTTTCCCAGTAATCTTACAATAAACGATTATGTATTAGGAATTTACGAAAATACATTGCTGATATATGGTATATGGATATAAAATAAGAAAAGAATAATTTTTTTGGCAAATCTTACTGATGAAACTGTAGTATAATATATTGTATTGTATGAAAAAGAGAGTTATTCTATATAAGTGTTTTATAGATAATGTGTAATCAGTCGTCAAAACATGAAGAATGTTGACTCCTGGTTTTTTATTTTTGCCGTAACAATGTTTCAGGAGGATGTCATGAAAAGAAGTACCGAGTTTCTAAAAAGTTTAGATGTAAAATTAATTTTAATTTTGTGTGCACTATGTGTGACGAGTATAGCTGCTATATATAGCAGTCAGCAAACGGGACAGTATGGAGCTGCAAACTTTGCTATGAAACAAGGTGTTAACTACATAATTGGGGTTGTATTGTTACTTCTTGTTGCAAGCATCGACTTAGATCAATTGCAAAAATTATCTTGGCCACTTTATATTGCCGGGTTTGGTTCACTTATTCTTTTGAAAATACTACCGGTTTCCACCTTCACACCTGAAAAATTAGGTGCAAAAAGATGGTTCGTTTTTCCAGTACTTGGACAAATTCAGCCGTCTGAGTTTTTCAAAATTGCATTGCTACTTGTAGTAGCGAGCATAGCTGTGAAACATAATGCGCAGTATATGGCGAGGACATTCCAAACGGATTTAAAATTAGTAGGTAAAATTATGCTAGTTTCTCTTCCGCCTATGGCTGTTGTATATAGCCAACCGGATACAGGTATGGTGTTCTTATATGCTGCTGCTATTGCATGTATTTTATTTATGTCAGGTATTCAAAAGAAATTGATAGCATTATGTACAGTTATTCCGTTGACCATATTATCTGCTTTAATATTTATTTTCTTTAAGTATCCAGATTTTTTCTATAATAAGTTAGTTACTTTACTAAAACCTCACCAACAGTCGCGTATTGTAGGTTGGTTAAATCCATTTGAAAATGCAGATCAAGGTTATCAAACACAGCAATCGATTTTAGCTGTAGGTAGTGGAGGAATGGAAGGTAAAGGATACGGTGGAGGAAGCGTCTATATCCCAGAGAAGCATACTGACTTTATTTTCGCTACAATTGCCGAAGAAGGTGGATTTATCGTAGCAGCCTTAGTTGTCTTCTTGTTCCTATTACTACTATATCGAACAATTATTATTGGTTATTCCGCTGATAATTTATTTGGTACATTATTATGCGCTGGATCAATCGGTATATTAACAGTTCAAATATTCCAAAACATCGGTATGATCGTTGGATTAATGCCTGTAAAAGGTATTGCATTACCTTTCTTATCGTATGGGGGAAGTTCCTTATTCTCGAATATGATTATGATGGGGCTCATACTATCGGTACGGAAAACTTATAAAAAATATATGTTTTCAGTTAAGTAAAAAAAGCTGGTTCGTTTTTAAACGAACCAGCTTTTTTTACATATATGCTCATAAACGTTGCAAACTAAAACAGGATAGCAGTTTGAGACGGGTAAGGAGTGCAAAGTGATGCATATGCATATTTTTGAAGGAGCACGGCATCTTTCTAATAGTGAATGGGTTATTCGGGCTATTATAGCATACATATTTTTAATATTAGTTGCGAAAGCAATGGGGCAAAGGTCTATCGCACAACTTCGTTTTTTAGATGTTGTATTAGTGTTATTGCTTGGTGGGAATATTTCTAACGCATTGTCTGATGAAAAAGTAGGGTTACTGGGCTCGATGATTACAACGTTCATACTCGTTGTACTTCATATTATAAGCTCAGTTTTAATGCTGAAATGGGATAGATGGAGACGCTTTTTAGAGCCAGCACCTATCATTCTTATACATAATGGTTCCATTGATTTTAGCAATTTGAAAAAGGCGAGAATTACCGTGGAATATTTGTTTTCGGAACTTCGCATGCGAAATGTGAGCGATATTCAAACGATCAAATTAGCATTATGGGAAGCGAACGGTGTCGTTTCTATATTTCGGTATCCAGAATATGAAGCAGTTTCGCGGCTTGATCTTAAAGTGGCGGGAAGAAAATCTCCAGTTTCTTTTGTATTAGTAAAGGATGGGAGGATTCAGAAAGATGTTCTTGCATTATTAGGAAAAACAGAAGCGTGGGCGAGAGAATTTCTAGAGGAGAGTACAGAAGTCGAATCCATTATGTTAGCTACAGTAGATGAATCACATAAAATAAATATTTTGTTAAAAAAATGAAAAATATACGCATTTTGTCGTTTCGTACATATGATACAATAGTGTGGACAACGAAAAAGGAGGCGATACGGTGGGATATGTAGAAGAATTACGAAAAATAGTTGGTCATCGCCCTTTAATTTTAGTTGGTGCTGTTGTACTCGTTATAAATGAAAATGGATATGTTTTATTGCAGCAGCGGACAGAGCCGTACGGAAAATGGGGGCTACCTGGCGGGCTAATGGAGCTTAGTGAATCACCAGAAGAAACAGCTTATCGTGAAGTATATGAAGAGACAGGAATAAAAGTGAAGAACTTGCGACTAATCAATGTATTTTCTGGAGCGAACTACTTTACAAAATTAGCAAACGGTGATGAATTTCAATCTGTAACAACCGCCTATTATACGGATGAATACGAAGGGGATTTTGTTATGAATAAAGAAGAAGCAGTTCAGCTTAAATTCTTTTCAGTAACAGAACTACCTGACTATATTGTAGGATCGCATAAAAAAATGATTGCTGAATATATGAAGATTATGGAAAAAAAGATATAATAATAGTGAAAGAAATACAAAAACACAGTTCTGGTTGGTAGTCCAGACGCATGATTTCATGTCAGTAACCTTCCCCTCCGGGATGTCCCGTATTTCTAATCTTTTAAAGGAGGGGCTGTCAATGGATTTGACAGTATATCACGATGGCCAATTTTTTGTTGGAATTATTACATGCAAAGAACAAGGGAAATTGTATGGAGCGAGGTATATTTTTGGAGCGGAACCGTCAGATGAAGAAGTGCTTATGTTTGTGAATGGTTCACTTTTAGAGCATTTTCAGCATTTTGCAAAATGTGGTGTAGAAGTTAAAGAAAAACAGCGTCCTAAAAACATAAAGCGTATCATACGACAAGCAGCAAAAGAAACAAATGTTAAACGTTTTACTAAGGCGCAAGAGGCGATTAGTTTATCTTATGAATTGCATAAACAAGAAAAGAAAGTGCAGTCTAAGGAGAAGCGAGAAGCTGAAAAAGAAAGAAGACGTTTAATTAAAGTACAAAAAGCAAAGCAAAAACATCGTGGTCATTAAAGAAAAGGTGTTAGAGCAATTGCTCTAACACCTTTTCTATACTGAAATACAAGTAAACTTACTTGTATTTCATAAACATTAACTGGTAAGATACAAATAGGTAGTTTTAGAGGAGGGAAAAGAGTGATTAATTTTAACTTTTTTATGAATGATGTTGTCCGCCAAGCGCGTGAAGAGATTGTCTCTGCTGGATATACAGAATTGACGACGCCAGAAGCGGTAGAAGAAGCGTTTAAAAGAAATGGAACAACACTTGTAATGGTAAACTCTGTATGTGGTTGTGCAGGTGGTATTGCTCGTCCTGCTGCTGCGCATTCCGTACATTATGATAAACGTCCTAACCACCTTGTAACGGTGTTTGCAGGTCAAGATAAAGAAGCGACAGCAAGAGCGCGTGAATATTTCGAAGGGTACCCACCTTCTTCTCCATCATTTGCTTTATTAAAAGATGGAAAAATTGTAACGATGGTAGAGCGTCATGAAATTGAAGGTCATGAACCGATGCAAGTTATTGCGAAACTACAATCATATTTTGAAGAGAATTGTGAAGAACTATAAAAAATAAGAGAAAAGGCGGCACGTCCACAATCAAGTGGATGTGCCGCCTTTTTTATTTATTATTAAAATTTCAGAGATATGCATAGTTATGTTATTTTATGCATTATTTTATACATAACAAATAGCATTTATATTGTTTTATTATTTATTTTTATTTTATATATTGCATAAAAATAAAAGTGCTGATACAATACAAACATCGAATAAATATTCTATTAAACTTTTAAATATACATTATTAGGGGGAAGAAAGATGAAGAAGTTAGTATCAATATCGTTTGCACTTATTTTAATTGTAAGTATATTCAGCGCTTGTAGTAATGGGGAATCGAAAGAAACAAAAGGAAATAAGAAAGTACTCGTAATGGGGACTTCAGCAGATTATAAACCATATGAATACGTGGAAGCTTCAAAAAGTGATGAAATTATTGGTTTTGATGTTGATGTTGCTAAATATATCGGAAAAGAACTTGGGTATGAAGTGAAAGTGAAAGATATGGATTTTGGTGGTTTATTAGCATCTCTTAGTTCAGGAAAAGTTGATTTCGTAATGGCAGGCATGACGCCAACTGCAGAGCGTAAAAATAATGTTGATTTTACAGATATTTATTTTGTTGCGAAAAATATGGTTGTTTCTAAAAAGGATTCTAACATTAAATCTGTAGAGGATTTAAAAGGGAAAAAAGTAGGGGTACAAACAGGATCTATTCAAGAAGAGAAAGCGGCAGAATTTAAAAAACAAGTAGATTTCCAAGTTGAGGGACGTGACCGTATACCAGAAATCGTACAAGAAATTAAAGCTGGTCGTTTTGACGCTGCAATTATAGAAGACACAGTTGCTAAAAATTATTTAGAGAAAATGAAAGATTTACAAGGAATTGAAATTAAAGAAGCGCCAGAAGAAGTTGGAGCAGCAATTGCCCTTCCGAAAAACAGTGATAAAACAGCTGAATTTAATAAAGTAATTAAAAAAATGCAAGAAAATGGAGAAATGGATAAATTAGTGAAGAAATGGTTTGGCAGCGGAAAATAAGCTGCCTTTCACTTTTCTGTGAGGGGAATGAAAAGAATGAACTTAGATTTTTCGGCGATTACGCCTTCGATACCATATATACTAAAAGGTTTAGAAGTTACTTTGAAAATTGTAGCGGTATCAGCTTTAGCAGGATTTATTTTAGGAACGTTATTAGCACTTTGTAAAATTGCTAGAATACGAGCATTAAATATAGCAGCAGATTTTTATACATCAATTTTTCGTGGTACACCACTTGTATTGCAATTAATGATTATTTATTTCGGTGTCCCGCAAATAATTGGTTATGAAATACCAGCATTCTTAGCAGCTGTACTTGCATTTAGCTTGAATTCAGGTGCATACATGTCAGAAGTAATTCGTGCTGGTATTCAAGCAGTTGATAAAGGACAAACAGAAGCAGCTATGGCTTTAGGGATACCATACGGAAAAATGATGAGAAATATTATTTTCCCTCAAGCATTAAAAAATATATTACCAGCGCTTGTGAACGAATTTGCGACACTTACGAAAGAATCAGCTGTAGTAACAGTAATAGGCGCGACTGATTTAATGCGTCGTGCTTACATTGTAGGCGGTGAGACATTTAAATATCTTGAACCATTACTTTTTGTTGGATTGATTTATTATATGTTAGTCATTATTCTTACATTAGTCGGGAAGGCAATTGAAGGGAGAATGAAGAAAAGTGATTAAAATTGAAAACCTTCATAAATCATTTGGTAAAAACGAAGTATTAAAAGGAATTACAACAACGATTGAAAAAGGGGAAGTAGTTGCAATTATAGGACCTTCTGGATCAGGAAAATCAACATTTTTACGTTGTATGAATATGTTAGAAGCACCAACGGATGGTCACATTTGGATTGGAACGGAAGAAGTAACGAATCCGAAAACGAATGTTATGCATGTTCGTGAAAATGTCGGTATGGTATTTCAGCATTTTCACTTATTTCCTCATATGACTGTATTAGAAAATATTACGTATGCTCCTATCAATGTAAAAGGGGTAACGAAGCCAGAAGCTGAAAAGAAAGCTGAGAAACTTTTAGAAAAGGTTGGATTAGTAGATAAAAAAAATACGTATCCGAATCGTTTGTCGGGAGGACAAAAGCAACGCGTAGCAATTGCAAGAGCGTTAGCGATGGAACCGGAAGTTATGTTATTTGATGAACCGACATCGGCGCTAGATCCAGAGATGGTGAAAGAAGTGTTAGAAGTTATGAAATCGTTAGTTACGACAGGAATGACGATGGCTATCGTTACACATGAAATGGGCTTTGCAAAAGAAGTGGCAGATCGTGTTCTTTTCTTGGACGGAGGAAAGCTTGTAGAAGATAGTGCGCCAGAAGAATTTTTTGCAGCGCCGAAAAGTGAACGTGCGCAACAATTTTTACAAAAAATATTGTAATATGAAAAGGTTATGTGAATAATAAGTAGAAAAGGATGACATTGTGTCATCCTTTTTTTATACTAGCTGTAAATACGTTTATACATATAGGAGCAATGATATGTTCAAAATTGGATACCGTACAGTAAAAACAGCAATAGGGACAGGCGCGGCAGTTTTTATTGCTCAGTTATTAGGATTAGAATTTTATAGTTCAGCAGGTATTTTAGTTATTTTATGTGTACAAAATACGAAGCGCAAATCGCTTCAAGTGTCGTTACATCGTTTTCTAGCGTGTGTATTATCAATGGTATTCGCGTTTTGTATTTTTGAAACGATCGGCTATACACCACTTGCAATTAGCATATTGTTACTTACATTTATTCCGACTGCAGTAATGCTTAAAATTCAAGAAGGTATTGTCACGAGTTCAGTTATTGTTATGCATCTATATTCATTGAAGCAAATTACATGGCTTATAGTTGGAAATGAAATTGCTATATTAACAATAGGAATTAGCGTGGCGTTATTAGTAAATATGTATATGCCGAGTAGTGAAAATAAGCTAAAAGAGTATCAGGATAAAATAGAGAGTAATTTTAAAACGATTTTGTTTGAAATGGTTGTGTATTTACGAAATCGAGAAAGTAGTTGGAGTGGAGCAGAACTCATTGAAACCGAGAATATGTTAAATGAAGCAAGAGATTTATCGTTTAAAAAACTTGAGAATGCATTTATGCGAGAAGATGATTATTACTATCGTTATTTTAATATGCGTATGCAACAATTTGAAATTTTAGAGCGAATGATACCATTAGCAGCTTCTTTATCGTGGACGTATGAACAAGCTGACATGATTGCAGATGTTGTTGAAAACATTGGTAATGCTATTAGCCCTGAGAGTACAGGCGTTATTTCCTTAAGGCAGCTTCAAGAAATGAGGGAATTATTTAGAGACATGCCATTGCCAGCTACACGCGAAGAATTTGAGATACGTGCGAAACTTGTTCAACTTGTGTATGAAATGGAACAATATTTACTCATTAAAAGTCGCTTTAAGGGAAAGGATAATATAAAAGAACTTATATAGAAGGTAGGAATTATCTATGCCGTATCTTCTCTCTATCATATTATGTCTTTCTTTATCGCCGATTTGGCCTCTTGGGGATAATCCACGTGCCGGAGATCCTTTTATTATTGTAAATAAAGCAACGAATAAATTAGCTTACATTGACGATGGAAAGATTCAAAAGGTTTTTCCAGTAGCGACAGGGAAAACGAATGAATTAACTCCAGAAGGAACTTTTGATGTTGTAATGAAAGCGAAGGATCCGTATTACATTGCGAAGGATATTCCAGGTGGATCGCCAAAAAATCCACTTGGATCAAGGTGGATTGGATTTAATGCAAGAGGAACTGATGGAAGTAAATATGGAATACATGGAACAAACCAACCGAGTTCAATTGGAAAGTATATTTCACAAGGATGTATAAGAATGAAGAAAAACGATGTGGAATATTTGTTTGATCGTATTCCAATTGGAACGAAAGTATGGATTGTGAAATCGAAAAAATCATTTCAGCAATTGGCAAAAGAAAAAGGAGCCGTTGCATATGAAAAAGCCAACGAAAAGGTTGGCTTTTTCTATTGTAATAAGTTGTCTTGACATGTGTACATAACCATGCGTTAATGAAAGTATAGAAAGATAAAATTAGATAAAGGGGTTGCTCATATGTACTTGAATCCAAAACTTTCGTATATGCAGTTTTTTATGGGATTTCTATTTGTTATTACATTCATATTGGCAACTTTTAATATATGTTCTTATCTTGTAGCGATTGTATGTATGGCATTACTTAATCTCACTTTTGTTATTGGGGCATTTCAGCAGAAACAATATACAAGTTTTGTAATAGCACTTGTAATGTCACTTTCCTTTAGTATTGTAGCGATTGTGTTTTATATAAAATAAACCATCTCGATGTCGAGATGGTTTATTTTGTCATGTGTAAAAAGTAAAAAAAGGACGAACACATCGCCCTTTTTACCAAAACATACTCGCGCCAGCAAGTAATGTTGTTACAAGCATAGAAATTAGCATCACATAAACCATAATTTTTTGAGCTTTTTTATGCATCGTTATACCTCCTTGCAAATCAGTACAATTTCATTGTAACGAGAAATGAAATTATGGACAAGGGGAGAGTAAGGACAAAATTCGGGAAGGGGTTGCAAAATATAACAGGAAATTTGAGTGTGTGTAGAGAATATAGTAAAAGGGTATATTGTTAATTTTTAGTTGGGCAAGCTGAAGAATGGAGATACGATGATGAAAATATACGAAACAGATCGTTTATATTTAAAGGAAATTGATGAGTCGTATGCTGAAACAGTTCTTCAATATTACGACAGAAATCGTGAGTTTTTAAAAGCTTGGGAAGAGTATAGACCGGATGATTTTTTTACGCTAGATTATCAAAAGAAAAAGTTGCAAAAGGATAGAAAAGAGTTCGAAGAAGGGAAAATCATCAGACTATGGATTTTTAAAAAGGGTGATGATACGAAAATAATTGGGTGTATTTCATTTAATTTAATCGTTCGTGGCATTTATCAATCTTGTGTACTCGGTTATAAATTAGATAAAGCAGAGTTAAACAAAGGGTATACGACAGAAGCGCTTAGAAAAGCAATTCAAGTTGCTTTTGAGGGATTTCAGTTACATCGTATAGAAGCTCCGATTATGCCTCGTAATTTAGCATCTATACAAGTAGTGACGAAGATAGGCTTTCAATATGAAGGCGTGTCTAGGAAGATGTTAATGGTAAATGGCGTGTGGGAGGATCATATGCGCTGGGTATTGTTAAATGAGTAATAGAAAGCAGATGGTTATCTAGACATGTAAACCATCTGTTTTTTGTCTTGTATTTCGAAACTTTTGCGAAATTCTGTTATAATTAATAGTGTTACATACATAATGGTAGTGCAGGAGGCGCAGTCTTATGATTAATCAAGAACGTTTAGTAAATGAATTTATGGAATTAGTACAAGTAGATTCTGAAACGAAATTTGAAGCAGAAATCTGCAAAGTATTAACGAAGAAATTTACAGATTTAGGTGTAGAAGTATTTGAAGATGACACAATGGCTGTAACTGGTCATGGTGCAGGTAACTTAATTTGTACTTTACCAGCAACAAAAGATGGTGTTGATACAATTTACTTTACTTCTCATATGGATACAGTAGTTCCTGGTAATGGAATTAAGCCTTCTATTAAAGATGGATATATCGTATCAGATGGTACAACAATTTTGGGCGCGGATGATAAAGCTGGATTAGCATCAATGTTCGAAGCAATCCGTGTTTTAAAAGAGAAAAATATCTCTCACGGTAAAATTGAATTTATTATTACAGTCGGAGAAGAATCAGGTCTTGTTGGTGCAAAAGCTTTAGATCGTGAGCGTATTACAGCGAAGTATGGCTACGCATTAGATAGCGATGGAAAAGTTGGTGAAATCGTTGTTGCAGCTCCAACACAAGCGAAAGTGAACGCAATTATTCGCGGGAAAACAGCTCACGCTGGTGTAGCACCGGAGAAAGGTGTATCTGCAATTACTATCGCAGCGAAAGCAATTGCGAAGATGCCACTTGGTCGCATTGACTCTGAAACGACTGCAAACATTGGACGTTTTGAAGGTGGTACACAAACGAATATCGTTTGCGATCATGTACAAATCTTTGCAGAAGCTCGTTCTTTAATCAATGAGAAAATGGAAGCACAAGTTGCGAAAATGAAAGAAGCATTTGAAACAACTGCAAAAGAAATGGGTGGTCATGCAGACGTTGAAGTAAACGTTATGTACCCAGGATTTAAATTTGCTGATGGCGATCACGTTGTAGAAGTTGCAAAACGTGCAGCTGAAAAAATTGGTCGTACACCTTCTCTTCACCAAAGTGGTGGCGGAAGTGATGCAAACGTAATTGCAGGACACGGTATCCCAACAGTTAACTTGGCAGTTGGTTATGAAGAAATTCATACAACAAACGAGAAGATTCCTGTTGAAGAGTTAGCAAAAACAGCAGAATTAGTTGTTGCAATTATTGAAGAAGTAGCGAAGTAATAGAATAGAAAAAGCGTGTAAATCAATTGTGATTTACACGCTTTTTATTTTGATTCGATTGTTTTTACAAGGCGTATAAGCCAATACAAGAAAAATCATAGCAGTATATAATATTAGACGAGAGAAAAATTCAAACGTATTCATGTTGAAAATTGGAAGGAGTAAATAATTAATTATGATGATTAATATAACTACAAGGAACATATAGTTAATTTCACCATAATCAGCCTCTTTCACATGTGTATCCTCTTTATATGGATTATAAAAAAGAACAAGTAATTATTATAACTATTGTGCAAAATTTGATATAATAAAAGAACGAACGTTCTGATTAGGGAGTGAGTACTATGCGAGAAATGTATCCGAAAAATGGTCGTGTAATTTTACATGTAGATATGAATTGCTTTTTCGCATCTGTTGAAATTGCTCATGATCCATCATTACAAGGAAAGCCATTAGCGGTTGCTGGAAATGAAAAAGAGAGAAAAGGAATTATTATAACATGTAGTTATGAGGCGAGAGAATACGGAATACGTACGACGATGCCCCTTTGGGAAGCGAAAAGGTTATGCCCGCAATTAGTTGTAAGGCGTCCTAATTTCACATTATATCGCGAAGCTTCATTTCAAATGTTTCAAGTCCTTTCCCGTTTTACAGAAAAGATACAACCAGTCTCAATAGATGAAGGATATTTAGATATTACAGATTGCTACGCACTTGGTTCTCCTCTTGAAATAGCAAAGATGATTCAACAAGCACTATTAACAGAGTTGCAGCTTCCGTGTAGTATTGGAATCGCTCCAAATCTTTTCCTAGCAAAGACCGCTTCAGATATGAAAAAACCACTTGGTATTACCGTACTTCGAAAACGCGATATTCCAGAACTGATTTGGCCACGTCCAGTTGGAGCAATGCATGGAATTGGTGAGAAAACAGCTGAAAAATTAAATGATATTCATATACAGACAATTGAACAGTTGGCAAAGGGAGACGAGCATATCATTCGCGCTAAAATTGGCAAGCACGGTGTTGATTTGCAAAGGCGTGCAAAAGGTATGGATGATAGGGAAGTGGATCCGAGTCAAATGGGACAGCATAAAAGTGTCGGTAACTCGATGACTTTTTCAAAGGATATGGATGAAGAGAAAGAATTACTTGATATGTTAGAACGTTTATCAAAGTCAGTGAGTAAAAGGTTACAAAAGCGAACCCTTGTCAGCTATAATATTCAAATTATGATTAAATACCATGATAGGCGAACAGTAACACGGAGTAAGCAATTGAAAAATGCGATTTGGGAAGAACGCGATATTTTTCAAGCAGCATCCCGTTTATGGAAGCAACATTGGGATGGTGATTCCGTTCGTTTACTAGGTGTTACAGCTACTGAAATAGAGTGGAAGACAGAATCGGTGAAACAATTAGATTTGTTTTCATTTGAAGAGGATGCAAAAAAAGAACCGCTACTTGCTGTCATTGATCAAATTAATGATAAGTATGGAACACTACTTTTACAACGAGGTAGTCAACTACTACGTAAGCAAGAGAAGTCGTTTCAACAAAAGTTAGAAAATAAATTTATGTAGAAGGTGTCATGAAGTAGTAAAAATCATGACACCTTTCCTATTTAACTCGCTTCTAAATCTAAAGAAGTCTTCCATCCAGCTCCAGTAACGCCAGATTCTAATAGCATTCTACTTACTATTTTTTCAATTAAGATAGCTGCATTTGTCTTGCAATGTAATATAGCCTGTATACAAACTTTTTGATTAGAATCTACATCTTCACTATACAACTCTTTTAAACTGAGCCCTTCTGTACTTACCATATGCATAAGTAAAAAACGAATATGTGCTTCAGTTTCTTCTGAACAAGTAAGGGAAAGTAAGTAGTTCGTTTGTTCAGGTGATTCTTCTTTTGATTTTTTATTCATAAAAAGAGCAATTGGACGAAGAAGTATATTTGCTAGTAACACGCCGGCTGCACCTAATATAGCTGCAACGAGGAAACCGGCGCCTGTAAGAGTACCGACAGCAGCTGCACACCATAAAGTAGCTGCCGTATTTAGCCCTCTAATACTAAAACCATCGCGGATAATAACGCCACCCCCTAAAAAACCAATGCCACTAACGACTTGAGCAGCAATGCGTGAGGGGCTAGCATCATGATCAAGCATGACGGATAATAAAACAAATATACAGGCACCAAGTGATACGAGAGCATTTGTCCGCAGCCCGGCCATTCGGTGTCTCCATTGCCTTTCCATTCCGATGCAAGCACCTACAATAATTGCGATAACTAATCTGAATACAATGTCGTACCATACCATCATGGTCACCTCCATATATAAGTATCTGTTATGTCTTTTAGAATGAGCGGGGAATACCCACTCATTCTTATTTTTACAACCAGCTATGAAACTTTTTAATATAAAGCTTTTTCAGGAATTGTGTTAAAAAAGCGTAGCCTAATAGTATTCCTACTAACCAAGGGAAGTAGCTAAGTGGCAATGCTTGTAAACCAACGGCTGCACCAAGTGGTGAGAATGGAATATAAATCCCGATTGCCATAATAAGAGCGGTTAATAAAACGACTGGTGTTGATGCAGTGCTTTGAATAAATGGAATCTTCTGTGTTCGTATCATGTGAACAATTAAAGTTTGTGTTAACAATCCAACCACAAACCAACCGGACTGGAATAATGATTGCTCGCTCGGTGTATTTGCGCCAAATACATTCCACATGACTACGTATGTGATAATATCAAATATGGAACTAATTGGGCCGATACAAATAATGAAGTTTCGTAAGTTTGCAGTATCCCATTTTCGTGGTTTTTCTAGAAACTCTTTATCCATTTTGTCCCATGGAATAGAAAGTTGTGAAATATCATAAAGTAAGTTTTGAATTAAAAGATGAATGGCAAGCATCGGTAAAAAAGGAATGAAAGCACTTGCTACTAACACGCTAAACACATTACCGAAGTTAGAGCTAGCTGTCATCTTAATATATTTTAAAATATTTCCGAATGTAGTACGTCCTTCTACAATCCCGGCTTCTAATATAGTTAAACTTTTTTCGAGTAGAATAATATCAGAAGCTTCTTTCGCAATATCAGTAGCAGTATCAACAGATATTCCGACATCAGCTTCACGTAATGCTACAGCATCGTTAATGCCGTCTCCCATGTAACCTACAGTGTGTCTGTTTCCTTGTAATGCGTGTATAATGCGAGATTTTTGCATTGGATTAAGCTTCGCAAATACAGTCGTTTCTTCAGCAAGTTTTGCTAATGCTTTATCTGGTAAAGAATCAATCTCGTAACCGAGGATTGGTTCGCCGATATCTAATCCAACTTCTTTACAAACTTTTCGTGTAACAATTTCGTTATCGCCAGTTAAAATTTTTACTTGTACACCATGCTTTTGTAATGCTTGAATTGCAGCTGCTGCAGATGGTTTCGGTGGATCTAAAAAGCCGATATATCCAGTGAGAATCATATCAGTTTCGTCTTTTACTGCGTACTCTTTATCATTTATGTTTCTATCTTTTTTATAAGCCACAGCAATAACCCGCATACCTTCACTATTCAATGTCTCGCTTAGTTTTTTGACATTTGAGCGTATTTCCTCAGTGAGTGTAACGATTTTTTTATCCACTTCAGTGTAGTTGCAAATTGATAAAATTTCTTCTACGGCACCTTTACAAACCATTGTATGTTCACCTGAAATATCTTTTACGATGACTGACATACGCCGGCGGGCGAAATCGAATGGAATTTCATCTAGCTTTTGAAAAGCTGATGGGTCAAATGTATTGTTTTCCTCTGTATGCTTAATAACAGCTTTATCTATTAAGTTTTTCAATCCAGTTTGATAGAAACTATTTAAATAGGCAAATTGCAAGACGCGATTGCATTTATTTCCATTAGGATCTAAGTGACGAACAAGGATAACGTTATCTTCTGTTAAAGTTCCGGTTTTATCTGTACAAAGAATATTCATAGCACCTAAGTTTTGAATAGAATTTAGTTGCTTCACAATTACTTTTTGTTTAGACATGTTAACGGCACCTTTAGCTAAATTAGCAGTTACAATCATTGGCAACATTTCAGGTGTAAGGCCAACAGCCACGGCAATAGCGAAGAAGAAAGCTTCTTGCCAATCTCCTTTTGTGAATCCGTTAATGAGAAGGACAATAGGCGCCATAATAAGCATGAATGTAATTAAGAGCCAGCTTACTTTGTTTACACCTTTATCAAAGCTTGTTTCTACCCGCTTTCCGATTACCTTATTTGCTAAAGAGCCGAAATACGTATCAGTACTTGTTGAGATGACAACAGCTTTTGCGCTACCACTTACAATATTTGTTCCCATGAAGCAAAGGTTTTCCATATCGAGTGGATTGTAATTTTTTTTCATGTTTTTCGGTAAGATATGCTTATTTTCTGTATGGTAGCAGTTTTCGTATTTTTCTACAGGAAGTGCTTCCCCTGTTAAAGAAGATTGATTAACAAATAAATCTTTAGCGGATACAATACGCACATCGGCTGGAACGATATCACCTGCTGAAAGGGAAATAATATCGCCAGGTACAAGTTCCTCAATTGGAATTTCTGTTGTGTAATTTCGATTTAAATTCGTTACATTTTTTATTTCATGTACAAATCCATTTATTCTAAATACGCTCGCAGTTGTTCGAACCATAGCTTTTAATTTATCGGCAGCTTTTTGAGAACGAAATTCTTGGGAAAACCGAATCGTTGCACTAAGTAGGACCATTACAGATACGACAATTGTTCCTTGCATATCATCCGTGAAAAAGGAGAGTGCTCCAAGAGCTAATAAAACGAAAATAAATGGATTTTTAAATGCTAACAGAAGCTGAATGTACCACGGTGCCATTTTATTATGAGCTATTTCGTTCGGGCCATATAAAGAAAGTCTACGAGACGATTCTTGTTTAGATAATCCATCTTGAGATGTTTCTAAAAGTTTTAACGCAGAGCTTATATCTTGTGTTGCAACCTCCACTAATAATTCGTTATTTGTTTTCATGCTATCTTGCTCATAAGCATGCTTTGTTTCTTGTCTTTGTAAATTAAACATCGGTAGTTCCTCCTCTGTCATGAAGGAGGAAACAATCTGTTACCTAACTATTTGAAATGGTGAGGAACAGTTTCTTTCCTACCTACATGATGAAATATGAATGTAAAACGTATGGGTATCTGGGCCGAATCATCAATTGCCAACTGTTCCTCACCTCCGTACAATTTAGTAGTTTCTGAATATGCTATGTTTGTTTCATAGTAAGGTGCATATAGACGTAAAAAGACCTTTACTCAAAACGAGTAAAGGTCTGAATTCGCAGTTAAAAGAGTCCACAACAAAGACTGCTAGTAGACATAAATAAAAACAGTTTTTGTGTATGACAAAATACATGCACCTCTCCCTCGTTGAGTTTTAGCACTGTATAGCATAGGTACTGAAACCAGCTACGTTAAAAAAGGCCTTCATTCCGACCTTTCCTGTTGACCCATTGGCGTCTCTCGACATTTTTGGGCAGCAGCGTTTCTCTATACAGGAGCCTCACCTAACAGAGACCATATTCAATTACATGTTGAATGTTAGCACTGTAAAATCGTAGTGTCAATATCTTTTTTATCTGTGTTTTTAAAATATTAAATGGATTTATAATAGATATATGGGATGAAATGCATGATATTAATTATAAATAATGTGGAAAATAAATATTTTTATAAAAGGGGAATTTGTAATGGTACCACAAAATTTTATTATAAATATTGAGAATCAAAAGTGGTTGTTTAATGAGCAGGAAGATTTATGTTCTCACGGGGAAATTTATTTAAATGTGGATGGAACGATTATTACACAAACAGGTATGGATGAGGAATGGGGAATAAGTGAATCAGCTCTAGCTCTGTTACGAACTTTAGATAAAGAATATATTTGTGATATTGAAAATGAAGAGGGGCTTATTTTGCACGGATGTGGCACTATGCTCATGTTAGGATGCCCAATTTTAATTCATTGGACTATAAACCATATAGGTGAAAATGTGGTTTTAAAGGATTTTGTCAAAGTTATTTCTACTGATCAAAAGGCTATATACTATGAAGGGCTTCATATAGAAGTAAATGAAAATGAATATAGAAAACAAATTGTTTCTTTTGCGCTACAAGCAAAAGAATTATTCAATAAATCAAGTGAAAAGATAATTTTAGATGAGTTTGATCAAAGTATGTATACAGACTTGTGGACGGAATATAATCATTTGCTAAATAAGTATAAATAAAAAAGCACTGTAACCAGTGCTTTTTTATTATAGATTACGAGATTGTAGGGTTTTCAAAAATAACAATCTCTGAACTGTTTGTAGTTGAAACGCGTTGGGCGTAATATGTTAAAGCTGAAGAAATATATGCTGGTAACGTATCATTTGTATGTGATGTTGTATATTCATGGATTAATTCCTTTAAAGTTGTCCATTCTAATTGTGCTGGGTGATCAGACACGAAAGAACTTACCCAGCGATCAAATGAAGATGAAAAATCAGTTTGTAAACGAAATACTTCTTTCATAATAAAACGCTCCCTTAAAATGTAGTATAATCATTTTAACACAAAACACGAACGATTGCTAAATTTTTTAAGTATAACGTTCGTGTTATATAGTTGTCTAGATGATTGGTTATGTAAATTCAATTTGCCATTTGAAATAACATTCCGTAAGATGAGAGATAGAGTATATTTAGAGCTGGAGGAAAGAAAGTGGAATTTGTATTTTTAGGAACTGGTGCAGGTGTTCCTTCAAAAGGAAGGAACGTTTCAGCAATTGCTTTACAATTGTTAGAAGAACGAGGACAAACTTGGTTATTTGATTGTGGCGAGGCCACGCAACATCAAATATTACATACATCTGTACGTCCGCGCCGCATTGAAAAAATATTTATTACGCATTTACATGGCGATCATATTTTTGGATTGCCTGGTTTATTAGGTAGCCGTTCATTTCAAGGAGGAACTACGCCTTTAACGGTGTATGGACCGAAAGGAATTAAACAATTTATTGAAGTGGCATTATCGGTAAGTACGACACATGTGAAATATCCACTTGAAGTTGTGGAGATAACAGAAGAAGGTACCGTATTTGAAGATAATGAATTTTATGTAGAAACGAAAAGATTGTCACACGGTATAGAATGTTTTGGATATCGTATTGTAGAGAAAGATATACAAGGTGCTCTTTTAGTTGATAAGTTGCTTGAGATGGGTGTGAAACCAGGTCCAATCTTTAAACGTTTAAAGGATGGAGAAGTAGTTGAATTAGAGGATGGCACGATATTAAATGGAAATGAGTTTATCGGCCCACCTCAAAAAGGAAGAATTATTACTATCTTAGGTGATACGCGATATTGCGAAGCAAGTAGGGAGCTTGCGCAAGATGCAGATGTACTTGTCCATGAAGCGACTTTCGCAGCAGAAGATGAGCAACAAGCGCATGATTATTTTCATTCCACATCTAAGCAAGCTGCGAGCATTGCACTTCAGGCAAATGCGAAGCGATTAATCTTAACTCACATTAGTTCTCGCTATCAAGGAGATACATATAAGGAATTATTGAAAGAGGCAAGAGAGTTGTTTTCTAATACAGAAATAGCGACAGATTTGAAATCATTCCCAGTAGAAAAATAATAATTTTGTAAAAAATGGTAACGGTGGGTTACCATTTTTTTATGTCTAAAAAAATTTAAAAATAAAACTGTTATTATTTTATACTTATACTTGGATGATACAGAAAATTAGAATGGTTTGAATATATACGATAAAAATACGAAATAATGATTATTTAGAAAAACTGTTATATAAGTCAGATGACATACAAGTGATACAAATAGCAGGAATGGACTTTTATTCAGAACTTTTAAAATTCAACAAAAGTAAGCGTTTTATAAAAAACAAGCTATAATGAGGGCAGATTATAATTTATGATAAGTCACATGCTTTTTAGTTATTATCGTAACAAGTGAAGTTGACTAAACCATGAGAGAGTAACATGAGAATTATAATAGGAAAGATATCGCTTGTTTATGCTATCCTTGCAATGGCTTCTGTGTTAAACTTTGGATTGCTACCAGACTTTATTGTGGATTATCTTATATCATTTTTTAATGAAAATAATGCTAAGATTCTTATGTATTATTATAACTGGTATTATTTCAGGTTATATTGGATTACTTTTATTTAAAAATTATCCAATTCATACAGCAGAACAAATTCGTGGTACAACTGGAAAAGCGACAGATGTAGCAGGTTAATAGAATAGTAGAATAAATTTTTGCATAGAGGTTTAGGGGGAGTTATGATGAAGTATCGCTCAGTATTTGATATTATCGGTCCAGTTATGATTGGACCATCAAGTTCACATACAGCAGGCGCGGCAAGAATGGGGCAAGTTGCTCGCCAGCTGTTTCGTCATGAACCAGAAAGAGTAAGCATTTCGTTATATGGATCATTTGCAAAGACGTATCGAGGGCATGGTACGGATGTAGCACTAATCGGTGGAATATTAGGATTTGAAACAGATGACTTACGTATTCCAGAGGCGCTAGAAATAGCAAAAGAGCGCGGAATTGAAGTGGAATTCATTGAAGAAGATGCCAATGCACCTCACCCAAATACAGCGAAAATTCGTTTGTATAAAGGTGAAGAAGAAATTGAAGTTGTTGCTTGCTCAATTGGTGGCGGTAAAATTGAAGTTGTAGAATTAAACGGATTCGATCTTCAATTATCAGGCACAAGTCCAGCACTACTTATTGTAAATAACGATCGCTTCGGTGCTATTGCAGCAGTAGCTTCAATCCTTGCGAAACATGAAATTAACATTAGTACAATGAGTGTTTCTCGTAAAGAAAAAGGAAGAAGAGCGCTTATGGTCATCGAAACAGATGAATTATTAGCAGATGAAGTGATTGAAGAAATAAACGCGCAACAAAATATTTGTCAAGTAACTATTATGGAATAATTGCAGGGGGGACACACCATGTTTCGGAACGCAGCGGAACTAGTGGCGCAAGCTAAAGAACAAAATGTAAAAATCGCAGAAATTATGATTCAATGTGAAATGGAAACAAGAAGTATTTCACGTGAAGAAGTAATTGCTGGTATGGAAAAGAACTTAGTCGTAATGGAGCAAGCAGTAGAACGTGGTATTCGCGGAGTGAAATCACCAACTGGTTTAACTGGCGGAGATGCTGTAAAAGTTCAGGCGTATATGAATAGCGGAAAAGGCTTATCTGGAGATACGATTTTGGACGCGGTGAGTAAAGCTGTTGCAACAAATGAAGTAAACGCGGCGATGGGAATTATTTGTGCAACACCAACAGCAGGGTCTGCTGGAACAGTGCCAGGTGTACTGTTTGCACTGCAAGAAAAATTAAAACCGACACGCGAAGAGATGATTGAATTTTTATTTACAGCAGGAGCTTTCGGTATGGTTGTTGCGAATAATGCTTGTATTTCCGGCGCGGCAGGAGGTTGCCAAGCTGAAGTAGGTTCAGCAAGTGGAATGGCAGCAGCAGCTGCAGTTGAGATGGCTGGTGGAACGCAAGATCAAGCAGCTACAGCGATGGCGATTTCATTAAAGAATATGCTTGGTTTAGTATGTGATCCTGTTGCAGGACTTGTAGAAGTACCTTGTGTAAAACGTAATGCAGCAGGAGCTGCAAATGCGATGATTTCAGCAGATTTAGCATTAGCTGGTGTAACGAGTACAATTCCATGTGATGAAGTAATTGAGGCAATGTTTAGAATCGGACAAACGATGCCAGTAGCACTTCGTGAAACAGCTGAAGGTGGACTTGCAGCAACGCCGACTGGTCGTCGCCTGCAAGAAGAGATTTTTGGGAAGAACAATAACTAAGTGTAATTATAGAAAAAGGAGCTCAAATAAACTTGAGCTCCTTTTTTTATTTTTCTTTTGTTAGTTGTTCTAATGTTTTTCCAAGATTATGTGATCGTTCCGTTGCCTGTGTAATACAAGAAATAAGTGCTTGTTGAAATTTATGTTCTTGTAATACTTCAATGCCTGCCTCGGTCGTTCCGCCAGGCGAAGTAATTTCCTTTCGCAAAACAGAAGGGTGTTTTTCGCTTGCTTTTAGCATTTCAGCAGCACCAATCATCGTTTGAAGAATAAGTGATTTTGCAACATCTTCTTTTAAACCAATTTTTTTTGCAGCTTCTTCCATAGCTTCCACTACGTAATAAATATAAGCAGGTCCACTTCCGGATAATGCAGTGACAGCATGCATATCTTCTTCCTCTACAACAGAGACGAGACCAATCGTTTCAAATAAAGATGTTGCAGTGCGAATATGTTCCGCTGTTGCATGTTTCGAAGGGGAGATAGCGGTAGCTGATTTTAAAATGGCTGCGGATGTATTTGGCATTGCACGAATAATTGGAACGTCTTTTTGAAGTAGTTTTCTAATTGAGTGAGTAGAAACACCTGCTAGTAATGAAATAATAAGCACGTTATTATTTATGTATTCTTTAAAAGGGATAAGCGCCTCTGCAACATCCTTTGGTTTCATTGCTAGAAAAAGAATATTTGCATCAGTAAGTAATTCTTTTTTATTATGAGTACCTTTGACATCGTATTTTTTATGTAGCTCTTGTAATCTTGTCTCGTTAGAACGATTACTTACAGTAATTTGTTCACATTTAACAACATTTGCATGTAACAAGCCACCAATAATAGCTTCAGCAATAGAGCCTGCACCGAGAAAGGAAATGTTTTGAATAGACATGATGTTCCTCCTTTAATTTTGGTTAGAAATTCTTATAAATGTACATACATTCGTTTTTTTATAGGAAACACCTCTTTTTATCTGAAAATAATGACAAATATATATAGAAGTTGTAAACTGAAGAAGTATTCATTTTTGAACCGGAAAGAGACAGGGGGGCTAAGCATGACGGCGATTCACCGAATGGAGATTCCTGTACCATTTGCAGTGGAAACTGTGAATGTGTTTTTAGTTGAGGGGGAGACATTAACATTAATTGATACAGGGACGAATACAGAAGAGGCAAGAAATGCGTTAGAAAGTCAATTAGGTACATTAGGACATACGATAGAAGATATTGAAACAGTAGTCATTACGCATCATCATGCAGATCATTGTGGACTTTTAAATATATTTTCTGAGAAGACGAATATTATTGGACATCCTTGGAATGAGCCTTGGATCACACAAAATCCAGAGTTTTTAAAGCGGTATCATGAATTTTTTAGAGAGACGGCCTTACAGTTTGGTGTGCCAGCAGCATTTTTGAAAGACGATTCGTTATTGACGACGAGGACACTTAAATATTCTTGTAATAGATCGTTAACGCATACTGTGAGAGAAGGAGATCGTATTAATTCTTTGCCTGGATTTACAGTGCTTGAAACACCAGGTCATGCTTCTACTCATATTTCTTTATATAGAGAATCTGATGGAATATTAATTGGTGGAGATGCTCTCATTAGTCATATTTCTTCGAATCCAATACTAGAACCACCATATGAAGGGCAAACAGAACGGGCACGCCCATTACTACAATATAATCAAACATTACAGCGTTTAAGCGAAATGAATATTTCACGCATTTTATCAGGGCATGGGGAAGATGTTCTAAATGTGAAACAACTTATTGAAACGAGATTACAAAAGCAAGAAACACGTGCTTTTAAAGTACTTGAGTTATTAAAGGAAAAACCAATGACAGCATTTGAAGTATGTGTAAAACTATTTCCGGTATTATATAAAGAACAATTACCACTTACTATTTCAGAAACGGTTGGACAATTGGACTATTTAGCATATAATCAACAAGTGATGATTGATGAGTCATCGCAACAATTGATTTATTATGCAAAGTAGGTGACAGCAATGACAGGACGTTTACAAAATAAAGTAATCGTCATTACAGGTGCTTCTAGTGGGATTGGTGAGCAAGTTGCAATGCAAGTTGCAGCACAGGGAGCGACTCCAGTATTAATGGCTCGAACAGAAGAGAAACTACAAGCGTTAGTAGACAAAATTAAAGAAACTTATAATACGCCTTGCTATTATTATGTATTAGATGTAAGTGAAGAGATGGAAGTACAGTCTGTTTTTTCAAAGGTATTACAAGAAGTGGGACGTATTGATATATTAGTAAACAATGCGGGATTTGGTATTTTTAAAACGTTTGAAGATGCGTCAATGGGTGAAGTAAAAGATATGTTCCAAGTAAATGTATTTGGATTAGTAGCATGTACGAAAGCGGTACTACCTTATATGGTAAACAAGAATGAAGGACATATTATTAATATTGCTTCACTTGCTGGAAAAATTGCAACTCCGAAATCGAGTGCTTATGCAGCAACGAAACATGCCGTATTAGGATTTACGAATAGTTTACGCATGGAATTAGCGAATACAGATATTTATGTTACAGCAATTAATCCAGGTCCGATAGATACAAACTTTTTTGAAATAGCGGATCAATCTGGTACATATGTAAAGAATATGGGACGTTACATGTTAAAACCAACATACGTAGCAGAACAAATCGTAAAGTCGATGCACACAAAAAAACGTGAAGTAAACTTACCGAAGTGGATGGGAATTGGCCCGAAACTTTATGCTTTATTCCCAGGTTTATTTGAACGTGTAGCAGGTAAATCATTAAGTAAAAAATAGGAGATTTCCATATGGAAATCTCCTATTTTTTATTATTTTCCAGTTACATAATCATAAACAATATCCTCAATTTCCTCGTATAAATCAATTTCAATATTTGAATGAGTCACCGTTTGAATATGTTTCACTAGCATTTCCTGATCTTCTTTTGATATTGGACTGCATTGATATTGTTGAAAACTTTTTATAATCATTTTCTCAATTAATTTTTCGTTCATATTTTTCCCCGCCTGTATGTACGTATGTATTGTTCTATTGTACTTGAAGTGAAATAAAAAAACTACTATGCACTATTTTTGTATAAAAATCCGGTTGAGTATATTGTTTTTCTAATAAAATTAAGTTTTTTTAGAATTAAAAATTTATAAATATTTAATTGACTCTATAAATATACAATATTATAATCATACTTAATTTAAAGAATCGATATGAGGAGGAACTTATGAAAGTCGCAATTATTGGAGCCACTGGATATGGGGGCATTGAGTTAATTCGTTTATTAGAACAACATCCATATTTTTCGATAGCATCTCTCCATTCTTTTTCACAAGTTGGTGAGTGTATAACAAATGTATATCCGCATCTTCGAAATGTCCTTTTTCATACGTTACAAGAGATTGATGTGGAGACGATAGGAAAAGAAGCAGAAATCGTATTTCTAGCAACCCCAGCAGGAGTATCGGCGGAGTTAACTCCCAAGTTATTAGCAGAAGGTTTAAAAGTAATTGACCTATCTGGAGACTTTCGTATGATAGATCCTTCGTCATATGAACTGTGGTATAAAAGGCCAGCAGCGAAAGAAGAAATTCTTAGAAAAGCAGTGTATGGGTTAAGTGAATGGAAAAGGACTGGGATTCAAAAGGCAAATTTAATTGCAAACCCAGGATGTTTTGCTACAGCCACATTGCTAGCGATAGCGCCGTTAGTACGTAGCGGCATGATTGAAGAAGATTCGATTATTATTGATGCGAAATCAGGGGTATCAGGAGCAGGTAAAACACCAACAACAATGACTCACTTTCCTGAGCTATATGATAACTTGCACATTTATAAAGTGAATGAGCATCAGCACGTTCCAGAGATTGAGCAAATGCTTACAGAATGGAATAGTGGATCACAGCCAATTACATTTAGCACACATTTAATACCGATATCACGAGGAATCATGATTACACTTTATGCAAAAGTAAAACAAAAGATGGAAATAAAGCAACTTCAAAAATTGTATGAAGAAACGTATGAACAATCGCCTTTCATCCGAATTTGTACGCAAGGGAAATTTCCAAGTCCAAAAGAAGTGAGAGGCTCAAATTATTGTGATATTGGCATAGCTTACGATGAAAGAGCTGAAAGAGTTACGGTCGTTTCTGTTATAGACAATATGATGAAAGGCGCGGCTGGGCAAGCGATTCAAAATGCAAACATAATAGCGGGACTAGAAGAGACAACAGGTTTACAACATATGCCGCTTTATGTATAAGGGGGACATGATGATTAAAGTAGCGTCTATTACAAAATTAGAAAATGGTTCAATTGTAACGCCGAAAGGCTTTTCGGCAATTGGTACTGCAAATGGTTTAAAAAAGGAGAAAAAGGATTTAGGTGCCATCGTTTGTGATGTACCAGCATCATGTGCCGCTGTGTATACAACGAATCAAATACAAGCAGCTCCTTTGCAAGTAACGAAGGATAGTATAACGGCAGAAGGGAAGTTACAAGCAATTATCGTTAATAGTGGAAATGCAAATGCTTGTACTGGAATGAAAGGATTACAAGACGCATACGAGATGCGCGCATTAGGGGCGGAACATTTTGGGATGAAAGAAAATTACGTTGCAGTAGCTTCAACAGGTGTAATTGGTGTTCCACTGCCGATGGATATAATCCGAAAGGGAGTTGCAACTCTTATACCGACGAAGGAAGAAAGTGAAGCATATTGTTTTTCTGAAGCAATTTTAACGACGGATCTTATAACGAAAGAAACTTGCTATGAAATGATTATTGATGGGAAGAAAGTGGCGATTGCGGGTGTTGCAAAAGGTTCAGGGATGATTCATCCGAATATGGCAACGATGCTTAGTTTTATTACGACAGATGCTCATATAGAGCATGACGTATTGCAAACAGCGTTATCACAAATAACGAATCATACATTTAATCAAATTACGGTAGATGGAGATACTTCTACGAATGATATGGTCATCGTTATGGCAAGTGGATTATCAGAAACAAGGCCGATAAATATGGAACATACAGATTGGGAAACTTTCGTAGGTGCTTTACAGAAGGTATGTGAAGATTTAGCGAAAAAAATTGCGCAAGATGGTGAAGGCGCTACGAAGTTAATAGAAGTAAATGTGCTAGGAGCTCAAACGAATGAAGAGGCAAAAAAAATTGCAAAGCAAATAGTCGGTTCGAGTCTTGTGAAAACAGCAATACATGGTGAAGACCCAAACTGGGGGCGAATTATTAGCAGTATTGGACAAAGTGAAGTAGTTATTAATCCGAACACAATTGACATTACTCTTCAATCTATATCGGTATTAAAAAATAGTGAGCCTCAAATATTTTCTGAAGAAGAAATGAAAGAGAGATTACAAGAAGATGAAATAGTGATTAATGTGTACTTACATTTAGGTGAAGAGACAGGATCAGCTTGGGGCTGTGACTTAAGCTATGAATATGTGAAAATAAATGCTTGTTATCGTACATAAGGAGAGAGAAGATGAGCGATTATACTGTAGTGAAATGCGGCGGTAGTATGTTGAATCAATTAAATGCTGTGTTTTTTGATTGTATAAAGAAATTGCAACAGAAGTATAAAGTGGTGATTGTTCATGGTGGTGGGCCAGAAATTGATGCCAAATTAAAAGATTGTAACATCAACGTAGAAAAAAGAGATGGATTACGCGTAACACCAAAAGAAGTTATGGATGTTGTTCAAATGGTGCTATGCGGAAGTACGAATAAAAAACTCGTAATGAATTTACAAAAGCATAATTTACTTGCTGTAGGTTGTTCAGGGTGTGACGGTAATTTACTTCAAGTTCAACCTGTCAGCGAGGAGATAGGATATGTGGGAGAAGTAAGTTATGTAGAAACAGCCTTATTAAAAGGATTAATAAATATGGGGTATATTCCTGTTATTGCTCCAATCGGGGTAAATAGTAATGAAATTTATAACATAAATGCGGACAATGCTGCAGCTGGGATTGCGGCCGCGTTAGGGGCAAAAGAGCTGATTTTTATTACGGATGTAGATGGAATATTACATGAAGGGAATTTGGTAAAGGAAACGGATGAATCTGAAATTGCAACTTTTATAGAAACAGGTGTTATTACAGGTGGGATGATTCCGAAAGTACAGGCGGCACTAGCATCATTAAAAATGGGAGTGCAAAAGATAAGTATTGTGAATGGTACAAAAGATTTTACTGAGGTTACGGGAGAGTGTATTGGAACGACGGTAACGAAAGGTGTGAGTATTGCATGACGAGTCATCTTTTTCAAACGTATGGCAGAAGAACTATTGAGTTTGTAAAGGGAACTGGAACGAAAGTTATTGATAATAAAGGTAAGCAATATTTAGATTTTACATCAGGAATTGGCGTATGTAATTTAGGACATTGTCACCCTACTGTTCTCAAAGGTGTACAAGAGCAACTTGATGATATATGGCATATATCTAACCTGTTTACAAACAGCTTACAAGAAGAAGTTGCGTCATTATTAACAGAAAATAGAGCATTAGATTATGTGTTTTTCTGTAATAGTGGGGCAGAGGCAAATGAAGCGGCTTTAAAGTTAGCACGTAAGCATACTGGAAAATCTCTCGTCGTAACATGCCAGCAGTCTTTTCACGGTAGAACATTTGGAACGATGAGTGCAACAGGCCAAGATAAGGTAAAAGAAGGATTTGGTCCATTACTTCCATCTTTTTTACATATCCCTTTTAACGATATTAAAGCATTAGAGGAAGTAATGAATGAAGAAGTTGCGGCGGTAATGGTAGAAGTAGTTCAAGGAGAGGGAGGAGTAATACCTGCTGATCTATCTTTTTTGAAAGAGATTGAAACATTATGTAATAAGTTCGGTTCCTTATTTATTATAGACGAAGTACAAACGGGGATAGGAAGAACTGGAACACTATTCGCTTATGAACAAGTGCGAATAGAGCCTGATATCGTTACCGTTGCAAAAGCACTTGGGAATGGGATTCCTGTCGGAGCAATGATTGGCCGGAAAGAGCTCGGAACGTCGTTTACTGCAGGATCACACGGTTCAACTTTTGGCGGGAATTACATCGCGATGGCTGCAGCGAAAGAAGTATTGCAAGTAAGTAAAAGACCATTGTTTTTAAAAGAAGTACAAGAAAAAGGCGAGTATGTATTAGAGAAGTTGCAAGAGGAATTACAGCATGTCGAATGTATTCAAAATATACGTGGTAAGGGGCTTATGATTGGGATTGAGTGTAAGCATGAAGTTGCAAGTTTTATAGAACAACTAGAAAACGAAGGACTTCTCGTATTACAAGCAGGCCCTAATGTTATAAGACTATTACCGCCACTCATTGTCACGAATGAAGAGTTAGAACAGGCAGTATATATAATAAAAAAAGTAGTTTGTACAAAAAACGTATCAATCATATAAGGGGGAAGTTTCATGTCAACTTTACAAGTACCGAAATTAAATACGAAAGATCTTTTAACACTAGAAGAATTAACGAAAGAAGAAGTTATTTCTTTAATTGAGTTCGCTATATATTTAAAAAAGAATAAGCAAGAGCCTTTATTACAAGGCAAAATATTAGGGCTTATTTTTGATAAGCATTCAACTCGTACTCGTGTATCTTTTGAAGCGGGAATGGTACAACTCGGGGGACATGGTATGTTTTTAAGTGGGAAAGAGATGCAAATGGGAAGAGGAGAAACCGTTTCAGATACTGCGAAAGTATTATCGCAGTATATTGACGGGATCATGATACGTACATTCTCACACGCGGATGTAGAAGAGCTTGCAAAAGAATCGAGTATTCCTGTTATTAATGGATTAACGGATGACCATCATCCTTGTCAAGCATTGGCAGATCTCATGACGATATATGAAGAAACAAATACATTTAAAGGAATAAAATTAGCTTACGTAGGTGACGGAAATAATGTATGTCATTCATTGTTGTTAGCTAGTGCAAAAGTTGGAATGCATATGACTGTTGCAACGCCTATAGGGTATGAACCGAATGAGGAGATTGTAAAAAAAGCGTTAGCGATTGCCAAGGAAACAGGAGCTGAAATTGAAGTTTTGCATGATCCTGAATTAGCGGTGAATGAAGCAGATTTCATTTATACTGACGTTTGGATGAGCATGGGGCAAGAGGGCGAAGAAGAGAAATATTCTTTATTTCAACCTTACCAAATCAATAACGAACTTGTTAAGCATGCGAAACAAACATATCGTTTCTTACACTGTTTACCTGCCCATCGTGAAGAAGAAGTAACAGGCGAAATTATAGATGGACCACAGTCTATCGTATTTGAGCAAGCTGGTAATCGATTGCATGCTCAAAAAGCGTTATTAGTGAGTTTATTTAGAAATGTAGAAGAGCCTTCCTAAAAGGGAGGTTTTTTTATATTAAAATGTCGGATGTATATTTGGTTAACCATTTCGATATCATTTATAATAAAAGAGAAAACTAAATTTGTTTTTCAGAGTGTGTAAGGACATACTACATATAAAAATATAGTTAAAGAGATGATGAGGGTGAAAACAACTAAGAAAACATATTCGTTTTTTCAGCGGATGTGGAGAATATTAAAGTTTCAATATTATAAGTTGCTTCGATCGCCAGAAGGCGCAAAGAAAGTATCGTTAGGGTTTGCTATAGGATTCGGCTTAGAAATGTTAGTCATTTATACGGCATCGCTCGTATATGTAATATTTTATCCAATCGTCAGGTTAGCAAAGGGATCTTTTCCTGCGGCAGTTATTGGCAATATTATTGGGAAAATATCGTTTCTCCCAGTATTTTTATTTCCGCTTGCGTATGCGCTAGGAAAAATGATTTATCCATTCCATGTACAGAAAATTCATCATGAACCATTTACGATATCGGACTTGTTTTCAAGTCACATTTTTACGATATTAAAGAGCTTATTACAAAGTGAAGTGTATGTATTAATTGGAATGACGATTTTAGGAGTTGTGTTTGGTCTCATTTCGTATTTCGTTGTGCATTATTTATACGAAAAGAACCGTAAGTTACGCTTGAAGAAAAGGAAGAAACGAGTGAGAGAACCACTTGTACAATTATAAACAATGTCACATCCATTTTCTCCTTTGAATATGTTTAAGAAAAAGGAGGAGAGGATAATGTATTATTATTACGTACCTCAAGTATATCCATATGTAAATTATTATCCGGTTTATGATACGAGTAGACAATACGAATTATATCGGCAACAACAATTACAGCAATTATCACAAATACCACAATTACCACAACAACAGCCTACACAGGAAAAAAAACCATATTTAACAACATGGCCATATTCCAATGTGTACTATGGTAACTATTACGAATCATAAAGCTGCTTCTATTTAGAAGCAGCTTTATACGTTTGTTTTCAAAATTAAATTTTGAATGGTTTGAAGAGAATGAATGAGCTTTTCGCGCTCTTCCTCAGATAATGTTTGGAAATTTTCTTTTAGTTTGTCTAAAATGAATTGCTGATACTGATTTACTAATAATTTCCCTTCAGCTGTTAGGGAAATTAAAATGACCCGTCGATCTTTTTCGCTATAATGACGCTCTATTAGTTCTTCTTGAATAAGTTTGTTTAATAGAGGTGTCATGTTAGGCCGTGAAATCGCTAGCCGCTTGCCGATTTCGGAAACTGCTAATGTGCCGTTTTCATGCAAAAGCAGTAATACTTGTGTATGTGATGGCGGCATATGTCTTTGAGAAGAAAATTCTCCAGGAAGCATAAATTTGCGATAAAAAAGAGGCACTAGCGAAAGAAGATGATCAACAATACGTTCCCACTCGCGTGATTCCATATAAAGGCCCCCTTCCACTATCATTGTAACAAAAAAGACATGTTATAAAAATAGAATTGTTTCATGGGAATTTTAATATTTGTAGGCCAATACTTTTTTTGTAAATGAATCGGCAATAATCGTATAGCCTTTATCATTTGGGTGTACTTGGTCAAAGAGCAATTCTTTTTTATCATTCGATATTAATTTACGAATTGGCAAAACGATAGATGGTTGATTCACTTTTGCAATGGAATAAACGGATTCATTCCAGCCGTCTAAAAACATATCTGCATAACTTGCGATGGAGTCATCGAGTTGTAACGGGTTATAGAGTTCAGAAAGAATGAGTAAAGCATCCGGATTTTGATCTCGGACTGTCTTTACAATATTTTTTACATCCGCTTCAAAATGAGCTTTTTCTTTATTTAACATTTTAATACCGTCTATAACACCGACATCACGATTTAAGCGAAATAAATTATTTCCCCCAATATTAATTGTAATGATATTTGCTGCTCTAATTTTTTCCTTTACATCTTCTGATTGAACTTTTTTAGCGAGACGATCTGTTGTAAGACCGTTTACCCCAAGGTTTTCTACTGTAATTGGTTTATGAATTTGTGCTTCTATTTGCTTAGAAGCTAATTCAGCAAATCCACCTTGTGTCGATCCATATCCTTTAGCGAGTGAATCACCTAATACAAGATGATAAAAAGATTCGTTTGTTTGCTTATCAATCCAATTTGGGGCAGATGTTTTTTCTGTTTTTTCTTCAGATTCATTTTGTTTTGTCTCGTCGTTCTTTTCAAAATAAGAATAAGAAATGATCAGAAGGAGGAGACAAACAATTGTTAAGATGACTTTTTTCATAAATTCATCCTCCTTGTAATTGGTAATTGTATCATATTCAGCAGTATTAGCAATGTAAGGGCATATTATATGTTTATGAAAAGTTTATAATAACTTTACAGAAAATTTGTTGAAGTTTGTCAAAAAATATTGACGATAGGAAAGAACTTTATATATGATAATGTCAGATAAGGTGAAACTTTAATTAGTGGGAGCTTTATTTCCTATTAATTGTTAGTCTTCATCAATCGGGCGTTTAAGGGGACTACTCGTTAGCGCAGGGTGAAATGAAAATTGTGTCTCTAATAGAAGAAAAAAGGTATGTGGTTAGAGACAGATAGGGATTCATTTCATTATTTCTGGTAATTGTATAAGGGGGATTTTTTGTGAAAAAGTCAAAAAAAATGCTAGCTGGAGCAACTCTTGCGATTGGTGTTATAGCACCGCAAGTAATGCCAGCAACAGCTCATGCAGATGAGAACACTGGGGAGAGTACAGTTAAATTACGAATTCTAGAAACATCAGATATTCACGTTAACTTAATGAATTACGATTATTATCAAACGAAAACAGATAATAAAGTAGGTCTCGTACAAACGGCAACACTCGTTAATAAAGCACGTGAAGAAGTGAAGAACTCTGTCCTATTTGATGATGGGGATGCATTACAAGGGACACCGCTTGGGGATTACGTAGCGAATAAAATAAAAGATCCGAAGAATCGTGTGGATCCTAGTTATACACATCCATTATATCGTGTAATGAATTTAATGAAGTATGACGTCATCTCTCTTGGGAATCATGAATTTAACTACGGTTTAGATTATTTAAAGCAAGTGACTAGTAAAACAAAAATTCCGGTTATTAACTCGAATGTCTACAGAGATGACCATGATGGTAATGATGAGAATGACGAGCATTACTTTGATAGACCATATCATATTTTAGAGAAAGAAGTAGTGGATGAAGCAGGCCAAAAACAAATAGTGAAAATTGGTGTAATGGGATTTGTTCCACCACAAATTATGAATTGGGATAAAGCGAATTTAGAAGGACAAGTAAAAGCAAAAGATATTGTGCAAACAGCGAAAAAATTAGTTCCGGAAATGAAGGCGCAAGGTGCGGATATTATAGTTGCACTAGCGCATTCAGGTGTTGATAAGAGTGGATACAACGAAGGAATGGAAAATTCATCGTTTTATTTAGCGACAGAAGTTCCTGGCGTAAATGCAGTATTAATGGGACATTCACATACTGAAGTGAAGGATGTATTTAATGGTGTTCCAGTTGTAATGCCGGGTGTTTTTGGTAGTAACTTAGGTATTATTGATATGCAATTGAAAAAGGTAAACGGAAAATGGGAAGTGCAAAAAGATCAGTCTAAGCCGCAACTTCGTCCGATTGCTGATAGTAAAGGTAATCCATTAGTAGAATCTGATCAAAAATTAGTTAATGAAATTAAAGATGAACATGAAAAGACAATCGAATATGTAAATACACATGTAGGTGAAACGAAAGCACCAATTAATAGTTATTTTTCATTAGTACAAGATGATCCTTCCGTACAAATTGTGACAAATGCGCAAAAATGGTATGTAGAACAAGAACTTAAAAAACCAGAATACGAAAAGATTAAAGATATTCCAGTTTTATCTGCAGGAGCACCATTTAAAGCAGGTGGCCGAAACGGTGCGACATATTATACTGATATTCCAGCTGGAACGTTAGCAATTAAAAACGTTGCAGATTTATACGTGTATCCAAATACGTTATATGCTGTAAAAGTAAATGGGGCACAAGTGAAAGAATGGCTTGAAATGTCTGCAGGTCAGTTTAATCAAATTGATCCAAAGAAAACAGAAGAACAGCCGTTAGTAAATATAGGCTATCCTACATATAACTTCGATATTTTAGATGGCTTAAAATACGAAATTGATGTAACACAACCGGCGAAATACGATAAAGATGGAAAAGTTGTAAATGCAAATGCTAATCGTATTGTAAATATGACATATGAAGGTAAGCTAGTAGCTGACAAGCAAGAGTTTATCGTCGCTACAAATAACTATCGTGGAAGTAGCCAAACGTTCCCAGGTGTAAGTAAAGGGGAAGTTGTATACCAATCACAAGATGAAACACGTCAAATCATTGTGAAGTATATGCAAAAAATAAAAGATATTGATCCAGCAGCTGATCAAAATTGGACATTTAAACCGATTGTTGCAGATAAATTAAATACAACATTTGATTCTTCACCAAATGCACAAAAGTATATAAAGAAAGATGGAAAGATTTCATATGTTGGACCATCTGAAAATGAATTTGCGAAATATGCAATTGATATAACGAAGAAGAATGATGATAAAGAAACTGGTGAAGGAAATCCAACGACACCGCCAACAGGTGGTGGAGAAAATCCGACGACACCGCCAACAGGTAATGGAGAAAACCCAACACCACCAACAGAAGAAGGTAATAATGGTAATGAACCAAAGCAAGATGGAAATAATACCGGATCTGGACAAACTACAACAGATGATCAAAATACAAAAGAAACAACAACAACTGTAAGTGAAAATAAAGAAGCTGAAAAAGATGAACGTGATTTACCGAAAACAGGTGCAAGTATTGCTTCTACAATTGGAGCTGGTCTTGCGTTTGTTGGAGCGGGATTACTTATGTTATTTAGAAGAAAGAAAGCGAATAGATAGTTGAGAAATATAAAAAGGATTACCGATTTGGTAATCCTTTTTGTTATATTATGAAACTGGTACTGCTTTTTCTTTTTTCCATGAAAGGCCGAATCCAGTAAAGCCGACGATAATGGTTACGACTGGACACGCTAAACAGAAGATTGCGTATGGCAAGTAATCGAATGTTGGAACGCTAAGAACGTTTGTTAAGAATACGCCACTGACACCCCATGGTACGAGTGGATTAATTACTGTACCAGCATCTTCTAATACTCGTGATAAATTACGACGCTCTAAACCGACTTCATCGTATTTATTAGCGAATGCTTGTCCTGTTAAAACGATGGATAAGTACTGCTCACCAAGTAAGAAGTTTACACCAATTGCAGTTGAAGCAGTAGAAATAATTAAGCGTGTACTAGTTTTTACGAAGCTAGAGATAATATTCATCAGCTGCGCTATAATGCCCATTCCTTGTAATAATCCTCCCATACAAAGAGCTAGGAAAATAAGAGCAATTGACATCATCATACTTTGCAGGCCACCGCGAGATAATAAGCTATCAATATCTTTGATACCAGTTTTAGAAACGTAACCGTCTTGCATAATTTTCATTAAATCAGCTAAAGAAGTGCTAGGTTTAAAAATAAAGAGAATAATAATTCCTACCACAATTCCTGCAAGTAATGTTGGAACTGCGGGTACCTTTTTAAATGCGAATAGGAACAGTAATAAAATAGGAATAAGTGTAACGATAGAAATCGTTGCATTTTTTTCTAGTGTATTAATAAATGCTGAGAAATCAACGTTTCCACCAGATCCGCTTCCTAAAATGAAAAATGCGATAAAAGCAATAATGAAAGCTGGCACTGTTGTCCAAAGCATGTTACGAATATGTTCAAATAAATCTACACCCGTTACAGCAGGCGCTAAGTTTGTTGTATCAGATAAAGGAGACATTTTATCTCCGAAGAATGCACCAGAAATAATTGCACCAGCAATAAGAGCTGGATCGTATCCAAGGGCAGTACCCATTCCCATAAAAGCAAGTCCTACAGTTGCAGCAGTTGTAAATGCACTACCGATACTCGTTCCAACAATTGCACAAACAACAAAAACAGTTGGAACGAAAATTTTTGGAGATACAAGCTGGAAGCCGTATACCATTAAAGTCGGAATAGTTCCAGCTGCGATCCAAACGCTAATTAATACGCCTACAAGTAAGAAAATAAATATAGATGGAATACCAGCTGAAATACTACTAATCATCCCTTTCTCCATAGTAGACCAAGAGATTCTCTTCAGGAATCCAAATGCTAATAAAAGAACGATACCAAATAAAATTGGGATGTGTGGTGAAACTTCTAATTGAATAACACTAAAACCAATACAGAAAAAGATAAAAATTGTTAAAAGAACAGACTCAATTTTTGAAACCATTGTTTTCCCCTCCTAAGTAATGTAAAATAGCTCTTTTTTATATAAAATTCGCCAATATTGTATATTTCCTTCTAAAATTTAGAATTTTGTGACAAATTACCGGTAATTGTTAGTCCTTCTATATGATACGGAAATGATTGGATAAAAAAACGTCCCTGCATATAATTATGCAGGGACGAAGAAATCGCGGTACCACCCTAGCTTGTGAAATGAATGCGTCACAAAATAAAGGGTCATATGATATGCGCTTATAAAATAAAAAACGCCCCTGCAATATATGCAGGGACGAAAAATTCGCGGTACCACCCTAAATTGTGAAACAGTGTCGTTTCACCACTCTTTAGACATAACGGTCTATAACCGTCTTTCACTACTCCTCACGTTTCGTAAAAGAAGCTCCAGGGGGTAATTCATAATTCGCTCTGTACTGGTTCGCACCGACCACCAGCTCTCTGAAATCAGAAATCGAAATACTACTAAATCCTATCAACGCCGATTCATATGATGTTAGTTAAATTTTTATCATATTTTCATCTTACATGTCAATAAAAATATTAAATGTTTTTTTAGGGAAATAAAGGATAATTGTTTTTAACGCTGTAAAAATGTACGTTATAATGAATTTGAAAGGGGGAGGAAAGAGTGAAGAAAAAAATAATTCTTTTTACCACTTTATTAGTTATTGGAGGAAGTGCTGGAATTTACACAGCTTTTGCGGCTGAATCAGAGCAGTTGAAACAAAAGCAAATACAACAGTCAGAAGTGAAGAAAGTAAAAGAAATAGAAGAGAAGAAATCAATGGAAAAAGCAGCAGAAAAACTAGGAGTTTCTACTGAGGGGAAAACAAAAGAAGAGGTTACGAAAGAAGTAAATACCGCTAGATTTGAGAAGCGTCATGATTTATTAATTGAGCACGCTAAGCAACTTGGAATTGATACAGAGGGGAAAAAAGATGAAGAAATTATTTTAGAAATTGGAAAGATACAGCATGGAAAGTAGAACAACTTATCGTATGATAAGTTGTTCTTTTTTAAGAACTATTTGATTTTAAAATAATTGACAGTCATTCGGATTTAATGTTAACTATATTTATAAACAAGTTAACATTAGGGGTGACAGTTGTGACAATAAATAGTAGAACGATTGAAAAATCATCTTATACATATGAAGAATTAGCAGAGAAAAATAAAGCTTACGTATGGCACCCATTTACACAAATGAAAGATTATTTAGAAGAAGATCCTGTCATTATTGAACGTGGAGAGGGAAGAAAACTATACGATGTAAATGGTAATGAATATTGGGATGGTGTTTCATCTATATGGTTAAATGTTCACGGACATCAAGTACCGGAATTAGATGAAGCAATTCGTGAGCAATTAAATAAAATTGCTCATTCTACTATGTTAGGACTTGCTAACGTTCCATCTATTTTATTAGCAGAAAAAATTATTGAGGTTGTACCAGATGGATTGAAGAAGGTATTCTATTCTGATTCAGGTTCTACCGCTGTTGAAATTGCAATTAAGATGGCTTTCCAATATTGGCAGCATAAAGGGAAAACAAAGAAACAAAGATTCGTTACATTAAAAGAAGCATATCACGGTGATACAATTGGAGCTGTTTCAGTAGGAGCAATAGACTTGTTTCACCAAGTGTATAGTTCGCTCTTATTTGATGCGATTAAAATGCCGTATCCATATACATATCGTTCTCCTTACGGAAATAATAAGGAGGAAATTGTAAAAAGCCATTTAGAAGAAATGGAAGAATTGTTGAAAGAAAAGCATGAAGAAGTAGCTGCCATCATTGTAGAGCCATTAATGCAAGGTGCTGGCGGAATGATTACAATGCCAAAAGGATATTTAAAAGGACTGCGCGATTTATGTACAAAGTACAATGTATTATTTATTACAGATGAGGTAGCGACTGGATTTGGGCGTACAGGGAAAATGTTTGCGTGTGAACATGAAAATGTGACGCCAGACATTTTAACTGCTGGGAAAGGTTTAACAGGTGGATATTTACCAATTGCAGTTACGGTAACGACAGATGAAATATATAATGCCTTCTTAGGAGAATATGAAGAACAAAAAACATTTTTCCATGGACATAGCTACACAGGTAATCCGTTAGGGTGTGCCGTAGCAATCGCGAATCTAGAACTATATGAAAAAACAAATTTAATAGAAGAAGTGGCACGTAAAACGGATTATGTGACAGCGCAATTAGAAAAGCTCTTTGTGTATAAACATGTAGGTGATATTCGTCAGTGCGGATTAATGGTTGGTATTGAGCTTGTGAAGAATAAGGAAACGAAAGAAGCGTTTGACTGGACAGAAAGAGTCGGTGTTCAAGTATGTAAACGCTCAAGAGAGCTGGGTATGATTTTACGACCGCTAGGTAACACGATTGTATTTATGCCACCACTTGCTTCTACTTTTGAAGAGATTGATGATATGTTACGCATTTTATATAAGGCAATCTCAGATGTTACGGAGGGAGAATAATGAGTGGTTTTTTCATAACAGCAACTGATACTGAAGTTGGAAAAACAGTAGTTGCAGGTGCTATAGCAGGTGTATTTAGAGAATTAGGATATAACGTAGGGGTATATAAACCGTTACAAAGTGGGCATGTTGCATCAAACCCTGAGGGAGATGCGGCAAGGTTAAAAGTACTATCAGGTGTACCGACACAAGAAAATGAAATTTGCCCTTATTCTATTGAAGAACCACTTGCTCCGAGACTTGCCATGAAAAGAGCTGGAAGAGTAGTAAAGTTAAAAGAAATTACTGATTACTATAATGAACTATTAAAAGAGTTTAATAGCTTATTTGTAGAAGGAGCAGGTGGGCTTGCTGTCCCATATACAGAAGATGCTTTAGTAATAGATTTTGCAACAGAATTACAGTTGCCTCTTATTGTAGTAGCTCGTCCTACATTAGGAACAGTAAATCATACAGTGTTAACGATTGCTTACGCAAAGGCGCATGGCTTAACCGTAGCGGGTGTCATTTTATCAGGTTGCAAAGAATGTGAAATGGAAAGAGTGCAAGAAAATAAAGAGATGATTGAAGAGCTGAGCGGGGTACCAGTTTTAGGATTATTACCATTCTTTGAAGGTGAGTTTACGAAAGAAGAAGTATTGGAATCTGCAAAAGAATATATTATGATTTCAAAATTAGAGGAGTTTATCCAAAATGAATCAAACGTGGCGGGCGCATCTTCAATCTAAATTACAACAATTACATGAGCAAGGGCAGTATCGAAATTTATATGTAACAGAGAAGGCAGAAGAGACTTGGCTTATTCGAGATAAAAAAAGGATGTTAAATTTAGCGTCAAATAATTATTTAGGGTTAGCTGGAGATGAAAGGTTAAAAGAAGCTGCTATTGCCTGTACAAAAAGATGTGGAACTGGAGCGACTGCCTCTCGTCTCGTTGTAGGAAATCATCCATTATATGAAGAGGTTGAGAGAAGCATATGTGACTGGAAAGGTACTGAAAGAGCTTTAATTGTAAATAGTGGGTATACGGCAAATATAGGTGCCATATCTTCTTTAGCCTCTCGGCACGATATTGTTTTTAGTGATAAGTTAAATCACGCAAGTATTGTTGATGGAATCATATTAAGCGGGGCAGAGCATAAAAGGTATCGTCATAATGATTTGGATCATTTAGAGAAGCTGTTGAAAACAGCGTCACCTGAAAAGCGGAAATTAATCGTAACTGATACCATTTTTAGTATGGATGGTGACACTGCTTATTTGAGAGATTTAGTACAGCTGAAAGAGAAATACGGGGCAATCATTATAGTCGATGAAGCACATGCGAGTGGAATATATGGAATCGGCGGAGCTGGGTTATCTCATATAGAAAAAAATCTTGCTCAAAAAATTGATATACATATGGGGACGTTTAGCAAGGCTTTAGGGTGTTATGGTGCGTATTTGACAGGTGATGAAATTTATATAGAGTATTTACAAAATATGATGAGAAGCTTTATTTTTACTACAGCTTTACCACCAAGTACGTTAGGAGCAGTGCAAAAAGCAATTGAAATTGTAAAAGAAGATAACGAAAGAAGAGAGAACCTTATAGCAAACGGAGAATACTTCAGAACTAAATTAAGGGATGCTGGTTTTGATATTGGGAATAGTTCAACTCATATTGTACCGATTGTAGTCGGTTCAAATGAACATGCTTTACGATTTAGTAAAAGGTTGCAAGAGGCAGGGATTGCGGCTATTGCAATTCGTCCGCCAACTGTGCCGGTTCATAGCTCTCGAATTCGCTTTGCAGTTACATCGCAACATACAATAGATGATTTAAAATGGGCTATTGATCGAATTATTCACATTGCGAAAGAAGAGGAGATTTTCGTATGAACGAGCTAAAGATTATTTTTATCCCAGGATGGGGAATGGAAGAGAATATTTGGGATTTAGTATTTCCGTATTTTAAAGGATACCCTGTTCAAAGCATAGATTGGCGTAATGTGAAAGAACGAAGTGAATTTGCGGAACGAATTGTAGATGTAGCGCATAATGACAACGTAATTTTAGTTGGATGGTCACTAGGAGCGTTAGCAGCAGTTGAAGCTTATAAAAAGATTCAGGCAAAAGGCATCGTATTAATTGGTGGTACTGCTAAATTTACAAATACGAGCGACTACAGTAACGGATGGAATGCTTTGCATGTAGAACGGCTGAAAAGGAATTTGGCGAGAAGGAAAGAAGATACGCTCAAGCGGTTTTATGAAAATATGTTTACGAAAGATGAGCTAAAAGAGAATAAAAACTTTGAAGACATTGTAGAACGTTTTAAAGGTGATTCTATTCAGTCTTTACAACTAGGTTTGGATTATTTAATAGAAACAGATATGAGAGAAGAACTAAAAGAAATTAAAGTACCTATACTACTTATTCACGGAGAACAGGATGTAATATGCCCATTGTCTGCGGCACGTAGTATGACGGAGAATAGCAGCAGCGAGCTGAAAGTAGTAAGTGATGCAGGGCATGCGTTATGTGTGAAGAATTTTGAATATTGCGCAAATGAGATAATTCAATTTATAGAGGGGATACGACATGATCAACAAAACGTTACTACAAAAACGGTTTAATGGGGCAGCCGTATCTTACGATCGATATGCAAATGTACAAAAAAAGATGGCACATTCATTACTTTCAATCTTAAAGGAACGATATAGTGAAACGGCATCAATACGTATTTTAGAACTGGGGTGCGGGACGGGGTATGTAACAGAGCAATTATCAAAGTTATTTCCGAAAGCACATATTACAGCAGTTGATTTTGCTGAAAGTATGATTGCAATTGCGCAAACTAGACAAAATGTAAAAAATGTAACGTTTCACTGTGAAGATATTGAGCGATTGCGATTAGAAGAATCATATGATGTCATTATTTCAAATGCTACATTTCAATGGTTAAATAATTTACAACAAGTGTTAAGAAATTTATTTCAACATTTGTCTATAGATGGGATATTACTCTTTTCAACGTTTGGACATGAAACATTTCAAGAATTGCATGCTTCGTTCCAACGTGCGAAAGAAGAAAGAAATATAAAAAATGAAACATCGATTGGTCAACGTTTTTATTCGAAAGATCAGTTGCTTCATATATGCAAGATAGAAACAGGGGATGTGCATGTTTCTGAAACATGTTACATAGAGAGTTTTACAGAAGTTAAGGAATTTCTACATTCTATTCGAAAAGTAGGAGCGACTAATAGCAATGAAGGATCATATTGTCAAAGTCCCTCACTCTTTCGTGCGATGCTGCGCATATACGAAAGAGACTTCACGGGAAATGAAGGGATAATGGCAACGTATCATGCTTTATTTATGCATATAACAAAAGAGGGGAAGAGATGAAATGAAACAAGTACAAACAAAAAGGGATTGGAAAAAACTTGCATACGACGTAGTGGAAGAGAAGATGATTACGAAAGAAGATGCAATAGCGATATTAGAAGCTGATGATACAGAAGTTCTAGAAATTATGAATGCAGCTTACATCATTCGTCATCATCACTTTGGTAAGAAAGTAAAATTGAATATGATTATTAATACGAAATCTGGATTATGTCCTGAAGATTGTGGATATTGCTCACAGTCTATTATTTCAGAAGCACCGATTGATAAATATGCATGGTTAACGCAGGAGAAGATTGTAGAAGGGGCACATGAAGCAATACGCCGTAAAGCAGGTACATATTGTATTGTAGCGTCTGGTCGTCGTCCGACGGATAAAGAGGTAAATCACGTAATTGGAGCAGTTAAGGAAATTCGTGAAACGACAGACTTGAAGATTTGTTGTTGTTTAGGTTTCTTAAATGAAGATCAAGCAGGACGTTTAGCGGAAGCGGGCGTGCATCGTTATAACCACAACTTAAATACACATGAAAATAATTACGATAGTATTTGTTCAACTCATACGTATGATGATCGTGTTGATACAGTTCAAAAAGCGAAACAAGCGGGCATTTCTCCATGCTCTGGAGCGATTTTTGGCATGGGAGAAACAATTGAAGAGCGTGCTGAAATTGCATTTGAATTACAACGTATAGATGCAGATTCTATCCCTTGTAATTTCCTTGTTGCTGTAAAGGGAACACCTCTTGAAGGGCAAAAAGAGTTAACGCCAGTAGAATGTTTAAAAGTACTGGCAATGATGCGTTTTGTAAACCCGACAAAAGAAATTCGTATTTCAGGAGGACGTGAAATCAATTTACGTTCTGTACAGCCAATCGGTTTATTTGCAGCAAATTCTATTTTTGTCGGGGACTACTTAACGACAGCTGGACAAGAGCCGACTGCAGACTGGGGTATGATTGCAGATTTAGGATTTGAGATTGAAGAGTGTGCATTATAAGATAGATGAAAAAGCAAACTTGTAAAAGGGTTTGCTTTTTTTGTAAATAAAATGTAATAAATAGTTGTGAACGCTTGATATTATTGGTTTTTGAGCGGAAAAAAGAATTTTTGTGGACGAATTTTCCAAGCCCTAGTTGTACATAGTAAATATGTAATTTATATTGGGTTGGAGGATTTTACATGTACAAATACATATTAGCGATTATGACTTGTTTAATTTTAATAAAAGCAATAAGTTCTGATCCAGTTAAGGCTGCTGAAAATCCTGAACAAAAAGAGATGCAACAAAGAATCGAACAACACTTTCGAACGAAAGCTGAACATTTTGGATTGAAAACGGAAGGAAAAGATTTAAAGGAAGTTAGAAAAGAAATTACTATTATAGAAGAAGCGAAAAAAAGAGAGAATGTATGGAGAACAGCACAAGCTCTTCATATAAAAACAGAAGGAAAAACGATGAATGAATTAATAAAAGATGTACAAAAAAAGGTGAAAAAATAAAAAGAGGCCGAAGCCTCTTTTTTTATGCCCATTGTTTTGATAAGTGAGCCATTTCAATTGCAGCAACAGCTGATTCATATCCTTTATTACCAGCTTTCGTACCTGCGCGTTCAATCGCTTGTTCAATTGTTTCTGTCGTTAATACGCCGAAAATAACTGGGATGTCCATTTGTAGTGATAAAGACGCAACACCTTTTGCTACTTCATTACAAACGTAATCGTAGTGAGTTGTAGCACCTCGGATTACAGTACCTAATGTAATAACAGCATCATACTTTCCGCTACTAGCCATCTTTTTAGCGATTAAAGGAATTTCAAATGCACCAGGAACCCAAGCAACATCAATATCATTTTCTTCTACACCGTGACGCTTTAATCCGTCTAAAGCGCCGCCAAGTAACTTACTTGTAATAAATTCGTTAAAACGTCCAACAACAACTCCAACTTTTAATCCTGTACCAACTAAATGACCTTCGAATACCATAATAAATCTCTCCTTTAATTATAAGTTTAGTAAGTGTCCTAATTTGTTTACTTTCGTTTGTAAATACGATTTATTCTCTTCTTTTGCTGGCATTTGCAACGGTACACGCTCGACTACTTCTAAATCGTAACCTTGTAAGCCAGCAATTTTTCTTGGGTTATTCGTTAATAATCGTAAACTTTGTAAACCTAAATCTTTTAATATTTGTGCTCCGATACCGTAATCACGAAGATCAGCAGGGAAGCCGAGTTTTTCATTTGCTTCTACAGTATCGAATCCTTCTTCTTGTAATTTATAAGCACGAAGCTTATTAAGAAGCCCAATGCCTCTTCCTTCTTGTCTCATATAAAGAAGAACACCTTTTCCTTCACGCTCAATTTGAGCAAGTGCTGCATGGAGTTGTGGTCCGCAATCGCAGCGATGTGAACCGAATACATCTCCTGTTAAGCATTCAGAATGAACACGCACAAGTACCGGTTCACCTATTGAAATATCACCTTTTACAAGTGCGATATGTTCTTTCGTATCTAATGAGTTAGAATAGCCAATTGCGTGGAAAGTACCGAAATCTGTAGGTAATGTAATTTCCACCTCTCTCGTCACAAGTGTTTCATGATGGCGGCGGTAAGCAATTAAATCTTCTATTGTAATCATTTTTATCTCAAATTGTTTTGCGCATTCTATTAAATCAGGTACACGTGCCATCGTGCCGTCCTCATTTATAATCTCGCAAATAACTCCAGCTGGTTCGGCACCGCATAGCTTCGCTAAATCAACAGCAGCTTCTGTATGACCTGCACGACGCAGGACACCGCCTTCTTTCGCAATTAATGGAAAGATATGTCCAGGTCGATTGAAATCAGCGCCTTTTGATGCGGGGTTTAACAATTCTTGTATCGTAGTTGCACGTTCGTGAGCGCTAATCCCTGTTGTTGTAGAAACATGGTCAATGCTCACTGTAAACGCAGTATGATGTGAATCTGTATTATGAGATACCATTGGTTCTAATTGTAGACGTTCTGCGTACCCTGCTGTAATCGGTACACAAACGAGACCACGGCCATGTGTAATCATAAAATTAATTGTTTCTGGTGTAATGTACTCTGCTAAAGCAATAAAATCGCCTTCATTTTCTCGGTTTTCATCATCACATACGATAACGACTTTACCTTGTTTTAAATCTTCTAGAGCTTCTTCAATACGATGAAACATTATGCTTCCCCCTTATAGAAATCCGTTTTCTTGTAAAAAGCTTTCAGTCATTGAACCTACTCGTTTTGTAGGTTTAGTAATAAAGCGTTCGATATATTTACCAATCATGTCACACTCAATGTTTACGATATCTCCGGCATTTTTTTCTCCAATGACAGATTCGCTTACTGTGTGCGGGATGAGTGAAATCGTTATGGAAGATTCGTCTATATCAAATATCGTTAAACTCGTTCCATCAACAGCAATGGATCCTTTATGCAAACAATAGCGCAGCAGTTCATCAGAAATTGCTATTTTGTAATAGACGGCATTGTAATGTTGTTTTTTATTTAAAATCGTTCCGATGCCATCAATATGTCCTGAAACGAAATGTCCACCGAATCGTCCGTTTGCAGCCATTGCTCGCTCTAAATTTACTTTAGAGTGCGGTTTAAGCATGCGAAGTGATGTCGACTGCATCGTTTCAGGCATTGCATCAACTGTAAATGAATTAGTTGTAAAGCTTGTTACAGTTAAGCAAATACCGTTCACCGCGATACTATCACCTAAGTGAACATCTGATAAAATTTTCTTTGCATGAATCGTTAATTTCATCGCTTCTCCGCTTTGTTGCATGTTTGCTATCGTTCCTAATTCGTCTACAATTCCTGTAAACATTCCGTCACCTCGTTTCGGGCATTCGCAACAATTTTTATATCATCACCAATTTGTTTCATCTCTTGAATTTTCAAGGAAAGCGCATCTTGTAATTTTGAAAAACCATTTCCTCCAAATAAAGTAGGAGCATCTTTCCCACCAATTAATTTCGGGCTTATATAGGTTACAATTTCATTAAAATTGTTTGTTTTTAAGAAACTTGTATGAATCGATTGGCCACCTTCAACGAATAGAGAAAGAATTTGTTTTTCTCCAAGAAAGGAAAGAAGGTCCTCAATTTCTATATGCTTCGTTTCCATTTGGAATATAGCTATATTTTTAGATTCATAAGAAGATATCTTCTCTTTCTTTACATCCTTACCGACAATAATCCATGTCGGTGCTAAACCATCTGTTATAACATGAGAAGATGGTGGTGTTCGTAAATGGGTATCTAAAACAACGCGAATAGGATGTTTCCCACCATTTGGAATTCTTGTTGTTAAATGAGGATTATCAGCTATAACTGTATTCACTCCAACAAGAATTGCATCATGTATATGGCGATATTGGTGAACATCAGCACGTGCTTCTTCACCTGTAATCCACTTACTTTCACCAGTTACAGTTGCTGTTTTTCCATCTAAGCTCATCGCTGTTTTGATTGTTACAAAAGGGCGTTTCGTTTTCATGTAGTGAAAAAAGTAGCGATTTAATAAAACTGCTTCTGCTTCAAGAACACCGGTAGTTACTTCAATTCTAGCTTCCTCTAATCTTCTTTTTCCGTTACCAGAAACGAGCGGATTACAATCGAGAGTAGCAATTACAACACGCTTAACTCCTTTTTCGATGAGCAATTCACAACAAGGTGGTGTTTTTCCAAAGTGGCTACACGGTTCCAGTGTTACATAAACGGTAGCGTCTTTGGCGTTCTGACCAGCCATTTGAAGGGCATGAACTTCTGCGTGTTCTTCACCAGCCCGTAAATGAGCCCCCATACCAACGATGTTTCCATCTTTTACAACAACAGCACCAACCATAGGATTTGGACTTGTTTGTCCTGATGTTCCTTCTGCTAACTGCAGGGCAATCCTCATATATTCTTGATCTGTCATTTTCTTCACCTCTCCTAAAAAAATCAAAAAACCCCAAGGATTTAATATCCTTGGGGTTTGGGAGACGTGATTTCTAGAAATATAGTTTGAATACGAAAGCATAGGAAAGAAACCTAACGATAATTGATATTTCTGCATAAGGAAAAAACCTAGCAAAATATCGAATTTTTAAACGCTAGTTGTCTCTTTTTATTTCAGTATAAAAAATAAGTATAGAAAATTAAACATATATAAAGAATCAAAATGAATCTTTAAAAATATGCATACTGAAATAAAAGTGTATTCACTATATAAAAAACTAGAAACATATCCTTCTCCCATCCAGACTATACTGTCGGCCCTAGAGTTTCACTAGATCCACCGTTTTCGAGTTGAAAACGGGTCACGGACTTAGAAGTTTTCACTTCATCACCGCCGGTTGGGAATTTCACCCGACCCCGAAGGATGCTGTTTGCTCAAATTATAGCACAAAAAAAATAAAAGGCTAGTAAAAAATATTCGAATGTGAAGAATTGTGTGAAAATATATGCAGGCTGGAATGGAAATAAAAGTATTAGAAATGTTGTAAGGAGAAGGGATATAACGGAGTTGCTAAAAAGAAAAAACATGCACAAAAAAATGTGCATGTCACATGTAAATTTATTCTGCCTCTGGTGCTCTAACAACAGACTCGAATTTACCTTTATGCGAAGCGTCGCAATAAGGCATATTTTTTGATAAACCACAACGGCATAAAGAAAATGCCGGTTTTGCTGGGAATACATTCCCTTGTGAGTCGACTAATTCCACGTCCCCTGTAACGCGAAAAGAGCCATTATCATTTACTTTAATTTGTACTTTTGCCAACGTTATCCCTCCTTCCCAAACGCTTAATTTCATCATATAATCAAGGGAAGTGCTTGGCAATATAAAGTGAAACTTTAATTAGTGGGGGAGGCATCCCCCACTAATTATTATTTGAACCAATCGGGCTTTTAGGGGCAGTTAATCTCCCGCCTAACTTCTTTGTTTCAGCCGAATTTTGAGGTGGGAGTTTTACTGCCCACAAATAGCGGGGAAAAAAGAGCACTTTGTTTGAGAAAGAAGAGAGTGTTATAATAGTTTTCATAACTGACTAGAGTAAGGTGACGAGAGATGGATAAACAATTACATACATTACGAAACATTGCAAATGAGCGCACGTGGGCATCATTTTTGAATGATAATCATCCATATAGTTTGTTACATTGGTCCATTGCAGGTGTAGGGCAAGAGGTAAAGGATGTTTGGTTACTTCAAGATGAAGTAACATTTCAAACGACAGAATTTCCAACGTTAGATGATGCAATGCAATGGATTTCTGAAAATATGGAACAAGTTACAGACGTTTTAGCGCAATAAAAAAACAGGCTTATGCAAGCCTGTTTTTTGTTTCTTTCACATATGTGTTTAAAAATTGATCGATGGCTGCTTCGTACTCTTCTTTATTTTCGTTATAAGAGCAAGCGTGTGCACCGTGTTCTGCAATATAAAGTTGCTTATTATTTTCTTTCGCTTCATATAACGCTTTTGTCATATCAGCTAAAATATAGTCGTCATCTTTACTATGAATAAAGAGAACGGGATTGTTAATGTTTTTTATACAGTCGATTGGTGAAACTTCACGAATTGTATAACCGTCACGAACTTTTAAAAATGCGTTTGCTAAAGGTAATAAAGGCCATTTTGGTAAATGGAATTCAACCTTTAAACGGTGCTGTAATTGTCCGTGAAAATCAGAGAAAGGACAATCTGCAATATAGAAATCAGCGCCATCTTCTACAAGTCCTGCGTATTGAAGAATTGTTGCGGCTCCCATAGATTCACCATGAATACCAAGTGTAATATTGGTTCCAAAACGGTTTTTTAGCCAGTCAACTACGGATTTCAAATCATGCTTTTCATAGTATCCATAGCTTGTTGTTTTTCCGCCAGTTTTACCATGACGACGATGATCGTAAATGAGGACATTATATCCCCTTTTTAAGAATAAGTTTGCATATTTTACAGAGTTTATTTTATTTACAGTTACACCGTGGCAAAAAACCATAAACTTATTGGAATGACCAGCAGGAATGTAATATCCGTGAAGGTCGTATCCGAATTGTGAAGGGATATGAATTTCTTCTTTATGAAGAGCATCAAAATCCTCTATACGAAAATGTTTTTTCGTTTCTCTTTCGAGTACTTCTTCCTCTGTTTTTTTCTTTAAGTACATCACTTTATTTGTAAAGAAAATCCCAAGGGCAGTTATTGCACCTAGTATAGTAAACAATGCTGCAAAAAAACGTTTCATACTTTACCTCATCCTCCAAATACCGTTACATGTGATACACTTATATTGTATCACAATGATATAAAAGGGGAGAAATAGGAAATGCTGCATATACAAAAAATTACGCCAGCGATGAAAGAAACAATCCGAATGTTCATGTGTAAGAACTGGGGAAGTTCATTGATGGTTTCACGTGGTAAGGGACATCAGTTAGAAGAGTTGCCAGGATTTGTTGCGCTCTCAGATGACAGAATAATCGGAATTATAACGTATGAAGTGACCGGAAATATGTGTGAAATTGTATCGCTAGATAGCTTTGAAGAAAGAAAAGGAATAGGGACGAAACTTGTGAATTGTGTATTACAAGTTGCAGAAGAAGAGCGGTGCAGACAGGTTTGGCTTATTACAACAAATGATAATATGAATGCGTTACGATTTTACCAAAAACGTAATTTTGTAATGACTAATTTATATGTGAATGCGGTAGAGGAGGCACGAAAAATAAAGAAAGAAATTCCACGTATTGGATATGATAATATCCCAATTTTACATGAAATTCAGTTGGAGTATCATTTAGTTAAATGATGTAACAATTTTCAGAAATATGAGTTATTAATCTTGACGGATAGTGTAATTTAGGTTACCGTAAAATTGTAATCTATTACCATATTAAGGGGTGACGATGTGGCAACTATACGTGATGTTGCAAAATTGGCAGGTGTTTCAGTCGCAACCGTTTCACGAGTTATTAATGAAAAAGGATACGTTCATGAGGACACAGTAAAACAAGTAAAGGAAGCAATTGAAGAATTACGTTATAGGCCAAACAGTGCAGCGAAGCCACTATTTAAAGAGAATTCAACGATAATTGCATTACTTGTAGATAATTTATGTAACCAATCAAACATCACTTTGCTACATTGTATTGAGGAAATAGCATATAAAGAAGGCTATCAAATCATTATTTGTAATATAGAGAATAAAGATAGATACATACATATGCTGAAGCAAAATAACATTGCAGGTGTTATTTTGACGAGAGCAGTTTTTAAAAGTGTAGGAGAAATTCCATTTCCGTTTGTTGTGATCGATGAGCAACAATCACATAGAAATTATTATGAAAGTGGACAGAGAGCTGTTTCTTTATTAAAAGAGAAAGGGTGTCACTTTCTTGCATATTTCGGTGAGGGAGAAGAAAGTGAAGAAATGGAAGATTATATAGCAGGGTTTTTAGACGCTGTTTGGGATGAAGGAATCTCTTATCGAGAAGAATGTGTACAAGGGTATACAAATAAACAATTTATTACATTATTGCAAAACAATCCGTATATAGATGGAATTGTAACCTCAAGTGATCAGATTGCTATTGAGTTAATTCGGTCAGCGAGATTTCTAAATATACATATACCAGATAAATTAAAAATTGTTGGACCTAATGGGAGCATAGAGTGTGAATGGATAGGTTCATCACTACCGGCAATTGAAAGTTATGTCAAAGATAATGGAAAATTAGCTTTTCAACAATTAAAAGGAAAAATAAAAAAGTAAAAGGTGCGTTTTATACGCACCTTTTTATAATGTAATTGCGGCAATAAAACCAAATATAAGTAACGGTATATTGTAATGTATAAAAGTGGGTACACATGTATCCCATATATGATGGTGCTGACCATCAGCATTTAAACCGGATGTTGGTCCAAGGGTACTATCCGATGCTGGAGATCCTGCGTCACCTAGCGCTCCGGCTGTACCGATAATAGCAATTGTGGCCATTGGACTAAATCCAAGCTGAATGCAAAGAGGTACAAAAATGGTTGTTAAGATAGGGATGGTTGAAAAGGATGAACCAATTCCCATCGTAACGAGAAGTCCAATAACGAGCATAAGAAATGCAGCGAGTGGTTTATTATTTCCGATTATATGTGCACTCGTTTGCACCAGAGATTCAACATGTCCTGTTTTTCGAAGAACAGCGCCGAATCCAGCGGCAGCAATCATAACAAAGCCAATAAAGGACATCATACGCATTCCGCTTGTTAATATCGCATCTGCTTCTTTAAGTGGTAGACTGCCGCTAACCGATAAGACGATAATACCTGCTAAAGCACCAAAAATCATTGATTCTGTTGTTAATTGAACAGTTAATGTAGCAATGATAGATAATAACCCGAAAGTAATGCTACGTTTTGTATAGGGAACGATTTCATTTTCGGTAGTATGAATTTGTTCTGTTTCATACGTACGAGGTTTTCGGTACGTAATGAATACCGCTACACATAATCCAATAATCATACCAATTGCTGGAATAGTCATTGCTTTTGGAATAAGTGTGACATCAAATGTAAGGCCGCTTTGCGCAGCGTTGGTTTGTAATACGTCATGATAAATTTTTCCGAATCCTGCAGGGATCCACATATAAGGAGTAATCAATCCAAATGTAATAATACATGTGACAAGTCTGCGATCCACTTTCAGCTCATTTAATACTTTTAAAAGTGCTGGAATTAAGATGGGGATGAAAGCAATGTGAACAGGAATCACATTTTGTGAGAAACAAGCCATCGTTAAAATAATGAATAAAATAAGTATTTTAGAATAAACTTGTTTTTTCGTGTCTTGTTCATTGCCAATCCATTTTAATGCAGTTTGAATCATAGCATCTGGAAGTCCTGTTTTGGAAAGGGAAATAGCGAAACCACCAAGCATTGCATAACTTAAAGCGATTGGAGCACTGTTTCCAAGACCAGTTGTAAAAGTGTTAATCGTTTCTGAAATACCGAGTCCGCCGATAATTCCGCCTGTTAAAGCTCCAACAATGATGGCGACAATGACCTGGACACGTAACAAACTAAGCAATAGCATAATTGCTACTGCGACGAGTACAGCGTTCATAATAAATGTAATCTCCCTAAATTTTTATTCTGTTAAGACAAGTAAATATGAAACATTTTGCGATGTTTATACATACTTGCGACATATTATTATAAAATGTTTTCTATGAAATGTAAAAGAGCCTTTTGTTACTAATGCTGAAAAGCTAGCTCTTGTTTAATTGATTGCAAAGAATTAGCGAATAATTCTGGTTCTTCTAAATCAGGAGAATGTGCTGAATTTGGGAACCAAATCATCTTTTTTATAGGCGCTTCAATAAGATCGCAATATTCCTGAACGAGTGCATAAGGAGTTTGATAATCATAGCGACCAGAACAAAAATAAACTGGAATAGATAAACTTGAGATAGAAGAAAAGAAATCGATTGTCAGCATTTCTTCCCATAAAATTCCAGATTTTAAATTTCCTACGAGAAACTTGAACCAATCTAATAGCGTATACTCAGGAGAAAAGAACCCTTTTCGTATGAAAGAAAAGGAAGATCCGTTTTGGATTGCGCCTCCAAATGTGCCAAGCCACTTTCTTTGAATAATGAGACGTCTCGTATCTAAAAATGGTGGTTTGCCTAATTTTAAAAGGGAAGCTAATGCTTTTTTATGATCATGTTTTTTTGCAGAATGAATTAAATGTTGATATAGCAATTCTTCATTTTGTTTCATATGTACAATTTGCCCAATACCGATGTAAGCCTCGATATACTTTGGATATTGATGTGCTATGTTAAGCCCAATAATACTTCCCCAAGAATGACCAGCGAGAAATAGTTTTTGTTTGTTGAACCTTTTAAGTACATATTGAATCACTTCTTTTGCATCGGAAACGAATTGTTCAATTGTGAAATTTGCTCCGAAATCTTTCATTGAAAAGGATTTACCAGCCCCGCGCTGATCCCAATTAATAACAATAAATTGCTTCTCTAATTCTTTTTGAAAATGGCGAATAAATCCGATTTGTGCCATCCCAGGTCCGCCGTGACAGCATAATAAAATAGGTTGCTCTACGTTTTGTCCACGCATAAGGAGAGTTTGTTTTCGATTATTTATCATAACGCTTTCTATCGTAGCGATACTATTAGGAATGAGTTGTTTGTTTTCGTTATAGAACTGAGGGGTGTAGCTACGAAAAAGCATATTGAAAACCTCCTTTTGTGAAATCGTATGAATCGCACAGGCTATTCATTTTGCATATACTGTTAGAAAATCATTGTAACATACCATACTAGTGTCATTTCAACACGGGAGGAGGGAAATTGTGACGATTGGAGAAATTATAGATGGTTTAAACAGACGTGAATCCATCGCTATTATAGCAAAACGTCTTGAAATAAGCCCGTATACATTATCGAAGAAATTAAGATTGATTGGATACGAATATGATGGAGAGCAGAAGAAACGTATTTTTGTAGGAGATGGAGAAGAACCACGTCACTTACAACTCCAAGAAGCGACCGCCCTTCAATATGAGAAAACAGATTATCAATTATTAATTTACGAGCAATTACAAAGCATTTATGAGTTACTAAGAAAAAGAGGCGAAGTAATTGCACCAATTATGAGTAAGAGTACAGAGAAAAAGAGACGAACCTTTTCTATTAATACAGAAATATTAGCAAGATTGGACCTTATATCAGAATCGAAAGGAATTCAAAAGTCTAAACTTGTAGAAGAGGCGTTGCAACAATTTTTACAGCAATATGAAGTTGACAAAACATCACATTTTGATAACTAAAGAAAAGGATACTATGTTCATTGGAAGAACGAGTATCCTTTTTATGATGTATATTACGTATAAAATAGAGGATCAGTACAAATCCTTTATGGCGTGAAAAATAAAATTTATTATTAGAGAAACACTTAATTTACTTTTTGAATTCTTCCATCAATAACTGGCTGAATTGGTTCTTTTAATTGTTTTACGTAATCGACTAACGCTTCAAAGTCGTTTGGACCAGTTTCTGCATTTTTACCATTTTTAAATGATACGAATCCGTCACCGCCAGAAGCTAAGAAGGCATTTGCAACTACGCTATACGTTTTAGATGGAGATAATTCTTCTCCGTTTGTTAAACGTATATTTGTAACTTTTTCACCGTTTGTTTTATTTGCATCCCACGTATATTGAATACCTGAAATTTGAAGCATTCTTGTTGTTCCTTTTTGCCATTGCTGATTTAAAATATCGCGAATGTCTTGACCTGTTAAATCTACTTTAATCAATTGATTTCCAAAAGGTTGAATGCCGTATAACTCACCCCACGTAATATCACCAGCATCTAAGTCATTACGAATGCCACCAGGATTCATGAGGGCGATTTGAGTTTGCATCGTTTGACGCTGAGCATCGGCAACTAAATTTCCAAGATTGGACTCACCAGCATCATTTTGTTTACGGTCGATAGGTGCTGTAGATTTTCCGACCACTTCATTTACAAGTGGTGCGATTTTTTCTTTATATTGATCTAGTTTTTTCTTTACTTGTTTATCAGGTTCTACACCTTCATGATACGTTGTAACAACTTCAGCTTTTTTCTTTACAATATCCTTTGTTTTACGATCAATTGTTACATCCACGTCTGAGAAAGCCGTTCCGTATGAATTTGCTTGGACAATTAGTTTATTATTTACTGTACCATTTACATACGTATGACTATGTCCACCGAAAATAACATCAACTTCTGGGTCTGTTTCATTTGCAATTCGAGTAAGATCGCCATTTGTTACCCCAGACTCATCGGTTGTTCCACCGACATGAGCAAGAACGACGATCGATTTAACGCCGAGGCGTTTTAATTGTTGTGTTGATTTATTAATTGCTTCTACTTCATCAGTAATTTGTACATTTTTAAGCATCGTAGGCATAACAACATTTGGTGTATCAGTTGTAACAACCCCAATGAATCCAACAGGAACACCATCTACCATTTTTACAGTAAATGGTGGTAAAAATAAGCGGCCAGTTGATTTGTTATAGAAGTTAGCAGCTACATAGGGGAAGTTAGCCCCTTTGAAATTCCCTGTTTTTTCATGATATCCACCGTAAATGAGGCGTTTCATTTCATCAATGCCTTCATCAAATTCATGGTTTCCGATTGTACCAACATCAAATTTTAAATCATTTAAAAATTCAATCGTCGGTTCATCTTGTAATAATGCTGAAACTGGTGGACTAGCTCCGACGATATCACCAGCATGTACGAGAAGTGTATTAGGGTTTTGTTTTTTACGTTCTTTTAAATAAGTAGCTAAGTAATCAGCGCCACCAGCTTCTTTATTATTGATTTTTTTAACAGTATCTAGTTGTCCATGGAGATCATTAATACCAAGCATTTGTACGTCTATGTAGCGGTTTTGTTCAGCTGGATTCTGAGATGGGGGAGCGGCAAATACGCTTGAAAAAGTAATAGTGCTTAAAACAGCAACGGCAGGAATAATTTTTTTCCACATAATATAATTCTCCTCTTTTTATAATCTGACATCATACGACATAATTTTAATAGATTCATAGGATTATAGCTACATAAAAATTTAGTCTTTTCGAAAAATTAACATATTTACAAAAAGTGAATAATAGAGTAAAGACCCTTTTTTATTGTCGATTTCATCGTGTATCTACTATAATGGAGAAAAAAGTAAAAGGTGAGTAGCATGAAGAAAAAGAAACAAAGACAAATGCAAAGACAATCGCAAGTGAATCAACCAAAGAAAGAAACACTTACATTAGGCGATCAATTAAATGATTCACTCATGCAACAATTAAAGAGTAAGAAGAAAGAGTTGCAAGTGAGAGAAGAGGAAAAAGAGGCAGCTGAACTGGAAAGAAAGCGCCAAGAACAAAAAGAACGTGAAAAGAATAAATCATTTGAAGAACTGCTAAGTGAAAGTAACCTTACTTGGAAAGACTTTAAATAATAAAAAAATGATCAGTGAAATACCACTGATCATTTTTTGACGAGCTTGTAAGAAAAGGGGAGTTAGAATGAGAAAAATTGTCGTTGTTCCACATGAAAACCATTGGATTGAAAAATTTCAAATGGAGGCTGAAAGATTAAAATCAGCGATGCCAGAAACGGTGAAAATGCATCATATTGGAAGTACGTCAGTGCCCGGACTGGCAGCTAAACCTATTATTGATATGATCATGGAAGTAGAAAATATCGAAAGAGTAGATGGGTGGAATGAACGATTTATAGAGCTTGGTTACATCGTAAAAGGGGAAAATGGTATTTCAAGACGCCGATATTTTATTCATGGAACTGAGGAAAAACGTTCGTATCATTTACACGTGTTTGAAAAAGGAAATCCAGAGATAGTAAGGCATTTAGCGTTTCGTGATTATATGATGGCTCATTGTGAAGAAGCAGAGGCATATGCAACCTTAAAGAAAGAATTAGCCGAAAAGTATACATATGATGGCACGTTATATACGGAAGGGAAAAATGAGTTTGTGCGCAATGTGGATAAAAAAGCGAAAGAATGGAGAGAAAATAACGTGAATGAATGAGTTCACGCTATTTTTTAGCTATATAAAAGTGTTATGTAAACTGTACGTATGTTTTGACTTTTGGGATGAATCTTGTTGAAATAAAATTGTGGCTTATAAAAAATGTAACAATGAAAGGGAGACGACTGTGCATATTCCAACAACTACACTTCATAATGGCGTGAAAATGCCGATGATTGGTCTAGGCGTATATAAAGCGAAAGAAGGAGACGAAGTAAAGCAAGCAGTAAAAACAGCGTTAGAAGTTGGATACCGTTCGATTGATACAGCAACTGTATATGAAAATGAAAGCGGTGTCGGAGAGGCGATACGTGAATCAGGAATTCCAAGAGAAGATATATTTATTACAACAAAAGTATGGAACGACGATCAAGGATATGAGGAGACACTCGAGGCGTTTGAAAAGAGTTTGAAAAAATTACAAATGGACTATGTAGATTTATATTTAATACATTGGCCGGTAAGAGGGAAGTATGTTGATACGTACCGAGCTTTAGAGAAATTGTATGAAGAAGGTAAAGTGCGTGCGATTGGTGTTTCTAATTTTCATAAACATCATTTAGAACTATTATTACCAAATTGCAAAGTGAAGCCGATGGTAAACCAAGTGGAACTTCATCCGATGTTGACGCAATTTGAGTTGCGTAATTTCTGTCAAGGTGAGCAGATTCAAATGGAAGCATGGAGTCCATTAATGAGAGGCGGAGAAGTATTTCAGCACCCGATTATTCAGGCTATTGCTACTAAATATGAAAAAACACCTGCGCAAGTTATATTAAGGTGGGATATTCAAAGCGGGATTGTGACGATTCCTAAATCTGTTACACCATCTCGCATTAAAGAAAACTTTACTATTTTTGATTTTGCACTAACTGAAGAAGAGATACGTCAAATTAACACGTTGAATCATGATTTACATGTAGGAACGAATCCTGATAAATATGATACGTTATAAAAAAGACTGTCTCCTAATATTGGAGGCAGTCTTCTGTTTTATCGGTAATTCGATATTTTTAACGATGCAAAGCATATGTGTCATATTTAACAATCTTTTGAAGTTGTATATATTCTTCTTTTGTTAAAGGTAACTGTTGGCTAGCTCGTATATTTTCCTGTAATTGTTGAAGAGAGCTTGCACCAGGTATAACAGCTGCAACAGTCTTATTATGTAAGCAATATTGAATAGCTGTTCCTGTTAAAGAGCGTTCTCCAATCATCTCTTTTACACTTGCTAGAGTTGCATGTAATTCATCGTAAGAATAAGAGAGATAATCCTTTTCCTTTACTCTTTCTATCTTTCTTGCATTATTGTCAGTTAAAATTCCTTTTGCAAGTGGCCCGCGGGCAATGACGCTAATTTGGTGTTCATTTAGAAGGGGGAACCATTCTTCTGGACGACGATTTAAAAGGTTATATTCCATTAGTACACTAACGATGTTTGAGCGTTTTGCATATTCACGAACGACATTTGGGCGTATAGAAGAAATACCGTAATGGCGAATAATACCTTCCTTTTTCAATTCTTCAAAAGCTTCAATTGTTTCATTTATTGGATCTTCAATTGTTCCGCCATGAAGTTGGTAAAGGTCAATATAATCAGTTTGAAGTCTACGTAAACTTTCCTTTACTTCAGTCTTTATGTAAGCTTTAGAAGGATCCCAAGACCAGCCATTTTTTTCTTCTGTCCAACGATTTCCAACCTTCGTTGAAAGAACAATTTGGTCTCTTTTCCCCTTCAAGGCTTTTCCAACAAATTCTTCATTTAATCCGTAATCATATAAATCTGCTGTATCAAAAAAATTAATTCCTAAATCGATCGCTTCATCGATAATACGCATAGCTTCTGTTTCAGATGTACCGAGAGACATACAGCCAAGGCCCATTTCTGTAACAAACAAATCTGAGTTTCCTAATTGACGTTTTTTCATAGGTCAACCTCCTTACCTTTATTGTACGAGAGGGAAAAGAGGTTGACAAACGTTTCCTTTTCGCTTCGCATTAACTGCCCGTAAAAGCATGATTAATGTTTCACTTTATTTGCTGTAATCCACTCTTGTACAGTTGTATACTCTTTGCTATATTGCTTTAGCTTATGGCGAATTTGCCATGCTTTTCCGACTAACGTGATGCGATTTGGTAAAATATAAACTTTCATTTCTATCACGCTCCTTTCAATGTGATAAAATGTATGAAGAAAGAATAGGAAATAGAACAGGGAGATGAAGTAGTATGAGTAATCTTACAGAGAGAACAGTAAAAACTGAGCCGATTTTTGATGGTAGAGTTATAAAAGTTCGTGTTGATGATGTAGTATTACCAAATGGAGAAATGAGTAAACGTGAAATTGTAAATCACCCTGGTGCAGTTGCGATTATTGCTATTACGGATGAGGGGAAAATTGTGCTTGTTGAGCAGTATCGTAAAGCGCTTGAAAAGGCAATTATAGAAATTCCAGCCGGCAAGTTAGAACCCGGTGAAAAACCAGAGGTGACAGCAGTTCGTGAATTAGAAGAGGAAACAGGATATGTATGTGAAAATATGGAGCTCATTACTTCTTTCTATACATCTCCAGGATTCGCAGATGAAATTTTATATGTATATAAAGCGACAGGTTTGACAAAAAAAGAAAATAAAGCTGAGTTAGATGAAGATGAGTTTGTGGAATTGATGGAAGTATCGTTAGAAGAAGCGATTACTCTTATGAAAGATCTTCGTATTCATGATGCGAAGACGATGTTTGCAGTACAATATTTACAATTACAAAAATAAACACTCGCCAAAGGCGAGTGTTTTTTAATTGATTTTTGCATATACACGTGCATCACGTAAGCTACCATCTGGTGCTAGGAAATCATTTTCCATTGTACCTTCTAGAATGAATTCTAGACGTTCTGCTAAGCTACATGCATTTATATTTGTTGCATCAGTACGAATTTCGATTCTTCTAGCGCCTAGTTTATCAAAGGCGAACTGAATTGCACCTTTAACAGCTTCGGTCATATAGCCTTGTTTTGTATAGGCACTATGTAGCCAGAAGTGAAGTGAAAACTTTGGAATATCCCAGTTTTCAGGCTTTAGTGTAATTGCTCCGATGAATGTACCAGATACTTTATCGTATAAGTGAAAATCAAGTGTTTCACGAAGTAAAAACTGTCCGTGAGCTTCGCGAACAATTTCTTCAGCACTTTCTTCTGTTTCAGCGTTAATTGGTATCCACGGTACTAAGTCTTCTAGAGAAGCTTGGATTGCTTCATATACTTCTGCACCATCACCTGGAAATGGTTTACGAACTTGCAAGCGTTCAGTTTGAAATAATGTTGGAAAATCTAATAATAATGGTTTCAAGAGAAATCCCTCCTATTCTCTACTTTTTAGTTTAGCAAAGTAGAGCGGAATTTCAATGTTAATTCGTCATACTTTTTTCTTTCTTTCATACATTTTTAATAAGAGTGTGAACGGAGGGAAGAAAAATGTGGCGAAAAAATTGGCAAGACCGTGTAATGTCTCACATACAGGAAAACTCTTCATTATATATATTTAACGCCGTTTTATTATTGATGGGAGTAATATTCGGAGCCATTCTGGTGAATAGTTTACAAATCAATCAAAAACAAGATTTATCATTTTATTTACAACGTTTTTTTGGACAAGTCTCTAAAGGAGAATTTGCCATTGCAGGCGAAATGTTTCGAGAAAGTTACTTTTCGCAATTAAAATACATCGGATTTATTTGGATTTTAGGGATTTCAATTATTGGATTACCACTTATTTTTATTTTATTATTTGTAAAAGGAGTTGTCGTTGGATTTACAGTTGGTTTTTTAGTAAGTCAGCATGGATGGAATGGACTATTATTAGCATTTGTATCTGTTTTGCCACAAAATTTAATTATCATTCCAGTCTTTCTCGTTATGACAACTATTGCTGCAAGTTTTTCTTTACGGATGATTAGGCATCAATTTATTAGAAAAATAACCGAGCCACTATTACCATTATTAATCCGTTATACATGCTTCTTTCTCGTAATTGGAGTGGTGTTAGCACTTGCTTCTAGTGTGGAGGCTTACGCATCACCAGTTTTAATGAAAGAAGTCGTTGAGGCTATTAATAAAAAATAAATACTTTTTGAGAATAATTATCAATTTGTTTTTATTGTTTTTTCTTTTGACAGAAGCCCTTCTTCTGATATAATGGTGTAAGAGTGGCGAGGAGGGAGTAGTACCGAATGGAAGAAAGAATTGAACGAATTAAGAAGCAATTACATGCAGCGAGCTACAAATTAACACCGCAACGTGAAGCAACAGTTCGTGTGCTGCTAGAAAATGAAGAAGATCATTTAAGCGCAGAAGATGTTTACCTCCTTGTAAAAGAAAAGTCGCCAGAGATCGGATTAGCAACCGTCTATCGAACTTTAGAACTATTATCTGAGTTAAAAGTTGTCGATAAGATTAACTTCGGAGACGGTGTTTCACGCTATGACTTACGCCAAGAAGGTGCGCAGCGTTTCCACCATCATTTGATTTGTACACAATGTGGTGCTGTACAAGAAATACAAGAAGATTTACTTGGTGAAGTGGAAAGGAAAGTAGAACGAGACTGGAGCTTTAAGGTGAAAGATCATCGTTTAACATTCCATGGGATTTGTAAAAACTGTCAAGAAAATGAAACGGATGAAAAATAACCTTTTCCTATTTATCTAGGAAGAGGTTTTTTATTTGAATAAGGTATAAATTGGTGAAAGCTTGGCATATGTTGTAATAACTTATATTTTGGAGGAATTTACAATGCGCCGAGCTTTAAAATTAACTTTTGATGGAATAAAAGTATTTTTATTATTTACAAGTTGTACGATTTTGTTTTATTTCGCTATACTATGGATAAATGAAGAATATGAAAGCTATCATCGTTATGAAAAACCTAAAGAAGAGACTGTAGAAAAAGTATCAGGGAATGAAGAACCGGCAAAGGATGCTTTCGTAAATAGAATGATGTTTTTCTATGAAAATGGGGAGTAGTGTAGAGTGGAAGATCAATTAAAAGATTTTATTCATTATATGGTTGTCGAAAAAGGATTAGCAAAGAATACAGTAGTATCTTATGAACGGGATTTAAAAAGCTACGTAAAGTATTTGCAAAATGTGGAACAGACGAAAACTTTTCATGAAGTGACCCGTTTACACATTGTTAACTTTTTGCAGTATTTAAAAGAAAACGGAAAATCTTCGAAAACATTGGCGCGTCATATCGCATCAATTCGTTCGTTCCACCAATTTTTACTTCGTGAACGAGCGGTAGAACACGACCCATCCGTACATATTGAAACGCCACAAGGGGAACGGAAATTACCAAAAGTATTATCAGTTGATGAAGTAGAGGCGTTACTTCAAACACCAAAAATGACAAGTGCTTTTGGGATTCGTGATAAGGCGATGCTAGAGTTACTGTATGCGACAGGACTTCGTGTTTCAGAATTGATTGCACTCAATTTAGAAGATGTACATTTAACGATGGGATTTGTTCGTTGCATAGGGAAAGGGAATAAAGAAAGAATTATTCCACTAGGAAGTTTAGCAACGGAAGCGATTCAAAAGTATATTGAAAAAGGAAGAAGAGAATTAATGGGGAAAAAAGTAGTAGATGCACTCTTTTTAAACCATCATGGTAATCGATTATCAAGACAAGGATTTTGGAAAATATTAAAACGATTAGCGAAAGAAGCAAATATTGAAAAAGAGCTTACACCTCATACGTTGCGTCACTCGTTTGCTACGCACTTATTAGAAAATGGAGCAGATTTACGTGCTGTACAAGAAATGCTTGGACATGCAGATATTTCAACGACGCAAATCTATACGCACGTTTCAAAAACTAGATTAAAAGATGTATATAAACAGTTTCATCCGAGAGCATAGTTACTATGCTCTTTTTTTCATAGATTAAGAGGGGAAGAGCGTTTCACAGAAACTTCACAAACATTTCGTATATTGTTTTCAGCAGAAGACTGGAATATTACAATGTATTTCCTCTATACTAAATAAAGTATAAAGGAGGAAATGATGATGAAAAAACTGATGATAACTTTATTTATCGCGATGCTAGCGTTGGCTGGCTGTAATACAAACAAAGAAGAACCGAAAAAAGAACAGAAACTTGAAGCTATAAAAGTAGCAGTCCAAACAAATCCGAAAGAAATTAAACCAGGTGAAAAAACAGAAGTACAAGCACTTGTTACACAAGGAAAAGAAAGAGTAACGGATGCTGATGACGTAAAGTTTGAAATTTGGAAAGATGGCGACGAGAAACACGAGATGTTAGATGGTAAGCATAAAGGAAAAGGTGTTTATGCAGTCGAGAAAACATTTGAAACTGATGGAGTATATCATATTATTCCTCATACAAATGCACGTGAAATGCACGTTATGCCAGAAGTGAAAGTTGCTGTAGGAAATGCGAAAGTAGAAGATGCGAAAAAAGAAAATAGTGATCACAGTGCAGGACATGGAGATCATAAAAGTGACACAATGATCCATCTTATGGCTGGAGACATAAAGGCAAATGCTGAATCTACAATGAAAGTTCATTTAAAGCAAAAAGAAGAAGCATTAACTGGTGCTGAAGTACAACTAGAGATTTGGAAAGATGGTGTTGAAAAACACGAATTTATTCCAGCGAAAGAAGGGAATAAAGGAGAGTATGAAACGAAACATACTTTCAAAGAGAACGGTGCTTACAAAGTGAAAGTACATGTAAGAAAAGGCGAATTGCATGAACATAAAGAAGAAACAATAGAAGTAAAATAAAAAGTAGCTCTTTAGAGCTACTTTTTATTTTTAATATGAAGAAATAAATCATAAAAAAATTAGCACTTCGTTGCAGAATGGATTACAATAGAAGTATGAAGAAAATGAGAAATTCTACGAAAATGTATTAAAAAGAAAGCGTAAACATGTTATGATATCAGTATCAGATGTCTGACATCTGACTTAGAAAAAACTAGAAATGTTTTTGAATCGTTTCAAGTAAACGAAATAGGTTAGAAAATGATTTAAAGAAGTACTGTTTGACAATGAGAATTCTTTTGGATAACAGTTTCACTTTATAGCGTTTTGAACATACTACAAGAAGTAGAACTGAACTTATAGGAGGTCGCAGTTATGAATAAATATAAACGTATATTCCTAGTCGTAATGGACTCTGTGGGAATCGGTGAAGCACCAGATGCTGAGCAATTTGGTGATCTAGGATCTGACACAATTGGTCACATTGCTGAACATATGAATGGGTTACAAATGCCTAACATGGTGAAATTAGGTCTTGGTAACATTCGAGAAATGAAAGGTATCTCTAAAGTAGAGAAACCACTTGGATATTACACAAAAATGCAAGAGAAATCTACTGGTAAAGATACAATGACAGGTCACTGGGAAATCATGGGCCTTTACATTGATACACCATTCCAAGTGTTCCCAGAAGGATTCCCGAAAGAATTACTTGATGAATTAGAAGAAAAAACAGGCCGTAAAATTATCGGTAATAAGCCAGCTTCTGGAACTGAGATTCTTGATGAACTTGGTCAAGAGCAAATGGAAACAGGCTCTTTAATCGTTTATACTTCTGCTGATAGCGTTTTGCAAATTGCAGCACACGAAGAAGTAGTGCCACTTGATGAATTATATAAAATTTGTAAAATTGCACGTGAATTAACATTAGATGAGAAATACATGGTAGGTCGTGTTATTGCTCGTCCATTCGTTGGTGAACCTGGAAACTTTACACGTACACCAAACCGTCATGACTATGCATTAAAACCATTCGGTCGTACAGTAATGAATGAATTAAAAGATAGTGACTACGATGTAATTGCTATCGGTAAAATCTCTGATATTTATGATGGCGAAGGGGTAACTGAATCACTTCGTACGAAGTCTAACATGGATGGAATGGATAAGCTTGTAGATACATTAAATATGGACTTTACAGGTCTTAGCTTCTTAAACTTAGTTGACTTTGATGCATTATTCGGCCACCGCCGTGATCCACAAGGATACGGAGAAGCTCTGCAAGAATATGATGCACGTCTTCCAGAAGTATTCGCAAAACTAAAAGAAGATGATCTATTATTAATTACAGCAGACCACGGTAATGATCCAATTCACCCTGGTACTGACCATACACGTGAATATGTACCATTATTAGCATATAGTCCAAGCATGAAAGAAGGCGGACAAGAGTTACCACTTCGTCAAACATTTGCTGATATTGGTGCAACAGTAGCAGAAAACTTCGGTGTGAAAATGCCAGAATACGGAACAAGCTTCTTAAACGAGCTAAAGAAATAGGGGGATAAACAAATGAATCGTGAACTTATTACAAAATCAGCTTCATACTTAAAAGAGAAATTTCAAGAGACACCACAAGTAGGACTAATCCTTGGATCAGGACTAGGTGTATTAGCAGACGAAATTGAGAACGCAGTAACAGTACCTTACAGTGAAATCCCTGAATTCCCAGTATCAACTGTAGAAGGCCATGCAGGTCAACTAGTATTTGGTACACTTCAAGGTGTAACAGTAGTAGCAATGCAAGGACGTTTCCACTTCTATGAAGGATACGACATGCAAAAAGTAACATTCCCAGTTCGTGTTATGAAAGAACTAGGTGTAGAAACAGTAGTTGTAACAAACGCAGCTGGTGGTGTAAATACATCATTTGAGCCAGGCGATCTTATGTTAATTTCAGACCACATTAACTTCATGGGTACCAATCCATTAATCGGACCGAATGATTCTGAAATGGGCGTACGTTTCCCTGATATGTCTACATCATATACAGTAGAACTTCGCGAAATGGCGAAACAAGTTGCAGCAGACTTAAATATTAAAGTACAAGAAGGTGTATACGTAGGAATGACAGGTCCTGTATATGAAACACCTGCTGAAATTCGTATGCTTCGTACACTTGGCGGAGATGCAGTTGGTATGTCAACAGTACCTGAAGTAATTGTAGCGCGTCATGCTGGTATGAAAGTATTAGGTATTTCTTGTATTTCAAATATGGCAGCTGGTATTTTAGATCAGCCACTTCACCACGATGAAGTAATTGAAACGACAGAACGTGTTAAAGCTAACTTCTTAGCATTAGTAAAAGCAATCGTAAAACAAATGAAGGGGTGACTTCACAATGAGAATGGTGGACCTAATTGCAAAAAAACGTGACGGACATGCATTAACGACAGAAGAAATTAACTTTATTGTTGAAGGATATACAAATGGTGATATTCCTGATTATCAAGTAAGTTCACTTGCAATGGCAATTTTCTTCCAAGATATGAACGATCAAGAGCGTGCTGATTTAACGATGGCAATGGTAAATAGCGGTGATACAATCGACTTATCAGCTATTGAAGGTGTAAAAGTAGATAAGCATTCGACAGGTGGTGTTGGTGATACAACGACACTTGTATTAGGTCCATTAGTAGCTGCTTTAGGTGTACCAGTAGCGAAAATGTCTGGACGCGGTTTAGGACATACTGGTGGTACAATTGATAAATTAGAAGCAGTTCCAGGATTCCATGTGGAAATTGAAAACGATGAATTCATGCGTCTTGTAAATGAAAACAAAATCGCTGTTATCGGCCAAAGTGGTAACTTAACACCTGCTGATAAAAAGTTATATGCACTTCGTGATGTAACAGCAACAGTAAACTCAATTCCGCTTATTGCAAGTTCGATTATGAGTAAAAAAATTGCTGCTGGTGCAGATGCAATTGTTCTTGATGTAAAAACTGGAGCAGGTGCATTTATGAAAACGGATGAAGATGCAAAACGTTTAGCAGAAGCAATGGTACGCATCGGTAATAACGTTGGTCGTAATACGATGGCAGTTATTTCTGATATGAGTCAACCACTCGGTGAAGCTATCGGTAACGCATTAGAAGTACAAGAAGCAATTGATACATTACAAGGTAAAGGGCCGAAAGATTTAGAAGAGCTATGTTTAACACTTGGAAGTCAAATGGTGTACCTTGCTGGACAAGCTTCATCTTTAGAAGATGCACGTGAAAAGCTAATTGAAGTAATGAACAACGGAAAAGCGCTAGAATCATTTAAAACGTTCTTATCAGCGCAAGGCGGCGACGCATCTGTTGTTGATGACCCTTCTAAATTGCCACAAGCACAATTTAAAATTGAAGTGGAAGCGAAAGAAGACGGATATGTATCAGAAATCGTTGCAGACGAAATCGGAACAGCAGCAATGCTTTTAGGAGCAGGACGTGCAACGAAAGAGTCTGAAATTGATTTAGCAGTTGGTCTAATGCTGCGCAAAAAAGTAGGCGATGGCGTGAAGCAAGGTGAATCCCTTGTTACAATTTACGCAAACCGCGAAAATGTTGAAGATGTAAAAGCGAAAATTTATGAGAACATGAAGATTTCTAAAGAACACGTAGATGCACCAACTTTAGTACACGGTATCGTAACGAAGTAATAAAAAAAAGCTGAGGAGATTTCTCCTTGGCTTTTTTTACTATTTTTTGTTTATAATAATAATGGGTGAAATTATGATTAGAATTTGTGCAGTAACAAAAACAGATGAAGTATTATATGATGTTTCTCTAGAAGAAACAAAGAAAGACCATATTGTATGGTATTGGCTAGATTTATATAAGCCAACGAAAGAAGAGTATACATATATTCTGCAAGACCATTTTAAGTTCCATCCCCTTGCAATTGAAGACTGTCTAGAATATGTACAGAGGCCAAAAGTTGATTTTTATGATGGATATAACTTTTTAGTTCTTCACGCGTTTGGAGAAGATGGGCTAGAACCACATGAAATTGATTTGTTTGTTAGTGATCGCTATATTGTTTCTTTCCATTTTTCTCATAATAATGCAATTGAAAGAGTATGGAAAACACTTGGTGAGAAGAGGCGGATTAAGAAAGGACCTTTACATGTAGCACATACGATCACTGATCAAATTGTAGATGATTATTTCGCACCTGTATATTACATTGAAGATCATTTAAATGCGATTGATGATAATTTAACAGGTGAGACAGCAGGAGCCGTGCTAGAAGAAGTATTTGATATTAGGGCAGATTTATCTAAGTTAAGACGTACAATTATTCCAATGCGTGATTTATTGTATCGTATTTTGAATTCCACTCGTTTTTACGGTATAAGTGATCATGAGATTTATTTTAAAGATATACATGATCATTTACTTAAACTTACGGAAATGATTGAGGCAAGTCGAGAGTTAACGGCGGATATTCGGGATAGTTATTTTTCATTAAACTCACATCATATGAATAACATTATGAAAACATTAACTGTATTCTCGACTATTTTCATGCCATTAACATTTATTGCGGGAGTATATGGAATGAACTTTACGCATATGCCAGAGCTTGGTGGACAATATAGTTATTTTATTTGTCTTCTTCTAATGGCATTAATTGGCGGCGGAATGATGGCCTGGTTTTATAAAAAAGGATGGTTTAAGTAAAAAAACACCGAGGATTTCCCCGGTGTTTTTTCTTAACCAATAGCATGTAATACAAACATAGCTAAGAATAAGCATGTAATGATATACATAGATGGTGCGACTTCTTTACGCTTTCCAAGAGCAACTTTTAAGATAGGGTAAGCAATAAATCCGAACGCAATGCCATCAGCGATACTATATGTGAGCGGGATCATGACGATAATTAAGAACGCTGGAAATCCTTCTGAAAAATCGTTCAGAGGAATTTGCTGAATGCTTGTAATCATCAGGCCGCCAATAATAATTAAGATTGGTGCAATGGCACTATCAGGAATTAGTTTGACAAACGGAAGTGCAAACAATGATGCAAAGAATAACAACCCCGTAACGATAGACGTCAGACCTGTCTTTCCGCCTGCAGTAATACCTGCGGCACTCTCTACTGTTGATACGGTAGGGCTTGTGCCAAATAGACCACATGTCATTGCTGAAATTGCATTGGCTTGGTAAGCACGTGGGAATTTACGGTCATCTTCTAATAAACCGTGCAGAAGTCCCATGTTCTCAAAAATAAGCACCATGCTTAAGGAGAATGTTGCAATCCAAAACGGTAAGGAAGAAAGTTTGCCAAATGACATAGCTCCAAACACATCGCCGTAATTAGCGAATGAGAATGAACTATTTCCGATTTGACTTGTATCAACAAGGCCAAATAGCCATGCAATACCAGTTCCTATTGCAATCGTCCATAAAAAGTTTCCACGTACGTTACGAATAAATAGTACAAGTGCAACGATAAGAGTAAGCACGGTCGCAAGAACGACAGGGTTACTTAATTTACCCATTGCAACAGCAGTATTTGGGTTCGAAACGACTAAACCACCTTTTTGCAATCCGATAAACGCTAAAAATAATCCGATGCCGACAGTAATTGCTTCTTTTAATGACTTTGGAATTGATACTGATAGCACGCGAGCGATTGGTGTAAAAGCGGCAATTGCAAAAATAATACCAGAGATAAAGACAGCAGCTAATGCTTCTTGCCAAGTTAGTCCAAGCGTATGCACAGCTGTGTACGTGAAGAATGCATTTACACCCATACCAGGGACAAGAATAGCAGGTGCATTTGCCCAAAATGCCATGAGTAGACATCCGACAAATGAACTGAAAACAGTTGCTAAAATTCCAGCTTCAAGAGGAATGCCAGCATCGGATAAAATTGACGCATTTACAATCATAATATATACGATCGTGAAAAATGACGTAACTCCAGCTAAAACTTCTTGTTTTGGTGATGTTTCGTGTAAACCTAATTTAAATGTTCTTTCAAGTATTCCTTTCATGTTAAACCTTCTTTTTCATATCCCTCTCCCACCCGTGATATCTCTTTCGTAAGAGCTCACCGTCCTTTATTATATCAGAACATCATGTTTTTACAACAAGGAAAATGATAACGTTTACTTATAAATGAAATTATTTATAAATACGTAAAAATTGCCCGTATTGTTGAAATAATTTCTAATTCTCCCGATTGAATAGGTGGAGCTGCTTGCGCATGTAAAGTAGCATAAGACGTAACCTCCCTTGGTAATTGGGCAGATTCTTCAACGAATGAGAGGGGAACAGGATTAATATTTAAATTATATGTACTCGCAATAGCACGAGCTTTTTCTACTGCCTGGTGCAGAGCTTGAATGAGAGCTTGCTCATAATATTTATTTGGATGAGATACTCGGAAACGTAACCCTTTTGCTACATTTGCGCCATTTGAAACGGCTATATCATATACTTCCCCAGCTTTTTGTACATTTAAAACGGTAATTTCATACAAATGCTCTACACGGTATCCTTGTAGCAATGCTTTATCATTTACATATTCGTATTGAGGAGTAATTGTATAAGAAATCGTCTCTATATCTTTATCGGCAATACCAAGCTGTTTAAGTGCATCCAGCAATTGTTTGGATTGCACTGCATTTTCTTCTTGAGCCTGTTTTACATTTTTATCATCTGTTCGAATGCCGAGTGTTAATATAACAACATTCGGTTTTGCTTTTACAACACCTTCTCCTTGTACAGTAATAGTAGCTTCTTTACCAGTATTAGCAGTGCGTACGTTGTGTAAATAAGGATTCATTCCACCCTGCATTTTCCATCACCATCCTTTTTATATGTATATGTGTGAACAAAAAAGAAATTTATATGAAAAAAGTTACATAAATGAGAATGTTGAGGAAAGAAAGCATATACAACATAGGTATTTATAGATTATAATATGTGTAAATATGATAAAAAAGGGACGAGGCTATTGAACGAAAAAAGAGAAACGCTGATTTTAGATTTATCTGCATCATTTCGAAAAATGATACGTTTATTACAAAATGATATTAATACACGTTTTGCAGAACATATGCCATATAATGAATTTTCTGTATTACGTGCGTTATTTTTAAACAGTCCACAGATGGCTTCGCAAATTGCGAGTGAAGTAAACGTAACCTCCAGTCATATTACAGCTGTTACAGATCGTCTCGTACGAAAAGGATTAGTAGAAAGAAAACGTTCTAATTCAGATCGTCGAATCGTGTACTTAGAAATTACAGAGCACGGAAGAGAAGTAACTGAAAAACTTGAAGCTGTGCGTAAAGAATATTATAAAGAGAGATTTAAAGGTTGGAGCGACCAAGAAATAGAAATGGTCTTAGAACTATTTGGCCGCGTATTATAATAAATGAGGATAGGAAGCGAAAGCACTCCTATCCTTTTTCTTTTGAATAAAAATATTTTGAAACTCCGATACTTTAATTAAAAGATCGGAGGAAAGATTATGAAATATATTGCTGCACTTACCATTTTATTTGGTAGTTTTTTCTGTTTTCAAACATTCACGTACGCAGATACGCCTATCCAAGTGGTGCGAAAAGAAGTGAAGTACATCGAAAATGATAATACAGTCTTATATTCAAAATTATGGGTTCGTTCTATGCAAAACGCAGTATTATTCCACCATAGCGATAATATTCGTAATCGGGACACATTACGTAATGTAACAAGTTCATCGCTTGTTAAAGCGAAGCAACTATCTTTTCAGAAAGCAGCACTTTATATACCGAGACTATCGCAATACGTATCAAAAATAGGGAAAGAAAACATTCAAGTGTACTACATTGCGATTCACTATAATGTGAAAAAAGAAAATGCATATCAATTAGATGGCATGAACTATTTTCTACAAGTATTCGTAAAAGAGCGTGGGGAATGGAAAATTGCCGAAAGTGTAGTTGCACCGACAGAGCAAATTGTGCAAAATGGTGATGGATTTGGGATGAAAGAAGAGATGGTGTATGGGGATAGGAGAGAGAATGTGAAATAACCTCTTTATTTAGATCGGGATATATAATAAAAAAGCATTGCTCTTGTGCAATGCCTTTTTTATTTAGTTCATATAAGAGTTAAATAATTCATAACATATTTCTTTTGTCATTATATACCTTTTTCGTCAGCTTCTATTTAATGTCATTGTTCCGTGTTTATAGTTTCACATCTAAGATGCTTTTGGAAACATGTATCCACCACCTTAATGCATATTTATTTCCCTACAAAAGCAAACTTCAATTTTAATAGACGTGTAAAAATGAAGTAACTTATGGTAGCGAATAGGAAAAATCCAACATAATAAGACAGAAGTGCATCTCGTCCGCCTAATATTCTACCACCAAGTAGTCCGAAGCATAGAACAGTGCAAATTATGAACCATTTTTGCAAGTTAGGAAACAATAGTATTTTTCCACTTTGTTCGTTCGGTGTACGTGTATATAGAAAGGTTGCTATTGATAAAAAGGTAATGATGTAAGAAAATGGTGTTAATAGTGTCCAAGGAGAAGGTACAGAAATACGCTCCGTAGGATTGTCCTGTGATACACTGGGAAGTTTATTGCCATAGTCATCAAATGTTTCTATCGGGTGGTAATCATAAGTAATAGAAAAATATTCTAATGGTGAAATGATACCTATATGTTGTAAGTACTCATGAGTATGGAGCTCTATTTCTCCGATTGCATCTACAGACCATTGTGCGTGTGAATAAATGAATCCGGAAATTAACCATCCAAAACCGTATGGTAAAAATAATAGAATGATAGTTAAAATACTTTGAGAAAATATATGTCCAGTAAAAGTCCCGATAAATAAGGTGAATGTATAAATAGCGATAAGTACAACGGTAGCATATAGAAAGTAACTATAGAACGGAGCAAAGGTTTGATACTCATTGTGAAACGACATGTTCTTTATTCCGTACATGCTAATCCAGCAAACAATTTGTACTATAATAATATTCAAAACACCAAGCCACCATTTTGTTAAAAAAATATCCTTTCGTTTAAAAGGCATCGAGAATAGAAAATCAGTTGATTGATTATTACGTTCCCATCCAATTAAAAGACAAGCGAGTGCAATTAGAGTAGCTCCTTGAAAGAAGACGGCACCATCAGATGTCTGAAAATAGTAGGAGTAGTAATATGCATAGTCACCAAACTTCATTTTTGATAGCTTTAGTTGCATTTGCGCTTCTTGATAATATTTATAAGGTAGTTGATATAAACTAGTTAACCAAAATAATAGAATTATATATTTTCCTTGCTTCCATTGCCTCATCCATAAAGCTTTATGAAACATGTGAATCCTCCTCAAATGTAGTGATAAAAATATCTTCAAGTGACATTGTTAATTCTTCAATGAGTATAGGTTGCTCTTTATAAAACTTCTCAAGCGTTACAGCTATATTTCCTTCAATTAAAATCGTATATACTTTTCCTGTTTGATTTAATATTTTAATATTGCTTAAGTTTTCTAGTTTTTGAGGTAATGATCGTTCATAAGCAACTTGAATTTTAGCAAATTGTGATTTTGCATCGTCTAGTGATGTAATAGAAGATACGGTATGTCCTTTTAATATGATGATTGTATCTGCAATTTGTTCAACTTCATCTAAATGATGGGTAGATATGAAAATGGTAATCTCTTTTTCTGCAACTTCTCCAACGAGAAACTGTAAAATCTGTCTTTTAACGATAGGATCAAGTCCGTTTGTTGGTTCATCTAAAATAATATATTCTGCCTGTGCAGCAACAGCTAAAATGATGGCAAGCAGTGCCTTCATTCCTTTTGAATAACTACGAATTCGTTTGTTTGGTAAGTTGAAACGTTCTAGTAGTTCGTAGAAATATGGTTCATCAAATGCGGTATAAACTGCTTTATAAAACTTCACGATTTCTTTTACTGTATAACCGTTCAGTATGTTAGTAGAATCCGGGACATATACGATTTTTTGTTTCGTTTCAGGATTCTTATGAATGTCGATATCCTCATATGTAACAGTTCCCTCATCTGGGTCTAAAATGCCGACTATCGTTCGTAATAAAGTTGTTTTCCCCGCACCATTTCTTCCAAGTAATCCGACGATACTACCTCTTTGTAATGTGAAAGAAACATCGTCTAAAATTGTTTGATTATCAATTGTTTTCTTCAAGCTTGTCACTTTCAACATCCGTATTCCCTCCAATCTCTTTATAGTATGAATCTATCCAATCATGAATTTTATCTTTCGTAATACCAAGATAAGAGGCTTCTAATAGTAATTGATGAAATTGCTTTTCAACCATAGCGATTTTCCTTTCGTCTAATGTTGGGGTAATCGATTGGGATACAAATGTTCCTTTTCCTCGTAACGTTTCAATAATTCCTTGTCGCTCTAACTCTTGATACGCTTTACTCACTGTATTTGGATTTATAACGAGTAAAGAAGCGAGTTCGCGTACAGAAGGAAGTTTATCACTTGGAGCCAACATGTTTTTCAATACGAGTTCTTTTATATTTTGAACAATTTGTTCCCATATCGGAGTGTTGCTTCTTGGGTCAAGTTGAATATGCAAGAGCAATGTCTCCTTCCTCATATGTATTAAGTGTACTACTATATGTAATACACTTAATACAATATAGGGGACGAATGTATTTGTCAACTGAAAATAATAGAAAAAATTGGTATTAAAAAAAGGAGAATTGGAAAAAATAGGTCTGATATAGAATGGAGGGTTAGTCATGAAGCGAGTTTTTGGAATACTTGTTTGTTTCATGTTATTGCTTTCTGGAACTTCAGTGAGTTTTGCGCAATCTGAAAAAACGAAGCAGGAGAAAACAGAAGAAACAACGCCGAAGTTAGCGGAACAAGCGTCGTCAGCAATCGTAATTGAGCAAGATACAGGTAAAGTTTTATTTGATAAAAACCCAAATGAAAAATTACCACCTGCTAGTATGACAAAGATTATGACAATGCTTTTAATTATGGAACAAGTTGAAAAAGGAAAACTAAAACTGACCGATAAAGTTAGAGCAAGCGAACATGCAGCTTCAATGGGTGGATCGCAAATCTTTTTAGAACCTGGGGAAGAGATGACTGTAAATGAGATGTTAAAGGGTATTGCAATTGCATCTGGAAATGACGCATCTGTTGCAGTAGCCGAGCACATCGCAGGTTCAGAAGAAGGATTTGTAAATATGATGAACAAAAAGGCGAAAGATTTAGGGCTGAAAAATACACATTTTCTAAATCCAACAGGTCTTCCGGCCAAAGACCATTATTCGACAGCAAATGATATGGCTATAATGGCGAGAGAATTGATGAAGTATCCACTTATTCGTAAATACACAGGTAAGTACGAAGATTATTTACGTGAAGATACGGATAAAAAGTTTTGGCTCGTTAATACGAATAAACTAGTACGTTTTTATCCTGGCGTAGATGGAGTAAAAACAGGTTTTACGACAGAAGCGAAATATTGTTTAACAGCATCGGCTGAAAAAAATGGTATGCGTGTCATTTCAGTTGTCATGGGAGCACCAACATCAAAAGAACGGAACAACCAAGTGACAAAACTTCTTGACTATGCATTTGGACAATATATGACAAAGAAATTGTATATGCGCGGCGAAAAAATTAAGACAGTTCAAGTAGGAAAAGGGAAAAAAGAAAAAGTAGATTTAGTTGCGTCAGATAATGTTTCTCTTCTTATGAAGAAGGGCGAGAATATGGACAAGGTAAAACAAGAAGTAATTGCTGAAAAGAAAGTAAAAGCACCGATTAAAAAAGGTGACGCGCTTGGCACCCTTGTTATAAAAAAAGATAAAGATGTTTTATTAAAACAAACAATTATAGCAAAAGAAGATGTTGCTGCAGCGAGCTGGTGGGAGTTATTTAAAAGAAGTTTTGGGATGTTTTCAACATCAAAATAGCGGCAAATATTTTGCCGCTTTTCTATTCGTATGTAAGTGAATAATGCTGAAAGGTTTCACTTTATGACGAAATAGTTCTTCTTTTGTCAGCAGGAAGGATTCTTATTTTATATCACGAAAATCTTTATGTATGTGAATAAGTAAAGTTTGAGCATAAGGAGGAAATCGTGTGAGTCTTTCCATGCAATTAGAAGTAAAACGTGACGTCCTATGTGTGAGACTAGAGGGTGAATTAGATCATCATACGGCTGAAGAGTTGCGAACGAAAGTAACAGATATGATTGAGACACATGGTGTTCATCATATTGTTTTGAGCCTAGAGAACTTATCGTTTATGGATAGTTCTGGTCTAGGTGTTATATTAGGCCGATATAAACACGTAAAGGGATTAGGTGGAGAAATGGTTGTTTGTGCAATTTCACCGCCTGTTAAGCGTTTATTTGAAATGTCGGGCTTATTCAAAATCGTTCGCTTAGAAGAAAGTGAAGCGCACGCGCTCGCGACGTTGGGGGTGGCATAGATGAGAAATGAAATGAACCTTCAATTTTCAGCATTAAGTCAAAATGAATCATTCGCTCGCGTTACAGTGGCGGCTTTCATTGCACAACTAGATCCAACGATGGAAGAATTAACGGAGATTAAAACAGTTGTGTCAGAAGCGGTTACAAATGCAATTATTCATGGATACGAAGGAAATGCAGAAGGTATTGTTTATATTTCTGTAATTTTGGAAGAAGCAATGGTGAAACTCACGATTCGAGATGAAGGGATTGGAATCTTTAACTTAGATGAAGCGAGACAACCCCTTTTTACAACTAAACCTGAATTAGAGCGTTCCGGAATGGGATTTACTATCATGGAAAATTTTATGGATGAAGTAGAAGTTATTTCAAACGAATCTTTCGGGACAACAATCCATTTGACAAAATACTTATCAAATAGTAACGCTCTATGCAATTAAGGAGAATAGCCTATGGACATAGAGGTCAAAAATGAGAAGAAGAAACCTCAGTTAAAGGACCACGAGCTAAAAGCGTTAATTCAAAAAAGTCAAGATGGAGATCAACAAGCGAGAGATACAATCGTTCAAAGTAATATGCGCCTCGTTTGGTCGGTTGTACAGCGGTTTCTTAATCGAGGATACGAACCAGACGACCTATTTCAAATTGGATGTATTGGGCTCTTGAAATCGGTAGATAAATTTGATTTATCTTTCGACGTGAAATTTTCAACATATGCAGTTCCAATGATTATTGGTGAAATACAACGTTTCTTACGCGATGATGGATCAGTGAAAGTTAGTAGGTCTTTAAAAGAAACAGGAAACAAAATTCGAAAGATGAGAGATGAGCTTTCGAAAGAATTCGGAAGGGCTCCAACGATTAATGAAGTGGCAGAGGCACTAGAACTAACGCCAGAGGAAGTTGTTCTAGCACAAGAAGCGAGCCGGGCCCCTTCATCTATACATGAAACTGTATATGAAAACGATGGAGATCCAATCACTATTTTAGATCAAATTGCAGATCAATCTGAAACGAAATGGTTCGATAAAATTGCTTTAAAAGAAGCGATTAGAGAACTAGATGAACGAGAGCGCTTAATTGTATACTTGCGTTACTATAAAGATCAAACACAGTCAGAAGTAGCCGAGCGCATAGGCATTTCGCAAGTACAAGTTTCAAGACTTGAAAAGAAAATATTAAAACAGATGAAAGATCGAATAGACGAATAATTGTCTATTCGATCTTTTTATGCCGTTAATAGGAGAGCGATGTTAATTTTCGTAAAAATTAACAGAATTTATTTATAATTTAGTCAATTTAAAATATAATCCAAGTATGAACTTGTCATAAAGGGGGAAGGAAAAATGGAAACGAGGCAACAATGGGGAACGAGGGCTGGATTTATTTTCGCAGCGGTCGGATCTGCCGTTGGATTAGGAAACATATGGCGTTTTCCTTATACAGCGTATGAAAATGGAGGAGGAGCATTCTTTTTACCGTATTTATTTGCATTATTAACGACTGGTATTTCATTGTTAGCGTTTGAGTTTGCCCTTGGTCATCGTCATCGTGGCTCAGCACCACTTACATTTTTCCGTATTAGCCCGCGTGCAGAATTTATTGGATGGTGGCAAATGTGCGTAACATTTATCGTTTCAACATATTATGCAGTGATTATTGGTTGGTCTATATCGTATACATACTTTGCAATTACTGGAGCATGGGGAAAAGACACGCAATCATTTTTATTTAAAGAGTACTTACATGTTGCAGATAAGCCAGGACAATTTGGAGGACTTGTACCAGAAGTATTAATTCCGTTAGCTCTCGTTTGGATTATTGTGCTTGGCGTTGCATTTAAAGGAGTTAAAAAAGGAATCGAAGTTGTTAACCGTATATTTATTCCTTTATTAGTTGTTATGTTCCTTATTATCGTTGTTCGTGCAGTGACGATGGAAGGTGCTATGCAAGGACTAGATGCATTCTTTAAACCAGATTGGAGTCGTATTTTTGATGGGAAAGTATGGCTTGCTGCTTACGGTCAAATATTCTTTAGTTTATCTTTAGCATTTGGAATTATGATTACGTATTCTAGTTATTTACCGAAAAACTCGGATACAACAAATAATGCCTTTATTACTGGATTTGCAAACTCAGGATTTGAATTATTAGCAGGTATTGGGGTCTTTGCAGCTCTTGGATTTATGGCAAATAATATGGGAGTACCGGTTGATAAAGTAGCAAGTGCTGGCGTTGGGCTTGCGTTCGTAGTATTTCCCAAAATTATTAATGAATTGCCGATGTCACCGTTGTTTGGTGTTTTATTTTTCTTATCGTTAACGGTTGCTGGAATTACATCACTTATTTCACTCGCGGAAGTATGCTTTGCCGCTGTATCTGAAAAATTCAGTTTAAGTCGGGAAAAAACTATTGGAATTATGGGAACCCTTCTCGTGTTAGTTTCTCTTGTTTTTGCAACACGTGGTGGGCTTATGTTCTTAGATGTTGTCGACTATTTCGCTAATAATTTCGGATTAATTACAATTGCACTTGCGGAAGTAGTTACGATAGGGCTCATTTTACGTCGTTTACCAGTTTATCAAAATCATGCAAACTTTGTATCTGATATTAAATTAGGAACGTTTTGGAGAGTGAGTTTACTCGTTATTACTCCGCTTATGTTAGGGTATATGCTAATTGATGGTACAATCCAAAATATTAAAAAGAACTATGGAGATTATCCGACTGAGTTTGTTGTAACGTATGGTTGGTCGATAGCAGCAGCATTCCTCATAGTTGCAATAATCATTGGTCTGAAAAAATGGGATGCACAAATTCATTCGGATTCTGCCAAGCTTGAAAAAGAATGGAAAGATCGAGGTGTTTCATAATGAGTGGATCAGCGATTATGATGATGGTTATTGGAATCGTAGTCATTTGGGGAGGGCTTGCATTAAGTATTGCAAACTTATTTAAGAAAAAGGCATAAGTAAAAAACATCTGTACCAAAATGGTGCAGATGTTTTTTTATGAAAAAATTGTATTAGAAAAAAATTCAATAACCATACTACAACTACGAGGAAGAGTGAAGGGGTGAATGAAAGTTGGAACAAACGATTTATATTAAAATGCGCAATCGTTTAAAAGTTTCTCCTTCGTATGAAGTGAAGCTAGGTGATGTTGCTCAGCTTGCTGGAGATGCTTTCGTAGTTGAAGCGTTACAAAATGAGATTGTTTACAAAATAACAGCACACGATAAGACGCATGTTGTAATTGATGTTATGAAGATAATTGAGATCATTAGGCGAAAAGCGGCTCACATACAAATTAATTTACTCGGTTCTGGACAAACTCTTGTTGAAATTATTTATGAAAAAAAGAAAGTGCACCCAGTTTTCTTTGGACTTGTATGGTTATTACTTTTTATTGGAGCAGCTCTTGCAATCATTTATTTCCATGAGGATGTAAGTATGCAACAAGTACATCAACGGTTATATTACATGATTACTGGAGAATTTAATGCACAGCCACTTTTATTTCAAATTCCTTATTCTGTAGGTCTTGGCTTAGGGATGGTTCTATTCTTTAATCATGTATTTCAAAAACGAATTAATGAAGAGCCGAGTCCGTTAGAAGTTGAGATGTTTCAATACCAACAGTCGCTTGATCAATATGTAATCGTTAATGAAAACAAGGATAATATGAAACAACTTGCCGATGATTGAGTCTGGATTTGTTATTTTAATTGGTTTAGCTGGAGGGATAGCGGTAGGTAGCGGATATGTCGCATTTTTAGCTGTACTTGGTATAATCCCCCGTTTAGCTCAATTAACGAGAAGTGGAAAGCATATTCAATATTTTGAGTGGGCAGTCATTGCAGGTACTTTAACAGGGGCTTGGTGCAGTTTGAAAAACATTACATTTCAAACGTCGCAATATTGGCTCGTTATATTAGGGCTATTTTGTGGTACGTTCATTGGAATGCTCGCTGCGGCATTAACAGAGGTGTTAAATGTTCTACCTATTTTAGCGAAACGAGTAGGGATAGAGGGGAAGATTATTGTTTTACTCGTTGCTCTTGTACTTGGGAAAGTAATAGGCTCGTTGTTTCACTGGATTTATTTCGTAAAGTAGGAGGCAGTATATAAATGACGAGTCAGAAATTGAAGGATGATTACATAAATAAAGTGAAGGAGTATCATCCAAAGCCAAACTATTTACTAAATTGTATCAAAGCATTTCTTGTAGGTGGACTCATTTGTACAGTTGGAGAAGTATTGATGAAATTTTATATACATTATTTTCACTTCAGTGAACAAGAGGCAGGAAACCCAACTGTTGCAACGCTTGTTTTATTATCCGCGATTTTAACAGGATGTGGTGTATATGATAAAATCGGTCAATTTGCTGGAGCAGGATCAGCGGTACCGGTAACAGGATTTGCAAATTCTATGGCAAGCGCTGCTTTAGAACATAAGAGTGAAGGGATTGTTCTAGGGATTGCGACAAATATGTTTAAACTGGCAGGAAGTGTGATTGTATTTGGGGTTGTTGGTGCATATATCATTGGGTTAATAAGGTATACCTTTAAAATTTTTATGTCTTAAAGGAGGGGCTAGTATGAGGTTGACCGGAAAACAAACGTGGGTATTTCAAAACGATATATATGTGAATGCAACGGGTACTGCTGTCGGTCCGAAAGAAGCTGAGGGCCCTCTTGGAAAAGATTTTGATATTTCATATGATGACTTGCATTGTGGAGAGGAAAATTGGGAGCTAGCCGAACGAAGATTAATGTCAGACTCAATTCAACAAGCAGTGCAAAAAGGGAATATAAAAACATCGCAAATTGATTTCTTTTTAGCGGGAGATTTATTAAATCAAACAGTGACAGCAAATTATGTTGCGCGTCAGTGGGGCATTCCTTTTTTAGGAATGTTTAGCGCCTGTGCGACGTCTATGGAGACTTTAGCAGTTGGCTCAGCTTTTATAGACGGTGGATTTGCAAATCGTGTCTTAGCTACAGTAAGTAGTCATAATGCAACGGCTGAAAGACAATTTCGCTATCCAACAGAGTACGGTGGGCAAAAACCAGGGACAGCAAATTCAACTGTGACTGGTGCAGGATCTATATTAATTAGCAATGAAAAAAGTGCAATTAAAATTACGGCGGCTACAATCGGAAAAGTGCAAGATTTAGGAATCACAAATCCTTTGGATATGGGGGCAGCGATGGCTCCAGCAGCAGCTCATACAATTCAACAGCATTTTGAAGATTTAAAAAGAAGTGCCGATGACTATGATTTGATTGTTACGGGTGATTTATCAGCTGTTGGGACACCGATTGCAAAACAACTTTTACTTGAGGAAGGTTACGATCTTGGACATATATACAATGATTGCGGATTAATGATTTATGAATCAAGTCAAGAAGAAGTGTTTGCAGGTGGTAGTGGTTGCGCTTGTTCAGCAGTTGTCACATATGGCCATTTATTACACGAGATGCAAAAAGGGAATTTACAACGAATTTTTGTCGTTGCCACTGGCGCATTATTAAGCCCGATAATGATGCAACAGAAAGAAACGATTCCAACAATTGCACATGGTGTCGTATTTGAGAGAGTTAAAGGAGAGTGAATTGTGGATTTTATATATGCATTTCTTGTAGGTGGAGCTATTTGTGTAATTGGGCAACTATTGTTAGATTTCGCAAAGTTAACACCAGCTCATTTAATGGCAACTTTTGTAGTCATCGGAGCAATTTTAGATGGATTTGGATTGTACGATAAACTAATAAAGTTTGCAGGTGCTGGAGCAACAGTCCCTATTACAAGTTTTGGACATTCACTATTGCACGGAGCAATGCATGCAGCAGAAAAACATGGGTATTTAGGAATTGGTATTGGCATGTTTAGTTTAACGTCTGCGGGCATTTCCGCAGCGATATTGTTTTCGTTTTTTATAGCACTTATATGTAAACCGAAAGGATAAATCAAATGAGACGAAGGGTTGTTTTGGTCACAGATGGAGATGAATATGCAAAGCGGACAATTGAGCTTTTAACAAAGGAATTTGGGGGAAGGTGTATTTCAGCATCACAAAGTAATCCAACCAAATTGACAGGGAAAAAAGTTGTTGAGCTTATTATGCAAACGCCATATGACCCTGTATTTGTCATGTTTGATGACAGTGGATTTATTGGAGAAGGATCTGGTGAAAAGGCTTTAAAATATGTAGCTACCCATAAACAAATTGATGTGCTCGGTATTTTAGCGGTAGCGTCTAATACGCATCATTGGGAATGGGCACGTGTAGATGTAAGTGTAGATCGGAACGGAAATTTAACCGAATACGGTGTTGATAAATTTGGACTTCCAGATGGTGAAATTGGCAGAATTAGCGGAGATACAATTTATTGTTTAGATGACTTGAATGTTCCTGTCATCGTTGGAGTCGGTGACATTGGTAAGATGTGCGGGAATGATGAATGGGAGAGGGGATCACCTATTACTAGAAAAGCGATTCAATTAATTTTGGAAAGGAGTGGTTTTTATGACGAAGCCTAAAAAAGTGGATATCCCTATATCAACTTTCATAAGTGATAATGAAAATTATTTAAAGCAGACAGTTGGACTAGGCGTTACATACGATGTTGGCATTCGTAAATTTCAAATTTTGAATAAAGAAATCGGTGTGTTATTTGTAAACGGACTTTGTGATACAAATTATATTATCCCTATTTTAGAAGAAGCGGTGGATACAAATGAGATAAGGGATGTAGAAGAAGATACAGTGAAGCTTTTAGAGAATCGCTTAATCCATCAACAAGTAAGCAAAGTGAAAACGATGGATGAGGTAATGCTCCAAGTATTATCAGGGCTCATTGTGATATTTGTGGAAGGTGAAACGGAAGCGTTCGCGATTGATGTTCGTAGTTATCCAGGGCGAACACCGACAGAACCAGATACCGAAAAGGTAGTACGCGGTGCGAGGGATGGATTTGTTGAAAATATCGTTGTAAATACAGCGTTAATTCGTAGGAGAATTCGAGATCCACGACTTCGAAATGAAATGGTTCGAGTAGGAGATAGATCACAAACGGATATTTGTATTACATACGTTCAAGATGTTGCAAATCCAGATTTAGTAAAGATTATAAAACAAGAATTAAATAACATTGATGTAGATGGAATTACGATGGCGGATAAAACAGTAGAAGAATTTGTTGTAAAGCAAAGCTATAACCCATTCCCGCTTATTCGATATACAGAAAGGCCAGATGTAGCAGCAAATCATCTACTAGAAGGACATGTGTTAGTACTTGTTGACACATCGCCAAGTGCTATGATTACACCGACAACATATTTTCACCATTTACAGCATGCAGAAGAGTTTAGACAAAATCCAGCTGTCGGTACATTTTTACGCTGGGTGCGCTTTTTAGGTGTTATATTCTCGTTATTTTTATTACCATTTTGGTTAGTGTTTGTATTTGATCCAACTCTTTTACCAGCAAATCTTGCTTTTATTGGACCGACTAAGATGACGCATTTACCAATCCTATTACAGGTGTTAATGGCAGAGGTCGGACTTGAGTTTTTAAGGATGGCTGCTATTCATACTCCAACCCCATTATCGTCTGCAGCAGGGTTGATTTCCGCCATATTAATTGGTCAAATTGCAATTGATGTAGGTTTGTTTGTGCCAGAAGTAATTTTGTATGTAGCGGTTTCGATGATTGGTGCATATGCAACACCGAGTTATGAATTAGGATTAGGGAATAAGGTTGGGAAATTGTTTGTTATTATTTTAACAGGTCTCTTCCATGAGATGGGATTTGTAATTGGTATGACGATATTAATTTTATTTTTAACGTCTATAAAAAGTTTACAAACACCTTATTTATGGCCGTTTTTACCATTTGATTGGGGCGCGTTAACAAAAATTTTACTCCGTCCAACGATGTCTAGTTTAAAAGTACGACCAAGTATTGTAAGACCTCAAAATGTAAAAAGACAAAAATAAACGGGATTATACACCCGTTTATTTTTTTTAGTAAAAATTTATTGTTTTTTAACAAAAATCAAACATTTTTTGTGTACACTTAGAGTAGATATTGTGTATGGAAGGGGAAGAGGACATGATTAAATTATTTGTAAGTGATTTAGATGACACGCTCGTTTACGATGTGAATCATATGCAAAAAGAAGATGAACGTGCGCTGTGTTGGTTAGCTGAGAAAGGGACAAATATTTGTTTTGCCTCTGGCCGCTTTACACACAGAATTGATGAAGTTGTAAAAAGGTTTTCATTCCCATATTACACAACTGGCTTAAATGGAGCGACAATGTTACTTCCAGATGGGAATTTATTTCATGAATCGAGTTTTGAAAATACGGTTGCCCAGGAAATATATCGATATATACATAAAAAAGGACTAGCGGATATTGTTTGTGCAAATGAGCAACGATATACAAAAAGGAAAAATGAACATCACCATAATTTTGAAGCGTATATGGGCGTGCATATCGCTGAAATTGAAGCGTTAGAAGAAGAGTTTGGTAAGACTGTACACCCTGCAAAATTGTTTGTTTTTGGAGAAGAAGAGAAAATTGTGACGTTAGATCAAGAGCTACGAGATATGTTTCAAGGCGAAGCGGAAGTTTTTATATCAGGTAAACGCTATGTTGATATTATGCCAAGAGGCGTGAGTAAGGGGAGTGCTCTAAAGCGACTAATGGACCATTTGCAAATTGAAGCAAATGAAGTTGCTTGTATTGGAGATTCCTTCAATGATATTTCTATGTTTGAAGTAACCCCGCATTCATTTACTCTTCATCATGCCCATCCATATGTAAAGGAGAAAGCAAATCATATAGTGCGTTCGGTTGAAGAGGCTGTTATGAAATTACCGTTACTTGTATAAAAAAGAAGCCCGTCACTGGCGGGCTTCTTTTTTACTTGAATAAAGATTTAACAAAATCAATGATACTTGAGAAGAAATCTTTCACTTTATCTAGAAAACTTTGTCCTTCTTCAGATCCTAAAAAGGCAGAAACGTGTTCTTTTGCTTTGTTTAATTGACTACCAACTTGATTCCAATCGATATTAAGATTCTTCATTTTATCAAATAACGCTACTAGGTTATCTAATTGTTCATCTGTTAATGTAATGCCGAGTTGATCAGCAATTTTTTTAATTAATGAACGTAAATCTTCTGTTGTTTTTGGCTGTTCTTTTGCAATTTCTTCTTTAATTTTTGCAACAAGTTGAACTGCTTTTTCTTCACCAATTTTATCACCAAGCTGGGCTGTTTGTACCATTTCTTCATTCGCTACTTTTTTAACTTCTTCCGGAATTGGTTTATTGGACGCAGTTTCATATGCTTTCATTAATCCAGTTAAAGCTGCAGTTCCTGAAACTTTAAAAGGTGCAGTAATTTGAATTTCTGCATCTTTTACACCTGCTGTAATCAAAGCGTTAGTGTACATTGCATCTGTTACCCAGTTAATGTTCTTTGATCGCACAATAAGACCAGATCCTGGTTTTGTGTATGTAATCATAGAAGAAGAAATTGCTCTCGTACCAATTTGTGCTTTTGGAACAATGCCTTCTAGAAATTTATGTTCTTCCGCATTAGATACAGTAATAATTGTAGCATCTTTCGGTGCTTTCATTTCTTTTAACAGATCTTGTTTTTGTTGTTCGGATAAGTTCTCTCCTAGTGTAACAATTGATTCTCCCTCGATGATGTCTGCAAATGAAGCTGTTGGCATCATAAATACCGTTACAGCTAATAGCAGAGCTAATAATTTCGTTTTCACGAAAAACCGCTCCCTTTCTCTTTCTAAAATTTTCGGGCAACAAAGTTATTATAGTATATATTTCTTATTTGTCACCTAGCTTTTTCCGCATTTTAAAAAAGAAGTATCTAGATTGTCGGATTCTTTTTGTTTCTAGTCATGAATGTGGTAATATAGTGCTGAGATAGTTGAAAGGAGACATATACATATGAAAACTTTAGGATACATATTAATGGAAAACGGTGAAAAAATCGAATTGGAATTTTTCCCAGAAGAAGCGCCAAAAACAGTAGAAAACTTTAAAAAATTAGCAGAGCAAGGATTTTATGACGGTGTTACATTCCACCGTGTTATTCCTGGCTTCGTAAGCCAAGGTGGAGACCCAACAGGTACAGGTGCTGGTGGTCCAGGTTACTCTATTCCATGTGAAACTGATGGAAACCCTCATAAACACCTTGTAGGATCACTTTCTATGGCTCACGCTGGCCGTAACACAGGCGGTAGCCAATTCTTTGTTGTTCATGAGCCACAGCCACATTTAGATGGCGTTCATACTGTATTTGGTAAAGCAACAAGCGGTATTGAAACAGTATTAAAAATGCGTCAAGGCGATGTAATGAAAGAAGTTAAAGTTTGGGAAGAATAAGGTAAGGAAAAAGAGAGCTTTTGCTCTCTTTTTTATTTTTAATGAGATTGAGTACTTCTTCTATAGCTCATCATACAAGTAGTATTGTTGCTAAAATATATTGCTTGTGAGAACAAAGCTTTAACAAATTACATAGAATACATTACATTATATGTTTCAACAAATATTTTTTGTTATATTAATTTTGCTAGAATTGTGCTGTTTTAGGGGAACTATTAACGAAGTGATGTTGAATGATATGTTTCTTTTCATTCCATATAAAATTTTATTTTTTTCACTCTATTTATTAAAGGAATAGTGCTGAAACATAGATTTGACTTTCTTCTTTTCGCTTTGTATGATTATCAAGTTGTTTTAGACTCTTCTCACTCTGTTGAAAATATTGTAAAATGAATGTGATATGAAAAGAGTGATTGAGGGGATTACTAGTTTGTAACTTTTGTGAGAAGGGATAAGGGTTATGTTAATTCGTTTTAAAAAAAGTTATGAAAAAATTGCAATGGGGCTTCTTTCGTTTATGCCAACTGAAAAAGATGTGAAAACATTACAATTGACAATGAAAGAATATGAAGCAAAAGATGATTGGCAATTGTATTTGTGGAAAGAAAATGAAGATTTTGTTGGAATAATGGGGATTGTAAAAAAAGAGAATCAAGTATTAGAAATCCAGCATTTAAGTGTAAATCCGTCCCACCGTCATGTGGGGATTGGAACGAAGATGGTTCAAGAGTTAAAGAGTAAATTTCTTGAGTTTACAATTTGCGGAAATGAGCAAACAGCAAGTTTTTGCGAAAAATGTAAAGGGCTAGAACAAAATATACATTCGTGAAAGCAGGGATAAGTAGTTTATTATCTCTGCTTTCTTTTTTGTAATTGTTCGTTTCGTTCAGTAATGACCTCTGTGCGATCACGCAAAGTGTGCTTGTGTATAATATATTCACTTGGAATAGCATTCAAGTCTTTCCAAGAGAGGTTTTGTTTTTTGCATAACTCTATGCACTGCTTCTCTAACAATGGATCTGATAAGGGTAAAAATAAAGGTACAAAACGTTCTTTTTTATGGATAGATTGCAATCTTTCATTGAGCAAGGAAAGAAGTTGTACTTGATTAATTCCTAAACGTTGTAAAGACACACCGCTTTTTTCTAAAATTGTGATTGCGCTTTTCATCATTTTTGTGGAACCATTCCAGTTAGCACGTCTTTGATGGTATAAAGAAACGGCAATTTGAATGAGACCAACTAAGTAATGATCACGATTTCCTCTTGGTTTTGTCTTCCAGTACTCTTCTAGTATTTCGTGGCATTCAAAATAGTCGTAATCTCCTTGGAAATGAATTAAAAATTGTATGTATTCGGTAGGATACATGTTTTCTCGCCCCTATCTAACGGTTATACATATAAGTGTATCATAGAAATATGAACAATAAACGACTAGGAGATTTCCCCCTAGCCGTTATTGTTCATATTAGCAGAAGCAAGCTGCTCCTACAATAATTAGCAAAATAAACAGTACAACAAGTAATGCGAACCCACCGCTAAAACCACAATCAACGTGACCCATAGTTTTTTGACCTCCTACATTGTTCTTACTACACTGTTATCATATGAAGTGGTGGGCATGATGACATAGGCATCGGTCTATTTTTAATTAAATTTCTTAAAAAGGTTGGATAGAACATGAGTATGCTCTATACTTATGTTGTTATAGAAAAAATGTGGTGGGATGCTTTGTGCAATATAATTTTAAAGTAGAGGCTTTTGAAGGGCCTTTAGATCTATTGTTACATTTAATACATCGTTATGAAATTGATATATATAATATTCCTGTAGCAGATATTACAGAGCAATATTTATCTTATGTGCATACGATGAAAGAACTGCAATTAGATGTTGCAAGTGAGTATTTAGTAATGGCCGCAACGTTATTACAAATTAAAAGTAAAATGTTGTTGCCGAAACATGAAGAAGATGTACTTGATAACGGTGATGATTTTATAGATGATCCTCGTCAAGAATTGATGGAGAGGTTAATTGAATATAAGAAATATAAGCAAGTTGCTACTGAGTTAAAAGAAAGAGAACAAGAAAGAGCACAGCTATATACACGTCCACCAATTGACTTTACATCGTTGCAACAAGAAGAAGAGACAAGCTTGCCTCTTGATGTTACGTTATATGATATGCTAGCGGCATTTCAAAAATTAATGCGCCGTAAAAAGGCAAAAAAACCTGTAACAACACGTATTACTCGTCAAGAAATACCAATTGAACAGCGAATGACTGATATTTTAAAGCAATTAAAAATAAAGGGTGGTCGCCAAAGTTTTCATGATTTGTTTGTTGATGATGAACGTGAAATAATGGTTGTAACATTTTTAGCAGTTCTGGAACTTATGAAAAATCAACAAATCATAATTGAGCAAGAACATAATTTTGATGAAATTTTCGTATCAAGCTCTAATAAATCTGCATAGAGCAAGTATATGAAATTGGGATAGAAACACTTTATCCCGTGCTATGTTTTAATGTATCGTTTGGAACAAGAGAAAAAATATTGAACCGAACGCATTGATTGTGATTCGGTTTTTTGATGTGTATTTTTATGAGAAAATAGAAGGAAGGAGCTCGTGAAATGGATAGGAAAGAACAAAAGTCAATTATTGAAGGCCTTTTATTTGTTTCTGGTGATGAAGGGATTTATCCAGAACAAATAGCGAAAGTTCTTGAAATTGAAATGAATGAAGTAATTAATATTTTAGAAGAAATGCAACAAGAATGTGAAGGTGCAAACCGTGGTTTGCAAATTGTACAGTATGCAAAAGTATATCGTTTTGCTACAAAGAAAGAACATGCTTCATATTATCAAAAATTAATAGATACACCAACAGCTGCTTCGCTCTCACAAGCTGCCCTTGAAACGTTAGCGATTGTTGCATATCGTCAACCAATCACAAGGACTGAAATGGAAGAGATTAGAGGGGTTAAAACCGATAAGGCGTTACAAACGTTGGTTTCACATTTACTTATAAAAGAAATGGGAAGAGCGGAAGGACCAGGGCGTCCTATTTTATACGGAACAACAAAAGAATTTTTGGACACATTTGGATTGAAAACATTAGATGATTTACCGCCGCTTTCTGAAGAGAATGAACAAATGAATGAAGCGGATTTATTCTTCGGTTCCTTACAAGAGATATCGAAATAAAAGCTTAGCATTTTGCTAAGCTTTTTTTGTATATCAATTATTTACAGTGCCATACTAAATGAAAAAAGGAGACGAGTTATGAGAGGTATGCGGATTATTCTATTATTAGTTTCTGTTTTATTATGTTTTTCTTTAAATAGCGCATCAGCTAAAAGGTATATGATGTCCATTCATACTACGTCTCCTTTACATATGCATCGGCAACATCTTAGTAAAATGAAAGTGAGCTTTTTAAAAGTGGGGCAAGGTGATGCAACACTTATCATAATGCCAAACGGACAAACAATGTTAATTGATGGAGGACCTTATGAAGCAGGAGAAGTTATTATTCAGAAATTAATTGAGAAAGGGATTAATCATTTAGATGTAATTGTCAGTACGCATCCCGATATGGATCATATAGGGGGGCTAATTCCAATTGTAGAGCAAATGCCGGTATCGCTTATATTAGATAGCGGAAAAACATATAGTTCTCTTACTTATCATACATATCGGAATAATATTAAAAAAAGAGGGATACCTTTCGTTTCGGTAAAGGAAGGGCAATATATACCGCTGGATCCACATGTTTCTATACAAGTATTAAACAATGGGAAATCAAAAGATGAAAATAATGAATCCTCAATTGTTTTAAAGGTGCGATATGGAAAAGCGGATTTTTTATTAATGGGTGACGCGGATGTACGGACAGAACATGAAATATTAAAACAATTTGATGTACATGCAGATGTTTTAAAAGTGGGGCATCACGGTTCGTATACTTCAACAAGTGAAACGTTTATAAAAAAAGTGGAACCGCAGTTTGCTATTCTGTCTTACGGGAGTAGTAATCCGTATGGACATCCTCACCAAAGTGTAGTAAAACGCTTAAAAAGGCACGGTATAATGGTATATAGAACGAATAAACGTACAGTAGAAATAGAAACAGATGGTGAACATGTTATGTTAGAGTCTAGCGGGTTAATGCCATTGTTGAAGTGATTTCTATATTAGGGGTGGATACTGTCCCTTTTTGGAAAAATGAATAATATATATTATAATTATAAAGGACGTAAGAAATTTCCTTTTTTGTTGAATAAAAAGGAAATTTCATTAGAATGTATAGACAACTACTCGTGCATATATTAAGATGGAACTAGGCGAATAAGGTAATAATAACAAGTAGGTATTTCATGGGAAAGGATCGATGAAAATGAAAACGCAAATTGTCATCAATGCCAAAATTTACACAGGTCAAGATATAGTGGAAAACGGATTTATCCGTTACGCAGAAACCATTAAAGAAATTGGTTTGATGGCTCAATATGTACCACAAGAAAATGAAACTGTTTTTGATGCTACAGGGAAGATTGTAATTCCAGGTATGATCGATGTTCATATTCATGGAGGATACGATATTGATGCGATGGATGCAAATAGCGATGGGTTAGTAACTCTAGGTAAAGAAATGTTAAAAGAAGGGGTTACAACTTACTTCCCAACAACAATGACACAAGCTCCAGAGGCAATTGAAGCAGCGCTAACCGCTGCGAAAGAAGCAAAAGAAAAAGGAGCACATTTCGAATATATTCACTTAGAAGGACCTTATGTTTCAAAGAAACGTGCAGGTGCACAACCACTTGAACATATCGTTCCTGCAAATATTGAGCAATTTAAACAATGGCAAGAAGCAAGTGGGAATTTAATTAAATTAGTAACATATGCACCAGAAGAAGAGGGAGCATTAGAGTTTGAACAATATCTTGCTGAAACTGGTGTAGTTGGCACAATGGGGCATACAGATGCAATTGATGCGCAACTAAAAAATAGAAAGATTACACATGCGACACATTTATACAATCAAATGCGTGGATTACATCACCGTGAACCAGGGGTTGTTGGTCATGTGTTATTAAATCCAGATGTAATGGTTGAAGTAATTACAGATGGTATTCATATTCACCCTGATATGGTGAAATTAGCATATAAGTTAAAAGGACCGAAAAAAGTAAGTGTTATTACTGACGCAATGCGCGCAAAAGGTCTTGAAGATGGATTATATGAGCTTGGCGGACAGCCGGTACATGTAAAAGATGGTAGTGCTCGATTAGAAGATGGAACGTTAGCTGGTAGTATTCTAAAAATGGATCAAGCTTTCCGAAATGTAATTGAATTTACAGGTTGTTCAATCGAAGATGCAGTACTGATGACATCAGTTAACCAAGCAGAAGAGTTTGGATTAAATAATAAAGGTGCATTAGCGGTAGGAAAAGATGCAGACTTTGTTGTGATGAATGAAGATTTACATGTATATGATACGGTTCGTTTAGGAATTCATATGAAGGAAGGGAAGTAATTAAATGAATATTCTTGTTGTAAAAACTCCAGAAGAACTAGCAGAAGCAGGTTATAAATTAATTGAAGAAGTTGTAAAAACAAAAGAAAATCCAACATTAGGAATGGCTACAGGAAGCTCTCCATTAGGTATTTATGCAGAAATGCGAAAAAATAAACTTGATACAAGCCGTGTAACCACTGTAAACTTAGATGAGTACGTAAATTTACCACATGAAGATAAAAACAGCTATCACTATTTCATGCAAGAACAGTTGTTTGATTATCTTCCATTTAAACAAACTTATGTACCAAACGGGATGGCAAGTGATTTAGAGGAAGAGTGCAAACGTTACGAGGGCATTCTAGCTGCTAACCCAGTTGACCTACAGATTCTTGGAATCGGTGAAAACGGTCACATCGGATTTAACGAGCCAGGAACACCGTTTAATTCTCCAACGAACATTGTTGAATTAACAGAATCTACACGCCAAGCAAACCTTCGCTTCTTCGAAAAAGAAGAAGATGTGCCAACTCATGCGATTACAATGGGAATTGGAAGCATTATGAAAGCGAAACAAGTTCTACTTGTAGCTATGGGTGCTAAAAAGGCAGAAGCTGTTAAAGAATTATTGCAAGGTGAATATAGTGAAGAGTGTCCGGCTACAGTTTTACAACGTCATCCGAATGTAACCGTAATCGCAGATCAAGAAGCTCTATCTTTATGCAGTGAGGCGATTGCTGATGAACATCGACAAGTATTCACCATTTCCGATCTATTATCAGATTCAAGAGTGGGTGAAACAGCTAATTGAGGACGGCGAATGGAAGCCGGGAGATAAAATCCCATCTGAGAATGAACTTTGTGATAAGTTCGAAGTGAGTCGTATGACAATCAGACAGGCGATTAATAATTTAGTGGAACAAGGCTATTTATATCGGAAGCGTGGAATTGGAACATTTGTCCAACTTCCGAAAGTGGAACAAAAATTGCAAGGAATGACGGGATTCACAGAAGATATGATTTCTCGTGGAATGAACCCAAGTAGTCAATTACTTAGTTTCCGCCTAGTTCCAGCTACTGCTAAAATAGCAGACCGGTTGAGAATACAGGAGGGGGAATCGGTTTATGAAGTGAGGCGTATTCGCTTAGCTGATGATGAACCGATTGCTTTTGAGACGACATATTTGTCGCCAGCTCTTGTAAAAGATATTAACGAAGAGATATTGCAACAATCTTTATATGAACATTTAGAGAAAAAACTGGGCTTTAAACTTGTTAGCGCTACTCAGTCAATTGAAGCTTCTGTTGCGACGGAAAATGAAGCTGAACATCTGCATATTCCTAAAAAGGCGCCTGTACTTGTAATGCGTCAATGGTCATATTCAGAAGGTGAGATACCGCTAGAGTACGTGAAATGTATTTATCGTGGAGATCGTTATAAATTTATTACGAATATCGCACGTAACAAATAGTATATTTCAGTTTGTGAAGTACAGTCGAAATGAAAATGGATAACATGTAAAGAAATAAAAATACGACTCATCCTTATAAGGAATGAGTCGTATTTTTATTATGAGCAATTACGTGGTTAACAGCATCTTTGACGTGATTTACTACATAGTGAGCGTGTTTTTTTACTGCATCATCTGCTTGCGACATAGCAAAACTGTGAGGAGTTAAAGAAAACATAGGAATATCATTGTAAGAATCCCCTATACAAGCAATTTCCTCAGGTTTTATTTGAAACTCATTTAATAAAACAGAAATGGCAGAGCCTTTACTAACATTCGGTGGCATTACATCTAAACATTGTTCTGCTGAGATGAAAGTACTAACTTTCCCGTGGAATTTTTCATCAATTTTTTTTTGAAGGAGTTGTAAGCTCTCCTTTGTTCCACCGACAGAAATTTTATTTGGGAAAATTGTATCATCAATCTTCTGTAGTAAGTTTGGTTCTTCAACAGAAGTCATTGTTACTTGTTGTTCAAGTTCTTGAATAAAAGGTGTTTTCTCTTCAATGTAATAATTATGCTCATCACTTACATAACGGAAATAAGGATTTTCATTCGTCATAGCTAACAAATCGGGAAGTATGCTGGAATCAAAAGTTGCAGATAATAGTTGTTTATTTTCATGTGTATATACAAAAACACCATTTACACTAATACGATGAAAATTTGTATTTACAGCTTTCATTAAGTCTGCAATTTCATTATCAAGTCTTCCGGAAGCGAAGCAAAGAATAACATTTTGCTCGGCGAGGCTGCGTAGTGCCGCAACATCTTGTTCATCAATAAGACCTCCGTGTTGCATCATTGTACCATCGATATCACTTACAAACATTTTAATCATGCTGTTATCTCCTTTCTATGTACAGTTGCTCTTACATTATACGCATCATATATAAACATGTCTAAAAAATGAATTTTTATTAAATGGCAGATGTTTTACATTGACGACAAAGAAGAATATTCTGTAACATAAAAGTAGGCTATTTAAGTACGAGGGTGGTGTTATATGAATAATTATCTAGAAATTAAAAAAGTTTTAAATAATAATGTCATCATTGCTAGCCATCCTGAACACGAGGAAGTAGTAGTGATTGGTAAAGGAATTGGATTTGGGAAAAAAGCGAAAGATGTATTGGAGCAAGAACAAATCGAAAAAATGTTTGTCTTAAAAAATGAACGTGATCGTGAACAATATAAATTATTAGTGCCGCATGTTAGTGAAAAATTAATTGAATTGATGAACGATATTATGCTGTACATTCAAGAAAAAGCGAAATCTCCACTAAATGAACATATTCATATTGCGTTAACAGATCATATTTCATTTGCAATTAAAAGGTTAAAACAAGGACTTACAATTGATAATCCTTTTTTAGTTGAAACAAAAATGCTCTATCCAGAGGAATATGAAATTGCGGAAGGTGTTGTAGAACTTTTAAATTCTCGTTTGCAAATTACATTGCCAGAAGGAGAAATTGGTTTTATTGCACTTCACATTTACAGTTCGCTTACAAATTCTGATTTATCTTCAGTTAATCAAAACTCCCGTCTCATTGCACAACTTGTATCTTTAATTGAGACAAACTTAGAAATTACATTAGATCAAGAGAGCATTCATTATTTACGCCTTATTCGTCATCTTCAATATGCTATTGAGAGGGTGAAAAAAGGAGAAAAAGTAGAAGAATCGCAAAGTTTTGCTGATTTATTAAAGGCGGAGTATCCAGTTTGCTATAACGTAGCTTGGAAGCTAGTTAAGGTCATGCAAAAAGAGTTGCAACTACCTGTATATGAAGCTGAAAGTATTTATTTAACGATGCACTTGCAACGCTTAGTCAAGGCAGAGCATGTGTAATAATTCATATATTTTTGTCTAAAATGAAAACGTTAAAAAAAATGATTGAATCGCTTACAATAGTTATGTATAATAACTATTGCAAAGTTATACAAATTTCGACAAACACATTAAGGTGAGTAACGAAAACGTTTGCCTTAATTATAGTGAACTTATACGTAAACCTATTTTTGACACGTGTTACTGATTCGATCAGGCATGAGTGGAGAAAAGTAAGGAATGTAAGCTAGAGAAAGGGATATACTACCCTTTGTATAGCTATCGTTCTATCTTTTTTTCCTCATGTCTTTTTGGCGTTTGTCGGAAGGTATCAATATAGATAAGAGAGGAAGGGTTTCCATGTTTAAGAAGATCTTTGGTGTTCTTCAAAAAGTCGGAAAAGCGTTAATGCTTCCAGTAGCGATTTTACCGGCAGCAGGTATTTTACTTGGATTTGGTAATGCATTTCAAAATCCACAGTTAACAAATGTTATTCCTGCTTTAAAAGCAGATTGGTTCGTAATGGTTGCAAAAATTATGGAACAATCTGGTGATATTATTTTCGCTAACCTTGCATTATTATTCGCAGTTGGGGTAGCAATTGGTTTAGCTGGTGGAGACGGAGTAGCTGGTTTAGCAGCATTCGTCGGTTACTTAATTATGAACAAAACGATGAGTGTGTTCTTAGAAGTAGATAAGCTAGTGAAAGTAACAAGTTCTGGAGCAGACCCAGTAAAAATTGGATTTACAGATCCAGCGTATGCAAACGTATTAGGTATTCCAACGCTACAAACAGGGGTATTTGGTGGTATTATCGTCGGTATAGTAGCGGCATATTGCTATAATAAATACTTCAACATTGAATTACCATCATACTTAGGTTTCTTTGCAGGTAAGCGTTTCGTACCGATCGCAACTGCAACATTCTCTTTAATAGTAGGTATTATCATGTGCTTCGTTTGGCCATACATTCAAGGTGGCTTAAACACGTTCTCACATCAAATGATTGATGCAAATAGAACAATCGCAGCATTTATATTCGGTTTAATTGAACGTTCATTAATTCCATTTGGACTACATCACATTTTCTATTCACCGTTCTGGTTCGAATTCGGTCAGTATACAAATGCAGCTGGCGAATTAATCCGTGGTGACCAAAAAATCTTTATGGCACAGTTAAAAGACGGTGTAGAATTAACAGCAGGTACATTTACAACTGGTAAGTATCCGTTCATGATGTTCGGTCTTCCAGCAGCAGCTTTAGCAATGTACCATGAAGCACGTCCAGAAAATAAAAAATTAGCAGCAGGTATTTTAGGTTCTGCAGCATTAACATCTTTCTTAACAGGTATTACAGAGCCACTTGAATTTTCATTCTTATTCGTAGCGCCAGTATTATTCGGAATTCACGCTGTATTTGCTGGTCTATCATTTATGACAATGCAAATTTTAGGTGTTAAAATTGGTATGACATTCTCTGGTGGTTTAATTGACTTCCTATTATTCGGTGTACTACCAGGCCGTACAGCATGGTGGTGGGTAATTATTGTTGGTCTTGTACTAGCAGTTATTTACTACTTCGGATTCCGCTTTGCAATCCGTAAATGGAATCTAAAAACACCTGGTCGTGAAGAGGCAAATGCGAATGACGGTGCAGGAAAAACAGAAGCAGGCGAACTTCCTCGTGAAGTATTAGTAGCACTTGGTGGTAAAGAAAACATTGCTTCTTTAGATGCTTGTATTACTCGTTTACGTGTTCAAGTTAACGAACAAAAGAATGTAAACAAAGACCGCTTAAAAGAACTTGGAGCAGCTGGTGTACTTGAAGTTGGAAATAACATTCAAGCTATTTTCGGACCGAAATCTGACACGTTAAAATCACAAATTCATGATATAATGTCAGGTCGTACACCTCATGTTGAAAAAGAAGAACCTGTAAAAGTGGAAGAAACTCCTCAAAAAGTTGATGAAAATGAAACAATTGTATCACCAATCGAAGGGAAAATCTTACCAATTACAGAAGTGCCTGACCAAGTATTCTCAGGAAAAATGATGGGAGACGGATTTGCAATTGAGCCAACTGAAGGAACAGTAGTTTCTCCAGTTAACGGTGAAATTGTCAATGTATTCCCTACAAAACATGCGATTGGTATTCAATCTGAAGGCGGAAAAGAAATTTTAATCCACTTTGGTATTGATACTGTAAAATTAAATGGTGAAGGATTCGAGGCACTTGTAGCACAAGGTGATAAAGTGAAGCAAGGCCAACCATTATTAAAAGTAGATCTTGCATTTGTAAAAGAAAATGCACCATCTATCATTACACCAATTGTATTTACAAACTTACAACAAGGGCAACAAGTCGAATTGAAAAAAGATGGAAATGTTAAGAAGGGCGAAACCGCTATTATTGACATTCAGTAGGAATTTGACGCAAAATGTTTATAATTATAATAGGCGATGTGGTTGACCGAACATCGCCTATTATATACAATAGATGATGTAGTACTCACGTCTATACAACTAAAAAAAACTGTAATTTAAAGGAGATAAATAATCATGGAAAAAATCTTTAAAGTAACTAGCGACTCAGGAATTCATGCTCGTCCAGCAACTCTACTTGTAAACACTGCAAGCAAATTCGGTTCTGACATTAACTTAGAGTATAACGGAAAGAACGTTAACTTAAAATCAATCATGGGCGTTATGTCTTTAGGCATTCAACAAAACGCAGAAATTAAAATCACTGCAAATGGTGATGATGCAGCTCAAGCACTAGCAGCTATCGAAGAAACTATGAAAAACGAAGGATTAGGAGAATAATGACTCTTAACATTCAAGGGATCGCTGCATCAAGTGGGATTGCTATTGCAAAGGCTTTCAGACTTGAAAATCCTGAATTTAACATCGAAAAGAAATCAATTACAAACGAAGCTGCAGAAATTGCACGCTTAGAAGCTGCGCTTGAGAAAGCAAAAACTGAATTAGAAGCTATTAAGGACCACGCATTTGCTGAGCTAGGTGCTGACAAAGCTGCGATCTTTGAAGCACATTTATTAGTGTTAAATGATCCAGAACTAGTAAACCCAGTAAAAGATAAAGTAAATAGCGAAAAAGTAAATGCTGAATTTGCAATGGATGAAGTTGCATCAATGTTTATTTCTATGTTTGAAAACATGGATAACGAATATATGAAAGAACGTGCTGCGGACATTCGTGATGTAACAAAACGCGTTCTTGCACATTTACTAGGAATTAACTTCTCAAATCCTGGTACAATTTCTGAAGAGGTAATCATTATTGCTGAAGATTTAACACCATCTGATACAGCTCAGTTAAACCGTAAGTATGCAAAAGGTTTCACTACTGATATCGGTGGACGTACATCTCACTCTGCAATTATGGCTCGTTCTATGGAAATTCCAGCTGTTGTTGGTACGAAAGTTGTTATGGAGAAAATCCAAAACGGCGATATCGTTATCATTGACGGTTTAGATGGAGAAGTAATTGTAAACCCATCAGAAGAAACTCTTCGTTCGTTTGAAGAAAAGAAAGCGAAATTTGAAGAGCAAAAAACTGAATGGGCAAAATTAAAAGACCAAGCTACTGTAACAAGTGATGGACATCACGTTGAGCTTGTTGCAAATATCGGAACACCAAATGATGTACAAGGTATTATCGATAATGGCGGAGAAGGCGTTGGCTTATACCGTACAGAATTCTTATACATGGGTCGTGACAATCTTCCAACAGAAGAAGAGCAGTTCGAAGCGTATAAAGCAGTTCTTGAAGGTGTAAAAGAAGGTCAACCAGTCGTTGTTCGTACACTTGACATCGGTGGAGATAAAGAGCTTCCATACTTACATTTACCAAAAGAAATGAACCCATTTTTAGGATACCGTGCAATTCGCTTATGTCTTGATGAGCAAGATGTGTTCCGTACACAACTTCGTGCATTACTTCGTGCTAGCGTATACGGTAACTTAAAAATTATGTTCCCAATGATTGCAACTCTTGATGAGTTCCGTCAAGCAAAAGCAATTTTATTAGAAGAGAAAGCGAAACTTGTAGAAGCGGGTACAACTGTTTCTGATTCTATTGAAGTTGGTATGATGGTTGAAATCCCAGCTTCAGCAGTATTAGCAGATCAATTCGCGAAAGAAGTTGACTTCTTCTCTATCGGAACAAATGATTTAATCCAATACACAATGGCTGCAGACCGTATGAACGAACAAGTATCATACTTATACCAACCATATAACCCATCTATTTTACGTCTTGTAAAAATGGTTATCGATGCTGCTCATAAAGAAGGCAAATGGGCTGGTATGTGTGGTGAGATGGCAGGCGATTCACTTGCTATCCCATTATTATTAGGATTAGGTTTAGATGAGTTCAGTATGAGTGCAACATCTATTCTTCCTGCAAGAACACAACTAAGCAAGTTGTCAAAAGCAGAAATGGAAACATTAGCAGAAAAAGCATTAATGATGTCAACTGCTGAAGAAGTTGTTGAACTAGTTAAAAGCATATAACCAATAAAAAAACCTGAGTCGATTTGAAATCGGTCTCAGGTTTTTTCTATGAGAAAAATAAATCTTATTTTCTTACTATAGAGGATAAGGAACGGAATTAGATAGCGATAGCAACGATATCAGTTGGGCATACACGTAAAATACCAGTAAAAGTATTTCGATTTTGATTGTTCTTATCGTCTTTATTGTTATCTTTGTCGTCTTTGTTATTACGAGCTAAAGCAGAGAAAAGAGCAACACCGTTAGCGAAACCTTCAAAAATTACATTGTTGAAAGTGCCATTACCTCTAATGCTTAAAAGAGAAAGTTCTGTTCCAACTGAAATGCTAGCAAGTACGTTACATACAGCTGGTTGTTGTGGTCTAACTACTTCTCTCTCTTTCTCTTTCTCATGATGTCTGCACTCTCTTTCATGATGATGACAGTCTCTAAAGTTATCACAGCATCCAAATGATCCAAACATAATCCTCATCACCCCCTTCACACTTATAATCTATGTAAGTTCGGTAGTGAGTGACTGGACAGAGAGTGGAATTTTTTCTAGGGGATTTTCTCATTTTAAATGACTAGCTGGGTGTTTAGTATGGAATGATGTTTAAAATAGGGGGAATATAACAAAAAAATGTAAAAACCACCGAAATAAATGAAATAGGTAGCCTTTACACTTTTTTACTTTTATATAAAACGATGATATATACAGGAAGAGCTAGGAGTAGTGGTACAATGGATCGTGCAGTATGTTTTTCTGATTCTAATTGGAATGCTTCTTCTTTTGGGAATTGTAAAATGGAGATGTTTGCGGCATCACCAATAAAATATAGAAGCAGTACAGTTACTATGTAACATAAAAGTGCGATAAAGCTTCCGTATGAACTCAATGAAAATCCCTCTCTTGTTATCTATTTGTTATCATTGTATCACAATTGTAACAAAAATACACGGGTATATTTCAACACCTAAACAAAATTCGACACAAAACGTCAAGTTTATTTATGATAAGGGAATAGAATATACTTTTCCCTTATCATAAATGTCGAATGATTTGTAGTAATATTACAAAAGTATGACAGGGAATAAAAAAACGAAGGCAATGTAGTTACCTTCGTTTTTTATTATTTTGCCCACTCACTCACTTGCTCTACGCTCATACGAGGTGCAGGGTGTCCTTTTAAAGTTGATTCACCAATTGTAATAAGCATAATTGGAACGTAACGAGATGAAACGTTAAATTCGTCTGTCAGTGCTTGTGGATTGAAGCCACCAATAGCACAAGTATCCCAACCAGTTGCTTTAGCTGCAAGCATAAGTTGCATTGCTGCTAAAGATGCATTTGAAAAGGCAGCATCTCTTGGGAATTGTTCACGAGCATATGCAGATTCAATATTTTTAGCTAAGCGTTCTTTTGCTTCTTCTTTCATAAATCCTTGTTCTACAATTGGACCATATACTGGCTCAACATTTTTATAAGCTTCTAAATCACCTAAAATAGCGACTACTGCAGAAGCATCAAGAATTTGTTGCTGGTTATAAGCTATTGGGTGTAATCGTTTTTGTACATCTTCACCTTGAAAAACAAGGAATTTCCAGTGTTGCAAGTTCCAAGCGGAAGGTGCTTGTGCTGCGGCTTTTAAAATCTCATGTAATTCTGTAGATGAGATTTCTTTATTTGGGTTGAATGCACGTGTAGATGTGCGTTCATATAGAACGTTAAAAAAGTTGTCGTTTGTCATTGTATATCCTCCAAATTGTATATCGAATTATTTTCAAAAAAATAATATACACTACTTACATTTTGTAAGTTATCGAATTTAAGAATATAATATCTTTATTTTAATTGTCAAGTTTTAAAAATAAGCTAGGGCATTCATACAAACGATACAATTCCTACAATCATACACTAAAAAAGGAATTTATAGAGTGAAAAGCGAAGATAACATTCTCAATTAGCTTGTTAATATGTATCTCTCACAAATTAAAGTTTATTGGAGAACAGTCTTTTAAAAAAGTTTGTGAGGAATTCAGTAGAACAAGATATATGAAGTGAGTGAAGACTAGTGATGAACATACTACATTTTTTATTAGAGAATACGGTTTTCCAAAATGTGTTACAAGATCTGCAGTTAAATGTCCTTTATATAGAAAATGGATGTAAGCATCAACAAACGGTAGAAAATATCCATCCAAAATGTATGTTTATAGCAAATAGTTTTGAAGAGGGCGAACTATTATTTCAAAGAACGAAACCACACATTATCATTACGTATGTAACAGATTATTCTCAAATAAAATATATAAAGAATATGTATACTCCGCACAGTACATTCATTGTCATTTGGGATCAACAAATAACAAAAGAATTCACAGATGTACTTGCATTAGGAATACGTAATATTGTAATAGCTCCTGTAACTCCGCAAGCAGTGTTAGAGGAAGTGAATAAGAGTTTGTATCAACTTTCTTTAGTAAGGCAAGTCGGTTTGCAGCAGGAATTGCTTCAAACGATGTTTGATTTTCAAAATGATCTATTATTTATAGTAGAAGATGATGAGGTTGTTGATTGTAATACAAATTTTTTAGCTTTTTTTGGATATGAAAATCTGTTTGCCTATCGTGAGCAACATTTAGTATTTGCTGAACATTTTATTAGAGAAAGTGGATACTATTCGACGACGCATGATATCACATGGTTAGACGATACTTTATCAAGTGGTAGAAGAATTAAGATGCTAAATTATGAAGGGGTAGTATCCACTTTTTTATTACGTGCGACACCATTGCCAGAAGATTTATCAAGATTTATTGTAAAGTGCACGGAAATTACAGAATTAGATGAAATCTATCAAGAGCAAGAAAGACTTGCTATGGTAGATTCATTGACAGAGATTTATAATCGTTTAAAGTTTCAACAAATACTAGAGGTAGAGTGGGAAAAGGTAATACGTAGTGATGAGAAAATAGCTATCATTTTATTTGATATAGATAATTTTAAAACGGTTAATGACACATATGGTCATGATTTTGGTGATTTGGCATTAATACAACTTGCAGAGCTTATGAAATCTAAAGTGGAGCAACAACATGTATTTGCAAGATGGGGAGGAGAAGAATTCATTATATTAGTGACAAATACAGTAGAAAAGGAAGCATTTCAAGTTGCGGAGTCATTACGATTCTTCATTGAAACAAAGCAATTCACTGGAATTTCGAAGCTAACAGCTAGCTTTGGAGTTGCGTTATATGAACAAGGAACTACAAGAGAAGAATTAATGCAACGAGCGGACATTGCATTATATGAAGCGAAAAAAAATGGGAAGAATCAAGTATGTGTGTATAGAAAAGAAAAAATGTAATTTTTCGCAACAAATTGTTGCGATTTTTTTTTATTGTTTGATAATAGAATAGGGGGACAATTTTTAGCGAAGGAATTATGGAGGATCAATATGATAAAAAAAGTAATGGTGATGGCTTCACTGTCTGCTATAGTTGGCGGCGGAGTATACTATTTTCTTGTTAGCCCCAATATAAAGGAAAACACTGTATTAACAACTAAAGTGAATCCTACTATTGAATCAGAAGTACAAGGGAATATAGAAGAAAAAGAAGAGCAACAAATTGATTATGCTAGCATATCTCAAAAATTAGATCAATATTTAGTCGGAAAGCAATTTAATGGAACAGTTTTGGTAACAGATAAAGAGCGTGTTATATTGAATAAAGGATATGGGTATGCTGATGTTCAAAATAAAATAGAAAATACGCCTCAAACAAAATATCGTATTGGTTCTATTACGAAAACAGTTGTTGCCACATCTATTTTACAGTTGCAAGAACAAGGTAAATTGAATATTCAAGATAATGTAAATAAATATATTCCTTCATTTCCGGAGAATAAAAATATTACGCTATATCATTTATTAACCCATACCTCTGGTTTACCTGAACATGCGAAAGGAAATGTGAATGCTGCTTCCCGTTTACAGTTAATTAATTGGATTGGACGTCAAAATTTAGAATTTCCTGCAGGAACAGGTTGGAGATATACAGATTATAATTATATGGTTCTTGCTTATATAATAGAACATATCTCGAAAAAACCTTTAGGAGATTACATAAAAGAAAACATATTTGTAAAAGCAGATATGCATGAATCCGGTATGGGAAATATGGTACCTGGAGATAAAAATTTTACAAAGGGTTATGTGAAAAAAAATCAAGAGCTTGTACCAGCGCAGAAGTTAGGCATGGATTGGCTATATGGTTGTGGTGAGATGTATACGACAGTTGGAGATATGAAGAAGTTAGACGAAGCAATTATAAATGGAAAACTTCTTTCTGAACAAAGTATACAAGCAATGTTTTCGCCTTCAGCAGAACGGAAATATGCATTTAGTTTTTATATATATCCAGATTATTTTCATAATCATGGTGTATTATCTGGTTGGAACACTTTCAATAATTTTAATAAAGAAAAAGGAATTTTTGTTATGTTATTTTCAAATGTAAAAAATAGTATGGATGATGACTTTAATAAAGAGTTCCGAAAGATGGTAAATGATTTATTAGAACAAAGGGGATGAGAAAATGGAACATAAAACTTTATCAATAGGTTTCATTGGTATTGGCGTAATGGGAAAAAGTATGGTTTATCACTTAATGCAAGATGGTCATAAAGTATATGTATATAATAGAACGAAAGCAAAAACAGATTCTTTAGTGCAAGATGGTGCACAATGGTGTGATACGCCAAAAGAGTTAGTGAAGCAAGTTGATATTGTAATGACAATGGTTGGATATCCACATGATGTAGAAGAAGTGTATTTTGGTATAGAAGGAATTATAGAACATGCAAAAGAAGGTACGATAGCAATTGACTTTACGACATCTACACCTACTTTAGCAAAACGTATTAATGAAGTTGCAAAAAGCAAAAATATATATACGTTAGATGCACCTGTCTCAGGAGGAGATGTTGGTGCGAAAGAAGCAAAACTCGCAATTATGGTAGGTGGAGAGAAAGAAATATATGATAGATGCTTACCTTTACTTGAAAAGTTAGGAACAAACATTCAATTACAAGGACCAGCTGGGAGTGGACAACATACAAAAATGTGCAATCAAATTGCGATTGCTTCCAATATGATTGGAGTATGTGAGGCTGTTGCTTACGCGAAGAAGGCTGGATTGAATCCAGATAAAGTGTTAGAGAGTATTTCAACAGGGGCAGCAGGTAGTTGGTCATTAAGTAATTTAGCTCCTCGAATGTTAAAAGGAGACTTTGAGCCAGGATTTTATGTAAAGCATTTTATGAAAGATATGAAAATTGCTTTAGAGGAAGCAGAGAAATTACAATTACCAGTCCCAGGCTTAAGTTTGGCGAAAGAATTGTATGAAGAGTTAATTAAGGATGGCGAAGAAAATAGTGGAACACAAGTATTATATAAAAAATATATAAGGGGGTAAACGAGGTGGACCTTCAAAAGTTTGATGAGATGATTGATACTGTACAGCGAGCTACTTGTATGCAAATTAATGAAAAACAAAAAGAAGCTTTTAAACAAAAATATGATTTTGAACCAGACTTTGAATATGGAAGAGATGAGAAGGGGCATTATGTAATTCGAACCTCTAAAAAGATGTTAGAAGAAATGGAGTTTTATTTGGCATTGAAATATGATCGTGATGGAGTGGATCTTTATATGCAAGCTGAGATTGACGGTATATTTCATGTATCTGTTAGCTATGGTGAAGATGCCCTACATCTACAAGAATTGTTTCAATTTCTAGAAGAAAATAAATAAAAGTCCTCATTTGAGGACTTTTATTTATTTAGTCATTATAAGTTAGAAGCGCGGCGACATCGTTCAACCGGGAATGGGATAATTTGTGCGATGTGATTAGGACCAAATTGTTTTGTACGAGCATGGCGTATTATATAAAAAGCACACAGAATTGAAACAGGAATAGCGCCGAATAAACCAAATAATAAAGCGCTTACACAAGATGCGACAAATCCTAAAACACCAATTTCTAACTCTTCCATAATAGCTCCTAAAATAACAGGAAATGCTCCACATGTAACTCCAAGTATAAGTGCGATAAGTAAGCTCATGATTATCCCCCTCTGTTTGCGATATTATTTTCCTTCTTAGTTAATTGTAGTATATCACATTTAAAACAGAATTTTCAGAAAGATTTCAATAAATGTTCAATAAATGTTCAAAAAATACACTTGAAAAATCAAGGCGTTAAATTTGTGATGAAATGGTACTTTTGAGTAAATAAAAAATCAGGCTTATTTCAAAAGTGAAATAAGCCTGTTCCATAGGAGGATGTATATATGTAGAGTGAATAAAAGTTTGGAAAAGGGGATCCAAGTCCTTTTATTCAACTAACTACCTTAATAGATTGGAACCCAGCCTTCAGTTGTTACAAAAATACGAATAGCTACAACTTGACGATCATCTTGCAAGGTAAAATAATGTCTTGCATTTTCTGGAACAGATATTAGATCGCCTGGCTCAAGTTCAACATCAAAGAATTTCCCATCTTTGCCTTCAATAGCGAAAATGCCATGACCACTGACGATAAAGCGGACTTCGTCGTCTGTATGATGATGTTCTTTTTGGAAATTAATTAATAATTCGTCAAGGTTAGGTGTGCTATTTGAAAGTGAAATTACATCATGTGCTTTATAACCTCGACGTGCTGAAACATCAGCGATTTCTTTTGAAAAAACAGCTAATATTTCAGCTTTGTTTTCATCTGTTAAAGAATAATTTTCATTTAAATGAGTAGGAAGTTTAGAAATATTCCATTTCTCATATAAAACGCCTTCCTCTTGTAGAAATTTAGATACTTCCACTTCATTTTCAATACGAGTATTTACTTCATGAATACGAATTTGCGCCATTAGAAACGCCTCCTTGAATTGATAATAGTTTTATATGAAATTGGAATAAAAACTCATAAGCTTCTAATCTCTTCTTTGCATCAAAGCTATCTCGGCCCCATACGGTAATACCGTGGTTACGGATTAATACCGCTCCCGAATCACCTTGTATATGCTTTCGGAAGTTTTCTCCAAGCGTTGGGATATTGGCATGGTTTTCGATAATAGGAATGTGAATTGTTGCCCCTTCTTCCCAAATATCGAGAGCTTTAATAATTTCTTGATTTTGAAGGGTAACTGCATCACTATATAAATTTGTGATGACATTATTATCAGTTGTATGAACATGAAGTACGCACCCGGCATTCGTATTGTTATAAATATGTGTATGCAATATTGTTTCTGCTGAAGGGCGTAATTCAGTCTCTAAAACGGGAACTCCTACATGATCTACTAATAGAAAATCATCTGGAGTGGTTTTTGTTTTATCTTTACCGCTTGCTGTAATGAGAAAAGTAAGTGGCTCATGACTAACTTTTATAGAAATATTACCACTTGTTGCTGGGAACCAATTTCGAGTTGTTAATTCTTTTTTTATCTCGCTTAAGTCATACCATTGACGAAAAAGTTGTTTCATGATTTCACCTCCAACAAATGTTTTAATTCATTTTGAATATCATGGAATGTTTCAAACGGTGTATAAGCAATATAATTCTCTTCACACTTTGTAATAAGGAAGTCACGAGCAAATACTTTATCTGCTTGTTTCGCAGCTTGTAAATCAGTAATTGAATCTCCAATCACAATATGGAAGTCATTCGTATCACTCAATTTACGGATGAGTGATGATTTACATAATCCGCAATGATTTTGACAATGATGATCACAAGGATGAGGCCAATTCACCGTAATGTATTCATTTGAAAAATCTGTTTCATTACAGTAAATTTGCTCTTTTGGAATGAGTCCTTGTAAGAGTGGATAGACGAAGAAATCCATTCCACCTGATATAACGTAAAAAGAAATGTTATTTTCATTTACAAATTGTATAAATTCATGAAAACCATTACGAATTTCAGCAGTTTCTATTAAAAATTGAATAATTTCATCGTGCAGATGAGTAGGTATTAATCGAAATAATTGAGAAACACCTTCTTGAATAGATAGCTCTTGTGATAAAATTCTATTCTTTACTTCTTCAGCTTCTGGTGGTGCGAATTTTTCCATAATGGACATAATGTTATCATTATTTGTAATCGTGCCATCGAAATCACAAAATACTTGAATACTCATAATTTCACCTCATGAGAGGGATTTCCCCATATTTGTAGTGCACTATGCAAATTTATGTCATCTACTTCATGGAGTGGTTTATTTTGCAAAGTAGCATCAATTGCAGTACGGAAAGCTTTACCACCGCCTTGCGCTCCATTTGGATGTCCATGTATCCCGCCGCCAGCATTAATAACAACATCTTTACCAAAATCTCGTACAATAAAGGGAACGAAACCAGGGTGAATACCAGCAGATGGAACAGAAAAGCTCTTCTTGAAAAATGCATCGTCTTCAGTTAAATATTTTGAGATAGCAAGAGCTTCCTCTTTTTCTAGCGCAACACTTCCGTATGGAGATGGGAATAATGAAAAGTCAGCCCCAGCATAGCGTAGTAGCTTTCCGAGTAATAATGGAGATGAAATTCCATATAACTTAGATGCTGAATAAGCACCACTTACAGCAGGGTGTGCCATAATAGGAACTGGGATTTCATCATCTTCTGCAAGTGATTGCAGTACATCTAGTCCGTAAGCAAATACGTTAAATAATAGAATATCAGCTCCAGCTTGCACTGCACGTTTCGCATTTTCTTTTAAATCAAAAGTTCGTCCTGTTAAATTTACGGCATATAACGTTTTATGTCCGTATGTTTCATATACAGATTGTAAAACTTCTTTTCCAGATACAATGCGTTTCGTAAGTGGTGTTAATGCATTTTCAAATAATATTTCATCATCTTTTACTATATCTACACCACCACTTGCTTGATCACGTAATTGCGTTTTTAAATACCCAATATTTCGTCCAATCATTCCTTTAAAAATACTCATTAAAAGGGGACGATCATGCACTTGTAAAAGGTTTCGAATCCCATCTATCCCGAATTTTGGACCAGGAAAATGTTCTTTCAATTCTTCTGAAAAAGTTAAGTCAATTAATTTTACTTCGCCATCAAGGGATAGCTTTCCAAATGTAGTCGTTAAAATTGCTGGTAAATCTGGACTGAAGTTTAATAACGGATATTCGATTTTAATAATTCCGCGTTCTACTTTTTTACGTAAATACGAATTCGTATGTTCATGTTCAGCTAATTCCTCAATATGAATGACGTTGCCTTTATGTTGCTTTAATTGTTCTTGCAATAATTGTGGCAAATGAGTCCAAGAGCCAATTGTTAAACCAAGAGCAATTTGCTCAGCCTTTTTTTCTAAGTTATGTGAATCATCATGGATTAAATACGTCGCTATAATTCCGCTCATTGTTATAACCTCCTAGTTAAATAAAAAAACCTCTCAGCTAAGGAGAGGTTTTTTTACAACCAGCTCCTTATCTGTCAGCATAATGCTGCGAGAATTAGCACCGTGTCTACGATTGTAGATCGGTTGCCGGGTTTCGTCGGGCTCGTCCCTCCACCTGCTCTTGATAAGAAGTATTTAGAAATGTTTAAATTTTTAAGATAACTGAATTTTGTCAGATATTTTTCATGTTGTCAATTACTTTTTGAAAAAATTTAATTTATCAATTCGATTAATGGCTTCTCGTAATCTATCTTCTGTATGCAAGAGACCAACACGGACATACCCTTCGCCATGTTCACCAAATCCAACACCAGGAGCAACTGCAACGTGTGCTTTTTCTAGTAAAATATCAGAAAATTGCTCGGATGTATAACCTTCTGGTACAGGAAGCCATGCAAAGAATGATCCGGTTGGAATGTCTACATTCCAACCAATTGAGTGACAAGCTGAAATAAGAGCGTTTCTCCGAGATTCGTAACTATTTACAAGATCTACTACACAAGACTGTGAACTTAATAGTGCTTCGCGAGCAGCATCTTGAATTGCACCAAAAATACTAACATACATATGATCTTGCAATAGGTTAATGGTTTCGATGACACTTTCATTTCCAACTGCAAAAGCAATACGCCAGCCAGCCATATTGAAAGTTTTTGATAACGTGTAAATTTCAATTCCTATATCTTTCGAACCATCTGCTTGCAAGAAACTAACAGGTTTTTGACCATCAAATCCGATAGCACCGTAAGCGAAATCGTGAACAACTAATATATTATGTTTATTAGCAAAATGAATGGTTGTATCAAAAAAATCTTTTGATGCAGTAGCACCTGTAGGGTTATTTGGATAGTTTAAAAACATTAACTTTGCCCGTTCAGCGATAGAGTCGTCAATTTTTTTATAATCCGGTAAAAAATGATTTTCTGCAATAAGCGGCATGGTTTCAAAGTGTGCCTTTGCTAAGGCAACCCCAGATAAATAATCTGGATAGCCTGGATCCGGAACGAGAATTGTATCACCAGGATTTGTAAAACAAATTGGTAATTCTACTAGTCCAGCCTTCCCACCAAACAAAATAGCAACTTCAGTTTTTGGGTTTAATTCGACGCCGTATTCACGTTTATAGAATGTAGTCACGGCTTCCTTTAAGCTTTCATGTCCGCGAAATGGCGGATATTTATGATGAATGGTCTTTTCGGCAGCATCTTGTAAAGCTTTTACGATATGCTGCGGTGTTGGTTGATCTGGATTACCTTGACCTAGATTAATAACATCGTGACCAGCTGCAACGACTTTGTTAACTTTTGCAACAAGTGAAGCGAAAAATTGTGTTGGCAATGATGTTACTATCTCAGAAGGTTGAAATAATTTCATACTTTCCACCTCTTTTGAAAGTTGTTACAATTCTAGTGACAAATGATATAATCTTTCCAGTATTTTGTAAAGAAAAAAATAAGAATGGGGCTGAAAAAATGAAAGTCGCATGTATTCAAATGGATATTGTTTTTGGAGATGTAGAAAAAAATATTGAGAATGCTAAAAATAAAATAAGCGAAGCTATGAAGGAAAGGCCAGATGTTATCGTCTTACCAGAACTATGGACAACAGGATATGATTTAACGAGACTTTCTGAAATTGCAGATAGGGATGGAGTGGAAACGAAAGAAAAGTTAATAGAATGGGCGAAGCAATATGATGTGCATATTGTTGGTGGTTCTATAGCAAAGCAAACAGAGCAAGGCGTTACAAATACGATGTATGTTGTAAATAATGAAGGACAGCTAGTCAACGAATATAGTAAAGTACATTTATTTCAGCTTATGGATGAACATAAATATTTAATAGCCGGTAATGGTACGGGCGAATTTAAGCTGGATGATGTTGAATGCGCTGGAACAATTTGTTATGATATTCGTTTTCCAGAGTGGATGCGTGTCCATACTGCTAAAGGGGCAAAAGTATTATTTGTTGTAGCTGAATGGCCATTAGTTCGTTTAGCACATTGGCGTTTGCTATTGCAAGCAAGAGCAGTTGAAAATCAGTGTTATGTTGTTGCATGTAATAGAGCGGGAAAGGATCCAAATAATGTATTTGCGGGTCATTCTTTAATTGTGGACCCTTGGGGTGAAGTTGTAGTAGAGGCGAATGAAGAGGAATCAATTTTATTTGGAGAGCTTGAATTCGAGAAAATTAAAGAAGTACGTAAAGGAATTCCAGTTTTTGCGGATCGCCGTCCAGAATTATACAAATAAAATGTTGACAAGTGATTTTTATTCTTGGTATAGTCTTCAACATAAAGTTAAAAATTCAAAAAATTATACAACTCTTATCAAGAGCAGGTGGAGGGATTTGGCCCGATGAAGCCCAGCAACCGACCGTAATACCATTGTGAAATGGGGCGTTTATTACGCCAAAAGGCACGGTGCTAATTCCAGCAGAAAGTAAAACTTTCTGGCAGATAAGAGGGGAGAAGATAAACTTCAAACCTCTTTCTTAGTGGAAAGAGGTTTTTCTATGTTAGAAAAACCTCTGAATTTAAAAAGGGGGAGAAGACGATGGGATATTATTCATTAACAGAAATAACAGCTGTACAATATGCGAAAGATCATGGCTATTTTGAAGCAAAGGCAAATGTCGTTTGTCATGAAATTGGAGACGGAAACTTAAATTACGTGTTCAAATTAGATGATGGAGAGAAATCAATTATAATAAAACAAGCACTGCCTTATGCGAAAGTAGTTGGTGAAAGCTGGCCATTGTCTATAAAAAGAGCAACGATTGAAAGCAAGGCATTACAAATTTTTGCGCAGTATGTACCGGATTATGTTCCAGTAGTGTACAGTCATGATGAAGAGTTAGCGATAACGGTAATAGAAGACTTATCAAGACTAACAATTACAAGAAAAGGATTAATAGACGGAGAAGAATATCCGCTTTTATCCCAGCATATCGGCCGTTTTCTAGCACATGTTTTATTTTACACTTCAGATTTTGGTTTACAGTCAGAAGAGAAGAGGGTACTAGAAGGTACCTTTGTAAATCCGGACCTTTGTAAAATTACAGAGGAATTAGTGTTTACAGATCCGTTTGGACATTATGATACAAATGATTATGAGCCAGATTTACAGCTAGTGGTTGATGAACTTTGGAGTGATAAAACTTTAAAACTAAAAGTAGCACAATATAAATATAAGTTCTTAACAAGAAAAGAAACTCTTATTCATGGTGATTTACATACTGGTAGTATTTTTTCGTCACCTTCTGAAACGAAAGTGATTGATCCAGAATTTGCGACATATGGCCCATTTGGATTTGACATAGGTCAATTTATTGCAAATCTATTACTAAATGCTTTATCTAGAGAAGAAGAAAAAAGAAGTGTACTATTTTTCCATATAGAAAAGACGTGGAGTTATTTTGTAGAAAATTTTACAAAATTATGGATTGGAGAAGGTGTAGAAGCATATACGAAAGAAAAACAATGGTTACCAATTATTTTGCAAAATATCTTTACTGATGCAGTTGGATTTGCCGGATGTGAACTGATTCGTAGAACAATTGGTTTAGCTCATGTAGCAGATTTAGATGAAATAGAAAATAAAGAAACAAGAATTCAAGCTAAGAAACAAGCGCTATCCTTAGGTAAAGAACTAATAAAATATGAATCTAAAAGTGCTGATATTCAACTGTTTCGAACATTATTTCAACAGACAGTTTCAGGGGGCGTAAAAGCGTGAGTACAATTGTTACTGTTCCGAGATCTGTAAGCTGGAAAGGTGATGCAATTGCGGTATTAAATCAAACGAAATTGCCGCATAGCACAGAATACAAAACATTGACGACTATTGAAGAGGTTTGGAAAAGTATCGTAATGTTAGAAGTACGAGGAGCGCCTGCAATTGGAATTGTAGCTGCATTTGGCTTGGCGCTTGCATCAAAAAAATATAACACTGTACATATTGAAGAATTTCAAAAGAAGTTTAATAGAGATTGTAATTATTTAGGAACGTCACGCCCGACAGCAGTAAATTTATTTTGGGCAATTGATCGTATGAGAGAATCTATTCGAGAGATTACTACAATAAAAGAAGCACAAAAAACATTAGAAGAAGAAGCGCTTCGCATTCAGCAGGAAGATGAAGAGGTGTGCCGAAATATTGGGGAATATGCGTTAACATGTTTTAAAGATGGCGATAATATTTTAACAATCTGTAACGCTGGAAGTATCGCAACTGCCAGATATGGAACTGCATTAGCTCCCTTTTATATTGGAAAAGAGAAAGGTGTGCGTCTACATGTATATGCGTGTGAAACGAGACCAGTTTTACAAGGTGGTCGCTTAACGACCTGGGAATTGAAGCAAGCAAATATTGATGTGACCCTTATTACAGATAATACTGCAGCTCATGCTATTCAAACGAAAGAAATAAATGCAATTATTGTAGGGGCGGATCGAATTGTCGCAAATGGAGATACGGCAAATAAAATAGGGACAATGAATTTAGCTATTTTGGCAAAGCACTTTGATATCCCATTTTATGTTGCTGCGCCACTGTCAACATTTGATGTTACGAAAGAAACTGGAGCCGAAATAATTATTGAAGAAAGAGATGAAACAGAAGTTACGAAAATCTTTGGAAAACAAGTAGCACCAATTGGAACGAATGTTTATAACCCTGCATTTGACGTAACACCGAACGAATTAATTACAGGAATTATTACTGAGAAAGGTATTATAAGCGGGGATTATAAACGAGAAATTGTATCATTATTTGAAAAACAGGCTAATACATAATAGCTTGTTTTTTTATGCCTAAATGCATTGTTTTCTCTTACTTATATAATGAAAGGAGGAGAAGAGGATGGAAGAGTGGATCAAGATGATAGGTAATGTAGGGTTTCCAATTGTTGTAACATTATATTTACTCCACCGTATTGAAAGTAAATTAGAGGGGGTAATTGTTGCAATTGAGAAGCTCCCGCGGCAATTACTAATGTACGAAGATCCTCGCAATAAAAAATAAAGTTTGCTCTTCTTGAGCAAACTTTATTTTTTATTGAGCAGTATAGCCACCATCGATAACGACAGCTTGACCAGTAATACCTTTAGCTTTTTCACTCGCTAAAAACATAGCATAATCAGCGATTTCTTGTACTTGTAATAAGCGCTTTTGTGGGACGAGTGGATAAATAACATCTTCTAAAACATTTTCAAGTGGTACATTTCGTGTAGTAGCTAAGTCTTGTAGTTGATTACGTACAAGAGGGGTATCGACATAACCAGGGCAAAGGGCATTAACAGTAATACCATGCGTAGCACCTTCTAAAGCGGCAACTTTTGTTAATCCAATTACGCCATGTTTTGCACTATTGTAGGCAGCTTTTCCAGCAAACCCGACAAGGCCGTTAATAGAAGCGACATTAATAATACGACCATATTTTTGTTGTTTCATAATCGGAAAGGCATGCTTAATTGCGATAAACGGAGCAATTTGCATAATTTGAATTAGTAGCTCAAACTTTTCCGTTGGAAAGTCTTCAATGGGTGAAACGTGTTGCATTCCTGCGTTGTTAATTAATATATCTAATGAACCGAAATGACTAACTGTTTGAGAAATTGATGCTGTAATTTCCTCTTCAGATGTAACGTCACATTTTAAACTGATAGCTTGAAAACCTTCACTTTGTAATTGCTCAGCAGCTTCTTTCGCACGTTCTTCAAGACGATCAGTAATCACAACTTTTGCACCTTCTTTTGCAAAAGCACTTCCCATTTCATATCCAATACCACTCGCAGCACCTGTTAAAAAGACAACTCGATTTGTAACCATGATGAAAAACATCCCTTCATAATAAAGTTTTCATAGTGCTCTATTTAGAGAGGTTATAATGAAAATCCTGCAAACATTTGGAAAAAATATCGTTAGCTATCTTGTTTTGCAAAATAGTCTTTGCTATACTATTTTGTAAAGTAAGATACTTACGTTTATCTATCTTGTAAAACAAGATAGTAGGAGGATTTGAATTATGTCGACAAGTCAAATGCTGAAAGGGATCTTAGAAGGATGCTTACTTGCTATTATTTCTGAAGGCGAAATATACGGTTATGAAATGAGTGAGAAGCTAGCAAAGTATGGTTTTACAATGGCGAGTGAGGGAAGTATTTATCCGTTATTAATACGAATGCAAAAAGAAGGACTAATAACAAGCGTAATGAAGGAATCTCCATCTGGTCCAAAGAGAAAATATTACACATTAACAGAAAAAGGCGAGGAAGCACTTGATGAATTTATGGATCGCTGGGAAGCGATGCAAAGTAGTGTAGAACGTCTACTTGAAGGGAAGGGAAGGAGAAAATAATGTTATCAAGTGAAGCACGCAAGTTTTTGTTAGATATGAGATTATTTTTGACGGCAAAGAGTGTGAAAGAAAGTGATATTGAAAACTTTTTAGAAGACGCAGAACTTCATTTAATAGAAGGTGAGAGTGAGGGGAAGAGTGTAGAAGATATTTTCGGAAGCTCACCGAAAGAATATGCAAATGAACTTGTAAAAGTGATGGAAAGAGATAGACAGGAAACGTGGAAGCAAATTGGTTTTACAGTAATGAATATCGTATCTTTTTGGATTATTGCTTCTATCTTAATAGTGAATAATGGAATGTTACAGATTTCACTTATTCAGTGTATCGGTTACAGTTTTTCATTGATTTTAGTTGTTATAGGTCCTAATTTTCTACTTCGCAAAATGACCTTCGTCACAAGCTTTACAAAAACATGGTTTTCCATGTGGTCTTTAGTTATGATTGCTCCATTGTTTTTATTAGGAGCTGTTACGATATTAGATGTGATATATCCTACAAAAATGCTCACATTCACCGAAGTCCAAAGTTATATAGTAGCTGGTGGGATTTTTATGATAACAGTAGCTATAAATATATATTTTGAAGGATGGTTTAAAAACTTATATTTAATCATTCCGCTTTCTATTATGTTAATGTTTAAAACATTTACATCTGAAGATCTCATGCCAATGTTATTTCAAATTATATGTTTATACGGAAGTTTGTTTATTTTAATTTTCCTTGAAATTATGATGAAGACGAATAGAAGAGAAATGGTTAAATAAGGGAGGGGTTATAATGAATGTTTCTAAAGAAGGAGAAAAGTTTTTAATTGATACGAAAGTATATTTAATAACAAAAGGGATTAAAGAAGAAGAGGTGGACGCCTTTCTAGAAGATGCAGAGCTTCATTTAATAGAAGGTGAAAAAAAGGGGAAGACGGTAAGGGACATATTTGGTGACTCACCAAAAGAGTATGCGGAAGAATTAGCGAAAGAGATGGAGAAGGATAAAAGCGGGAGTATAAAGACTATTTTAGGAATGATAATTGGAATAGGAGGATATTGGTTACTTACAAATATTTTATTTGGAAATCCGAATCAACAATTTACGTTAACGAATGTACAGTTAATCGGTTATCCTATCGTTTTAATCATTACGACTATTGGAACGATTGTTGCGTTTAGAATGTCTTCTTTTAAAAGTAAATTAGTAGAGTTTGGAATTATTTATGTAGTAGTGATGATACCTATTTTATTATTAGTGTTATTAATATTTATGAATAAATGGTATGGGACACCAATTTTACAATTGTCGACAATACAGACATATATATTAGCAGTAACTATATTTTTATTACTTCTTATTGGTGAAGTATATGTTCTTGGTTGGATGGGTGTTGTGGTACTAATTGTTCCTCTTGCGATTATGTTCGTATTTAAAGACTTAGAAGAAAGAAATGTATTTTGGGGAATTGCAAAGATCTTACTTATGTATGGAAGTATATATGGATTAATGAGATGGTCTTTAAAAATTGAAGAAAGAAAAATTGGGAACTAGAAATTCAATAAAAAGCGGCTGCTCTGGATATGCAAAAAATTATTTCCAAAGAAATATTATATAGGGATTTTTAGAGGGATTACATTTACATTTAGTTGTCTATTTTTATTTCTAGCAGCCGGAATTTGGTTTGTTGATTGGAACAAGTTGTTTTAAACAGTAACATGAGGGTTACTGTTTTTTTCTTTGTAGTAAAGAGCTTTGTAAAGAGAGCGCTTTTTGTTCTGTTGTTAATAAGGAATGAATATGAACGTTTTCTGGACGAGGGACTATCGGATACATAAGATTTGTTGGAGAAGGGTGGTGCTCCGAGCCGGTTGGAGAATGAGGATCTGCATGAGTAAGTTTTCCATGAATACGTCTTGTAAATAAAATATGACCGATTTCGTGAGCGAGCGTATATATATTTTTCATAGGGGCAGCCGAATTTGTTAAAACGATATAGCCAGTAAGTTGCTGTTGTTTTGCTAAAGAATAAGCGCAGGCAATTACTGCTGTTTCTTTGAAATAATCACTGCCAATATAACAAATATAAAGGTCGCATTCAGGAGCTTCATTTACACATGTTTGGAAAAAGGATGCCAACTTTTCTTGACTTTGAATGGAATTTTTATAACTGATTTCACGGTCAAAAAAACGGAAAAGTTCATTTAATACAATTACTTCTTGAATTTGAAATGTAATGGGGTGCCAAATTGATTCTGCAACAGCTAAATCTTTTGCGATGCGGTCATCAGAAATATCGGCACCGGGAGTAATACAAATACATATATTGACGTATGGATCCATAAGGAACACCTCAAATGAAAAAAGTTCTTCCTATAATATATGTGGGAAAAAGATGTCATGTATGGATAAACGCCTTCTTTATTGAATATATAGATGACAAGTCGAAAAAATTTCATAGTTCTATAACATTGTGTGGTCGTCTTTTTGATATAGTAAAGGAAAGGGGGAGAATATATGTATACATTAAAAATCGTTTCAGACAGAGAAGCACTTTATCAATTTGCGAGTTATGTAAGAGTTGTACAAGGGGTTGAAGATGTATATGTAGAGGTGGGAGAACCTTTATATGAACATCCTTTAATGAAGTTTTATGTACATATTAAGCTGAAAGAAACATATGAGCAGCATAAAGCGTTACAGGAAATAGCAAGATTAGTAGAATTGGGTCGTTTTACATATGTCCATTATCGTAATGATGAAATTGAGGAAGCTTTTGAAGCTGTAAAATATGAAAGTTTTAAGAAATAAAGATGAAAAAACGGAGGCGAAAGCTTCCTTTTTTTCTTTAAAATTACATGAACAAAAAGAGAGAAATTTTGTTATGATAAGGGAGGTTAGGGAAAGGGGAATTTACATATGGGGTATATTGAAGAGTTACGAAAAGTCGTTGGTACAAGACCGCTTATTCTCGTAGGATCAGCAATCATTATATTAAATGATAAACAAGAAGTATTGCTTCAATATCGTTCAGATACATATGATTGGGGTGTACCTGGCGGGGCGATGGAACTGGGTGAAACGACAGAAGAAACGGCACGTAGAGAGTTATTTGAGGAAACGGGGTTAACTGCAAAAATAATGCAATTTCTTGGTGTTCTATCAGGAAAAGAAGTATATTTCCGTTATCCGAATGGCGATGAAATTTTCAATGTCATTCATCTGTATCAGGCACATCATGTGAGCGGGGAATTAAAGCTCGATCATGAAGGGTTGAAACTTCAATATTTTCCAGTAGATAAGTTGCCAAAATTGAATGAAACGACAGAGAAAATTTTGCAAAAGTTTTTATATGCACTGACAGAATAGAAGGTTAATTCCTTCTATTTTTATTATATTAAATATTTTGATTTTTTAGTATGTTTATAGTATGATAGTTATAGATATACATCTTATGGAATTTCACCTAAAAACTTACTAGGGTACATAAGAGAGGGGCAAGTACAAAATGCATAATGTTGTTATTACAGCTGCAGTTCGTTCGCCAATTGGAACTTTTGGAGGAGCGCTAAAAAATGTAACGCCAGTAGAATTAGCTGTTCCTGTACTTCAGGAAGCTGTAAAACGAGGCGGGGTAGAACCACATGAAGTTGATGAAGTAATTTTAGGTCATTGTATTCAAAGAACTGATGAAGCAAATACAGCGAGAACAGCTGCATTAGCGGCAGGATTTCCTGACACAGTTACGGGATATACAATCCAACGTCAATGTTCTTCAGGTATGCAAGCAATTATGTCAGCTGCAATGCAAATCCAATTAGGTGTAAGTGATGTTGTTGTTGCAGGTGGAGTAGAAGCGATGAGTTCGAGCCCTTATGCATTGAAACAGCACCGCTGGGGACAACGTCTACAGCACGGAGAAATTCGTGATACGGTGTGGGAAGTGTTAGAAGATCCGATTCACCATATTATGATGGGTGAAACAGCGGAAAATTTAGTTGAACAATATGAAATTACAAGAGAGGAACAAGATGAAGTTGCTCTTCGCAGTCATACATTGGCACTGAAGGCAATCGAGTCTGGACACTTTGACGATCAAATTGTTCCTATTACAATAAAAGAACGTAGAAAAGAAGTAGTATTTTCGAAGGATGAGCATCCACGTGCAGATATTACAGCGGAAAAATTAGCAGGGTTAAAACCAGCATTCCGTAAAGATGGGTCTGTAACTGCAGGTAATGCATCTGGCCTGAATGACGGAAGTGCAGTTCTAGTATTAATGAGCGAAGAAAAAGCGAAAGAAAAAGGCTTACAACCGTTAGCTAGAATTGTTGGATATTCAGTAGCTGGAGTAGACCCGAAAATTATGGGTATTGGACCAGCACCAGCAATTCGTAAAGGTTTAGAAAAAGTGGATTGGTCATTAGAAGATGCAGATTTACTTGAAATTAATGAAGCTTTCGCGGCTCAATATTTAGCTGTAGAGAAAGAGTTAGGTTTAGACCGTGAAAAAGTGAACGTAAACGGTAGTGGCGTAGGACTTGGGCATCCAATTGGTTGTACAGGGGCTCGTATTACGGTAAGTTTAATTCACGAATTAAAAAGACGTGGGTTAGAAAAAGGAATTGCCTCTTTATGCGTCGGTGGCGGTATCGGGGTTGCCTTATTTATAGAAGCACTATAAAAAAGAAGCAGCTATTGCTGCTTCTTTTTTTATGACTCAAATAGATGATGGAATAATCGATCGCGATTTTCAAAGAAAAGTTTCGTCGTTTGATAATGCTCAGTTTCTTCTAATGTGGATTCGTGAATCCCTTCTTGTGTTAAAGAATATATAGTGGATTCAGGGTAGGCCATTAAAATAGGAGAATGCGTCGCAATAACAAATTGTGAACCTTGTTCCGCTAGCTCATGCATTCGAATAAGCATGGAAAGTTGTCTCATTGGTGATAAAGCTGCCTCAGGCTCATCTAAAATGTATAAACCTTGTCCTGAAAAACGGTTCATAAATAAGGAAAAGAATGATTCGCCGTGAGATTGTTCGTGTAGTGAAACGCCGCCGTAAGATTTTATAGCATCTATTTCATCAATATAAGAAGCAACGTTATAAAATGATTCAGCGCGAAGAAAGAAACCGTCGTTTGGTGTATTGAAACTTTTGGAAATTCGAAGGTATTCATGTAAAGATGAATGTGAATCGTTAGTGCTAAAGCGGAAATTCTTCGTTCCACCTTCTGCATTAAAGCCTAACGCAATTGCAATTCCTTCAAGTAATGTTGATTTACCCGTTCCATTTTCTCCAATAATGAATGTTACATTTGGATGAAAAACTAGTGATTGTAATGTTCGGATAGCAGGTAAGCAGTAAGGATATGCGGAAAAACTAGGGATATTTTCTTTTTTTAATGTGACATTTTGTAAAAAGGGTACGTCAATCAATATATAAACCTCAATTCATAACGGATTTTGATTCTAAAAAGGCGGCAAATACAAGTGTTAATGACACCTGAATCCCTTCCTTATTTTCTGAATATTTTATGTGGATTATATCATTTAAACTATCATATTCCAATGTGAAAATAAATATTGCATGAAGATCCATTCTCTCGTTATGATATATGGTATTCTATTGAAAATGTGAGAAGGAGTTAAAGTATGCCGTTTACATTTGCACATCCAGCAGCAGTTCTTCCTTTTGCGAAAAAGCATTCTAAACATATTTCAGTAACGGCTCTTATATTAGGTAGTATGGCGCCTGACTTTGAATATTTTTTACACTTTAGACCGTATGGTGTAATTGGGCATACGTGGCTTGGATTCTTATATTTGAATTTACCACTGGTCTTCTTGTTAGCATACATATATCATTACATTTTAAAAAAGCCTTTTATAACGCATTTACCTAAACCGTTTGCTGGGTATTATACATATGTAGTAGACAAGCGGTGGGAGCTTCATAGATGGAAGAATCTTTTTGTATTTTGTTATTCAGCATTATTCGGTATGTTAACGCATGTTGTTTGGGATGCATTCACTCATAAGACAGGCTATTTTGTTATGAAAATACCATTATTACAAAGAGAATGGTACGGTATCTCTGTTTATAAATATATGCAACATGGAAGTACATGTATTGGTTTTCTATTATTAGTATACGTTTTATGGAAGTATAGAAATGAAATGGGTAAAGATCTTATTTTAGCTTCGGAAAAAAGAAAGTATTGGGTTTCAGTAATTGTTGTAGCAACTATTATATTTATCGTGCACGCGTTCCTAGATCCCTATTTTCATATTTTCCAAATTGGAGGTATAATAGTATCTGGACTGACAAGTTCATTTTGTGGACTTGTCATTGTTTCTATAGTTTACAAAGCCAGGGACTAATTTTATATTCATGAATGATAGCGTTAGGAGAAATGAAATGATGAAAGCATGGAAAAGTATTTTTGTTTTATGTAGTTTTCTTCTTATGTTAAGTGGTTGCTTCCATCAAGAAGAAAAGAAAGCTGAACCGAAGAAGAAAGAATCTATTCCTGAAACAAAAGAATATGGTGGGCGTGAGCTGAAAAAAGTAGGACAAAAAGTGAAAGAAACAGGATGGGGTACTTTCAAGTTAGAGCAGATGCATTCTGTGAATCAAACATTTGAAGTAGCACCAATGAAAATTCACGTACAAGATGTGAAAGTAATTTCTTTATCACAGATGAGTGAAAAGGCAAAAAAAACATTGAAAGTATACACGGCACTAACTCCTGAAGAAGTAAAACGGAGATTAGGGGATAAAGTAAGCCAAGAAGATGCAGAATTATATGCATCGCTAAGTGGAACAGAGATTAGTAATACAATTCGTTACGTTGAGATTACATATAAAGTGGAGAATACCGGAAATAAAAATATGCAATTTTTCTCTATGAATGATGTTATGATTAATGGTAAGCAACATTTTAAAGTAGCCACTCAAAACTTTTTATATGACGAAGATACGTTAGTTGGTACAAAAAATGTATCAAGAGAAGACTATAAGCCTGGTGAAACAAGAGATGGTATTATTGGTTTAATACTTGACGATGGAAAAGACAAGGTAAAGGATATTCAGTTTACAACTGATGATTTACTTGCAGGAGATTCAGAAACACAAGATGTTGTAAAAGAGCCACAAACGTTTAACATCTCACTTTCGGAGTAATGTGTTTTTAAAATAATGTAAGAAAAAACAGTCAGCACTCAAAAGATTATGTTGACTGTTTTTTTATTTCTTTTATGTATGAATCTACATTTTGAAAAGGCACCTTAATTTTAAACGCATCTTTTTGTTCATTAAATTGCTTTTCATTGTAGGGACCGAAACGTTTATTGTGCTTTACGTCAATAATCCAATAATGTTCACTTTTTTTATTTGCAATTGCTGCGTCAGGGTTATTCGGATCTGATTTTTCCTCGGTTTGTTTTGCAATAATGTATTTATCATCCCAAGCAATGTCTGTAATTTTTGCAGGGATGTATTGTGTGGCATATACAGCATCTTGCGAGGGGAAAAGTTCAAATGCATTTCCAGAAGTACGTATGAGTTCGTATTCATCGTTAACCGTATAAGTTAAGTGACCTGTGTTTCCTGCACAACCAGTTAATAGGAAGGCGACGAATAGGATTATCCATTTTTTCAATATGGGAACCTCCTTTATAATGCTATTGTAACAAATTGTACAAGAAAAGTAAGAGAAACGCTAGTTTACAATGTTTTTTAGAAGTGGTACGATGAGACGGGTAAAGAAGGATATGAAGGAGTCGACATAAAATGAAGTTAAAGATGCATCGTCCAGCGCTTGTAATGAATCGCATAGGTGCTTCCCTAATTGACATGTTTTTAATCTCGGTTATGTATGGTGCAGTAGTAGCTGTTATGACCGGAAACTATAGTGCTATGTTTAAGCGCTTTAATATAAGTTTAGGTGATTTTAGATATGATTTCGCAGTAGTTTTTATATTAATGGCGATATATTTTATTGTGTTACCCTTTATTTGGAACGGTGTTACACTTGGAAAAAAGGTAACGAGAATAAAATTAATTTCATTGAAGAGTGAAAAGCTAACGTTGCAAACATTAATTATAAGATTTTTTGTAGTGTTATTACCGAACGTATTGCTATTAGGAATTCCATTAATATGTAACGTATATATGATGTTGTTCCGCAAAGACAATTGCGGTTTTCAGGACTTAATTACAAAGACGAAAATAATAAGTCTTGTATAATAAAATAAAAAAAGACCTTTTTATATATAAAAAGGTCTTTTGGATTTTATAAGTCTATTTTGAATGTTTACAGTAAGGAAAAGCTAAAATGTGTCATTTTTATTTATAATAGATTGAAAATTAAGACAATGGTATAATAATTAAAAATAATATCTTTATCTCACCATTTGGGGCTGATTAAAGTTTTACTTTATATAATAAGGGGGAAGTTGAGATGACAGGAGGTAGCATAATTTTTTGGGGCATCCTCATTTTTATCGGTCTAGTTCTTGATCAGCGTAATAGTAAGAAAAAAGAAGGATAAAAAGTAAACGTTTACAAATCAAATAGCAATTTTTCTTGCTTGCAGAATAATCTCATAAAGGAGTATACTGAATGACGGTAAGACTTATAGAAGGGGTAATGAAAATGAAGCTTGCAGGAAAAGTTGCTATCGTAACTGGCGGTGGCATCGGTATTGCACGTAATACAGCTCTTTTGTTGGCTAAACAAGGCGCAAAAGTAATTGTGACGGACATTGATCAAGAAAGTGGACAAGCAACAGTGGAGGAAATTACGAATCTAGGCGGAGAAGCCCTTTTTGTATTCTATGATATGGAAAAGCAAGGAGATTGGCAACGCGTTATTAGCATTACTTTGAATGCATTCAGTCGCATTGACATGCTTTTTCAAAATGCTGGTTTATATAAAATAGATTCGATTTTTTCTCGCCAACAAGAGAACGATTCCAATGTACTTTGTATTAATGACGTTTGGATAGAGATAAAACAATTAACGTCATCTTTTATGAAACAGCAAGAAGAAGTGGTGCTTAGTGATTTACCGATTTTCGGTATTATTGGCACGAAAGGACAATCATTTCATACAGTAGAAGCCCTAGTATAATAATGAAAACCGCCCTCGATATATGTGGACGGTTTTTTTGTATGTTATATAGAAGGAAATTTTTTTAGCGAATACGTTGTTCTGTTTGGCTGTCAAAGAAATGCGCTTTATTTAAATCAAATGCCAATTTAATTTGGTCTCCAGGTGAGAATATATGTCTTGCATCAACACGTGCTGCAAAATCTTGATTTCCAAGTTTCATATATAAAATAGATTCAGCACCTAACAATTCAGCAACTTCAATTTTTGTTGTGAAAGTAGTAGATTGTGAAGCTTCTAAAAATAGTAGTTCATCATGAATGTCCTCCGGGCGAATACCTAAAACAATTTCCTTATTTACATAGCCTTGTTCACGTAGCATCTTCATTTTTCCTTCAGATACTTTGATTTTTATAGTATTATCTATAACGAAATCGGTTTCAGTCAATTTACCACGGAAGAAGTTCATCGCTGGTGACCCGATAAATCCACCCACGAAAATGTTTTCTGGTGTTTCATATACTTCTTTTGGTGTTCCAATTTGTTGAATCTTTCCATCCTTCATAACGACAAGACGCGAAGCCATAGTCATTGCTTCTGTTTGGTCGTGTGTTACATAAATTGTTGTTGTTCCAAGGCGATGATGTAGCTTAGAAATTTCTGAGCGCATTGCAACACGGAGTTTAGCATCTAAGTTTGATAATGGCTCGTCCATTAAGAAAACTTTTGCATCTCGAACGATTGCTCTACCTAACGCAACACGTTGGCGCTGTCCACCTGATAATGCTTTCGGTTTTCTATCTAAATATTGTTCAAGTCCTAAAATTTTTGCTGCATCTTTTACACGACGATCGATTTCATCTTTTGGTATTTTTCGAAGTTTTAATCCAAATGCCATATTATCATATACACTCATATGTGGATAAAGAGCGTAGTTTTGGAAGACCATTGCGATATCTCGATCTTTTGGAGGAACATCATTCATTAGTTTACCATCAATTGAAAACTCGCCTTTTGAAATATCTTCGAGTCCAGCTACCATTCGTAATGTTGTAGATTTTCCGCATCCAGAAGGACCGACAAATACGATAAATTCTTTATCTTGAATGTGTAAATTAAAATCAGTTACAGCTGTTACGTTATTATCATATATCTTATAAATGTTTTCTAATTTAAGTTCTGCCATGGTATTTCCCCCTAGAAATAATTATGCAAACGTTTTCTTTGAGTTCATTATAAACGAATAGATTCAAAAAATAAATAAAAAAATAAAACGTTTTCATATATTGGAGAATTATTAGTGATTTTCGCGTTTTTTCTTAGAAAAAGAACAATAAAAATTGTAAGCGCTATTTTAAATTGAGATAGAATCTGTTATCATTCATTAATGAAAACGTTTGCGCCTTAAAAAAGAGAAAAATGAATTATGAATGAAATGGGGTAGCATAATGGAAAAACAATGGTGGAAAGAAAGCGTAGTATATCAAATTTATCCTCGTAGCTTTATGGATAGTAATGGTGATGGTATAGGAGATCTTCAAGGGATTATTTCAAAGCTAGATTACTTAAAAGAGTTAGGGATTGATGTGATTTGGTTATCACCAGTCTATGAATCTCCAAATGATGATAATGGTTACGATATAAGTGATTATTGTAAAATTATGAACGAGTTCGGAACAATGGAAGATTGGGATGAACTATTACATGAAATGCATGAACGTAATATGAAATTGATGATGGATTTAGTTGTTAATCATACATCTGATGAACATAATTGGTTTATTGAATCACGTAAATCAAAAGATAATAAATATAGAGATTACTATATATGGCGTCCTGGAAAAGAAGGGAAAGAACCAAACAACTGGGGAGCTGCTTTTAGTGGATCTGCATGGAAGTATGATGAAATGACGGATGAATATTATTTACATCTGTTTTCTAAAAAACAACCGGATTTAAACTGGGATAATGAAAAGGTAAGACAAGATGTTTATGAGATGATGAAGTTTTGGTTAGAAAAAGGAATTGATGGATTCCGCATGGATGTTATCAATTTTATTTCTAAAGAAGAAGGGTTACCAACAGTTGAAACAGATGAAGATGGTTATGTTTCAGGTCATAAACATTTTATGAACGGTCCAAACATTCATAAATATTTGCATGAAATGAATGAGGAAGTATTATCGAATTATGATATTATGACGGTTGGTGAAATGCCAGGTGTAACGACAGAAGAAGCCAAATTGTATACTGGAGAAGAACGAAAAGAGTTGCAAATGGTATTCCAATTTGAACATATGGATTTAGATTCAGGAGAAGGTGGAAAGTGGGATGTAAAACCATGCTCACTTCTTACTTTAAAAGAGAATTTAACAAAGTGGCAAAAAGCATTAGAGCATACCGGATGGAATAGCCTTTATTGGAATAACCATGATCAGCCTCGCGTTGTATCTCGTTTTGGTAACGATGGAATGTATCGCATTGAATCTGCAAAAATGTTAGCGACAGTTCTTCATATGATGAAGGGGACGCCATATATTTATCAAGGTGAAGAAATCGGAATGACGAACGTTCGATTCCAATCAATTGATGAATATAGAGATATTGAAACGTTAAATATGTATAAAGAAAAAGTGATAGACCATGGTGAAAATATAGAAAAAGTAATGGAATCTATTTATATAAAGGGTCGTGATAATGCTAGAACTCCAATGCAGTGGGATGATCAGAATCACGCTGGATTTACAACGGGTGAGCCTTGGATTACTGTAAATCCTAACTATAAAGAGATTAATGTGAAACAAGCAATCCAAGATGAAAGTTCAATTTTTTATTACTATAAGAAATTAATTGAGCTACGCAAAAATAATGAAATAGTTGTATATGGATCATATGATTTAATATTAGAGAATAATCCTTCTATTTTTGCTTATGTAAGAACATATGGAGACGAAAAACTACTTGTTATTGCAAACTTTACTGCGGATGAAAGTGTATTTGAAATGCCTGAGGATATTAGTTATAGTGAATCAGAATTATTCATACACAATTACGATGTAGAAATCGGATCGATAGATAACATTACATTACGTCCGTATGAAGCGATGGTATTCAAATTGAAATAAGAAAAAGCCTTATGCCATCTTGGCATAAGGCTTTTTTGATTACCATTTTAATATGGAGAATCCATATGGAGGAAGTGTAACTTGTAATACACTTGCTTCTGCTGAAAATTCTTCATTTGTATAAATGTTAATTATTTTCTTACCAGTAACATGAAGAGGGAGTGAAACTGTAACTTCACTATTAGTAGGGTTTAAAACGAAAAAGATAGTTTCATCCTCATATGTTTTCGTATAAGAAATATAATTATGTTCATCATTTGCTTCGATGAATTGAAAAGTACCATGTCCTCCAAAAGCTGCATGTTGTTTTCGTAATGAAATCAATGTTTGTATATGTGTAAATAATGCATGATCTTGTTCTTTAGTATCCCAAATCATACATTTACGGCAATTGGGGTCCATACCACCATCCATGCCGATTTCATCTCCGTAATAAATACATGGAGAGCCGATGAAAGAAAGATGGAATACATAGAGCAATTTCAACTTATTTTTATCTCCATTGCATGTTGTTAAAATTCTTGGAGTATCATGGCTATCTAATAAATGAAAGGCTGCTTCATTTACATTCATAGAGTAGGAATGTAGAGATTCTGTAATTTGCTTCATGAATTCACTTGCTTTAATGGAATCGTTAGCAAAGTAAGAAAGTAGAGCGTTTGTAACAGGATAGCTCATGACAGCATCAAATTGATCACCTTGTAGCCACGGAAGGGCATCGTGCCAAATTTCTCCCAAAATATATACTTCAGGATTTAATGTTTTTATTTCAGTTCGGAATTCTCTCCAAAAGTTGTGATCGACTTCATTTGCGACATCAAGGCGCCAGCCATCTATATTGAATTCTCGTACCCAATAACGTCCTACTTCAAGTAAGTACTCTTTTACATCTGGATGAGCTGTATTTAATTTAGGCATATACGGTGTAAAGGCGAAAGTATCATAATTTGGAAGTGGTTCGGTTATAATCGGGAAATCATGAATGTGGAACCACTCTTTATATGCGGACTTCTCACCATTCTCTAGTACGTCTTGAAATTTCTCGAAAAAGTATCCACTATGATTAAACACAGCATCGAGCATGACTTTTATACCGTGCTTATGACATTCTTCAACGAGCTCTTTAAAAGTTTCTTTCGTCCCAAATTGTGGATCAATTTCCATATAGTCAATTGTGTCATATTTATGGTTTGAATGAGCTTTGAAAATAGGTGTGAAATATATTCCGGAAATGCCAAGCTTAACAAGGTAATCAAGGTTTTGAATAACACCAGCAAAATCCCCACCGAAAAAATTAGTTGGAGTAGGATTCGCACTTCCCCAAGGAAGGGTGTTTTCTGGATTCAGCGTACTATCGCCATTAGCGAATCGTTCAGGGAAAATCTGATACCAAATGGTGTCTTTAATCCAAGATGGTGCTTTGAATACATCATCTGCATGAATAAATGGAAAACAAAAAAAGTTACCAACATCATCATTTGGAATGTTAGAAAAGAATCCTCGCTCTGTATAAATAAGAGTGTCTGTTTCAGATTTTAATTCAAACCCATAACGTAAGCGCTTAAATTTTGGTTCGATTGCAATGGACCAATAATCAAATAATGCAGTAGAACCCGTTTTTTTCATTGGTGTACTTGCTGATATCCATTTCCCATCTTTCCATTCGTAAGGATCACCGTAAATAAGATCGGCGCTTTGAACATCATCTCTCTTAGTACGTATTCGGATGTGAATTGTTTGTTCATCGTAAGCGTATGCATAATTATCTTTCGGCCTATGATAAATGGCTTCTTTAAACATATAGAAAATCCCCCTTCAATATCTCTATACATAGTATTCCCTTAAGTGTAATAATAAAGCCTATATTGCAAACGATTGCCTTTCTTATAGCTTTAATATTGCTTATAAGAGTAGTATTCATTTCATATAAAGTCAATGTATAAAGAGTATAATGACATAATTTTTAAATTAATATTTGCAAAATGAATAAAAGAATGTATAATGATAGACAAATAGCGCAAACGTTTTCATAGACTTGAGATATTGTTTGCGCTTCAATTAAACTATTAAATGCAAACGTTTTCAGTTACTAAGGTACATAGACAATTTAGGGAGGTTTTTGGGATGAAGAAAGCATTATCATTATTAACGGTTTCAGCATTATCTATTGGTATGTTATCTGCATGTGGACCGAAAGATTCAGGGAAAAAAGAGGAAAGTAAAGCGAAAAAAGACTATGATCTTCTTGTTTGGGAAGATGAGAAAAAAGGTGTGGGTCTAGAGCCAGCGGTGAAAAGTTTTGAAAAGAAATATAATGTGAAAGTAAAAGTTGAAGAGGTTCAGATGACGAAACAAATAGAAAAACTTCGTCTCGACGGTCCAGCTGGCACAGGGCCAGATGTTGTAACATTGCCACATGATCATATTGGTAATGCGGTAACAGAAGGGCTACTTTCAGAAGTGAAAGTAGATGATACAGTAAAAAGTAAATTTACAGATTTATCAATAGAAGCACAAACATATAACGGAAAAATATATGGTTTACCAAAAGCGATTGAAACACCAATCTTTATTTATAATAAAAAAATGATGCAAAAAGCGCCGGAAACGATGGATGAACTGTTTAACTTCTCAAAAGACTTTACGAAAGATGGAAAATACGGATTTTTAGCACTAGGAGATAACTTCTACTTTGCTAATGCATTTATGGCAGGTATGGGTGGTTATGTATTTGGTGAAAAAGATGGAAAGCCAAATGCAAATGATATTGGATTAAATAATAGCGGTGCGGTACAAGGTGCTGAATATATTCAAAAATGGTATAAAGAAAAGTTATTCCCGAAAGGTATTATCGGTGAATCTGGTGGTTCAGCTGCAGATGGATTATTTAATGAAGGAAAAGCAGCATCTATTATGAATGGTCCATGGGCATTCCAAGCGATGGAAAAGGCTGGAATAGACTATGGTGTTGCTCCAATGCCGAAATTACCAAATGGTCAACCGATGAAAACGTTCGTTGGCGTAAAAGGATGGCATGTAACAAGCTTCTCTAAACAAAATGATTTAGCTACAAAATTTACTGAGTGGGTTACAAATGAAGAAAATGCTAAAATTCGCTTTGAGAAAACGAAAGAAATTCCACCAGTAAAATCAGTAATGGAAGATCCAATCATTAAAGAAAATGAGGCTGCAAAAGCGGTTGCGACACAATCTGAAAATGGAATTCCAATGCCAAACATTCCAGAAATGCAAGAAGTTTGGAAACCAGCTGGAGATGCGCTTCAATTAGTTGTATCAGATAAAGAAGCACCAAAATCCGCACTTGATAGTGCAGTGAAACAAATTAAAGGTAATATTGAGGCAAATCATAGTAAGAAAAAATAAGGTGAAATTCGTGCCTCTAATATGAGGGGCACGAATTCTCTCCCTTCCATGTAGGAAGAAAAAAGGGGGAAGGAACATGCAAACATCTATGGAACCTGCAAAGGGGTTAAATGATTCAAAGCATAGGAAAGTGGCAACCATGTTATCAATCATTCCAGGCGTGGGCCAAATGTATAATAAACAATTTGTAAAAGGTCTTATTTTTCTAGTATTAACAGGTTCATTTATTGTAGCCTTTGCTGATTTATTAAATATGGGATTATGGGGCATTGTAACGCTCGGTACAGAAGTTCCACGTGACCATTCCGTCTTTCTATTAGTAGAAGGGATCTTGGCACTTATCGTTATCGCTTTTGGGCTTGGCATATATGCATTTAACTTATATGATGCATATCAAAATGGGAAGAAACGTGATATTGGAACACCGTTAAATTCTGTAAAAGAGCAATACCGTAATTTGTTAGATCAAGGCTTTCCTTATTTAATGGTTTCACCAGGTTTTCTACTACTTATCTTTGTTGTCGTATTTCCAATCATCTTCGTAATTTTAATTGGATTTACAAACTATGATTTATATCATTCTCCTCCAGCTAAATTAGTAGATTGGGTGGGCTTTAAAAACTTTATTGATATTTTCACATTACCGATGTGGAGAGATACATTTTTAAGTGTATTTTCTTGGACTGTCATTTGGACATTCGTTGCAACAACATTACAAGTTGCGCTCGGTATTTTCTTAGCGATTATCGTAAATCAGCCTGGTATTAAAGGTAAGGCAATTATTCGAACAATCTTTATTTTACCGTGGGCTGTTCCAGCATTCGTATCTATTCTTGTATTTGCTGGTATGTTTAATGAAACATTTGGAGCAATTAATAACCAAGTATTAGCTTTATTCGGGATTGAAAAGATTGCTTGGATGACAGACCCGTTTTGGTCAAAGATTGCTTTAATTATGATTCAAACGTGGCTTGGTTTCCCGTTCGTCTTTGCGATGACAACAGGTATACTGCAATCGATTCCAGGAGAATTATATGAAGCGGCTACAGTAGATGGAGCGACAGCTTGGCAACAGTTCCGCAAAATTACATTGCCACTTGTGTTATATGCAACAGCGCCAATATTAATTACGCAATATACGTTTAACTTTAATAATTTTAGTATTATTTATCTATTTAATAACGGGGGACCTGCTGTGTCTGGACAAAATGCAGGTGGAACGGATATTTTAATTTCATGGATCTATAAGTTAACGATGACTTCGGCTCAATACGGCAAAGCAGCAGCTCTTACAATGATTTTATCGTTAATCGTTATTACAGTTGCGTTATGGCAATTTAAGAGAACAAAATCATTCCAAGAAGAGGATATGATGTAAATGAATATTAAACGACAAAAGATGCTACGTCTTTCATTAAGTTATTTAGTTATCTTCATAATGTGTGCGATTGTTTTCTATCCATTACTATGGATAATTGGCTCATCGTTTAATCCAGGTGATAGTTTATCTGGGTCAAGTATTATTCCGAAAAATGCCACATTAGATCATTATCGCAAGCTACTTGATCTCGATTCAAGTAATTACTTACTTTGGTATAAAAATACTTTGAAAGTTAGCGTAATGACGATGATTTTCTCTGTACTAGCCATTAGTTTTACTGCTTATGCATTTTCGAGATATCGTTTTGTTGGAAGAAAGAATGGTTTATTAACATTTTTAATTCTGCAAATGATCCCGAATTTTGCAGCGTTAATCGCACTATATATATTAGCTCAGTTAACAGGATTACTTGATACACACCTTGCATTAATTTTAATTTATGTGGGCGGAGCAATTCCGATGAATACATGGCTTATGAAAGGGTATTTTGATACGATTCCGAAAGAGTTGGATGAATCAGCTCGAATGGATGGAGCAGGGCATTTCCGTATTTTCTGGCAAATCATTATGCCACTTGCAAAGCCAATCGTAGCGGTTGTAGCATTATTTACTTTCATTGGTCCATTTACAGATTTCATTTTAGCGAGTATTATTTTGCGAACACCAGAAAATTATACTTTAGCAGTTGGATTATATGAAATGGTTGCGAAAAAATTCGGTAATGAATTTACAACGTTTGCAGCGGGTTCAGTGTTAATTGCGATCCCGATTTCAATTTTATTCCTATCACTACAAAAATATTTTGTTTCCGGTTTAACAGCTGGAGGTACAAAAGGATGAAAAATGGGACATTATGTCCCATTTTTCTTTTCATCTCCCTATAAATAACTTTATAGGGAGATGAAAAGAGATTTGACATCACATGTGAAAAGAAGTGAAATAAATAGTATATTATAGTATAGGAAAAAATAGCTATATCCCTTACAATACATGAAGAGGGAGAATAGGATTAGTTTTGCAAGATATAAGAAATGAAAGTTTATGACTTGCAATGAATGCGAGATAAAATATATGAAAAATGACAGAGAAATGAGAGGAGGGGGATTTTTATGACAGTTACAATTAAAGATGTGGCGAAGCAAGCGAATGTTGCACCATCAACAGTTTCTCGTGTAATTGCTGATAATCCAAGTATAAGTGAAAAGACAAAGCGCCGTGTTAGGAAAGTGATGAGTGAATTAGGGTATCATCCCAATTTAAATGCGAGAAATCTTGCGAACCAAACGACGAAAACACTTGGTCTTGTTATGCCAAGTTCTGCAAGTAAAGCTTTTCAAAATCCATTTTTCCCAGAAGTTATAAGAGGGATTAGTTCATTTGCACACGTAGAAGGTTATGCGCTTTACATGTCGACAGGTGAAACGGAAGAAGAAATTTTTAATGGTGTCGTAAAGATGGTACAGGGACGCCAAATTGGTGGCATTATTCTTTTATATTCAAGGGAGAATGATCGGATTATTCAATATTTACATGAACAGAATTTCCCGTTTGTTTTAATAGGAAAACCATATGATCGAAAAGATGAAATTACATATGTAGATAATGACAATTATACAGCTGCAAGAGAAGTGGCAGAATATTTAATTTCATTAGGGCATAAGCAAATCGCGTTCATTGGTGGTGGATCAGATTTACTTGTAACGAGAGATCGTTTAGCTGGTATGAGTGATGCCTTGAAATTAGCAGACATTGTATTACCAAAAGAATATATTTTACATTTTGATTTTTCGAGGGAAAGTGGTCAACAAGCCGTTGAGGAATTAATGGGACTGCAGCAACCGCCGACGGCAATTATGGCAACGGATGACTTAATTGGACTTGGTGTGTTAAGTGCTCTTTCTAAAAAAGGATTCGTTGTACCGAAGGATGTTTCTATTGTAAGCTTTAATAATGCTTTATTATCAGAAATTGCGAGCCCTCCACTTTCGACAGTTGATGTGAATATTTATCAGCTAGGATATGAGGCAGCGAAAGCTTTAGTTGATAAAGTAGAGAATGCAGAATCCACTGCAAAGTGTATCATTATTCCTCATAAATTACTAAAACGTCAAACTTGTGATCATTATGCAGAAAAAAGCTAAGAGTTTAACTCTTAGCTTTTTTCTCAGGCTGTGGAGAAAGTCTTCTCCACAGCCTGTTTTTGTGTCTGAACCTCTTTTTATGTGTCAACACTGATAAAAAAGAGGAAAAGGAGAGAGTTTTTATGATGGGTGCTTTAAAAAATCATCGTGATGAACGTGTATCTGTTTCTGTAGAAGAGTTGGTTCCACAAGATCATTTCCTTCGTGCGATTGAAGCGACAATTAGTTTTGATTTTATTGAAGAGAAATTACGCCCTTATTACTGTGAAAACAATGGACGTCCGTCAATCCATCCTATCGTTTTATTTAAAATGATGTTTATTGGATATTTTTACGGTATTCGTTCGG
>NZ_FRBJ01000003.1:0-150287 GCF_900142585.1 Bacillus sp. bc15
AAGGATATCGCTAGAAAAAACAAACTAACAGTTACAGGGAAAAAGTTGTACAAAGTACGCTGTTCAACTATAGAGCGAAGCTTTGCAGACGCCAAAGAACTACATGGCTATCGATATGCTCGATTTCGAGGGCTGAAGTCTGTCCAAATGCAGGCTTATCTCACCGCAGCTTGTCAAAACATGAAAAAAATAGCCCTCCATCTGACCAAAAAAGGTCTGGTGGAGGGCTATTTTTTTGAAACTCTATTATTTTATGTTGTTTTTATTCGCTAAAATCAAAATGATTACAGAGTGTTGGGAACCCCTAAAGGGTTTCCCAACACTCTGCCCAAAATATCTTTTGGAACAGCTTCTTCGTCCTACTTATATAAATCCTAATCCCCATACAAGAACGTATCCAAGAACCGATAAGCAAACCGAGCCAATCAGCCCTGCCACGAATGCTTTACTTCCTAATTTACGAAAAGTTTTAAACTCTACATTTAAACCGAGCCCTGCCATCGCCATTGCGATTAGCATATAAGCAATGACAACAATGTATCCCGCAACAACTTCTGGAATAATCCCAAGCGAATGCACTGCACTCATTGCTAAAAACCCGAAGATGAACCACGGAATTGGAAGGTCGCGCCATGATCTTTTTTCCTCGCTACCTTCACTCTTACCAAACCATAATCCGATTAAAATCGCTACTGGTACAAGCATTGCAACGCGCGTTAGTTTCACGATAACTGCGATATCTACAGCCGTGCTTCCTCCTGGCGCCGCAGCCGCAATTACGTGAGCAATTTCATGCAGTGTCGCCCCTGAGAACACTCCATATCCGTATGGAGATAGGCCAAGCACTGGATATAATAACGTATAAATAAGCGTAAATATTGTACCTAAAATTGCAATGATCGCCGCTCCAACTGCTGTTTCGTCATCTTTTGCTTTCACTTGCGGTGCAATTGCCACGACCGCGGCCGCGCCGCAAATTGCCGTACCGCATGCTGTTAAAATCCCAAGTTTCTTTTCTACTTTAAATACTTTCGTTAGTCCGTATACAACAAAAATAGTAAATGTAATAACAACCGCCGCGATGACCAATACTTTCGGCCCCGCCTTCGCAATATCAACAAGATTTAATCGCATTCCAAGTAAGATGATCCCAAAGCGCAGTAACTTCTTACTCGCAAAGTTCGTTCCTGCAATCGCATCATGAGGAACTCCAATTGCAGCGCGCCAAACCATCCCAATTAGAATAGCAATTACTAATTGTCCCATAATATTTAAAAATGGAAGCTCTGCTAAATATTTCGCGGCAATTGCGATTAATAATGTAATCCCAATTCCTTGCGAAAATCCAAAGCCCTTCTTCTTTTGTATAACAAGTGTTTGTTCCACCTTGTACCACCCCAACAATCGTATTGGAACATGCATGTTCTTTCTACTTACATTATAAGAGAGTTTCTATAATAAGTTTAATACCAATACCGAATCTCTATCATCAGAAATACTTATGATAAGATGATAGAAAAGAAAGGAGCCCATTATATGAACGTAGACATTTTAAAAATTTTTGTTACTGTCGTTGAACAGAAACACTTCTCTCGTGCAGCGGAATTATTAAATCTTTCACAGCCTGGCGTAAGTATGCATATACGCAACTTAGAAAACGAATTTGGAACTACACTCATTCAGCGATCTCCGAAACATGTCCAAGTCACGGAAGCTGGAAATATATTATATATACATGCAAAGCAAATGCTCTCTCTTTACGAAGATGCTAAGCAAGAAATTAATGAACTACATAACGTTGTAACAGGAACACTTCGCATCGGTGCTAGTTTTACAATTGGCGAATACTTACTTCCAAAAATACTCGCTAACTATGCGAATGAAAATCCACGCGTCGAAGTGCATACCTTTATCTCAAATACAGAAGAAGTTTTGCAAAGTCTTCGCTCTAATCAAATTGATATCGGCTTAGTGGAAGGGCAAGTCGTATACGCTGATGTTAACGTTGAAACATTTATGCAAGATGAAATGAAGCTCGTCGTTCCGCCAAATCATCCATTGCTCCGCACAAAGGAAATAAATGAAAGCACACTCCAAGACCAAGTATGGGTATTAAGAGAAAGTGGTTCTGGTACACGTGCTTATAGCGATCGATTTATTCATCAACACCATTTAAAAATGAAGCGATTCTTTACATTTAGCAGTATTCAAAGTGTGAAGGAAGCCGTCGCCGCCGGTCTTGGCATCGCTATACTTTCTGATTGGACTGTACGGAAAGAGCTACTAGCAAGAGAACTATTCCACATCGAGGTTCCAAATGAACAACTAATCCGTCCGTTCTCCATCGTGCGCGGCAAATATTTCATTCCCTCTAAAGCCATTCAAGTGTTCTTAAATCATGTAAATTCTTTTGCGAAAAAACAGCATTGACCTTCACATTAGTGTGAAGGTTTACAATACATGTAAAAGGAGTGAAACACATTGCGAATTGGAGAATTATCAAAAGAAACTGGCGTTAGTGAAAGATCACTAAGACATTACGAAGAAAAGGGATTACTCCCTTCTAAGCGCCTCGCAAATGGCTACCGTGATTTTGATGAAAGTGCCATCGGAAAAGTGGAGCTTATTCAAATGTACTTACAAATTGGCTTAAATTTAGAAGAGACGGCAAGGATGCTGCGCTGCCTTGAAATTGAACCGCACCTGTACGACAATCCGTGCAGCAGTATCCTTACGCTTTACGAAGATAAACTCAATGAAGTAACAAAGCAAATCACATTACTTTCCAACATCCAAACGAATTTGCAAAAACACGTTTCACTCCTAAAACAAGCAAAAAAAAAGGGATGATTACATGTTTGTTATACATGGCAGTTCAAGACAAAACGGAAATACGGAAGCTTTAACACATATGATGATTGATGGAATTGAAACAGAACAAATTTATTTACGTGATCACACAGTCTATCCTATTACAGATAAGCGTCATGATACAGAAGGATTCCAACCTGTAAATGATGACTACGAGCAGTTAACGAAACGCATGTTAGAGCACGACACGATTATCTTTGCTACACCATTATATTGGTACGGAATGAGTGGACATATGAAAAACTTTGTTGATCGCTGGTCACAAAGCTTGCGCGATACATCTCTTCATTTCAAAGAGAAAATGAAAGATAAAAAGATGTATGTTGTCATCGTTGGCGGAGACAATCCAAAACTGAAGGCATTGCCGCTTATTGCTCAGTTTCAATACATCTTCGATTTTGTTGGTTCATCATTTGAAGGATATATCATTGGAGATGCGAATGGATTAGATGAAATCAAAAACGATGCTGAGGCGCTGGCAAAAGTACAATTGTATAATAATAAATTCAAAAATAGCGAACAGAAATAAGTTTGACAAACTATTTAGACTTAGCAACGCAAGAAGAATTAGAAACCATGTTACAAGAATATCCTGGCACAATACTTTTCATTAGCCATGACCGTGCCTTTATTCGCTCTGTTGCAGACCATATTCTACAAGTAGATGAGAGTGAACCAAGAGTATTCCACGGTAATTACGAGCAATACACAAAAAGAACAATCGGGAATTCTGTAAACGTTACTGAACAAGAATTATTAAGGTTACAAACAAAATTAACTGAAGTCATCAGCCGGATTTCTATACCCAATCATCACGATGACATCACATCTCTCAACCAAGAATACGAAACACTATTAGTTCAAATCCGGAAGTGTAAAGAAGCGCTCTAATGTCTTCCCTATATATCGACGAGACCTTCTGCATTTCCCAAGAAATATTGAAACTTCGACATAGAATACAAAAAGCCGTGCACCAGCACGGCTTTTTACTTTATCCCGCATTAACGGGCAGTAAGACTCCCACCTCAAAATTCGGTTAAGGCAAAGAAGGTAGATGGGAGACCAACTGCCCGTAAATGCCCGATTGGTTCAACTAATAATCAGTGGGGAACAAACACCCCCACTGATTAAAGTTTCACTTTATATACGAACAGCAGTCCCGCTCACTGCAACCATTAGCATCCCTTCGCGAACGACTTCGTAGTCCACGTCAATACCAACAATGGCATTCGCATTTTTTTGTCTTGCGAAAGTTTTCATCTCTTCCATTGCAATGTCGCGTGCTTCTTTTAATTTACTTTCATAAGCACCCGCACGACCGCCGACAACGTCACGGACAGAAGCAAAGAGGTCACGAACGATATTCGCACCCATAATCGCTTCTCCATTGACGATATCGATATACTCAATAATTTCTTTTCCTTGAATTGTAGACGTTGTTGTTACAATCATACTTTATAGCCTCCCATATGAGATTTTTACCTACTTATGGTGCACTAATTCAGTACAAATTATATTTACGAACTAAACTGAGCTTCGTATAACCTACTGTATCCTCCGCCTTGCTCAATTAATTCATCATGTGAACCTTGTTCTGCAATACCGTCTTTATTTACAACGACGATTCGATCTGCATTTTTAATCGTTGCAAGTCTGTGAGCGATAACTAACGTTGTACGACCAGCTGCTAATTCAGCAAGTGATTTTTGAATTGCAAGTTCCGTCTCAGTATCTAGTGCGGAAGTAGCTTCATCTAGTATTAAAATTGGCGGGTTTTTCAAGAACATACGAGCAATTGCTAGACGCTGCTTCTGTCCACCAGAAAGTTTTACACCACGCTCACCGATAACAGTATCTAAACCGTCTGGTTGTGAGTAAATTAAGTCTTCTAACTGCGCACGTTTTACTGCCTGCCAAATTTCAGCTTCTGACGCCTTTAAGTTCCCGTAAGCAATATTTTCACGAATTGTTCCTGAGAATAAGAACACATCTTGCTGCACAATTCCAATTTGCTTACGAAGTGAAGATAATGTCATATCTTTCGTATCAATACCATCAATTTGAATTGATCCAGATGATTGCTCATAAAAACGTGGTAATAGGCTACATAACGTCGTTTTCCCTGCTCCTGATGGTCCAACGAACGCAACCGTTTCACCTGCATGTATGTTCAAACTAATATCTTTTAAAATCGGTTCTTTATTTTCATATCCGAACGTAATGTTGTTATATTGAATATCACCATGTACCTGTTTAACTTCCATTGCATCTTTAGAGTCTACAATGTCAGGCTCTGTTTCAAGAAGCTCTACATACCTTTTAAAACCAGCGATTCCTTTCGGATAGCTTTCGATTACCGCGTTAATTTTTTCAATTGGACGGAAGAAAATATTCGTTAATAGAACGAATCCGATAAATCCACCGTACGTTAATTCTCCTTGCAGAACAAACCATGTACCGCATATTAATACGAAGAGCGTTACGAGACGCATGAGCATATAACTAATCGATGAATTTAAAGCCATAATTTTATACGCCATTAATTTCGTTGTACGGAAACGAGCGTTGTTCACAGCGAATTGCTCTTTCTCAAACTTTTCATTTCCGAATGCTTGTACAACGCGAATACCACCAACGTTGTTCTCAATACATGCATTGAAATCAGCAACATCTGAGAATAAACGTCTAAACGTACCTGTCATTTTTTTATTGAAGTAAAGTGCTAACCATAATAGGAATGGAATGACGAAGAACGTTAATAACGCTAACTTCCAATTGATCATCATCATAAATGAGAATGCCCCAACTAAAGTCATTACGGCGATAAATAAATCTTCTGGTCCATGGTGAGCAATTTCCCCAATTTCCATTAAATCGTTTGTAAGGCGCGAAATTAAATGACCTGTTTTATTATTATCAAAAAATCTGAATGATAGCTTTTGAATATGATCAAATAATTTCTGCCTCATATCTGTTTCAATGTTAACACCAAGCATATGTCCCCAATATGTAACGACATATTGTAAGCCTGCATTTAACATATAAACTGCGAGTAAACCGAAACAAGCCCATAAAATAAGCGTCCAGTTTTGCCCTGGCAATAACTTATCAATAAATTGATTTACGATAAGCGGGAAGCCAAGTTCCAGTAATCCTGCGATAACTGCACAAGAAAAGTCGAGTATAAATAAACCTTTATACGGTCTATAGTAAGAAAAAAATTTACGTAGCATATCTTACCTCCATTTTCCAAAATTAAAAAGACTCCCTAAATGATAACCATTATCAAATGATTATTCAAGTTATCCGTCTATGAAACTGAAAATAAGCTTTACGATAGTTGTCGTTTTTTGCCGGAAAGTCGATATATTCGAATAATCGCCGATATATTTCGAGTTGCGCTGATATATTTGCAAAATCGCCGATATATTTTAAGTTGCGCTAATATATTCGGAAAATCGCCGATATAAATTTCATTTACTAACTACCCTTCCCCGCCCCAAAAACAAAAAAAGTATCACCACAAGGTGATACCTTTCCTTCTATTACATCGCTTCCGAATCCCACTCATGCTCCTGTTCAACGAATACAATACCTAATTCGTGATGTCCACCAGCATATAATGCAGTTTGTGCAAGACGAAGCTCACCATTTGTATCTAATACTTCTAATTTACAAAATGCTCCTGTCGTCTTCGTTTGAAGCGCATCATAAAATTCCTCGGCGCTTTTTGGAATGACTCCATTTACTTTCGTAATAATTTCTCCAGGCAGTAATTTCAGCTCTGCTCCAATTGTATTTGGAATTGTATCTAGTACAACGAGCCCATCATTGCGTGCAGCAAAATACGCTGGTCTTGTTTCATCGGCAATTTTCTCTTGCATCGAAATTGTGAAACGCCCAAGCATCGCGACTCCCATCGCGATAATTGCAAGTACGTGCCACCAGTAACTTGCGATTCCTAAAACGAGCACAAGTCCTGCTAATCCATAAACACGTCTTCCTGTAAATAATAAAGCTTCCGTCGGCTCATAACTTTTAATCTTTCTCATAAATCCAATTAAAAATGGAACGAGGAATAGAGAATATGTATTTGAACCTATTGAAACGACAGGCCACCATGAAATAAACTGCGTTACCGCATCACCCGGTACAAGAATAAAAATAGGAACGATCCATAAACGCTTTGATTCGTGTAAACCAATCTTTAATCCACGCTTCCCCTTCCTGATCTTCGGTGTAGAGTATCCTACCGCGTTTTTAGAAATCAATAAGCCTTCTACAATAAGCATAACGCCTAGTAAAATAGCAAGGGATACGATGGTATTCTCTTCACCTTCTCGAAGCTGTAAGAAGGAAACTGGTAGCTTAGAAGATAATAGAACACATACAATCGCAATGCTAAATGTATAAGCTGCCGATAAATACCGATACATAGCCGTTAATCCAAATAATAATGTCCAAATTAAAATAGCCCATAAGCTTGCTTTAGAAACAACAAGTCCAAGCCCAATCGTAATAATAGATACTACTAATCCGTATCCAATCCCTGCAAATAGAGAGGTTCGCAGTTCAAACCAAATATCATAAACTTTAAAAGAAAAATCTTTTCGTTCTCTTAACATACGTAAGTATCCAACGAAGATACTACTTATTACAAATATATAGACAGCAGGGTGTAAGAAAAAACGTCCAACTGCCCGCATTATTTCAAAAATCCACGCCTCCACGAACTCATTCACCACCATTTATATCATTCTTTCTTTTTATATTATCACAACTAAACAAACGTTTGTTTAACACAAAAAAATACAGGCAGCAAACTGCCTGTATTTCTTCTTATTTTGCCATTAACTTTAATGCTGACTGTAATTGTAAATCATTTTCTCCAGAACGGATTTTTTCGATAATTTTAGTTTGAATCGCTTCGGCTGTCTTTTTATCAAGCTGTCCTGTCGCTTCCATCTCATTTGCATTTTGGAATGCTTTCAGCGCCGATTCTGTCTCTTTACTAAAGTATCCATCTTCACGACCTGGTACATACCCTAAGCTCTTAAGCATTTCTTGAGCATGTTTTACTTGTACATCATTTGAATTGTATGAAAGTGTTTTTTCAATTTGAATTGGTGTCGCATGATAATAATTTGGTTGCTTCACTTCTACTGTTGGTGCGATTCCTTTTTTATGAATCCAGTTCCCATCCGGTGTTAACCATTTAAACATTGTTAATTTAATGTTGCTGCCGTCTTTAAATGGAACAGCTTGCTGGACAGTACCTTTACCAAATGTTTTTTCACCAATTAAATCGTATCCTTCTCCTTCTTTCAGCGCACCCGCTAAAATCTCTGAAGCAGAAGCACTTCCATTATCAATTAATACTGAAATTGGATATGGTTTCCTCTCTTTCAGTTCCGTAGAGAATTTCTTCTTCTCACCATTTCGCTGCTCTACTTGTAGCATTGGCTTTTTATTCGTCATAATTTCCCCTAGTATATCTTCTACACTATTTAAATAGCCACCAGGATTACCACGCACGTCAATAACTAAGCCTTTTATATTTTTCTTCTCTAACTCTTTTAACTGATCCTTAAATTCCTTCGCTGTATTTTCAGCAAAAGAAGTGATTTGCATATAACCGATATCTTTTCCACTCTCTTGCTTCACAGAACTAAACACTGTAAAGATTGGAATCTTTTCACGCTTAATTTTAAATACAATCGGATCAGTTACTCCCGCACGTTTAATTTCAATTGCGACAGTCGTTCCCTTTTTACCACGAATTTTTAATACCGCTTCTTCACGTGATAAGTCTTTCACACTGTTTCCATCTACAGATAAAATTTGGTCATTCGGTTTAATTCCTATCTTTTCTGCTGGTGAACCTTTAATTGGCGATACGATAATAAGCTTATCGTCCGTCTTGTTCACCTCAGCCCCAATCCCCTCTAATTCAGGATCAAGCGATTCACTAAACTGTTTGGCTGTTTCTTTATCCATATACGTGGAATAAGGGTCCTTCAGCGTAGACAACATACCTTGTATTGCACCTTCAACTAACTTTTCATCTTTCACGTCTTCCACATAACGTGAATCAATTAGTGCATACGCCTCATTAATTTTTGCCAAATTCCCTTGCGCAGTGCTAGCATTCCCACTCGAAATTGTTTGCGTTACTTCTGCTGGGGTAACCCCAAATACAGACATGCCTGCAAACATTCCGCCAGCACCAATTAAAAATGCAACAACCATTCCAATAATTGCAACTCTACGTTTCAATGCGGAATTCCCCTTTCCAAAACACACAGGTGGTGTAGCAAAAGGCATCACACAGTGTGTGATGCCTTTACCTATTTCTACTATATGATAAGCTTGTACGAATTATGTTTGCAACTTTTTATACTTTTAAGAAGCGACGAATTGACATTACACTTCCCCACATACCGATTAAAGCACCGATTAACACTAGTAAACCAGCTAATTGGAATACGAAAGGACTGTATGGTAGAAGCTCGAAAATTGTTCCGCCAAGTTTTTCGTTAAACACACCTTGCAACGAATTATACGTAACTAGAATTAGGCCAATTGGAATAATTGATCCTAATACTCCTAAGAATAATCCCTCTAGCAAGAATGGCCAACGAATAAACCAGTTTGTTGCACCAACAAGTTTCATAATTTCAATTTCTGTACTACGAGCATAAATTGTAATTTTAATTGTATTAGAGATTAAGAACATCGCTGTGAATAAAAGACCAGCAATTAACGCAATCCCAATGTTACGACCAGTTTTTACAGTATCAAATAATCGTTCAACTTGCCCTTTTCCGTACTGAACATTACTGACAAACTGCATTTTTTCAACTTTCTTCGCGATTGTCGCTGTATCTGTTGGTTCTTTTGCTTTTACAACGAATACGTTTTTAAGTGGGTTATCTTGTTCAAATAACTCAAACGTTTTTCCACTATCACCTAAGCTTTTAATTAAACGTTTTAACTCTTCTTCTTTAGAAGAATATTTAATAGAATCTACTTTTGCAATCTTACTCATATCTTCTTCTAATTTCTTTTGATCCGCTTCTTTTGCAGCTGGATCAATGTGTACACGAATCTCTACATCTTGCTCTACTTTCGTCGCAAAATGGTTCATATTCATAATCGCTGTTAAAAAGACACCTACAAGTAATAATGTAACTGTTACTGCACTAACAGAAGCAAATGTCATCCATCCGTTACGTGATAGATTCTTTACACCTTCTCGCAAATGTCGACTAAGGGTCTTAGCCTTCATATCCGTATCCTCCCTCAATCTCATCTCGAACAATTTTTCCGCCTTCAATCGCGATTACACGATGACGGATTGTATTTACAATATCTGCATTATGCGTCGCCATAACGATCGTTGTGCCGCGCTCATTAATGCGAGTAAAAATATTCATAATATCAAGAGCTGTTTCAATATCTAAGTTACCTGTTGGCTCATCGGCAATTACAACCTTTGGTCTATTTACAATTGCTCTTGCAATAGCCACACGTTGTTGCTCCCCGCCCGAAAGCTCACTTGGAAGTGCATCTGCACGATCTTCAAGGCCTACAAGACCTAGAACTTCTGTTACACGCTCACGAATTGCATCCGGTTCTTCTTCAATTACTTCTAAAGCAAATGCAACATTCTCATATACCGTTAATTTAGGTAGCAATTTAAAATCTTGGAAAATCACGCCTAATTGACGACGAAAATACGGAACGTCTCTTTCTGCCAATGTTTCGATAGTAAGTCCATTTACATTAATAGATCCTGTAGATGGTTTCTCTTCACGATACATCATTTTAATAAATGTAGATTTTCCGGCTCCACTCGGTCCAACTACGTATACGAATTCACCTTGTTTAATGTTAACTGTAAGACCAGCAATGGCTTTCATACCATTCGGGTACTCCTTATAAACATTCGTCATTTTTATCATTATTTATCACCCAATACTTAATGATTTTTTTCGAAATACTTTTCTGTACATCTGAAAATAAAAGACATCCTTCATTTTCACTTATTCATCCTTGTTGAAGATAGTTTACTTATGCTTTCTCATAAGCAATACCACTCTATGTAATATATTTCAGCAAAATTCTACAAACCCCATTGTAACATCAAACGGTTTCCAATTTGGATACATTTTTGTTACAGTTATGTTACATACCAGAAAAAAGGAAAACGAGTTGACTATATTATCAACTCGTCCATTTCACCTTTTTTATTTATGTTCAGCTAACCATTCAGACACTTTTTTCGCATCTTCACCTTGAATAAGTCCTGGTGACATTGAACCGCGGCCTTTTTTAATAATCTCTTCGATATCTGCAGCGTCGTACTTACCGCCTACTTTTCTTAAATCAGGTCCAGTTGCCCCTGATAAATCTGTTGCGTGACATCCCGCACAACTTCTTTGGAAAATTTGTTCTGCGCTGTCTGTGCTTGCAGACTGTTTCGAAGACTTACTCTCTTCTTTATTTCCGCATGCTCCTAAAGTAAAAACAACCGATGTCCCTAGCGCAATAGCCAACAATTTCTTTTTCACTTCTATCGCTCCCCATTGTTGATATTCTTTTTATTCCTAACACACTCATTTTCATTATAAGCATTATCTTTATATAGAAAAACTAAGGTGTATTTCATATTCCTCAAAAATACAGCGAGAACCTTGATAAAATAAAGCTTTCATAAGTTGTTTCAATTCTGTGAACAACTTAAAAAACTTCTATAAAGAATCCTTTTTAAAAGGAAAATTAGAAAAGTTCTATATAAACCTTCACCCTATTACCGCTCTATTTTACTATTCTCTACTTTTTACAAAACAATATACAGCATTGTAATCTACATATAATCCCATCAAAAAGAGAAGTTGTCGTTTCCAACTTCTCTTCCTCTTTACTTCATCTATAAAAATAAAATCAAATGCCTTATATCCTCTATATCCTCTATATCCTCAGCATGCGCCAACAATTTTGTTGGCTTTTTTTCGCTTATTAGATGCGAGAACGTAAGTAAGCATCAATAAATGGATCAATCTCTCCATCCATAACTGCTTGTACGTTACCAACCTCCGTATTTGTACGGTGGTCTTTTACAAGAGAATACGGGTGGAATACGTAAGAACGGATTTGGCTACCCCATCCGATTTCTTTTTGTTCCCCACGGATTTCATCTAATTGTGCCTGTTGCTCTTCTAGTTTCTTTTGATATAATTTCGCTTTTAACATCTTCATCGCATGCTCACGGTTTTTAATTTGTGAACGCTCTGACTGACACGTTACAACTGTATTTGTCGGTGTATGTGTAATACGAACTGCTGAATCTGTCGTATTTACGTGCTGTCCACCCGCTCCACTTGCGCGGTACGTATCAATTTTTAAATCTTCTGTACGTACTTCGATTTCAACTTCATCATTGAACTCTGGTACAACTTCACAAGATACAAACGATGTATGACGACGACCTGAAGAATCGAATGGTGAAATACGTACAAGACGATGTACACCTTTCTCTGCTTTTAAGTAACCGTAAGCGTTATGACCTTTAATTAATAAAGTTACACTCTTAATACCAGCTTCATCACCTGGTAAATAGTCAACCGTTTCTACTTTAAATCCACGTTTTTCAGCCCAACGTGTATACATACGTAATAACATAGAACCCCAGTCTTGTGACTCAGTTCCACCTGCACCTGGATGTAATTCTAAAATCGCATTATTTTTATCATAAGGATCACTTAATAGTAACTGAAGCTCATACTCATTCATTTCTTGAATTAAGCCTTTTACTTCTGATTCTAATTCCTCATGTAAATCTTCATCATATTCTTCTTTTAAAAGCTCATGCGTTACTTCTAAATTTTCGAACGTCTCATCTAACTGACGGAAACTTCCAACCATATCTTTTAACGCATTCGCTTCATTAATTACAACTTGTGCGCCTTGTTGGTCATCCCAAAATCCTGCGCCCATCATTTTTTCTTCTAATTCTGCAATTTGGTTCTCCTTAGTAGGGAGGTCAAAGAGACCCCCTAAAAGCCGCTAATCGCTTAGCCATTTTCTCTAATTCCTGTCTAATTTCTACTAATTCCATTTCCTTCACCTCTATGTAATTGCTGTTACTTTCGTATGAAAACAAGGGAAACTCTCTCCACTTATTACGGAGAGAGTTTAATTCTTCTTAATTATACATTTTTGATATAAAAGTTTGCAAAGCAGCCAAAGCTACCGCCCTATATTACTGAACAATACCACAGCAGTTTTTATATTTTTTACCGCTACCACATTTACATAAATCGTTGCGGCCCACTTGGTCACCTTTTACAACTGGCTTTTTCTTCGCTTCTTCGCCATCGCTAGATGGATGAACAGCTTCACCTTGAACAACTTCTTGACGTTCTAAGTTTTGTTCAATTTCAGCTTTCATAATGTAACGAGAAATTTCCTCTTCAATAGAAGCAACCATTGACTCGAACATCGCGAATCCTTCCATTTGGTACTCACGAAGTGGATCAATTTGACCGTAAGCACGTAAATGAATACCTTCACGAAGGTGATCCATCGCATCAATATGCTCTGTCCATTTCGTATCTACAACGCGGAATACAACAACCTTCTCAAACTCACGCATTTGCTCTTCTGGCATAAGCTTTTCTTTGTCATTGTAACGCTCTATTAATTTCGCGATAATCGGTTCGCTCATTTCCTCAGGAGCAAGGCGACGTAATTCTTCTTCTTTTATGTCTCCTTCTTGAAGCAGATTTGTATTTAAGTAGTCAACAAGACCTTTAATGTTCCAATCCTCTTCAATTTCCTCTTGTGTATGAAGCGCAACAGCACGTTCTACTGTAGATTTCATCATACCTTCAATAATGCCACGTAAGTTTTCCGATTCCATTACTTCTTGACGTTGCTTATAAATAACTTCACGTTGCTGACGAAGTACATCATCGTATTGTAATAACTGCTTACGTGCATCATAGTTATTTCCTTCAACACGTTTTTGTGCAGACTCTACCGCACGAGAAACCATTTTACTTTCAATTGGCTGAGAATCATCCATACCAAGACGATCCATCATTGCTTTCATATTATCTGAACCAAATCGGCGCATTAATTCATCTTCCATTGATAAGTAGAACTGCGTCACACCAGGGTCCCCTTGACGACCAGCACGACCACGTAACTGATTATCAATACGACGGCTTTCATGACGTTCTGTACCGATAACTGCTAGACCGAAGATTTTCACATCATCTCCAAGCTTAATATCTGTACCACGACCAGCCATATTCGTTGCAATCGTTACAGCACCTTTCATACCAGCTTCTGCAATGATATCTGCTTCACGGGCATGGTTTTTCGCATTTAAAATGTTATGACGTACACCTTTACGCGTTAACATTTTTGAAATAAGCTCTGAAGTTTCAATTGCAACTGTACCTACAAGAATAGGTTGCCCTTGTTTATGACGATTCACAATATCCTCAACAACTGCATTGAACTTACCTTCCATTGATTTAAAGATTAAATCGGCACGATCATCACGAATAATCGGTTTGTTTGTTGGAATTACGATAACATTCATATTGTAAATACTACGGAATTCTTCTTCTTCCGTTTTCGCTGTACCAGTCATACCAGATAACTTTTCATACATACGGAAATAGTTCTGGAACGTAATTGTTGCAAGCGTCATACTTTCATTTTGAATTTCTACACCTTCTTTTGCTTCAATCGCTTGGTGCAAACCTTCGCTATAGCGACGACCTTTCATAAGACGACCAGTGAATTGGTCTACAATTACGATTTCGCCCTCTTGTACAACATAATCTGTATCACGATGCATAACAACGTGTGCACGAAGCGCCTGATTAATATGGTGAAGAAGTGCTACATGTTTTAAATCGAATAAGTTTTCAATATGGAAAGCTTTCTCTGCTTTCGTAATACCATCTTCTGTTAACATTACATTTTTCGTTTTCACATCAAATGAATACTCTTTTTCATTTTCTAACGTACGAACGAATGCATTTGCAAACATGTATAGCTCTGTTGATTTTTGAGCTTGTCCCGAAATAATAAGCGGCGTACGCGCTTCATCGACTAAAATAGAATCGACTTCATCGATAATAGCAAAGTGAAGTGGACGTTGAACGCACTGCTCTTTATATAAAACCATGTTGTCACGTAAGTAATCAAATCCAAGCTCATTATTTGTACTATACGTAATATCAGCAGCATAAGCCTCTTGTTTCTCTTCGCGTGACATACTATTTAAGTTAATTCCTACCGTTAAGCCAAGGAACTCATGAAGTTGTCCCATTTCGTTTGCATCACGTTGTGCTAAGTATTCATTGACTGTAACAACGTGAACACCTTTTCCTGTTAAAGCATTTAAATATACAGGTAATGTAGATGTTAACGTTTTACCTTCACCCGTTTTCATCTCAGAAATATTCCCTTCATGTAAGGCAATACCACCCATTAACTGTACGCCATATGGACGCATTCCAAGAACACGAGTTGCCGCTTCGCGAACAACTGCAAAAGCTTCAGGTAGTAGATCATCTACTGTTTCACCTTTTGTTAGACGTTCTTTAAATTCAAGCGTCTTTCCTTTTAATTGTTCATCAGTTAGTGGCTTAATAGATGACTCTAATGCATCAATTTGCTCAACTGTCTTTTGCATACGTTTAATTTGGCGTTGGTTTACATCAAACACCTTTTTTAAAATACCGATCATAGGAAATACGCTCCTCTTTTATTAAAATAAAACTTCCGATTGTTTTTCTTTTTCTCTATTACAATCAGTCGTTGTAAAAATCAAATGTATGTTATGCCAATTTTTCTCCTAATTAAAAAAACTAAAATGTATATACCTAATGATAATTGTAACACTTGTCTTATAACTATGACAACAATCGGCCGAATGTCGGGCCTTATATTCAAAAAAAGTTTTCATTTCATTTGTTCTAACAAACTAACATGCCTTTTCTCCATCCCTCTATTGCAAATTTCGTATTAAATATCCCCCTTTAAAAGAGGATAATCGAAGGAAATCTATTAGTTTTAAATGAACAATTACAAAAAGCCGGAAATTCCGCAGGTGCAGCATCCATAGATACTTACACCTGCGAAACAACTACGACTTTAAACGATACTGTTATGTTGCAAGATCTACTCAACCACAGCAAAAAACACCCTTAAAATATATCTGGATCAATCACGAATTTTATTAATTTATTGGTATTTCTAATTCATGATATTTCCCTTTCTTATCCTTCATAAAAGAAATAAATTTCACCTTAGTTGATTCATTTGAAAAGTTTTTATAATTTTTATAAGGGTCATCTCCTATAAAATAATTTGTCCCTATATATCCTCGTACTGTTTTACCAGCAGGTATTACAGGATCAAACTGATATTGTTTAGGTAACTCCATTGCATACGGAATTACATTATAAAACTCTCCTATTTTAGAATAAAACAATGTATCGGAAATAGACTCATTACTAAGCAAGTTAATATCCCGATTTGTTGTATTTGTAATATTTAAAGGTAAAACATACGTCACTACTTCACGGTCTTCATAAGGATCATAAACTTTTGTAGGATCAAGAGGATCAAGAGCATGAAACGTAACTCCTTGTCCATCTTCAAAAGTTCTATTAGATAAAAATTCATCTTTTACCACTTTATAAGATTCATTATTTAGATTTAATGTTTTAAATCTAAATAAACTAGCAAATATACATAGCAACAGACACAATCCAATGATTATTAAGACATGATTTCTTGTCACTCTTAATCTACCAACTTTCCATTATTAACATGTACAATGCGATCTACTATACCGTTATCCAGGACATGCACATCATGACTAGCTACTATAATAGTCGTTCCTTTAGATTTTTCTACTTCCAAAATATCTAAAACATCTTTTATCCCATCACTATCTAAAGCATTAGTTGGCTCGTCTAATAACAATAGTGTTGGTTGTTCCATTAAAGCTTGCGCTATCCCTAAACGTTGTTTCATACCTAAAGAATATCTTTTATACTTTCTCTTATCTGTTTTATCAAGTCCAACCCTCTGAATAATATTATAAATTTCCTCATCAGAAATTTTATTATTAATCGATGATAAAAATTTCAAGTTCTGAAAACCAGTATACCCTGGAATAAAACTTGGATATTCAATCAATATCCCCATAGAATCAGGGAATTGCTTTTGTTTTCCAATCATTTCATTATCTATATAAACAACTCCAGAATTCAAACGCATTAATCCTGATATAGCACGTAAAATCATTGTTTTACCAGAGCCATTATGCCCCTTCAAAACTAAAAATTCGCCTTTTTTTACTGACAAATTAATATTATCTAACACAATATTTCCTTTTAATCTTTTCGTCATACATTCACATTTAATATAATTGTCCATAAATTATTCACCTATCACATCTAGTTTTTTAAAACAAAAACTACCTAATAAAATCATTACAACAACAATTACTACTCCTATTAGAAGTAAATCATTCCATTGAATAGATTGATTATTACCTAAAGTCAATTGAATTGAACTGTGATCAACAAAATACCAACGATTTGGCATAACAAAAGAGCCTAAAAAATAAATACTATGAAAGAAAATAGACAAAAACAGGTACAACAACATTAGTACAAAAACAATAGTTATTGGTATATAAAACGTTAAAAACTCAAAAACCAAAGCTAATAAAAAGCTTATAATTATTTGAATTAGCATAGTACCTAATATCTTATAAGGAAATTGACTATATAAATTTAAAAAATTATCCTCTCCTAAAGAAAGCAAATAGTAAGCGCTAAACCAAATAAAATACATACCAATCCAAATAATAATTATATAAAAAAACAAAGATAATATTTTCGTTAACCACAGAAAATGCTTCTTCTTAACACGAGGAAGTAAATAAACACCATTCTGTTGAATATCTGAAAAAGCAAAATTCCCTACAAGCAACAAAGGAGTGATTTGAAAGAATACCCAATAAAAAGGGATAGAAAATCGCCCCTCCTTATAAAAATAAGATAAATCCACAAAGTCTACTCCATGAAAAAATCGATAAAAGGTAACATCTACTAATACAGATTCTTTACCATTACTAAGAGGCTGATTGTATAAAAAAGCAATTGCAATAATAGCGTAAATTAAGAATAAAAAAGCCATTATCTTGATGGAATCTCGAAACCTTACATGTAAATCTCTTTTTAACAAATAATATAAGATCATAATGTAAACTAGATCACCTCTGTCTCATCATTCATAGAAATATAACTTTTTTTAGATAAAATCCATACACTTATAAAAAAGATAAAAAAACAGCCAAATAAGCGTATAAATAAACCAGTAGCATCTTCAAACACATTTATATAAAAAGCATTTGTAAATAAAAATCCATGTAATATAAATCTATCTAGTAAAACAGCAGTGATCATACATATTATTACAAGTAAACTAGGTAAAAATAATTGCAATAAAGCACTTATCATACATATAAAAACATTCGCAAATAATTGAATACAAAATAATAATGGATAATTTACATCAACACTAGTTACAGCCATCATATTTGACATCAAAAACAACTGTAAAATCATACTCCCAGCGAAAAAACAAACAAAAACGAATAGTTTCAAATAATATATAGAAACTAATTTCATTGCATTATTCACTCGACAAACTACATAAACACTAAAAAAATTCGACATAGAATATACAGAAAAAACGATGGTTAAAGGAATAAATATAGTCGACAAATTATAAAACGACATAACTTTATACAAAGTTTCTAATTCGTTCATTTTTTCTTTTACAATGCCCTGTTCAAAATAATTGAACAAGCAACCAATGATACTAACATTAAGTAAAAAAAGAATACTTAACCAAACGTACTTCATCCTTATAGTTTCTTTCATTGCATTATAAAAGAACATGCTTCCTACTCCCCCGTAAATAAAGAACTACAGAACAAAACCAAATACATAACAGGACACTAAGAAAAATTTGCAATTCAAAAAAACCGAAGTCTTTAATTAAATAATCTTTAGGATAGAGAATCCCCCTCCCAATACCAAGCCAAACAATATGTAAAACAAATGGAACTAAATAAATAAAATAAACTCGTTTTATAAAAAACGAAATTGATAAAGCCAAACTCGAAAATACCGCACCGTATAAACTATTTAAAAATACATACATTAGAAAATATAAAGTAGGATACTCATAATAAACCGTATTAAATTGAGCTGTTGGTGAAACAGTAGCCGCCATATAATTTAATATCGGATGCGGAGCAACTGTCGGATAAGTCATCGCATATAAATAAAAATGAAATAGTAAAGGGACACTTATAATAAAAAAAGATACTATAAAATTAATACAATAAAGTAATCTAAAATAATGACGCGTTCCCATCTTAGAAATGACAGGATAAATAAATCCATAATTTTTATCAATTCTATAAATCCCAGCTACAGCCATTGCAGAAATCATAGGAAATATAAGTAGATAAAATTCACTATAAAATGGTAATCTATTAAAATGTAAAATGTTAGATAAATATGGAGATACCTTTATAATCCCAGCATCATTAAATCCTTTCGTTGTTACACACATAGCAATATATTGAGCAATGACAATTACTAACATAATAAATACAGACAACCAAAACATCCTATCTTTTAAAATCCTTCCTAAAAAGTAACTCATCTACAACTCCTCCATAAACCATTAATGAAATTTAAATCTTTTTTAATATGAAAAGTTGATCCGCAACACCATAACATTTATTTTCTTTATTTAACCAAATGTAACGAAAAGAAACATTTGCTCTCTCTCCTTCAAATTTAGGAAACTCAACTTCATACTGATAAACATCATTTGTACCTTTTCTTTTTACACTCTTAACTTCTTGTTTCCACTGAATTATTTTTCCATCAATTTGTTCAATCCGTCCCAAAAGATACGTTGGTTTTTTCTTATTCGTCACACCCGTTAAAAAAACATAATAATTTTCTGGTATAACTCCTGACTTTAATTTTTTATTTGAAAGCTTATCCTCTATTAAGCTATCATTTCTTTCTATTTGACCTTGAAAGAAATCATGACCATTTTCACTTTTTAAAAACACTTGTTCAACAATAGTATTTTTCTTAATTTCTTGTAACTGAATACTTTTCAAATTATCTTTTTCCGTTAAAGTATCTTCAATATTTACAATCGGTTCATCTACTTTCTTTTGACAAGAAACTAAGAAACTAATACTCAATATAAAAAAACAAACTAAAATATATCTTGAGATAAACCTCATTACAACTCCTCCTATTTTAAAAATGAAATAGCAGGAAAAGCCGTATAATCAAGACTCGGAACTATACGACTTTTTCTAGTACTACACAATAAATAATTTCAATTTATAATTTCTAAATCAATATTCAGTGTAAGGTCCACTCGGTCTTACACTATCAGGACTCCAAGCAGTAGGATAAGCATTATTTTCTCTAGAATAACCACCAAATCTCACAGGTACATTTTTTCCATAGTTTTCATATGCGTAATTTTGGAAAAGATACGTTTTACCTGGTTTCACCGTTCCTTCATGCTTACCCGACTCACCTGAAACATTTACCCAATCTCTATTACCTTTACCTTTATTTTTATCAGCTTCTGTCCAAACGTTAAAAGAACCACCGCCCTTCTCACTACTCTTTACACGCATATACATAGAAGTAGGTGTCTCTTTAGGACGTGCATTAGTAAAATCATATGCATTCCAAAGTCTAAAGGTAAATTCTACATGATCATCCTTTGTATCAGCCTTAGCAGGTTCGGTTAAAGCAAAAGTACTAGCTAAAATACCTAACGATAAAACAGATCCAAACATAAAACGACTTTTTTTCTTAATGCTCACTAAAAGCACCTCCGATAATTTGTAGCATTATATCGATTTTATTTTTTTACTAAAGAAACAAAGTAAATCTATATAATGCAATTTAAAGATAACAAAAGCAAAATACACTATCAATTGATTCCAGAAAACTTAATATTTTATTTACAATTATAAAATATTGTTAAATTAAACAAAATTAGTATACTCCTAACAAGTACATACTTATGGAGATAATCACATTCAAAATCTCAATACAAAAAAGCGCAGCCATTTCGGCTGCGCTTTTGAATTATTATTTAGTTTCGATTAAACCGTATTTCCCATCTTTACGGCCATATACAACATTAGTTTCATTTGTATCAGCATTTGTGAAGACGAAGAAATTATGTCCTAGCATATCCATTTGTAGGATCGCTTCTTCAACGTCCATCGGTTTTAAATCGAATCGTTTTGTACGTACAAGTTCTAATTCATCCTCTTCTACCGCATCCAGAACAGCTACTGCTTCTGGAAGGATAAAGTTCGTTTTCACAGAACCTTTCTCACGTAACTTACGATTTACCTTTGTTTTATGTTTACGAATTTGTCGCTCAAGTTTATCAACTACTAAATCGATAGCAGCGTACATATCGCTATTAGTTTCTTCTGCACGAAGTAATAAATCAGTAAATGGTATTGTTACCTCGACACGTTGCTTGTCAGAGTATACTTTTAAATTAACTTTAATCTCTGGGAATGTATCAAAATAACGCTCTAACTTACTTAGTTTTTTCTCTACATATTCCTTTAATGCTGGAGTTACTTCAATATTTTCACCACGAATGTTGAATTTCATAGATGAATTCCTCCTTTCAAGCCTATGTACTATAATTTCGACACTGGCTTAAAAACTCCTTCTAACTTTTTTAAAAAAATTAGTGGAATTGCGATTTTTTTATCGTTTTTTGTTGAAATGAAAAGATGCATCGTTTCTATCTTTATTTTATCCTATTAACATCGTGAATAACGAATATAACTGTGGACAATTCGTTACAGAAAAGAAACAACTTTTTGACAACTTACCCTATAACAAAAAACCCCTTGCGAAAAACAAGAGGTTCTACTACATATATATAACGTTGCCACAAACGCAGCTTTCTCTTCCCAAAACAATATCCCCTACAGTTTCACAACATTAGCTGCTTGTGGTCCACGTGCTCCATCTACAATGTCAAACTCTACTTGTTGCCCTTCTTCTAATGACTTATACCCATCTTGTTGAATAGCAGAAAAATGGACAAATACATCGTCACCATCTTCACGCTCAATAAACCCAAATCCCTTTTCTGCATTGAACCATTTCACTCTTCCTTGCATGTTCATTCCATTCCCTTCACTCTAAAAATCAGGGCATTCGCCCCATATTTTGACTATAACGAATGACAACATATGAAGTCAAAGAAGACTTATCGCCTTTTTATTATCCCTTTCGACACTGCCATATTAACTTCTACAAAGTGTCAAACTAGATACTTCCCTTGCCCCTCTTTCATATAACAAACTTCCGATTTGCCTAACTGTAATTCCAGTCGTATACACATCATCAACGAGTAAAATATGTTGCCCAGAAAACATCTCTTCTCCCTGAAAATAAAAAGGATTGCTTCCTGACACCCTTTCTTTACGTGTCTTCTTACTTTGCTTTTCTGTTTCCCTTCTTCTTAATGATGGATAAGAAATTTTGACAGGTAAACAAGTTGCTAATAACTCAGCTTGATTAAAACCACGTTCAACTTCCCTTTCCTTACTAAGCGGAACAGCGATAACGGTTGAAACATTAGCAAAATACTTTTGAAATAAACTTCGAAAAGGACGATAAAAAATGCGCACTAACTCTGCATCCCCCCGAAACTTAAACTGCGCTACTATTTCTTTCATCTCATCATCATACATATATAACGAACGGTTTTTAAAAGAACGATACTTCGCCTCTTTCATCCACCTTAGACAATCTATACAAATACCGTCTTCTTGAAATGAGGCAGGAACATATTCTAAAGGCCGCCCACACTCCATGCAAATTTCTCCTATAATATAGGAAAGTTTCTGCTCACATCTATCACATATATATTTTCTATGACACTTTACAAAAAAATTGTACCAACTAACCGTTTCTACAAAACACTCATCACAAAGTAAACAATGCATTAATCGATCAATCCTTGTTCTTTCGCATTTTTATTCATACCTTGAATATGTTTTTTCGCGCGCACCATCGCCTCTGTCTTACCATAGTGAAAATAAACGACCTCTCCATACGGTGCTTCAAAGCTCCGCCCTGCTCGGCCCGCAATTTGTACGAGTGCACTTTCTGAGAATATTTCTTCTTCCGCCCCTAAAACCGCTACTTGCAAATTTTTTACTGTTACGCCTCGCTCTAAAATTGTCGTTGTAACTAATAATGGGATTTCTCCTTTTCTGAAAGCCGCTACTTTTTCTTTTCTACCCGGATCTTCTGCATGTACACCTTCAATTCGCTTGTTTAATGACTTTAACAACAGGCTTATCTCTTCTATATATCGCACATGGGGAACAAATAAAAAAATAGGATATTTTTTATTTAAGTACGTTTGTAACCACTGTAGTAAAACTCGAGGAATTCTTTTATGAATGAGGCTTTTTTTCCAATTCCCGCACCAACAAAATAAAGGAACTGGCAAAGGATGACGGTGATATCGTCCAGAAACAATAACACCTTTTTGTTCACCTCTTCTAACTTTTCGCTTCCACGTTTCATCTGGAGTCGCAGTTAAATAAATACGCGCCGCTCTTTCTTTCATCGCTTGTTTTACCGCGTACTGTAACATTTGATCTGCACAATATGGAAAAGCATCTATCTCATCTACAACCATGACATGAAACGCCCTATAGTAACGCAATAATTGATGCGTGGTTGCAACGACTAGTACTGCATCTTTTTCTTTATCCACACTCCCTCCATATAAAGCCGCTACCTTTATATATGGAAATACTTCTTGTAATCTCGGTGCTAATTCCAGAACAACATCCGTTCTCGGCGTTGCGATACAAACTCTTTCTCCTTTTTGAAGCGCTTCGTTAATACCGTAAAACAACATCTCTGTTTTCCCAGCCCCGCATACAGCCCAAATAAAAAATGATTCTTTTTGCTTAATAGCCTCTATAACTCCTTGTGCCGCCAGATTCTGACCAGTAGACAACTTCCCGTCCCACTGTAACAAATTTAAATTCTTTTCTCTCTTTCTTTCAGCAATCCCGCGAACAAGTACAGCACATTCACTTACCCTCCCCATCGTTATACACTTCCGGCAATATGTGCACACTTTACTGCACCTTTTACATAAAAACGACGCAAATAGCCGCTGTTCTATATTTCCACAACGCTGACATACATCTTTAGAAGCCTTCTTTTTTACACCTTGTACACACACGACCTCTCCCTTCTTTTTCAAATCATTTAATTCCCTCTGTAAATCTGAAGAAAGTTCGTCTAATAGCAACTGTTTCCCCGGTAGCATCGACAATCACCTCCAAGCACTACTATAAACCCTTCTTCAAATCCCGTAAAAACTCAAAAAAGCCGATAACCTACTTATAAAATAGTAAGCTATCGACTTTATACACGTTTTTTATTCTTTTATAAATCCTAGAATCGACCGTAACCTAAGAAATGTTTTTGGTTATATGAGCTGTTAATATCACCATACGCAATTCCTTTATCACTAGCATGAATCATTTGGCCATTACCAACGTAAATACCGATGTGAGATGGACCTGCTTTATAAGTACCTTGGAAGAATACTAAGTCTCCTGGTTGTGGGCTATCTACTTTAGAAACTGAGTTCCAGTAACCTCTAACGTCTTGACGACCTACACCAAAGATGTAAGAAATGAATCCACTACAATCAAAACCACCGTTTGATGGAGATGCACTTCCCCAAACATAAGGCATACCTAAGTATTGCTTTGCCTTACCAATTACGCCCGGAGCCGGATTTGGATCGGGTGTTGGTGTTGGCTTTTGCTCTTCTTTTTTAGGTGCTTCTTTCTTAGGCTCTTCTTTTTTTGGTTCTTCTTTTTTAGGCTCTTCTTTTTGAGCTTGTCCACCATTGTTTGCTGGTGCAGCTTGCTCTGCAGGTGCTTGTGCTGGCTGAGCTTGCTCTGCTTGTTTTTGAGCAGCAGCTTCTTGTGCAGCTTTTGCTTGTGCTTCTTCTTCTGCAATACGTTGTAATTGTAACGCTTGTTTTTCAAGCTCTTTCAATTGACCTTCTGTACTTGTCATTGTAGTTACAACTGTATCCATTTTACCGCTTAAATCGTTTACCGCTGTTGCTTTTTTCTCTTTTTCAGCGTCAAGTTCTTTCTTAGCAGTTTCAATTTGAGTTTGTGCTTCTTTTAATTCTTTTTGTTTCTCTTTTACCGTTGCAACATCTTTTTTCACACTAGCTTGGTCTTCTTGTTGTGTTTTCATGATATCTTCATCAGACTCAAGAATTTTAGAAACAGAAGTTAAACGATCAACTAAATCTGCAACGTTTTTAGAGTTTACAAGAACTTCTGTTACAACGTTCGTATTTGGCTGTTCTTGAAGTGCAACTAAACGCTTTCTTAATAAATCTTCACGTTTTGCAATCTTCGTTTGTAATTCTGCAATATCTTTATTTTTCTTTTCAATTAATTGCTCAGTATCAGAAACTTTTTTCGTTGTTTCATCAAGCTTTGCAGCATTCTCTTGAACAGACTTATCTAAACCTTGAATTGTTTTGTTTAAGTCATTCATTTGTTTTTGTAATTCATCACGTTCTTGTTGTTGTTTATGTAAAGTGTCATTTTGTGTATTAATTTGTGATTTCACGTCAGAAATTTTATCTTCTGCAAATACATTTGGTGTTAGCCCTGAAAACATTAACCCTGCAACTAATGCGCAAGATGCCATTTTTAGCTTTTTCATTTTATTTTTTACACCGCTTTCTTTTTTCTTTTTCCGTATATAACCTATAAAATTTATACCATAATTCGGGATTTTTTTTGCTAATGTTACGTTTTTGTAAAACAAATGTAATATTATATGTAGCTCTAGCGCAAAATTCGTATATTTTTGTATGTGTGTGTAGAAATTTATATACTTTTCTTACTTCTATAAACAAAGAAAAAACGTAAGGAATCCCTTACGTTTTATTAAATATACGAATACAAATGAAATGCTACTTCATCCATTTCTCAGCCCAATTTTGGACCTCATCCATAACACTTTCTAACGCTTTCCCCTTGTCAGTTAAGCCATACTCGATTCGAACTGGTACTTCTGGATAGACATTACGAACTACAATGCCCTCGCTTTCCAATTCCTTCAAACGCTCTGACAACATACGATCGCTCATATTTGGGATAATATCTGCGATTTCTCTAAAACGTTTCGACTCTTCAAGCAAAGATTTAATAATTAAGCCAGTCCACTTCTTACTAAGCAGAGTAAAAGCTGACTCAAACTTTGGACATAAACAAGAATTATGCTCCATATGTTTCACCTCTCTTCTATTATAATATAGTTTCTTGTAAAAAGTAAGTTATAAAACTTTCCTCATTATTTTATTTTACGTACATTTTACCATTTCCAAATATTAACTTGTCAACTAAACGTAACATACCCGTAAAAAAACCCTCTTAAAAAGAGAGCTTTTTATATCTTTATTACTTCGTATACCATCCAAGACCTAATGCACCTTCACCTAAGTGCGTACCAATTACAGCTCCAAAATAACCTGTACGAATTGTGACGTGAGGATATTTTGCTTCTAATTCTTTCTTCCATTCATTCGCTTCCTCTTCACGTTGCGCATGAATGATAACTGCTTCCATAGGTACACCTTTACTTGCTTGCTCATCAAAAATTTCAATGATACGTTTTAATGCTTTTTTACGTGTACGAATCTTTTCAAACGGAATAATGATTTTATCTCTAAAATATAAAACTGGCTTCACTTGTAACAGACTGCCGATGAAAGCTTGCGCGCTATTTAATCGACCACCACGTTGTAAATGATGTAAATCATCAACTACAAAATAGGCGTCCATCGTTTTCTTCATTTCATCAAAACGAGCAATAATCTCTTTTGGACTCTTTCCTTCACTTGCTAACCTTGCACCTTCACGCACATAAAATCCTTGTACTTCACAACTAATTTCAGAGTCATACGTGTATACATCAATACCCTCTACCATCTGTCCAGCTGTCGTTGATGTTTGATATGTACCACTAATTCCACTTGATAGGTGAATACTAATAACTGCATCATAATCTTTAGCTAGTTCTTCATATAGCTCAACAAACTTTCCGATTGCTGGTTGAGAAGTTTTTGGAAGTTCCTCTTGTTCACGTACTTTCACATAAAAATCATCTGCTGAAATTTCAGCTTCTTCTTGATAAGATTCTGTTCCAAACACAACGTTTAATGGAATCATATATATATTGAGTTCATCACGGATTTGCTTCGGTATATATGCTGTACTATCAGTAACAATAGCTATTTTCATTTTCGTACCTGCCTTATAAAAAGTTTTATTTCCTAATTTTACACGAAAACTACAAATGGTGCATCCATACAGGGAAATGCCGGTTGAAATTATACTCACCATCTCGACAAATTACAACAAAAAGATAAAATACTCACCAAAAACTTCAGCCTATTTAGAAAAAATGTTTGAATATAAAAAGGCTCGCTTTTAAAATGGAAAGTACTAGTCATTTTGATAGATAGGGGCGTATACAATTGCTATTACAATATTTAACAATCAAAGACTACGGCGAACACGAAATCGTCATTCAAAAATCAAGATTTATTTGTTATATTAGCCGAGCAACGACTGAGGAAGAGGCTCAAGAATTTATACAAAAAATAAAAAAACAGCATTGGAATGCAACACATAATTGTTCCGCTTATTTAATTGGCGAACAAGATCATATTCAAAAAGCAAATGATGACGGCGAGCCTAGCGGTACAGCTGGCGTACCAATGCTAGAAGTACTAAAAAAACGTGGGCTAAAAGATACCGTCGTTGTCGTAACACGCTATTTTGGTGGCATTAAACTTGGCGCAGGTGGATTAATTCGTGCATATGGAAAGTGTACAAGCGAAGGCATTAATCATGTCGGTGTTGTCCAGCGAAAACTAATGCGTGTGATGCAAACCGAGATTGATTACACATTACTTGGCAAAGTAGAAAATGAATTACGTAATTCAAAATATGCCATTAAAGATATACATTATCTAGAAAGTGTCACATTTGATACTTATGTAGAAGAAGACGGCAAACAAGCATTTACAAATTGGATGATTGAATTAACAAACGGGAAATGTACAATTACAGAAGGAGATATGTTGTACTTAGAACAAGATGTTATCTAAGCATAACTCTTTTATCACCTTCAAAGATTAATGTAGTGAATTACTTCCCTACAAATGAACTAACGAACTAAGGAGATTATATATGGAAGAACGTTATTATCATCTCCAAAATAGCAGAATAAAAAAGAAGCGCAGAAGGAAACTTTTCTTCTTCCTTATTTTCGCATTTTTATTTGGCAGCATAGGAGTTTATGTGTTAAATTCTTACTCTTCTCTTATGGGGATGTATAGTGGTTTTACTCGTGAAAAATCGGATTTAAGAAACAAAGATGTAGAAATTACAAAGGAACCTTTTACAATTCTCATTATGGGTATAGAAGATTATGCGACAGACGGTCAAAATGGTCGTACAGACTCATTAATGTTTGCAACAGTCAATCCGAAAACTCAAAAGATTTCACTTATGAGTATTCCTCGTGATTCTCGAGTTAAAATTGTTGGTAAAAATAAGGAAGACAAAATTAACGCTGCCCATGCTTACGGCGGAGAAGAAATGGCAATCAAAACTGTCGAAGGCTTTCTAAAAGTTCCTGTAGACCATTATCTTAAAATTGATTTCCAAGGTTTTAAAGGTATCGTTGATGCTGTCGGCGGCGTTACGGTTGACGTACCCTTCGATTTCTGGGAGCGCTCTGACGTAGATTACTACAAAAAAATTCAATTTAAGCAAGGACAGCAAAACTTAAACGGTGAAGAAGCACTTGCTTACGTCCGTATGCGAAAACAAGATCCAAATGGCGATTATGGTCGAGCTGCTAGACAAAGACAATTACTAGCCGCTGTTGCCCAAAAGTTAAACTCCACCTCTACTGTATTTAAAATTAAAGATTTAACAGCTGTCGTTGGAAAATATATAAAAACCGACATTCCTATTTCAGACGGACTTGCTCTTTACAATAAACTTTCTGGATTTGATCCTTCTACAATGCAAACGTTAAAGCTTGAAGGCGAAGACAAAAAGATAGGCGGTATTTATTACTTCCTTCCAGATCCAATCAGTGTAGAAACGGTGCGTAACGAAATTGAAAAAGAATTAGGGGAAAAAGCAAAAAATCCAACTACAAAAAACAACTCAAATCCTGATTCAAATTCAAGTTCTAATTCTAACGAACAAGCAAAAAAAGAAACAAACCAAAATAAAACACCAACTGATCCGCCACCTTCTACAAATGCTCATGCAGAGTGGATTATGCGCAATCAGCCGTAACAAAAAGGCCCAATCTATCCGATTGGGCCTTTTTTATTTACTTATTAAAGTGTTGTAAAATTGCTTCTACAATGCGCTCTGATGCACGACCATCACCGTAAGGGTTAGATGCTTTCGCCATCTTATCATGAGCTTCTTTATCTGATAACAACTCATCTGCAAGACCAAAGATTGTCTCTTCGTCTGTTCCTGCTAATTTCAGCGTACCTGCTTCAATACCTTCAGGGCGCTCTGTTGTATCACGAAGAACAAGAACTGGTACCCCAAGTGATGGAGCTTCTTCTTGTACACCGCCAGAATCCGTTAACATTAAGTATGAACGAGCTGCAACATTGTGGAAATCAATTACATCTAGCGGCTCAATTAAATGAATACGATTATGTTCACCTAAAATTTCATTTGCTATTTCACGAACAACAGGGTTCATATGAACAGGGTACACAACTTGTACATCTTCATGCTTATCAACAAGACGCTTAATTGCACGGAACATATTACGCATAGGTTCACCTAAGTTTTCACGACGGTGAGCTGTCATAAGTACAAGACGATCATTTCCAAGTTTCTCTAGTACAGGATGACTATATGTTTCTTTAACAGTCGTTTGTAGCGCGTCAATCGCTGTATTTCCTGTGATGAAAATACGTGACTCATCTTTATTTTCCTTCTGTAAGTTCGTTGCTGATTTTGCTGTTGGTGAGAAATGAAGATCCGCCATTACGCCTGTTAATTGACGATTCATCTCTTCTGGGTATGGAGAATACTTATCCCACGTACGAAGGCCCGCCTCAACATGACCTACTGGAATTTGATTATAAAAAGCAGCTAAGCTTGCAATAAATGTTGTTGTTGTATCACCATGTACAAGTACAATATCCGGCTTCGCTTCTTTCATTACTTTATCCAAACCTTCTAAACCGCGCGTTGTAACATCAATTAAAGTTTGGCGGTCTTTCATGATATTTAAATCGAAATCTGGCGTAATTCCAAAGATATTTAATACTTGATCTAACATTTGGCGATGCTGTGCTGTTACAGTCACAATCGATTCAATTTTTTCTGGGTGTTTTTGCAACTCTAATACAAGAGGTGCCATTTTAATTGCTTCTGGACGTGTCCCGAAAATTGTCATTACTTTTAAACGTTCAGTCATATGATTGCCTCTTTTCTTTCACTATTTACAGCTTCTATTATGACATATAAAAATATGGATGAGTACATCCCTTTTTAACGCATAATAGAAACATGTCTATTACAAATACTTCTTCTGCCAACTGAATAATAATCTATCTTTTGTTTCTTAACATCTTCATCAGTATAACAATTTCTCCCATCAAATAAAATAGGCTCTCTCATAAGTTGTACGTACTTTTCTAACGGATAAGTTTGAATATTTTCCCATTCTGTTACGATAAAAGCCGCACTCGCATCTCGAATCGATTCATCTATACATCTACTATATTGTATAGCATCTCCAAATATATTTTTCACATATTGAATTGCTTTTGGGTCGTACAGAACAATATCTGCACCTATATTAAGTAATGCTTCTATTATAATAAGAGATGATGCCTCTCTAATATCATCCGTATTCGGTTTAAAGGATGCGCCAAGAACTGCAATCCGCTTTTTATTCATGTTAATAACTTTTTTCGCTTTTTCAATCAATAGCAGCTGTTGCTTATTATTTACTTCAATGACCGCTTTTAACAAACGAAAATCATGAGCAACATTTCCCGCAATTTGCACCAGTGCTTTCGTATCTTTCGGGAAACACGATCCCCCGTATCCAATGCCCGCATTTAAAAAAGATGCACCAATTCTCTTATCCATTCCCATCCCTTTGGCAACATCCAATACATTTGCGCCTATCTTCTCACATATATTTGAAATTTCATTAATGAAACTAATCTTTGTAGCTAAAAAGGCATTCGATGCGTATTTAATCATCTCTGCACTTTTAATATCTGTAACATACGTTTCTAAGCATAATTGGCTATACAAACTCTCTACTCTTCTTGCTACTTCCTCACTATCCGCTCCAATTACAATACGATCTCCATGAAAGAAATCATAAATACCTGAACCTTCACGCAAAAACTCTGGATTCGATACGATATGTACTGTATGCCTCCCTTTTAAATTCCCCTCAATCCATTCCTTCATTACATCATTTGTACCTACTGGAACTGTACTTTTCGTAACAACAATAATATCGTTCTTCGCATATAATCCAATATCTTTACAAGCACTCTGAATATACGTTAAATCCGCCGTCCCATCTAATAAAGATGGTGTTCCAACTGCAATAAATATAAACTCTACATCATCAAATGCCTCTTCTTTATTTGATGTAAAAGTTAAAGCGTTATTCTCATATGCATAATTTATTAATTCATGTAATCTAACCTCATAAATAGGTAAATCCCCTTGTTTTATCCGTTCAATTTTTTCATCATCTATATCAAAACATGTAACTGAATGCCCCAACTTTGCCAATCCTACTCCTGTAATCAATCCAACATATCCAGTACCTATTATCGTAATTTTCATTTCCTTTTCGCACAGGAATTTACAATAGAAAAGATATGAAATACAGAATTCTCCCTGTGCTTCCCCCTCTCACATTAAAAATGAGAAAACCCTTTTCCTTCTTCATTATATGAATTACTTCCCTCATTCTTTTTAAAGTTTTTGTAAAATTAAATGCACTATAATATAAAGTGAAACTTTAATCAGTGGGGCTTTTACGGGCAGTTGGTCCCCACCTAACTTCTTTGCTTCGCTGAATTTTGAGGTGGGGGTCTTACTGCCCGTTAATGCGGGATAAAGTAAAACTTTAATTAGTAGGAATGGGGCTACTAGTTGACGCGAGATAAATTCCCACATTTTAACATGAAACTTACTCATTTCTACGTGTAACACTTATAATACTGAACTAAAAGTATTCACTATCGAAGAAAAAAGGAAATGTCATATTCCAAAGTCCAGTACGATTAACCTTCTCATATGATGCAACATTCTATATACAATTGTCATATATTCTATCCGCTTCCATTAACCGTAAAGAGAAAAAAAGATTGAATTCTAATCTTTTTGTGATACCATATGTTATGAGCCTGTAAATAAACATCATAATTTTCAGATAAATATATTTTCAAAAAAAAAAATTACGTTAGAATATAAAGGGTGGGGTATTAATGGACTCACAAGTGATTTATGCCATTTTGGCATCTTTCATCACTGTACTCGTCGTTACTCCTTTAGTTATTAAATTAGCTTTTAAAATAGGAGCGACAGATAAGCCAAACGCACGTAAAGTGCACCAAAAGATTATGCCACGTCTTGGCGGGTTAGCAATATTTATTGGTGTAGCTGTAGGATTTGTTGTCGGCGGCTTATATGAGCAAAGAATGTTATCGATAACACTAGGTGCGATTATCATTGTAATCATCGGAATTTTAGATGATATGTACGAGTTATCTGCGAAAGTAAAATTCGGTGGACAACTGTTAGTTGCCATTATGATTGTAAAAAGTGGATTATTAGTGCAAGTATTATATATCCCATTCCTTGGGGATACTGAACTTGGATGGCTTGCTTATCCAATTACAGTATTTTGGCTTGTAGGTATTACGAATGCAATCAACTTAATTGACGGCTTAGATGGATTATCTGCTGGTATTTCATCTATCGTACTTGCAACGCTAGCATATATGGCCTTCACTAGCCCATGGGGTACTGGAACAGCTATTATCTTGCCACTCGCATTAATTATATTAGCAAGTACAATTGGATTTTTATTCTTCAACTTCCATCCAGCAAAAATTTTCATGGGAGATACAGGAGCACTATTTTTAGGATACTGTATTTCTGTTATATCGTTACTTGGATTATACAAAAGTGTAACGTTATTCAGTTTTATCGTTCCAATTATCATTTTAGGTGTACCTATATTTGATACGATATTTGCAATCATCCGTCGTATCGTAAATAAAAAACCTATTTCAGCACCAGATAAATCGCATTTACATCACCGCTTACTTGCAATGGGATTCTCTCATCGTAAAACGGTACTAATTATATACGCATTCGGTATTTTCTTTAGTGTAAATGCCATTATTTTCACTAGTGCAACGTTATGGTTATCCATTATTCTTCTTTTCGCTTTGATTTTCTTCACAGAAATCATTGCTGAAATAATCGGTCTTGTACATGAACGTTACAAACCACTTATTTCCTTTTATAAAAAAGTGAAAAAACGCGAAGACTAATTGTAGTATAGCCTTTACCATTATGAAATATTCAAATAGCATCCTTTAGGATGCTATTTTTTATTCCTTATTTTATATTTCCAAAATATAGATTGTTTGAGAGTTCCTCTATTGGAGAAAGATATACATAATAAGAAAAGTATCAAGTTTTTTTACATCTTGATTGTCAAACTGAGGGTGAATGTTATGATCAAGCGAGTATTTCAATGTATTATTTTATTCTTAACAATTACTATGTACGCATCATCTAATACTGAAGCAACAACCGTTATTCCTGCTGAACATCATCCAAATACTGAAACAACTTCTCCTACACAAAAAATTGCGTACTTAACATTTGATGACGGTCCAAACAAATATACTACACAAATTTTAAACATCTTAAAAGAAAAGAACGGAAAAGCAACTTTCTTTGTTATTGGCGGAAAAGTGCCGCATTACAGAAAAACGATGCAACGATTAATTAAAGAAGGACATTATATCGGGCTCCATAGCATGTCACATGATGTAAAACGCCTTTACACTGGTGACCCTTCCACTTTAATTGCAGAAATGGAACAAACACAAAGCATTGTCCAGCAAGTTACGAAATTAAATACACATCTCGTTCGCGTTCCATATGGTAGTATGCCTTACTTAAAAAAGAATTACCGTGACGCACTTGTATCAGCCCAGTATAAAATGTGGGATTGGACGATCGATACTTATGACTGGAAAAGCTATGATAATCCTTCTGCCATACTCGAAAGAGTGCGTAATCAAAGTGATGAACAAGTCGAAGTTATTTTAATGCATGATTCGAGTGTGACCGTACAAATACTGCCAAAAGTAATTGATTATTTACAGTCACAAGGATACAAACTTCTTCCCTATAATCCATCTTCTCATCTCGAAGTAAATTTTTGGAAAGACACAAGATTGTAACAGCTTTAGTACTTCTAGACTAAAGCTGTTTTATTTTTCTCTTCCCACCCTTCCCATTTTTGTGTAAACTTTTAAATAGTGATGAAGTTTCGAGGTGAATGGAAATGAAACGAATAGATCTCATTTTTAATGTAATACAAGAAGGAAATTATACAGAAGGTGTAACCGCATCAGAACTCGCTACATTTCTACAACTAGATCGCGCCAATGTAAGTAGCGACTTAAACAAACTTGTAAAAGATAAACGGTTATTAAAAACAAATACGCGACCTGTTCGTTTTTACATAGAAACGAACACTTCGTTGGAAACGCATTCAAAAGACATAACTTCATTAGATACATTTGCAATTGAAAATACGAGCCTTAAAATCGCAATTGAAAAAGCGAAAGCTTCTATTCTCTACCCTCCAAACGGTATGCATACTTTACTACTGGGAGAAACAGGGGTCGGAAAGTCTATGTTTGCTTCTTTAATGCACGAATATGCAATTGAAGTTGAACAGCTTCCCAAAAATGCACCATTTATCGTCTTTAACTGTGCTGATTACGCAAACAATCCACAACTACTACTTGGACAGTTATTTGGGATTAAAAAAGGAGCTTACACAGGAGCAAGTGATCAAAAAGGGTTAATTGAAAAAGCACATGAAGGAATTCTTTTCTTAGATGAAGTACATCGCCTACCTCCAGAGGGACAAGAAATGCTTTTCACCTTTATTGACCGCGGAGTGTACCGCCGCCTTGGAGAAACAGAGAACGAACGTAAAGCACAAGTATTAATCATTACTGCAACAACAGAAGAACCAAATTCCTTTTTATTAAAAACATTTACAAGACGTATACCGATGACTGTTACGCTGCCACCACTTCGTGAGCGTACACATAAAGAGCGCTTTGCTTTACTACAGCTATTTTTCACAAATGAAGCAATTCGTCTGCGAAAAGACATTCACGTTAGCCCAAATGCAATGCGTGCTTTCGTCTTTTACAATTGTCCCAATAACATTGGTCAATTAAAAACAGATGTTCAAATTGCCTGTGCGAAAGCCTATTCTGATTTGGTCACAAAGAAACGTGATTCTGTCTATGTTTCAAGTACAGATTTACCTTGGTATATGAAAGAAGGGTTGTTCATTGAAAGGAAGAGCCGTCACTTATACCAAATACCAAATGAAACATTTGTATTTACAGGTGAGGAAGGTTGGAGTAATCATAAAACAGAAGATGAAAAACGATCTTCTATTTACGATTATATTGACTATAAATACGAAGAACTTCAAGCACGTGGTATTGAAGAGGAAGAATTAGAATTACTAATAGAAAATGATGTTCAAAGCTTTTTCGTACAATATTTTAACCAAATATCAAAAAAAACAAGCCATGAAAATGTTTTTAAAATTGTGGATCGTAATATCGTTTCCGTATGTGAAAAAATAGCGGAACTTGCTGAAAAGCATTTATCTAAGACGTTTGATGAAAAAGTATTTCTTGCTTTAAGTTTACATGTACAGACAACTCTACAACGTTTACAAAGCGGAAAACAAATACATCACCCACAATTAAATCAAATTCGTACGAAATATAAAGAAGCTTTTTCCGTAGCTATGCAATGCATTCAACTACTGGAGGAAGAATTACAAATAACAATGCCTATTGATGAAGCTGGCTTTTTAACAATGTTCTTCGTTGTTGATCCAATTCCTGCCTCACAAACCGAAGTAAAAGTATTAATATTAGCACACGGTAATGGCATCGCAACTGAAATGGCAAACGTTGCAAACGAACTTCTCGGCATTGAGGAAGTAACCGGTATTGATATGCCGTTACACGAATCACCGAAAGATTTCTTAGAGCGTGTGAAAGTTTATATGAAAACACTCCAAAATGTAAATGGGCTTCTTTTACTTGTTGATATGGGGTCACTTGCTTATATCGGTGACATATTAGAAACGGAATTCAAAATTCCTGTACGTGTTCTCTCGATGACGAGCACACCACATGCACTAGAAGCAGCTCGAAAAGCTCAGCTCGGTTATTCATTAGATGCGCTATATGAAACAGTAAAAAATTTAACACCGTTTTACTTAAACGTACAAGAAGAAAAGAAAAAACCTCTCTCTCCAATGAAATCTGTTATTTTAACAGCTTGTTTAACTGGTGAAGGAAGTGCTTTAGCTATTCAAAAAATGTTAGAGAACTATTTACGATTTGATAAAGACTTAATTGAAATTATTCCGATTAGTATCGTCCATGAAAAAGATTTAACGAAAATGATCGAGAACATAAAAAAAGAGCGTAACATCATTTGTATCGTTACGAATTTCGATGTGCAAGTACCATGCTTAACATATCATTTCCAAGACATCGTAAACTACACAGCGATTCAGCCCATTCAAGAATTAATTACGTATGAAGAAACATATGCAAAAATGGCGGATATTCTTGAACAACAAATGCAACGTAACGATGGGGCATTACTGATCAAAACAATTCGTTACGCATTAAATACAATCCAAGAATTAATTTCCTTACAGCTAACTCCTGATAGCTTAATGGGTGTTATTCTGCATATGAGCTGTATGGTTGACCGTCTCCAAAAAGGAGAAAGCCTTCTCCCTCATCCTGATAAGGAGAAAAGGAGACAAGATGAATACTGGATGTATATGAAAGTAAAAAAAGCATTGCAACCAATTGAAAATACATTTGAAATACAAATACCAGATGACGAAGTATTTTACGTTATGGACTTCTTTATTAAAAATCAACCTGTTAAAAATTAATCGAGGCAGTTTTTAAAAATATCGACCGTAACGCGAGTTATATCAGCGATTATTGAAATATATCGGCGCAACTCAGATTATATCAGCGATTTTCAAAATATATCGATTTACCGACAATAATCGCTAAAACTGGCACCTTATATAATGAGAAAAGGCTGTTCCAACATATGGACAGCCTTTTCCTCTACTTCTTTACTTTTCTAACTCGCCCTCTTATTTCTCCTCTTTTTTGTGATTTCGTATGAACATTAACATATACATTTGCTTGAATAATTTCTTGAAGTAAATGTACAAATGATTTCCCTTGTAAAGGTCCCTCAAAATCCTCCACATTCACTACACCAGTAATACTTCCCTCGTTCAAGCTAATCCCTTGCTCCAGTGGACCATACAAATATAAAACAACAGGGCCAATTTGAGTAGACTTCCCTAAATGAATTTGACACGATGTAACCTTTTCGATATTTTTTAGTATTACTCTGTAATGCAATTTCGTTAAATCATCACTAAAAATAAACTCTGCTACCCCAAAAGCTTCTGTATTTACAGGAGGCACTTCCCTCTTACCTGTTAACCTGGCAAAGAAATGTGTTGTCATAAGGCATTCTCCTTATATAAATTTCCCAGCACTACTTCTACTACTTTATGGTTTAGACATAATCATTTATGACTTTTTCAATTTTAATTACAAAGAAAAGATTCACAAAATCTTTACATTAGATTTGTTCCTTTTGCTTTACCACTTCTTGTATAATGCACATAGCAAAAACATTCTAGGAGGTTATTTTGAAAAAAAACAAACACACCTTTCACACATTATTAGAGATTTTTCTCGTCTCATTTAAATTAGGACTTACTTCATTCGGCGGTCCTGTCGCTCATCTCGGCTATTTTCACCACGAATACGTGCAAAAAAGAAAATGGATGGATGAACGAAGCTATGGAGATTTAGTAGCGCTATGTCAATTCCTTCCTGGTCCTGCCAGCAGTCAAGTCGGTATGGGGGTTGGATTATTACGGGGCGGACTTTTAGGAGCTATTATTTCATGGATTGGATTCACTTTACCGTCTGTCCTTGTTTTAGTTTTCTTCGCCTCATTCCTTAATCAGTTCGATCTTGGGAGTGCTGGCTGGATTCATGGACTAAAACTTGTAGCAGTCGCTATTGTCGCTCACGCCATATGGGGAATGGCGCAAAAGTTAACTCCAGATCGCAACCGTGCGACGATTGCGATTGTAACTGCCGCAATCGCCTTATTATGGCCAAGTAGCTGGACGCAAGTGATCCTCATTATAATATGTGGCTTTATCGGCTGGTTTTTATATCGCAACCAACCAATTAGCCAATCTCAGCATATAAAAGTACCTATTTCAAAAAAGATAGCAGTTTCTTGTCTCGTCTTATTCTTTGGACTCTTACTACTGCTACCGATATTAAGACCTTTCTCTTATTACATCGCTTTATTTGATAGTTTCTATCGCTCTGGCGCACTTGTATTTGGAGGAGGACACGTCGTGCTGCCCCTTCTTGAAGGTGAGTTCGTACAAAACGGCATGATGACGAAAGAACAGTTCCTAGCTGGATACGGATTAACACAAGCAGTACCAGGACCACTATTTACATTCGCCTCGTATATAGGAGCAGTGTTAAACGGGACGCTTGGGGCAATACTCGCAACAATTGCGATTTTCCTCCCTGCTTTCTTACTCGTTATTGGTGTTTTACCATTTTGGAACAGTGTGAGAAAAATATCATTCATACAAGGCGCACTACTTGGTGTTAACGCCGCAGTTGTTGGTATTTTAATTGCCGCTTTTTACGATCCCATTTGGACGAGTACAATTATAAATACTTCAGATTTCGTTTTCGCTTCGCTTCTTTTTTGCTTACTAGCTTTTTGGAAAACACCACCTTGGGTTATCGTTATACTGGGAGCCTTTGGCGGATATATTCTGTCCATTTTATAAATAGAAAAAACGACGGCATGATGTAGCCGTCGTTTTTTCTATTAAAACTTCACAAGCTCTATTCCTTCTGGCAACTCACTCTCTGTTAAAATACGCAATTCCTTCACACGATCCATTACGTAAGAAGAACGCTTCACAAGCTCTGGATCAATATAAGCTGGATGAACCATAATTTCTACCGTTTGTTCACCTTGTACTCTTTCTTTTAACTTCACAAAGTAATCTTCCGTCACACCATCCGCATAAAAGTCACTGTAAAACACATCAGAAAATGGATGCACCGCTCTATCTTCCTCACAACGACGAATCGGAACATTATATTTAGCCGCTAATCTCTCAAGAACATCATGTAAAATCGGTAAACCATGCACATGATGATGACTATCTAAATGAGTTGGTGTTAATCCGTAAGATAAAAACTTCTCAATTTGAGCAGTCCATTCTCTCTCAACTTCTTCTGGATTTATATTCCCTTCCCTTACAACACTTTGTTTATGAAACGATCCGTCGCTACCTACAAGTGATGGTACGTCTCCAAGAAGTGGTTCTCCTGCCGTTAATACGAGATGTACGCCTACTCCGAGTAGGTTATACTCTTTCGCTAAGCGTACCGCATGCTCTGTTCCTGGCATATTCATCATCATCGTCGTTGAATTTACAAGTCCATTTATATGCCCATCAATAATGCCGTAATTTGTACCTTCTGTAAGACCGAAATCATCTGCATTTACAATTAACTTAATCATCATAATACCTCCTAATAGAATAAAAAAAGCGGGCTAAATAGCGCCGCTTTTACTTCTCTACCTTTTTAAAGAACTGTGGAAGATACTCTTTATGTGCTTCCAACATTTCATCTAAAATTTGTTTTGCAACTTTATCTGATGGTACAAGTGGATTGATTGTCATAGCAAGCAGCGCCTTATGATAATCCCCTGTAACAGCAGCTTCAATTGTTGTGCGCTCGAATGATTTAATTTGTTGTACTAAACCGCGAACTGGTACTGGAAGGTCTCCAACTGCAATTGGTTTTGGGCCTTCTTTCGTAATAATACAGTTCACTTCAACAGCTGAATCATGTGGTAAGCTTGCAATTGTTCCGTTGTTTCGTGTATTAACAGGCTGGATATCACCTTTATTATTGTAAATAGACGTAATTAAGCTACATGCTGCATCACTATAATAAGCTCCGCCACGTTTTTCTAATTGTGGTGGTTTAATATCTAAGTTCGGGTCTTTATATAACTCAAATAAATCATTTTCTAATTGTTTTACTACTTCTGCACGTGTACCTTTTTCAACAGAAGCTTCTTTCTCTTCTTCTAACATTTCACGTGTTTTGTAGTAGTAACGATGGTATGGACATGGAATTGCACGAAGTCCGCGAATAAAGTCTGGTTCCCAGTTAAGCGCTGCGATATTTTCCATCGTAATTTGCTTTTCTGGATCTGTTACAAGCTCTAACACGCGGTCCATTACACTCACGCCATCTAAATATACGTCTAGTCCGTATACCATATGATTTAAACCTGCGAAATCAACGTGAACACGACTCGCATCTACTTCCAGTAATCTTGCAAGACCCATACGAATTCCGATTGGAACGTTACATAGACCAACTACTCTTTGAATATTTGTATAACGAAGGACAGCCTCTGTTACCATACCAGCTGGATTTGCAAAGTTAATTAACCATGCATTCGGACAGAGCTCCTCCATATCCTTACAAATATCTAAAATAACAGGAATCGTTCTCAACGCTTTGAATAAACCACCAGGACCATTCGTTTCCTGACCGATTACATCATACTTTAACGGAATTGCTTCATCTTTTGCACGTGCTTCTAATAAACCAACGCGAAGTTGTGTTGTTACGAAGTCAGCATCTTTTAATGCTTCACGGCGATCAAGTGTTAAATGTACCTCGATTGGTAAGCCTGATTTTTTCACCATACGTTTCGCTAAGTTACCAACGATTTCTAACTTTTCTTTTCCTGCCTCAATATCTACTAACCAAATTTCACGAACAGGAAGCTCATCATAACGCTTAATAAATCCTTCAATTAACTCTGGTGTATAACTAGATCCACCGCCGATTGTAGCAATTTTAATTCCAGTCATGCTTTATTCCCCTTTCGCTTCAAGCTTTTTATAAAGATCGATAAACTCTGCTGCTAATTCTTTCACTGTAATCGCATTCATTAAATGGTCTTGTGCGTGAATTAAAAGAACACTAATCTCTGTTTTTTCTCCTCTTGCTTCTGATTGTATGAGCTCTGTTTGGAAATGATGCGCTTCATTAATCGCTTCTTTCGCCTTTACCATCGCTTCATCTGCTTCTGCCATTTTCCCCTGTTTGGCAAATTGAAGTGCCTCCATCGCAAAGCTTCGTGCGTTACCACTATTTAAAATCAATTGGAATGGAATTTGTTCTGCTGTAGTCATCATAATTACCGCCCTCTCTATAAGGTTCAACCGATTTAAATACCCCTTCAGTTTGAACATCTCTATTAAAGTTTTAATTTATTAATGATAGTTTGGTGTTCTTGCAGATGTGTTTCATCTTTTTGAACATGATATAAAGGTGATTGTTCTCACAGACACCGTTGTCTGCGAGAACAATCTCTATGTTACATAGGTACAGAGTTGTTGTTTCCTTGCGCTGCTTCTTTTTCAGTACGAACAACTGAACGGTCACATAATACAACGAATGGATAATAGATTACCATCGCAATTACAAAGTTGAATAACTGTAGAATTGCACCTGAAAGATGTCCACCTGTTACAAGATAACCACTAATAATTGGTGGTGTTGCCCATGGGATCATCGCAACTGTTTTTGGTACCCAGCCAATAGATATAGCTGTATAAGAAGTGATTACTAATACAATTGGTGTTATGATAAACGGTAAGAATAAAACTGGATTTAAAATAATTGGTGTACCAAATATTACCGGTTCATTAATATTGAATGCACCTGGTCCAATCGATAAGCGAGATACACCGCGTAACTGTGCACTTTTTGCTACAAGTAATACCACTACCAAGAATGCTAATGTTGCACCAGAACCACCAAGATATACGAAAGTATCAAAGAATGGTTTTGTAATAATGTTTGGAACATCAAATGCAGATGTACCACCTTGGAATAACTTCATGTTTTTCTCTAATGCCGGTAAGTATAATGGCTCAATAATACCACCAACGATATTTGGACCATGTAAGCCGAAGAACCAAAGAAGATGAACAAGGAGTACAATGACAATTGCACTTGGTAATGTCCCTGCTAAACTTTGTAGTGGTGATTGAATCGTATTAAAGATAAATTCATGAACACTTGTACCAGCTAATTTCACTGCTAATTGAATACCTGCAACTACTGTTAAGATAACAAATGCTGGAACTATAGCTGCGAAAGATCTTAAAACTGCTGGTGGTACTCCATCAGGCATTTTAAAAGTAATGTTTCTTTGTACAAAGAAACGGAATACTTCAGTAACAAGGAGTGCCACGATAATTGCTACAAATAACCCTTGTGCACCTGTCCAAGCTAAGTTCAATCCGCCTTCTTTCGGTGTTGTTGGCGTAAGAATAATTAACGCACCAAATGAAATAATACCTGCTGACAAACCATCAACGCCGTAAGATTTTGCTAAGTTATAACTTGTTGTAAATGCTATGATTAGTGCTAGAATCGCGAAAGAACCAGTCCACATTCCACCGCCGACTTGTTTCCACGTTTCACCAAACATACCTTTCATGAAATCTTGGAAAGCTTCAGACGGAAAACCATTAATTAGTGATGCCAGTGCACCAACTAAAATAAGTGGCATAACTGCAATAAATCCGTCACGGATTGCAGCTAAGTGACGTTGCGATCCGATTTTACCAGCGACAGGAACAATATATTTCTCCATAAATGCAATAAACTTTTGCATTTCGCTTCCCCCCTAATTATTTTTTAAGTGTTAATGCGTGATCTAAAACTGCTTCCCCATTCATCATGCCGTAGTGCATTGGATTGATAACGTCGATTCCAACGTTTCTCTCGTCAGCAAGCGTTTTCATTGAAGAGAGCATGTAACGAACTTGTGGTCCTAGTAATAATACATCTGCTTGATCGATATTCGTTTTTACTGCATCCCCAGATACAGCCCAAATCTTGCCTTCTAAACCGCGAGCTTTTGCAGCCGCTTCCATTTTTGTAACTAGTAAACTTGTAGACATCCCTGCTGAGCAACATAATAAAATATTCATTTGAAAATCCCCCTTGTGTAGTATAAAAAATTTATGTTTATTTATTTTTCTTTACGCTATTTATTAATGCAATTAGCGTGCCAACTTTTTAAAACCACTAAAATCAGTGCTTTTTCGAGCATTTTCTTTGTGTGTTAACGCTTTCAATTAGTGTGTCGTCCAAAAAACACACAGTGTGTTATAAAACAACACGCTTTTAACACATAACTGTATGAAAATAGATTAGTGTTTAGTTGTCTAGTTATGTTTAATATGAAAAAACACTAAAAAAATTTTTTTATCGTAGAAATCTAGTAAAAAACAACATTTTCTTGAGCTCAGTCTTCTATCTATTCTATTGTCCAAGCACACTCTACTAAATTACATAAAATAAAATAGAATAAAATAACACAATTCGAAAGGGGATTCCTATGCCAAAACATAGAAAACAAAGCAAAATAAAGATTTATAGAATAACAAGCTATAAAAAGGACAAGCGTTCTGAATTAGACTCTGACAAATTTGAACTAGAACAGCAGGACAAGCATGATACACAAGACAAACAGGACAAACAGGACAAACAGGATGAGCAGAATAAGCAAGATAAGCAAGTACAATCGGAAAATGTAATTATAGTACCTACAGATTCACACAGCTTAGATGTGTGGGATGAAATTTCTCTAAAGGAAATACAAGCTGGTGAACATACGAACCTATTTGAAGAAAAGAGTAATTATCAAAATATTAATTTAGTCCAAGTAAACGATGTTCGCTTATACTTGGACAAGCAACTACAATTTAGTTCCGTTGATGAGCAAATTTATCATGAAGCACTTGTACATCCAATTATGTCAAAAGTAATCGATCCAAAACGTGTTCTCATATTAGGTGGTGGCGATGGTCTTGCCTTACGAGAAGTTTTGAAATATGAAACTGTGCTACATGTAGACCTTGTTGATTTAGACGAGGCAATGATTAATATGGCACGTAATGTTCCAGAAATAGTATCTTTAAACAAAAATGCTTTTTTTGATAATCGCGTGAACGTGCACGTATGCGATGCAAAAGAATTTCTAAATTCACCTTCATCTTTATACGATGTAATCATTATTGATTTTCCAGACCCAGCGACAGAGTTGTTAAGTACTTTATATACAAGCGAACTATTTGCTCGTATAGCTACATTCTTAACAGAAGATGGTGCTTTCGTCTGTCAATCTAATTCACCTGCTGATGCACCTCTAGTATATTGGAGTATCGGTAATACAATTGAACACGCTGGATTAACTGTAAAAAGCTATCATACAATCGTTCCTTCTTTCGGAACTGACTGGGGATTTCATCTTGCTACTAATTCTGCACATGTACTCGATCAAATTGAACAATTATATGTTGTACCAAATCCTCGAACATTGCCTTCTCTTCTTTTTCCTTTATTCCAATTTAAAGAAGAACATCTAGAACAACGTAACCTCGCTCTTTTAAATTCAGAATCAAATCTTATCTTACATCAATGCTACAAACAGGAAATGAAGTTTTGACGATATTAATAGTAAGGAGTGCTGCCCTATGGAATACTCTACCTTTGGCAAGCATATAATAGTAGATTTGTGGGGAGTGGACTTTTCCCTATTAGATGATATGCACTTTTTAGAATATCATCTAGTTACAGCTGCAGATTACTCTGGTGCCCATGTTTTAAACGTAAGTAAAAAAGAGTTCCAGCCATATGGTGTTACTGTATTAGTGCTATTATCAGAAAGCCATCTTTCCATTCACACTTACCCGGAACAAAATTTTGCAGCTATTGACTGTTATACTTGCGGTACAACCGTTGAACCACAAATAGCGATTGATTATATCGTAAATATATTAAAACCGGAACGGATGCATATAAAAAGATTAATTCGTGGTATAGGAGAAATTGTTACTGCCGATTAATTATAACTCTTACTCATCCGAAAAAAGGAGGATTGTAAAATACCATCAGTGGGATGAACATTCCACTGATGGTACAGGCACATACATAAAATGAAATTTTAATTAGTGGGAGTTTTACTGCCCGTTAATTCTAGATAAAAAAACCTTGCATAAGCAAGGTTCATTCATCCACCGACATCTTCCTATATAACTCTACAAACTCACTCGCTAATTCTTTCACCGTAATTGCATTCATTAAATGGTCTTGTGCGTGTACCATTAAAAGAGTAACTTCGGTCTTTTCACCACCAGCTTCTTTCTGGATAAGCTCCGTTTGTACACGGTGCGCCTCTTTTAATTCCTCTAGTGCTTCTTGTAATTTAGCTTCAGCTTCTGTAAACTCCCCACGCTTCGCACAATCAATTGCTTCCATTGAACAACTTCTCGCGTTTCCCCCATGCAAGATTAAATGAAAAGCTTTCGTCTCTATCGTATCCATTTTAGTTCTTTACTCCCCCTTTTCTTCCGCCAGTTTTTGTTTATCCCATATTTTTAAGAACGGTAAATAAATGAAGAATGCTAGCGCAAAGTTAACAAGTTGCAAAATAACACCTGAAATTTTCCCGCCCGATCCTAAATATCCACTAAAAAGAATAGGTGTCGTCCAAGGTACAGCGGCCCCACTCGGACGTGCGACCCATCCCCATTCCATTGCAAAGTAAGAAACAATTGTTAACACAACTGGAACTAATATAAATGGAATTAGTAAAAGTGGGTTCATTACAATCGGCATACCAAAAGTTACCATCTCATTAATATTAAATATACCAGGTGCAATTGACAATCTCCCTAAACTTTTTAATTGTTGACTTCGTGCAAATAGTAACATTCCGACAACTAGAGCAAGCGTTGCACCAGAACCGCCCATATAAATCCATAAGTCAAAAAACTGTGCCGTAATTGTATTTGGTACATCTTGCCCAGCTTGAAAAGCAACTCGGTTTTGATCCATTAACGACAACCAAACGGGGCTCATTACACCACCAACAATAGTAGCACCATGAATTCCACACGACCAAAGAACATGAACGAGAATAACTGCTATTATTGCGCCCCAAAGACTAGCACCAAGTACACTAAGTGGTTCCTGTAAAATTTGTCCTACGATATTATGGATACTGCCAAAAGAAGTATTTTCTATAATTAAGCGTAAAATCCAAATAACTGTTACAACAATAAATCCTGGAACAAGTGCGGCAAATGAACGCGTGACAGCTGGTGGAACTGTCTCTGGCATCTTTATAATTATCTTTTTTTGTACAATAAACCGATAAAGTTCAGTAGATATAAGTGCAATAATCATTGCTACAAATAACCCTTGGCTTCCCATTAATGCAGCTGGGATAGCGCCTTCTACAAGTACACTTTCTTTTGTACTTGGTATAATATATGCAACTTGAAATGGAGTCGCAAGTAAAAACGCCACAAGCGACAATGCCCCGGATGCTAAAGCATCTACTTTATAATACTCTCCAAGTCTGTAAGCGATTCCAAAAACAGCTATTAAAGCCATTATATTAAAAGTTGCACTAACTGGATACCCTAAAGCTCTCTGCCAATTCTCACCAAACAAACCTGCCATAAACTCGTTATATCCAGGTATCGGCAGTGCACTAATAATGAGGAAAAACGATCCAATAATTAAGAAAGGCATCGTTAAAATAATTCCATCTCGAATTGCTTGCAAATGCCTCTGCTCTGCAACCTTCCCTGCTACCGGCATCACGTACTTCTCTAAAAACCGTATCATCTATCCCACTCTCCTCATGGTTTCATTGACAAAGCTGCTTGCAAGATAGCTTCCCCATTACAAAGTCCGTAATGGACGGATTGAATAACATCAACAGGTATCCCTTTATCCTTACATAATTCTTTCATTTTCGGTAATAAATAACGTACTTGCGGTCCAAGTAAAAGTACATCAGCTTTATCAATATGACTATTCACTTCAGAACCTGATACTGCCCAGATTTTCACTTCTATCCCTCTTGCCTCTGCTGCTTTCTCCATCTTTGTAACAATCAAACTGGAAGACATTCCCGCTGCACAGCAAAGTAAAATATTCATTCCGCTTCCCTCCCCCTTTTTCTAAACCTAAGTTATGGTGCATCCCTTGCCACCACTAGGTTACAAATATATATGTCTAGATTTCCTGCTGTATGCCGAGCTTAAAAACAAAAATTTCTTGGTTTTCACGCTATTCCATTTATCCGTATTCTCCTAGTAAAGAGGACTCTAACTCGCTATAATGATTCAGTATGATTTTTTTAATTGATAGGAGGATATATTTATGAAGGCATATCGCTTTCCACTTATTTTATTATCTTCTATCCTAATTGGTGGTTTCATTGGTTATTTCATGGGTGCCGATGCAGTTGCTTTAAAGCCGCTTGGTGATATTTTCTTAAACTTAATGTTTACGATTGTTGTACCTCTAGTGTTCTTTAGCATCGCATCGTCTATTGCTAATATGGATGGATTAAAACGTTTCGGTAAAATTATGTCTAGTATGGCTGGGACTTTCTTATTTACAAGTATTTTAGCTGCTATTTTTATGATTATTGTCGTGAAAGTATTCCCGCCAGCACAAGGTGTTGTACTAGAACTAACACAACCTGACAAAGCCGGCAAAGCTGTTAGTGTTGCAGATCAAATCGTCGGTATTTTAACAGTATCTGACTTCTCGAAGTTACTATCTCGTGAAAATATGTTAGCTCTTATTTTCTTCTCTATCTTAATGGGGATTGCAACTTCAGCCGTTGGCGAAAAAGGAAAGCCATTCGCTACATTCCTACAAGCTGGTGCAGAGATTTCAATGAAGGTTGTATCTTTCATTATGTACTACGCTCCAATCGGACTTGCTGCTTACTTCGCAGCATTAGTTGGTGAATTCGGACCACAACTTCTTGGAACTTACTTCCGAGCAGCAATGGTATACTATCCAGCTTCTCTTATCTACTTCTTTGTATTCTTCACGTTCTATGCATACCTTGCAGGTCGCAAACAAGGTGTACAAGTATTTTGGAAGAACATGGTCTCTCCTACAGTTACATCACTTGCAACTTGTAGTAGTGCCGCAAGTATTCCAGCGAACTTAGAAGCAACGAAGAAAATGGGTATTTCTTCAGACGTTCGTGAAACAGTTGTCCTTCTTGGTTCTACACTTCATAAAGACGGCTCTGTTTTAGGTGGCGTATTAAAAATTGCTTTCTTATTCGGTATTTTCAACATGGAATTCGAAGGACCGAAAACATTAGCAATCGCACTTGTTGTTTCTCTATTAGTAGGAACAGTAATGGGTGCTATTCCAGGCGGTGGTATGATCGGTGAAATGTTAATCGTATCTCTATACGGTTTCCCGCCAGAAGCACTGCCAATTATCGCAGCAATTAGTACAATCATTGATCCACCTGCAACGATGTTAAACGTAACAGCAGATAACGCTTGTGCGGTAATGACAGCTCGCCTTGTAGAAGGTAAGAATTGGATCAAAAACAAATTTGCTTAATAGCTAGAAAGAGGATGCTCTAAACGAGCATCCTCTTTTTGTCGTTATTTGTTGATAAGTTGATATTTCCTCTCGCCACAAATTTGTTAAAATCTTCACAAATATTCCACATCCATTATCCATTCTCCGTACTATAATCATGTATGGAAAAGGAGATGGACACGATGACACAAAGCGCACCAGAATTTAAAGTTTTGCAAAGCATTGCATTTCTCGCTGTCGTTTTGCAAAGTTCCTTATTATATACAATGAATCAAGGAAATGTCTTACTTGAGCAATCCCTCATTATGGGCATGCTATTTAATCTTGCAAAATTCTCAGCACCAGCATTCATATTTATCGTTGGATTTCACTTAATTCGTCACTATACGAAGCAATTAGTATATAAAGAATATATTTCTGAAAAAGCGACACACTTACTCATTCCTTATTTCTTTTGGTCTATTCTTTACTTATTAACAACAAATGATCTTATTACGTTACAAAGTGGAATAAAAAGTTTATTACTCGGAACAGCCGCGCCCCATCTTTGGTACGTTATTATGATGTTCCAAATTCACTTATTGTTCCCTTTACTATGCACACTTTTTTATTGGTTTCAAAAACGAACAGAAAATAAAAAAGACATATATAAATATATGACCTTTTTCGCTTGCCTATATTTTCTATTAATGTGGTTCTCTTCTCACTATATTTTTAATGGAGAAAAATTAACAAGTTCAACAATTTTACATTATACAGATCGATCATTTCTATTCTACTCATTCTATTTCGTTATGGGCGGCATTGCCGCTGTAGCACTAAAAACTTGGCGGCTATTCGTCATGAAACATATCCCGCTTATAACAATATTATTTTTCATCTTATTTTTATTCATCAATTATGAGTTATTTAGTTTTTACGGAGCAAACTCTATTCATTTAACTGTTTCTACCTATTTAAAACCATCTATGTTTTTATATATCGTATGCGAAATTATCATACTGTATGTGTTATCTATTATGATAGTACAGCGTCGTGGTTTCTTATATAAAACGTTACGTTTCATTGGAAATTACACGTATGGTGCTTATTTAGCTCATTTATTCTTCTTGCAACTATGCACAAAACTTCTTTCCTTATTCACGCTGCAAGAAAATACTATATTATATAGCCTATTACTATTTGTGTTAACGGCTATTATCTCTATTTCAACAATGGTCATTTGTAGCACAATACCATTTCATACTTGGATTACAGGTCCTTCTCCTACAACAAAGATGAAATGGACGAAGGTTGTATTCCGAAAAAATCATAAAAAACTATTCAAGCCATATATTTGATATAATGATACGCATATAAAAAGAAAGCGAGAGACACCTATGATCAATCAAGTTGGACAAATTATGCTATATGTAAATAACCAAGACGAAACAGTACAATTTTGGACAGAAAAAGTAGGGTTCCAAATCATTGCGGAAGAAAATAACGGAAACGGATTCCGCTGGATTGAAATTGCACCGGCGAAAGAAGCAGGAACAAGCATCGTCCTTCACGATAAAGCGTTAATCGCGAAGATGCAACCTGAACTAAACCTAAATACACCTTCACTTATGTTCTTCTCAAATGACTTAGACCGTCTATATAAAGATCTTTCTGAGAAAAATGTCACAGTTGGACAGGTTGTAGATTTACCTACTGGTAGAGCATTCAACTTTGCTGATAATGAAAATAATTACTTTGCAGTAATGGAACGCAAATAAAAAATAAGCTATCCGAAAAAATCGGATAGCTTATTTCATTTTAAGAAACTTGTTCTGCATTCGTTTCTCTATGCTGTATATGACTCGTGATCCAAGCAATTCCACCGGCAACAACGAGGTAACATAACAATATTAAAATTTGCATTTGTAATTGTGACCAATCTCCTAAAGAGATAACATCTTGTAATCCTCTAAGAGAATGAGACATTGGGAGAAATTGTCCAATTTTACTAAGAACAGCTATGTTTAATTCTCCTGGGAAAGTCCCCCCACTCGTCGCTAATTGCAAGACAAGAAGCGTTACTGCTAAGAACTTTCCAATAAGACCAAATACTGTTACTAACATAAGAATAAATGTCATGAACGTAAAGGAAATCACAATACTTGATAAAACAAAGAGTGGCACACTGGCAACTTCTAATTTCATAACACCTAGCACAACTACATCTACGAGTAGCGCTTGAATAAGTCCAATTAAATATACCAATCCTAGTTTATTAATAAAATGTACCGTTCCACTTACCTTCATATTTTGTCTACGACCAAGCGGTAAAATATTCGATGCCATAATTCCGCCAACATAAAATGCAAGCGATAAGAAATATGGTGCAATGCCTGAACCGTAGTTAGGAACGTCAGAAACTGTTGACTTCACTAACTGAACTGGCTCTGAGAACATCGTATTACGTGCATCATCATTACGAACATCCGCTATCTTCTCTGCACCCTCTCCCAATTTCGTAGAAAGTTCTTTCGCACCATCATCAAGTTTAACAAGTCCATTTGTTAATTTACCAGCACCGTTATTCAGCTCCGTTCCACCACTCGCAAGCTGGTTTACACCTTCTTGCAATGATGTAAATCCATTTCCCCACTTCGTAAATCCATCAGCCAAATTCGATGCACCATCTGCTATCTTTTGCGTTCCAGCAGTAGCTTCATTTAACTTAACTCCGAATGTATTTATGCCTTCTTCAATCTTATGTTGACCGTCAGTAAGCTTCTTCGCACCTTGTGTCAATTGTTGTTGGCTATTATTTAAAGTACTTGTTGCGTTAGCTAGTCCGTTAGATGTAGCAACAATTTTTTGAAAAGCGGGATCTTGCTGCACTTCTGGATGATTTTTCACGTACTCTTCTAATTGTTGTTTTATACTATTAGCCGCACCATCCGCTTTTACTTGGCCTTCAGCAAGCTTCTCACTTCCGCTCACCCATTCATTTGTACCAGCACTTAATTCACTAACTCCTGATTGTAACGTTTTTTCACCTTGTGCTAATAACTCCATACCACTATGAAGTGATGTCGCTCCTTGACTCAGCTCATTTGCTCCCCCGGTTAAAGCAGATTGACTGGATGCAAGCTTGTCACTTCCTTCTTTCAATTTCGATGTCCCATTACTTAAACGATCAATACCATCCGCAAGCTGATTCGCTCCATTTCTTGCATCGGTCGTTCCTTCATGTAACTTCCCAGCACCATTACTTGCATCACTCAATCCTTGTGCCAAATCTTGAAACTTTGAAAAGACACCTTCTGTATAAGATTTCGTAATACTGTTTGAGATTTTTGTTTTCATATTTTCAACAGCTGTCGTTCCAATTTGAGCTGCTACAAAGTTTTTACCTGGATTTACTTTGTACTGCAACTTTGCCGGCTCTGGTTTCTCATCCATAAGTGTACTTACCTTTTTAGAGAAATTCTCTGGAATCGTAACAACCATATAATATTTATCTTCTTTTAACCCTTCATCAGCATTTTTTTCTGATACGAAATGAAAAGCCAGTTCTTTATTCTCCTTTAAATTTTTTACAAAATCGTCTCCTGCATGAATTGTTTTCTCATCCATCGCAGCCCCCTTATCTAAGTTCACAACTGCAACAGGTAATTTATCTAATTTTCCGTACGGATCCCAATACCCAGCTAAAAAGAATCCTGAATAAATTAATGGAACGATTAATAAAAAAATTAAAGCGATACGTCCATGTTTATGGTGCCACATCGCTTTCCAATCTTTAAATATAAGTTTAATTCCCTTCATGAAACATACTCCTCTTCTAATTTAACACCCTTCGAATGGTTTAACAGATTTACTATACACGTCACTTTCCATACTGTATAATACATCTTTAATTATCAATTCATTCCTTTTGGTCTATAGAAAGGGGATTCTAAATGGAACTGCTCCAGTTAAAATACTTTCAGACAGTCGCACGACTAGAACATATGACGAAGGCAGCTGAAGAATTGCATATCGCGCAACCTTCACTCAGCAAAACAATCGCTAGACTTGAAAAGGATTTAGGCGTCCCTTTATTTGATCGCCAAGGCAGACAGATTACTTTAAATTCTTTCGGAAAAGTATTTTTAAAACGGGTAGAACGTATTTTTCATGAATTAAGTGAAGGGGAACGAGAAATTAAAGATTTAGCCGAATTACAACAAAGCTCTATTACACTGGCCGTTTCTATTCCGAGAATATTACCAGAACTACTTGGCTCTTTTTTAATAGAACATCCTAACGTTCGATTTCAACAATTTCTTGCATCTACTCCTTCTATGAAACGACAACTAGATAATATAGAAATTGACTTTTGTATCTCCTCTGTGCCAATTGAAGGTGAGGAGATTGTTTGGGAACCACTTATTACAGAAGAAATTTTCTTAGTCGTCCCTTCAGGCCACCGTTTATCCGGCCGAGAAAATATCCACCTGCATGAAGTAAAAGACGAACCGTTTATTAGTATGAACACTGGCTACGGATTTCGGCACTTAACGGATGAATTTTGTAAAGAAGCTGGTTTCACTCCGCATATTGCTTTTGAAGTAGATGAACCGACCGTGATTAGCGACCTCATTAAGCAAGGTCTCGGCATCGCTTTTGTTCCAAGTTTAACTTTATTAAAAAACTCTACTTTAGCATCAAGCAAGTTGCGTATTATTGAACCCACTTGTCAGCGAACCATCGGATTAAGTTGGTCAAAAAAACGTTACTTATCAAAAACAGCTCAGCAATTCCGTGAATTCGTGATTGACTACTTCTCTAATATTAGGACGTAAAATTATATGAACAAATAAAAGGTGCCACCCTCATATGGTGGCACCTTTTATTGTTCACTCTTTTTTAATTCTATTTCAGCTAAAAGTGGTAGTACGTTATCAAAAATATGCGTATTATTATTTTCACCTGTTACATATCCACCGTAATATCTACTAAATACGTTGTCATTTCGGAATGTGGCCATATGATCATACAATTCCTTCGCAAACTTTGTATCACCTGTTTGTAGTACGTACAAAATCGTTAGTCCATACGCGGCTGGCGATTCATAATTCACAGTTTGTTTTCCCGTTTCTAAATTGTAACGACCGTATAGCTTTCCATCCTCCTGGAATCTCTTCTTTATAAATTCCAAATAAGCAGCTGATGAAAGACCACCTAAACTTCGATGATATGCAACGTATGATTGGTCAATAAGATTCACTTCTTTATCGTACGTAAATGTACCATCTTCTTTATATTCTTTTGGGAATGCCCAGCCATGCCTTGGATAATCCGCTAAAAATTGAACGATTTCCTGATATTGCTGAGCAGAAACTTTGCCGTACTTCTTCATATAGGAGAATGCACGCGGATTTATGTATGATGTTGTTACAAAATTATTTTGTTTCCCTGCATCTGCATCATAATAATCAACATAATAATTATCTTTTTTATTATAACGAAGTACAGCATCACTTAATTGATCGGCAAGGTTTTTATAACGCTCTTCCTTATACATTTCATAAGCACGATATAATTGTTCTATAATACGAAGATCATCTATAAGTGCATTTGTAGCTGACTGCCTCTCTCCCTTTTCAGAGAGTTTCCATAAAACGATATGATTCTTATATATGAAATTATCTTGAATAACCTTTACTTGCTCATCAAATAACGCCTGATCATCTTTATCAAGTGTATACTGTAACCATAATCCCGCCGATTCTGATAAAGCTTCACGTCCCTTAGCTTCACCCGTACCTGCCTTAGTATCTACTAAACGATACGTGGCAAGTGTTCCATTGTCATTCACCATATGTCTTAAAATAAAATTTTCTGTACGGTTTCCTTGTAAAGCTGACCAAAATACAATTCCACCTAAAGCGATTAAGAAGATAACTCCAATCCCTATATATAAACGTTTCCGCAATCTTTTCACCTCCCTAGTAAGGCTAACCTTAATTTTATCAGAACATACATAAATTTAAAAAAGACAATCTATTAGATTGTCTCCCCCATTTCTATCCCCCGCAAACCTCTTTAGAAGGTTTATATAGCGATTGTACAAGTCGATCATATTCACGACGCGTAATTTCTTTATTATATAGCTTCAATAATAAATCTCTATGCTCTTTTGAAAATGCCATCTTTTTAATGACTTCAGGATACATAAAACACCCTCTCCATTTCACATAAACTTCTTGATTCTGAAAAACAGAACTTATGTTCGCATATAAGATTATAAAAGATTCCTGAGCAAAAAACAAACAAAACATGACCAACTATTTATTTCTTTCTATTCAAAATATTACAACATTATATTATCATATTCACTTTTTAAATACATATATATTTTTGGTAGTTTTTTTGAATAAATCTTCCAATTCAATCAGAAAATAATGGCAAAAAAGAAGAGGAGTTTACATATGGATACGGTAACATTAGCAAGAGCATTTTTTGGTTCTTCATTAGCATTCCACATTATCTTTGCAACACTTGGCGTCGGACTTTCATTGATGATTTTTATAAGCGAAATACTCTATCACTGGAAGAAAGACTCCGACTATGCCATTATGGCGAAAAGATGGACAAAGGCGTTTGCTATTCTTCTCGGTGTAGCAATTCCAACTGGAACAATTGTTGGTGTGCAAATCTCACTTCTTTGGCCTGGTTTCGCCAAAATTGTTGGGCAAGTTATCTCTGTTCCCTTCCAAATTGAGATTTTCGCCTTCTTTTTGGAAGCTTTATTCATGTCGATTTACGTATATGCAGCCGATAAACTTCCTCCATTTATGAGATTAATCTCGCTATTTTTCGTCATGCTTGGTGCCACAGCATCCGCCGTGCTTATTACATCAGCAAATACATGGATGAATACACCAGCAGGATTTTCAATGAATCCAGATGGATCTGTTTTTAACGTTGATCCGTGGAAAGCTTTCTTTAATCCGAGTTTTGGCACAAGTGCATTCCATGTTGTTATTACGGCTTATGCAACTGGTGCGGCTGTCATTGCTTCTATCGCTGGATTTAAATTATTGAAGAAAAATTTAAGTACACGTGAAATTGCTTATCATAAAAAAGGGCTACTATTAGGGCTTGTCGTTACATTTATTACAGGCGCTACGATGTGGCTTTCAGGACATGAATCAGCGATTGCCTTACATAAACACTCACCTGAAAAACTTGCATCTGCTGAAGCTTTATTTGAAACGACATCACACGCACCGCTATCCATTGGCGGAGTTGTGGACCCTAATACACTTGAACTAAACTACGCACTTGAAATTCCAAACATGCTTAGCTTATTAGTGGGACTAGACCCTAGCACTGTCGTAAAAGGTTTAAAGGAATTCCCACAAGAAACATGGCCACCATTTTATACACATACACTATTCAACTTAATGGTCGGCACTGCTGCGTTTACCTTTGCAGTTGCAGCAATTGCACTCTTATATTGGTATTTCGTGTACCGAAAAAAGGGAACAGAACTACCGAAGTGGCTACTTTGGGGAGCTGCCGCATGCGGACCAATTATGATGCTCGGTATTGAATTCGGATGGATTTTCAGTTGTAGCGGTCGTCAACCATGGACAATTTATGGTATGCAACGTACCGTCGATGCAGCTACACGCGCTGATTTCGTCGGTCCTTTATTTATTTTGTTCATCATTTTATATATTGGACTCGCTATTTTAACAGTCTTTGTTCTACGGACATTCTTTAGAAGACATCCATTAAAGAATGATTTACAACACCAAGGAGGCGATTCTCATGCATGAGGAAAGTATTGCAATCATCATCTTATGGGCCCTTATTTTCGTATACAGTATACTAGGGTCCATCGATTTTGGAGCTGGTTTTTGGGGCATGGTATACGCAAAACATCCAACGCTCGCTGCTAAACTTGCGAATCGGTACTTATCACCCACTTGGGAAGTAACAAATACGTTTCTCGTCTTCGTCGTTGTCGCATTTCTCGGCTTCTTTCCGAAAGCAGCCTTTACTCTTGCGACAGTAATGTTCGTACCAGTTATGTTAATTTTAGTGCTCGTTGCAGTACGTAGTACATTTATGGTATTTGCTTACTCCTTGCCAAAATATCAGTACCTTCTTCGGGTTATTTCAGGTATTACTGGTCTCTTAATTCCAGCACTATTAATTACCGTTTTACCCGTTACAGAGGGAGCCTATATTACAATGTCTGAAGGGAAAGAAGTACTCCTGTATGGAAAACTTCTTTCTAGCCCGGTTATCTATTGCTATATGCTCTTCGGAATAACGTCTGAACTATTTCTCTCCTCTCTCTTTCTTGCTGATTTTGCGAGAGAACAAAGTTCAGAAGATACGTATAGAATTTATAGAAGAAATGCCATCATCCTTGGTCCTGCAACGCTCGTTACAGCGATCATCGCCCTCGTTGTAATGGATCCTGAAACACATTGGCTTATGCAAGGATTAATAAAGCAATTCCCGTGGTTTACAGTTTCTATTGTTTTATTCGTTATCGGATACTCGTCCCTTTGGTGGACAAACAAAAAGTACAATACACTAGGGTATCCTCGTATTGCCGTTTTAGCTGTCGTCGCTCAATATGCATTTGCAAGCTACGCTTACGGCGTCGCGCATTTACCTTATATTATTTATCCTGACGTAACTGTATTTACAAGCTTTACAACGACAGAAACGTTCTATGCACTGCTCATTCTATACGCAATTGGGATTGCAATTTTATTACCAGGATTTATTTTCTTCTGGAATTTATTCTTGAAGGATCGTACTTTTTTGAAGGAAAAATAATATAGTCTTGGGGTCTGTTCCAAAAGGCATTTTGGGATGGGCTCCTTTTGTCATGTTTTGTCGATAAGTCGATATATTTTAAAAATCGCTGATATATTTTCAGTTACGCCGATATATTTCAATAATCGCTGATATATTTTCAGTTACACCTATATAAATCTCATTTACTACCTTACTGCCCAATCAATTAATAGACTCCTATCACAATAGTTATTTCACTACTAGTGACACTTGTCCTTTAGCATGAAAAACACATATTCGCTTCATCTCGTTATACGTCTAGTTCTTCTTATTTTTTGCTGAATATACTACCAATATAACCTTGAGACAAGCTACATCTATTCAAGGGAAAATAGAAAGGTAGGCAAAATATGAGCATTGAAATATGGATTACTATTATTGTATTCTTCTTAACGATGATTGTTATCTTTTGGCGGCCTCGAGGTTTAAATGAGGCGTGGCCAGCAGCAATCGGAGCTGGTATCATCATAATTACTGGACTTGTATCAAAACCAGACGTCATGGATATTATAAGTAAAATTGGCGGTGCTTCCATAACAATATTAGCGACCATCGTCATGGCAGTTATATTAGAAAGCTTCGGCTTTTTCCATTGGTCCGCAGCGAAACTAGCAAATTTAGCAAAGGGTTCTGGACGCCGCTTATACTGGTATATTCAATTATTATGTTTTCTCATGACTCTTTTATTCAATAACGACGGTAGTATTTTAATTACAACTCCAATTTTAATTCTTCTTCTAAAAAATCTTCAATTAAAACCTCATCAGCAAATTCCTTATTTATTAAGTGGTGCTTTAATCGCTACGGCATCTAGTGCACCAATTGGTGTAAGTAATATCGTAAATTTAATCGCATTAAATATCGTTAATATGACTCTTTATATGCATACTGCTATGATGTTTGTACCTGCAACATTAGGCTTATTATTTATGTCATGGCTCATGTATACAGTTTTGAAGAAAAAACTTCCGAAAAAATTACCTGTTTCTTCATATGATATTGAAGAAATTTTCTTCACGAAAAACTTCCATCCACTAAAAGGAAATAATTCTGTTGATACGAAACAAAAACGGACAAGATTCATGTTAAAAGTATTAGGTTTCGTCTTCCTTATGCGCTGCCTTCTATTCGTTGCATCCTTCTTATCCATCCCAATTGAAATCGTCGCAGTACTTGGTTCACTCGTTCTTCTCATTTGGAGATGGTACTACTTACGAACAAATCCTGTCGACATTTTGAAAAAGACACCGTGGCACATTTTAATTTTCGCCTTCTCTATGTACGTCATTATTTACGGACTCCACAACGCAGGATTAACAGCTGCACTTGTACAATGGCTCGAGCCAATTGTGAATCAGCATCTACTCTATGCTAGCTTTGCAATGGGCGGACTTGTATCCATCCTCTCTAACGTCTTCAATAACCATCCTGCCCTTATGATTGGTACAATTACATTAACAGAAATGGGACTAGATCCAGTCACATTAAAAACAATCTATCTTGCAAACATCATTGGTAGTGACATCGGTTCACTATTACTACCAATTGGTACACTAGCTTCACTCATTTGGATGTATATTCTGAAACAAAACAAAATTAAAGTAAAATGGAAAGACTATTTAAGTGTATCCCTTATCGTTATCCCGCTCACAACAGTCGTCACACTATTCCTCTTATTCTACTGGGTACATCTCTTCTTCGCCTTATAAAGTGAAACTTTAATCAGTGGGGGTTTTGTTCATCCCCCACTGATTATTAGCCTTCACCAATCGGGCTTTTACGGGCAGCCCGACCCCGACCTAACTTCTTTGCTTCCGCTGAATTTTGAGGTGGGGGTCTTACTGCCCACAAATAGCGGGATAAACAACAGAAGCCCCATTTGCTACCGTCTTAGCAAATGAGGCTTCTTCTATAATAAAGTTAGGTACTACAGTGTGATCAATCAAGTAAAGAGGTGTAACATGTTATTGATATAAATGACTACCAGCTTCTTTAAATTCTTCTGCTTTCTCTTTCATTCCTTTTTCAATTGCTTCTGTCGTTTCTAAATCATTTTCTTTTGCATACTCACGAATATCATGTGAAATTCTCATACTACAAAACTTCGGTCCACACATTGAACAGAAGTGAGCTGTCTTTGCCCCTTCTGCAGGCAACGTTTCATCGTGATATTCCATCGCACGTTCAGGATCTAAAGATAAATTAAATTGATCGCGCCAACGGAATTCGAAACGTGCTTTTGAAAGTGCATCATCACGCTGATGAGCCGTTTTATGTCCTTTCGCAAGATCAGCCGCATGCGCTGCAATTTTGTACGTAATAACACCCGTGCGTACATCATCTTTGTTTGGCAAACCTAAATGTTCTTTCGGCGTTACATAACAAAGCATCGCTGTTCCAAACCAGCCAATCATCGCAGCTCCAATCGCCGATGTAATATGGTCATAACCGGGTGCAATATCTGTCGTTAGCGGCCCAAGTGTGTAAAACGGCGCGCCCTGACAAATATCAAGCTCTTTCTCCATATTCTCTTTAATTAAGTGCATCGGTACGTGTCCAGGTCCTTCGATCATAACTTGCACATCATGTTTCCAAGCAATTTTGGTTAATTCACCAAGTGTTTCAAGCTCAGAAAACTGTGCTTCGTCATTTGCATCTGCAATAGACCCTGGACGTAATCCATCTCCAAGAGAAAACGAAACATCGTACTGCTTCATAATTTCACAAATCTCTTCAAAATGAGTATATAGGAAGTTTTCTTTATGATGGAATAAACACCACTGCGCCATAATCGAACCACCACGCGAAACGATACCTGTCGTACGCTTTGCAGTAATTGGAATGTAACGAAGTAATACACCAGCATGAATCGTAAAGTAATCCACGCCTTGCTCCGCCTGCTCAATTAACGTATCACGATATACTTCCCACGTTAAATCTTCTGCAATTCCGTTTACTTTTTCCAGCGCTTGATAGATCGGTACAGTTCCAACTGGTACAGGCGCGTTACGAATAATCCACTCACGCGTCGTATGAATATTTTTACCTGTAGATAAATCCATAATCGTATCTGCACCCCAGCGCGTTGCCCACGTCATCTTCTCTACTTCTTCTGCAATAGAAGAAGATACAGCAGAGTTTCCGATATTTGCATTTACCTTCACGTGGAAATTACGCCCGATAATCATCGGTTCTGCTTCCGGATGATTAATATTCGCTGGTAAAATAGCACGCCCTTCCGCAATTTCCTTACGAACAAACTCAGGCTCTACTCCTTCACGAATTGCAACGTATTCCATCTCAGACGTAATAATGCCATTACGCGCATAATGCATTTGCGTAACATTTGCACCTTGCTTCGCTCTAAGCGGCTGGCGATCCATTTGCGGGAAAACAGGTGTATGTTTCGAAGCCACTTTCACACCATCATCCTCTGGTTTCACCTCGCGCCCTTCATATGCCTCTACATCCCCGCGCTCCATGATCCAAGAATGACGCGGCGTTGGAATTCCCTTTTCCAGCTCCACTTTATACGCCGGATCCGTATAAGGACCGCTCGTATCATACACACGGACTGGAGGATTTGGGATGCCGTTCGTTTCGCTTTGTTCAATCTCACGCATCGGCACTTTCATGCCTGCGCGTGGTCCATCCACATATACTTTCTTACTCCCTGGTAAACTCGATTTCAATTCAATTTGCTCAGCTGAAACAGACTGTTTCATAACCTTTGTTGCCTCCCCTGTTCGTGACAAGGACGAGATATGGCCAGCGCATGCCAAAATAAAAAGAGCCAGGTCCATAAAAAAATAAGGACCTGGCTCATAAAGACATCATTATGTAAAGCCGTTAACTTCCCTACGCTGGTACGAGCCAGATCAGGTCCAAAGGGTTAAGAAGATCACGCGCTTCTCTCTCAGCCTACGCATACGTTAGGCACCCCTAGTTTATCACTGATTTAATTTTCAATACTTTCCCATCATACACGATAATCTGAAAAATGCAAAGGTTATTTCTTTTTCTATTTATGGAATCATCCACGTTAAATAATATGCTTGAACATACGTCATAATACCAACAATAATTACGAAGAACACCCTATTGTAAAAATAGTTTATGACTTAACATAGGAGTTTAAAAACATCTTCACCACAAAGAGTGTTGAGAATTTCGACCATTGTATTGAGAAAATGAAGAATACTAATATACAAGAGTTTAAGAGCTTTACGAATGGATTAGCCCGGGATATTGAAGCTGTCAGAAATGCGGTAACTTATGAGAATAATAATGGTCTTGCCGAAGGGAGCATAAACAAGTTAAAGCTTATTAAAAGAATCATGTATGGTCGATGCAAATTCTCCACATTGCGGACAAAGATTCTACTTTTGGAGAGAATGAGACTTTTCAACTAACTCCGGAAAGAACCATTTTTTACTTGCCAAATACATTCATCAGTCCCGTTTGACAAAGAGCCTTTGTCTCTGCTGCATTTGGCTACAACTGCTACTGTTACCTGCCATACAACCTGCAATAGAGATAGGTAACAATTTACTATACAAGGAACAAAATTGACCTGCTCCTCCATTTAGTGATTTAACTACCTTTATTATTCAGAGCTAAAACTCAAAGAAAAATCTCTTACATTTATTGTGACATTTTTACTTAATATGTTAATTTTTTTGTTGTCTTGTTAGTTAAAGGGGTACTTAGTACAAAAAATAACCGTAGATAGTAGCACGAACACTGTTCTTGTTATAATTAATTTTTTTCAGAACGTCTATAATCCTCTTTTAAAAAATATATGTAAATATAATAAAAAACGAATGATTAATAGAAATATTCTACGCCACTCGTTTTTTATCGGACTTCTTTTTACTGTACTTTTATTTTCTTTATGAGTTATTAGAAAAATAATTGTCTATATAAGTCTTTATTTTTTCAAAATTCTTTTCCATAAATAAGATTGCTGGTACTTCAATTATTGGAAGATTATTTTCATTATCAAAAGCTGGACACGGTTTGGGAACTACCAAATAGTCAACTGAATTTTTATCCCTAATATAATTAATTGAAACATCATAATACTTAGAAAAATATTCCTTCAAATCATCCTGATTCCTTAAAAATGGTAGAGAAAATATTGAACCATAATTTATACCAGCGTCGACAATTAATACAAAGCATATTTTTTTCATGATACACCCTCCTCGTATAATAAGTTTTAAGTTAATAACTGTTCCTTGAAAATTAAATAGTTTTTATCTTCAAGAGCTACATCAAAAAAATGATGTATGGGTAAAATTTAGTCTTGGATACTGGGGGATTTCCCCAGATAATGGAAGTATGAAAATGGATCCATCGGGAATATGCTTACTCCTCCTGTAGTTCGACCACGTTAAAAGACTGTGACCCAGACCAAAATGCACTGCATACGCACAAGCTGTATCGGTTTCCTTCACTTACCTCTCATAGTGGTGGGAGGGGCAGCTTAGATGAAGGCAATCATTGAATACTCATACGCGAGGTTGTGGCTATGTTTTTGACTCTAGGGAGATCCCACAGTATCCAAGCTCATTCCAAATACTATTCAAAGAAAGGAGATCCTTTCTTTGAGATTATTCGTAGCTATTGATGTAAGCTCTGAAAAACCTGATGTATGTTTTCTTGACAGTCATGACACTGTTTTGAAAGAAATTTGTCTTTCAAACGATGTGAATGGTGCCAACGCCATTAAGGAGGATGTTCTCCATTTTCACCAGTTGTACAACTATAAAAAAATTGTCATTGGCATGGAATCTACTTCCGTCTATAGTTTCCATCCTTCCATGTTCCTAACGGAAGATAAGGATTTGAGGGCTTTAGACGTGGAAGTGGTCGTATAAAATCCAAAAGCCATCCATCGGTATAAAAAACTCTTTGAAGAAGATAAGACCGATAAAATAGATGCTTTCCGTATTGCCGATTTTTTACGAATCGGACGGTATAATAAATTTCTTATCAAGGAGGAAAAATACGTTGCCCTTCAACGTTTAACACGATCTAGATATCAACTCGTTCACCAGCAAACAGAATGTAAGCAACACTTTCTGGAGAACCTTTACTACAAATGTAATACGTTATCGAAAGAGTTAAATACCTCTGTTTTTGGTGCGACGATGATGGAAATACTCTCAGATTCCCTTTCGTTGGATGAAATCGCAGAAATGGATCTAGAAGCACTCGCTACTCTTCTTCAGAAAAAGGGGAAAGGACGCTTTAGCGACCCGGAAGATTTAGCGAAAACCATCAAGAAAGCCATACGTGAATCCTACCGACTAGGTAAGGTCGTTCAAGACTCTGTGGACGTTGTATTAGCCACTTATGCACGATTGATTCAAACATTGAAAAAACAAATCAAAGAAATAGAAAAAAGCATTACTGCTTTTTTCGAAGCCATTCCAGAAGCGAGATATTTAACAAGTGTTCCAGGCATTGGAGTCGTATACGCCGCGGGAATCATTGCGGAAGTTGGACAAATTGAACGCTTTGAGAACGAAGCACAATTGGCCAAATACACCGGTCTTTACTGGAAAAAATCGCAATCTGGAAACTTTGAATCGGAACGAACACCCATGACACGAACGGGAAACCAGTATCTTCGTTATTACATGGTTGAAGCTGCCAACTCTGTACAACTTCGTGAAGCTACTTACCGTGCTTATTATTTAGAGAAATATGATGAAGTTCCGAAATACAAACATAAAAGAGCCCTTGTCTAAAGCCGTAACTAGATTCGCTAAATTGTTTTTCAAATATTGAACCAAGCACTTGACTGATTGCTTGTTGAACAACCCTATCCACTACTGTCGGTATTCCCAATTTGCGCATCTTCCATAAAAAGAGCCAGGTCCATAAAAAAATAAGGACCTGGCTCATAAAGACATCATTATGTAAAGCCGTTAACTTCCCTACGCTGGTACGAGCCAGATTAGGTCCAAAGGGTTAAGAAGTTCACGCGCTTCTCTCTCAGCCTACGCATACGTTAGGCACCCCTAGTTTATCACTGATTTAATTTTCAATACTTTCCCATCATACACTATAATCTGGAAAATTCAAAATTTATTTCTTTTGTTGTTTATGGAATCATCCACGTTAAATAATAAGCCTGAACATAAGTCATAATCCCTACAATTATTACGAAGAACAAACTATGCTTCACTGTAAAACGGAACAAATCCGATTCTTTTCCAGCAAGACCAACTGCTGCACAAGCAATCGCAATCGACTGCGGGGAAATCATTTTACCTGTTACACCGCCTGTTGTATTTGCTGCAACGAGAAGCACTTCAGATACGCCGACTTGCTGCGCTGTAATGGCTTGTAAATTCGAGAACAGTGCATTCGCAGACGTATCAGACCCTGTTAAGAATACGCCAATCCAGCCTAAGAAAGGTGAGAAGAACGGGAATAGTCCGCCAGTTCCGGCTAATGCTAACGCTAACGTAGAAGATAGACCAGAATAGTTTGCGATAAATGCAAACCCTAGTACGAATCCGATAGATAGAATTGGCATTTTTAATTCACTTAACGTTTCTTTAAATGTCACTACTGCATCTTTTACATTCATTTTCAAAATAAACATGGAAATGATACAAGCAATTAAAATCGCCGTTCCGGTTGCTGATAATACATCAAACTTCAGAATTGCCTCGTAAGGCGTTGGTTTATTTACAATTGGTTCTGCTTTCATTACTAGATTATGCAGACCTGGAATTTCAAACTTAAATACAAGACTTGCTAAAGCCCCTCCTGGAGCGAATAATGCCTTAAAGAAACTTTGGCTCCAAATGACTACCATAACCGTTAATACGATAAATGGAGACCATGCTTTTACTACTTTTCCAAACGTTAATTTCGGCATCGATGCTGCTGTCGTTGTTGCTGCTACTTCACTATTTGCTTGCCCGGATTGATAGATTTCTTTCGGCTGCCAAACTTTTAAGAACAGCGCTAAACTAATTAAACTTACAAGTGCCGATGTAATATCCGGAAGTTCCGGCCCTAAAAATGTCGCTGTAATGAACTGCGTAATCGCAAATGAACTACCCGCTACAAGTAACGCAGGCCACGTTTGTCTTATCCCTTTAAATCCATCCATTAAAAATACGATAAAGAATGGAACAAATAATGATAGGAATGGTAATTGATGTCCAGCCATTTGTCCAATTTTATGTGGATCAATACCTGTTACTTGTCCAGCAACTGTAATCGGAATTCCCATCGCTCCGAACGCCACTGGTGCAGTATTTGCAATCAAACAAAGACCTGCTGCGTATAAAGGATTTAACCCAAGACCCGCAAGAAGCGCTGCTGTAATCGCTACTGGCGCTCCAAATCCTGCCGCTCCTTCTAAAAATGCTCCAAATGAAAATCCAATTAAAATAACGAGTAGACGATGATCATTCGTAATCGATAATACCGATGCACGAATCACATCGAATTGGCCTGTTTTTACAGAAATTTTATATAAAAATACCGACATAATAATAATCCAAGCAATTGGCCATAACCCGTACAAAAAACCGTACCCGGTTGCTGCCATTGCCATCATGAACGGCATTTTATAAGCGAATAACGCTACTAAAACTGTAAGTACAACTGTAATAAATCCTGCCACATACCCCTTCATGCGAAAAATCGCTAAAGCTAAGAAAAAAAAGATAATCGGAATAAGTGCTACTGCTGCTGAAATCCAAATATTACCGAACGGATCATAAACTTGTGTCCATGTGTTCATTGTCCTCTCCCCCTAAAGAATCCCCTTTTAAATAAATACAACCTTATCAATAGACTATCAGGTCATCATACCTTTAAGTCTAAAAATAAAAAAACGTTTAAGAAAACGTTTTCAAAAACTTTCATTTATACTGTACCATAACAATTTCTATTAAAAAAGATTTTTTTGAAAATTTTATTATTTAACAGGAAATCTTACAAAATCGTCACGTTCTTGTAATGTTCATCGATAGGAAGTTTGCCAAAATTATTGCATAATAATAGTATAACAACAGAAATTATTCATGAGGTGATATATATGAACGGAAATAAAATATTAGCTGCGTTATCATACTTTAGTGTACTATTTGCCCCTATCTTATTCCCTATTATCGTTTGGATTGTAGGAGACGCTGAAACAAAACCACATGCAAAACGTGCTCTATGGACACACATCATTCCAAGTATCGCTACATTCATTGGCTTAACTATTTTAGGAATTATGGGTCTTGGATCTGATCAACCAGATGTAACACTTGGAATTGGATCAATGATTGTCTTAGCTATTTGCGGAATCATCAGCTTATACTACTTCATCTGGAACATTGTAAAAGGAATTAAAGTACTGAAAGCTTAATTTGAAACAAACGTTTGTTTAAAAAAGGACCCTTGCAAATTGCAAGGGTCCTTTTCCGTTCACTTTATCTTCTGCGTTTCTTCTTTTTTCTCATCATTTTCTTTCGGCGCGTATTCACTTTATCCGCTATAATGTGGAGCGTACTTGCCACAACAATTCCCATTAAGAACGTTACAATTTCAACCTCATGTTTCTTCGCAATTTCTATTAAATTACCATCCAGTGCGATTACATTTAATAGGAATAAAAATGGAGAAAAGACGATTAACATGTACGCAATACGAATCACATCACCAAGTATAATCGTATGCGTAAAGAAAGATCGATGCGGCATTACTTTTTTATAAGGATACCAAAATATACGTAAGAAACCCCATTTGTTATAAGCATTACTGTACGTATCTAAATCCGGTGTTAAAAATGAAGTACCTACTAAAAAACCAATTGCAAAAGTTAATAAAAAATCAAAATTTGTTAATCCATACGAAAAAAGCAAAAACAAAACAACCGGAAGGGATATTAAGTTTATTTTCGTATGCGTTCTTCCTGATGGCATAATGCACTTCCTCGCTTACGTTCGTCCTGTCACCTTATGACAGGTTTCACCTATTGACCTAATTTCTGATCGATAAATGTTGTGTCTATATCCGAACCAAACCATTCTGCCAACTTCACTCGTGCCTTATCTTTCACATCTTCATTGACGTATAACGACACCTGTATTAGTGCGGCCGTTAACGCCCCTAAATCATCCGTATAGCCAATTCCAGCAATGAAATCTGGAATCGCATCAATCGGTGCAATAAAATAAGCAAGTGCTCCAATTACAATAATTTTCACTCGTTTTGGAACATCGGGTCTTTGCAAAACGTAAAACAGTAATAAACTTGTATAAATGACCGACTGCCCTGCTTGCTTTGCAACATGTTTTACTTTCTCCCAAAACGCTTCAACTGAAAATTTTTGTTTCATGTAAAAGCCTCCCTATTTTTAAAAAGAAATAAGCTACAATATGTTATCAGTAAAAGTTCATAGAAATTACACAAAACCTATCAATGAACTTTCATTGTAACAAACAAACTAAAAAAGAACAAGTGTTCGTTAATTTTTACACAATTTCCTTCATATAATAGATTTCTAGATAACCCTTACCCATCTTCGTTTCTTATTTCTCAACAAAGAAAATTTTCACTTCTACTTAACATTCTGCTCTATCTTTGTTATATTTTCTAGTTGACGGACATATAAACGAATGTTAAAGTTTTCTCTGGTAGTGACAAATCTTATACAAAAAATGTAAAATGTTATAGTGTTTCTCAGAAATGAATTTTGTTGTATAATACAGAAATGACGTTATGCTTATGAGCAACAAAAGAAACCAAAAGGGTATGCATAGTTATAGTCGTATATGGGTGAATATAGAACCTTTAATTATGGCCAAGAAAACTATGTATTTTTTATTTTAGCATTTTTCGCTCCAAAATCGACCAAGCCTGATAGAGAAAGGGTGGAAATGAATGAAAGAAACCTTGAAATCACAATTTCAAAATGTGCGTTTCACTGTATTCGTAGCATTAGCCTTATGGCTGAAAACTTACATTATTACACGCACAAGCTTTGATTTAAAACTTGAATCTTTCATGCAAGAATTCATTTTATTCCTTAGCCCATTAGCAGCATCATTACTGCTTGTTGGTCTTGCATTATTTGCAAAAGGGAAAAAACGTAACTATATAGCACTTGGAATTAATTTTATCTTAACAATCGTTCTTGTTGGTAACGTAATGTTCTACGGATTCTACAATGACTTCGTTACTTTACCAGTACTCGGACAAACATCTAACTTCGGAAGTTTAGGTTCTAGTGTGAAAGAATTATTTAACTACAAAATTATTCTTGCATTTGCAGACATTATCATATTCTTCGTTCTGTTGAAGAAAATGAAGAACTTTGCACCTACAGAGCGTGTAGCACGCCCGATGCGTTCTCTATACTTCGTATCAACAGTTGCTATTTTCTTCGCAAACTTAGGACTTGCAGAAGCTGAACGCCCAGAACTATTAACACGTTCATTCGACCGCGTTATGCTTGTTAAAAACTTAGGATTATATGTACACCAAGTATACGATCTTGGCTTACAAGCAAAATCAAGTTCACAAAAAGCATTCGCTGACGGTAGTAAATTACAAGAAACAGAAAACTACGTAAAAACAACACAAAGTAAACCAGATCCAAATATGTTCGGTACTGCAAAAGGGAAAAACGTAATTGTTGTCTCTCTTGAGTCATTACAAACATTCTTAATTGGTGCAACAGTTAACGGACAAGAAGTTACACCATTCTTAAACCAATTTACGAAAGAAAGTTATTACTTTGATAACTTCTTCCATCAAACTGGTCAAGGTAAAACATCTGATGCTGAATTCCTAGTAGATACTTCGTTATATCCACTAGACCGCGGTGCTGTATTCTTCACACACGGTAACAATGAATATACAGCAACTCCAGAAATTTTACGTCAGCAAGGGTATCACACGTCGGTATTCCACGCAAACAACGCAACATTCTGGAACCGTAACATTATGTATCCAGCACTTGGTTATGATCGTTACTACAACGAGCTTGATTACAAGATTACGCCGGAAACAAAATTAAACTGGGGATTAAAAGATATCGAATACTTCGATCAATCTATTGATATGTTGAAAGAAGTGAAGCAACCATTCTATACTCGCTTCCTTACTTTAACAAATCATTACCCATTCACTTACGATGACAGTACAAAATTAATCGACGAATATAATTCTGGTGATGGAGTATTTGACCGTTACATGGTAACTGCTCGTTACTTAGACGAAGCAATGAAACACTTTATTGAGCGTCTAAAAGCAGAAGGTATTTACGACAACTCAGTAATCGTATTCTACGGTGACCACTACGGTATTTCTGAAAACCATAACCGTGCAATGGCACAGTTCTTAGGAAAAGAAGAAATCACTGCATTTGACCATATGAACTTACAAAAAACACCGATGTTTATTCACGTTCCAGGTCAAAAAGAAGGTAAAACAATTTCGAAACCAACTGGTGAAATTGACATTAAACCAACTATTCTAAACTTACTTGGTGTAGATTCTACAAATGACGTTCGATTCGGTCATGATGTATTCTCACCTGATAATAAAGGATTTGTTGTTCTTCGTGACGGTAGCTTCGTTACAGATAAATACATGTACACAAACAGTACATTCTACGACCGTGCTACTGGCGAAGTTGTACAATTACCGAAAGAAGAATCTCAACCACTAATTGATCGTGCCCAAAATGAATTGAACATGTCTGATAAAATCATTGAAGGTGACTTACTTCGCTTCTCTGAAAGTAATAAGATCAAAACTGGTGAAGTAAAAACAGCTATTAAAGAAGAAAAGAAGAGCGCTGAGTAATCTCAGCCTCTTTTTTTATTTTCTTCCATACAACTACTTATATTCATTAACTTTAAAATTACATAACCTTTACCAAATATTCACATAGTGTTAATGAAGAATCTCTATAATAAAATATGCAAACAAGGTTCTACATATTTCTTATCTCTCATCTTTCGTAAGATCCCTTAAAGAAATGTGTAAATCTTTTGTTTCTACTTTCTTATAATTGTCTTTCAACATGTTTTGTTTCCATACACAAAGCATTCAACGAGACAATGTCCCTATGAAAGATAGCTACCCTCCTTGTGCAGCATTCCATAAGAATGTTGCTTTTTTTTATCTAAAAGCAGGATTCTCATTCTTATTTTCGAATTTGTATATACAAAATGCTGTAAAGTGAAACTTTAATCAGCCCTCACCAATCGGGCATTTACGGGCATATGTAGAGAATTACTTACATAAAAATTACTATAGTGATTCTTATCTCGCATGAATGAAAGTTTCACGTTACTTACGTACTTACGAAAGGATGGGACGGAAATTGGCATACGAAAAATTTGTACTTTGGAATGATGAAGTTATTGATACAACAAAACAACAAACGTACATAGAACTTGAAGAAAGAGGTTTGCAGTTCGGAGATGGTGTCTACGAGGTTATTCGCCTATATAAAGGGAACTTTCACTTATTAGATCCGCACATAACGAGATTATATCGATCCATGGAAGAAATAGAATTATCGCTCCCTTTCTCAAAAGCTGAACTCATCACTTTACTTTACAAATTAATTGAAAGAAACCATTTCCACGAAGATGGCACAATTTATTTGCAAGTATCTCGCGGTGTACAAGCTCGCACACATATATTTTCATATGACAACCCTCCGACAATTTATGCCTATATTACAAAAAAAGAAAGGCCAGCGTTATGGATCGAATATGGTATACGCGCTATATCAGAACCCGATACACGATGGCTACGCTGTGACATTAAATCATTAAATTTATTACCAAACGTACTAGCTGCTACGAAAGCTGAACGGAAAGGCTGTAAAGAGGCACTTCTCGTAAGGAATGGTATTGTAACGGAAGGAAGCCATTCCAACTTCTTCTTAATTAAAAACGGAACTCTTTACACACATCCAGCCAATCACCTTATTTTAAATGGTATTATTCGTCAATATGTCCTTTCTTTAGCCAATACTCTTCACATTCCTGTACAGGAAGAACTTTTCAGCGTTCGTGACGTTTATCAAGCAGATGAATGCTTTTTTACAGGCACAACGATTGAAATTTTACCAATGACCCACCTTGATGGAACCGCGATTCAAGATGGGCAAGTTGGACCTATCACCAAAAAACTGCAAAAATCTTTTAATCAAATCTTGTTACAATCCAATATGGCATCTTCTTAAACACGAATAATTTCTGTCCTTTCATATTCAATATATGCATTTAAATGGAAATCAAGGTGTAATTTTATGCCTTGATTTTTTTCTTGTAATCTTTTTGTCATATTCAGATTCCTATATAAGTCTTGACAGTAATCGACATGCTCTTTAGAATTTTTAACAGTTGGTAAATATTTCTTCACTACATTACAGACAGAAAGGAATCGACAAATTATGAAAAAGTACCTTGCCGGTCTTGCGGCAGTGTCTGTAGCAGGGGGAGCAGCACCTACACTTGATAGTGTTCAAGCTGCACCTGAACAAAATACACAAAAAGCTGCTACAACTGTCCAAGCTTCTGCATCAAACGACTCATCTTATAAGGTAAACGCGAGCGTATTACATGTTCGTGCAGGATCAAGCACTTCTCACGACATCATCTCACGCGTTTATAGCGGTCAATCACTAAACGTGATTGGCGAAGAAAATGGTTGGTTCAAAATTAACATTAACGGAAAAACAGGCTTTGTTAGTGGCGAATTTGTATCAAAAAGTGGAGCAGCAAACAACAATGTAAGCACAGGTGGAAACAATAAAGTTACTGCTGATGTATTACGTGTACGTACAGCTCCTAACACTTCTAGTTCTGTTTCTGGACGTGTATATGCAGGACAAACATTAAACGTAATTGGACAAGAAAATGGTTGGGTGAAAATTAACCATAATGGACAAGTAGGTTATGTAAGTGGCGAATTCGTATCTGGCGCTTCTTCTAATGGGGGTTCTTCAAACAACAATACGAATAATAACAACCAAGAAGTAAAACCAGCAAGCGGAAACTATACAGTAAATGTATCTTCCCTTCGCGTTCGTACAGGTCCTAGCACTTCTCACACAACTGTAGGTTCTGTCAAAAAAGGACAAGTAGTACAAGTTGTCGGCGAAGTTCAAGATTGGTTCAAAATCAATTACGCAGGACAAACTGCTTATATAAGCAAAGACTACGTAACAAAAGGCGGTTCTAACGAAAACGTTACAGAAGGCAACAAACAAGAGCAAAACAATAATAATGGAACTATTCAAACTGGTGGTTCTTACGTAGTTAACGCTACATCTTTACGTGTTCGTACAGGCCCTGCCGCTTACCATAGTGTAATTGGTGGCGTTTTAAACGGTACAACATTAAACGTAGTTGGATCTGAAAACGGTTGGTTTAAAGTAAATTACCAAGGAAAAACAGGCTTTGTTAGTAGCGAATTTGTAAAATTCGTTAAAGGTGGCACTACTACTCCTGAGCAACCAAAACAACCTGAAAAACCTAACCAAGGTGCAATTGGCGACTATTACATTAATGCTTCTGCACTAAATGTACGTAGCGGCGAAGGTACAAATTATAGAATCATAGGCGCACTTCCACAAGGTCAGAAGGTTCAAGTAATCTCTGAAAACTCTGGATGGAGCAAAATTAACTACAACGGTCAAAATGGTTATATCGGAACACGTTACCTATCTAAAACACCAGTTGGAGGCGCAGTAGATAATAAGCCTAACAATAACCAAAATAACAATCAAAACAATAACAACAATAATAATACAGGCAATAATAGTGGCGACAGTTCTTCCGTACTTGCATATGCAAAATCAATGCAAGGTGTACCATACGTTTGGGGCGGAACTTCTGCTAACGGCGTAGACTGCAGTGGCTACATCTACCACGTATTTAAGAAATTTGGTCATAACATTAGCCGTCAAAGTGTTGCGGGATATTGGAGTAGCCTACCACAAACTTCAAGTCCACAACCAGGTGACTTAATTTATTTCCAAAACACTTATAAATCTGGTCCTTCTCATATGGGTATTTACCTTGGGGGCGGATCATTTATCCAAGCTGGAGATAAAGGTGTAGCAATCGCTTCATTAAGTAACTCTTATTGGAAGAGCCACTTCTTAGGATACACGAAAGCACCTTAATTAATAGTTTCAAAGCCTTCTAGTTTACTAGAAGGCTTTTTTGTACGATTTCAACACATTACTCCCTTTCCCCTAGCTTTCCCTCTACAAAAATAATGTATCTATTCTTCCATTTCATACACTTTATTCTGCAAAAACAATGCATAACGTTATCATAATGTATATATTTTCATAAAAAACATAACCTATTTCATGTCTATTTATTTTATATGTGTTTTTTTGAAGAATTTTCTTTTTATTTAAACTTTTCATCAGACGTTTGACCTCCGATGTCCATTATGATAAGTTACTTAAGATGTTATATTCGTAAACGTATAGACAACTGGTTTATACACTGTTTTTACTATGAGGAAGGAGCATACACTGCATGAATCTTTTATGGGGAATTGGCGGCGTGATTGGGGTATTAGCAATTGCTTTCTTACTATCTTCCAACCGCAAAGCTATTAATTGGCGCACAATTTTAATCGCGCTAGCATTACAAATGTCATTTTCATTTATCGTATTACGATGGGATGCTGGTAAAGCAGGTTTAAAACACGCTGCTGACGGTGTTCAAGGATTAATTAATTTTTCTTACGAGGGAATTAAGTTCGTTGCTGGGGATTTAGTCAACGCAAAAGGACCTTGGGGATTTGTATTCTTTATTCAAGCACTACTTCCAATCGTATTTATTAGTTCATTAGTAGCAATCTTATATCATTTCGGTATTATGCAGAAATTTGTTAGCGTCGTTGGTGGTGCATTAAGTAAACTTCTTGGCACTTCTAAAGCAGAAAGCTTAAACTCAGTAACGACTGTATTTTTAGGACAAACTGAAGCTCCAATTTTAATTAAACCTTACTTAGCACGCTTAACAAATAGTGAATTCTTCACTATTATGGTAAGCGGTATGACAGCTGTTGCTGGATCCGTTCTTGTCGGCTATGCAGCAATGGGTATTCCGTTAGAGCACTTATTAGCAGCTGCAATTATGGCAGCTCCATCAAGCTTATTAATTGCAAAACTAATCATGCCAGAGACAGAAAAAGTAGATAATAACGTTGAACTTTCTACAGAACGTGAAGATGCAAACGTTATCGATGCAGCTGCACGCGGTGCATCTGAAGGTATGCAACTTGTTATTAACGTAGCAGCAATGTTAATGGCTTTCATCGCATTAATCGCTTTATTAAATGGATTATTAGGATGGGTTGGTTCTTGGTTCGATATTAAACTTAGCCTTGATTTAATCTTCGGTTACTTATTATCACCATTTGCAATCTTAATCGGTGTTTCTCCAGGTGAAGCTGTACAAGCAGCAAGCTTTATCGGTCAAAAACTTGCAATCAACGAATTCGTTGCATACGCAAACTTAGGGCCACACATGGTAGAGTTCTCTGACAAAACAAATCTAATTTTAACATTTGCAATCTGTGGATTCGCAAACTTCTCTTCTATCGCAATTCAATTAGGTGTAACAGGAACTTTAGCTCCTACTCGCCGTAAACAAATTGCACAATTAGGGATTAAAGCAGTTATCGCTGGTACATTAGCGAACTTCTTAAACGCAGCAGTTGCAGGTATGATGTTCCTATAAACTTATATAGAGTCTTCTCTTTCTCCAAGAGAAGACTTTTTTCATGCAATCCAAACGTATTATATATATCTATCAACCACCTTATCCCAAATATAAGAACATTATGATACAATAATGTTTAGATCTTTTTATTTTTCTGATGAAAATAGAAATACTACTTGTTGTTGCCCTTCAAAAGAATTTAACGACATAGTCAATTTCTTAATAATTGCGCATACTACAAGTATCTATGGATGAAATAGCTTTAAGGAGGAAAGTTTTGTGAAAGATAAGTTCTATAAAATCCTCTCTATGTGGATTCTACAAATTGTATTTTATTTTACTACTGTACATGTGACGAATTATGAGCATGCGCTCATTTTTACAATAATATACGTAATCGTAAATGTACTATTCTTATTTTTAGCTGACAAAACAGCATTTATTTTCTTCATACTAGGAACCATCATTTCCGTATTTTATTTATTTTATCAAGCATGGCTTCATTTATGGAGTACATCAGTTCAATGGCAATATATGATTACCCACTTCCTGATGGCAGCTAACTTCTTCATTGTATACATAACAACTCACCTATTGAAAAAAGTGATTCATGAAAATAAAACTTTAACTGAGCGTGTGAGAACGTTGGAACAATATATTGGAGAATCAAAATTACTAACGAGACAAGAATTCGAGAGACGCCAAGCGTTATTAACGACTGCAATGAATCGTCGTAATGAAACAGGCTTTATTGTTTACTTTGATTTCACTTCCTTTAGTAAATATACGAAGGAAAGTGTTATGGACCGTGTAGCTTCCTTATTAGTTGAAACCGTAAGGAATGATTTTGACCTTGCTGCTGAATATGATAATAATACGCTAGTTATTTTATTACAAAACACAAATGAAGCTGGTGCTGATATTGTAATGAACCGCCTAAAGCCAAAAATGGAGCAATGGCTTGCAGCTGAAGCAATCCGAGATATAAAAATTTCACGTGAGCAAATTGGAAACAAAGGACAGACATTGTTATGATGACTCTCGTTATACTTCTTTTATTTCTTCTGTTTTGCGTACTCGTTTTTTGGATCAGTATCACATTTTCAATTAAATATGTTCTTATTTTTACGGCCTTTCTATTCTCTGGCTTACTCGTTTACTACTCTTTCTTAACAATTGCGGGCTTAATTCACCGAAATAGTAAACGAAAAGATCGTACATTAGAACATTATCCGAGCGTCGATATTTTCATCCCTGCTCATAATGAAGGGGTCGTTATTAAAGATACTTTAGAGGCAATGGCGAAGATTGAATATCCAGGAAAGCTAACCATTTATCTATTAAATGATAACTCTCAAGATGAAACACCTGAAATCGGCGATGATTTCGACAAAGCTTATGCCCACATTCGTCACATTCGTGTTCCACCCGGTGAACCGAAGGGTAAATCACGTGTACTAAACTACGGCCTTAGTATTTCAGATGGTGAATACTTCTGTGTTTATGATGCAGATAACCAGCCTGAGCCACACGCACTGCGAATGCTTGTAGAGCACGCTGAAACAACTGAAGATGCTGTTGGGGCTGTTGGACATGTTCGTACAGTAAATGAAAAAAGAAACTGGCTGACGCGAATGATTTCGCTAGAATTTCAAATCTTCCAGCTCCTTATGCAATCTGGACGCTGGTTACTATTCCAAACAGGCTCACTGACAGGAACAAACATGCTTCTTCGTCGCTCTGCACTAGAAGAGCTTGGTGGCTATGACCCTTATGCAATTGCAGAAGATGCCGAATTAACATTACGAATTACACAAAAAGGTTATCTCTTACCAATCGTCCCAGAATCAGTTACTTGGGAACAAGAACCAGAGCATTTAAAAATTCTTATTAAACAACGTACACGTTGGCTCCAAGGGAATTTATACATTTTAGAAAAAATGTTCTCGTCATTAAGCTTCTTTAAAGGAAAACTGCTCGTTCATTCCTTACAACAAGTTCTAGTGTATGTTGTATTTTGGCTATTCCTAATCATTTCGAACGTTTGGTTTGTAATTGGGCTACTCGGGATATTCCAAATTCAATATAGCATTCCACTACTATTTATGTGGTATGTCGCATATATTACATATGTTTCTCAATTATTTAGTGCCCAGAGTGTGGAACGAACCTTTACACCGACTAATATTTTTATTAGCGTTATTATGTACTTTACGTACGCACAGCTCTTTACGTACTTATTTATTCGCAGCTTAATCTTATACTTACGTGCGAAGAGCAAGAAACAAGTCATTGGCTGGGATAAGACAGTTCGATTCAAAAAAGATAAATAAAAATAAGCACAGAGCGCCGTATGCTCTGTGCTTATTTATTGCCGTATAAATTATATATCAGACAATACCCCTTAGCTGAAAGTAATTTCACGTCCATCCCCCAACGAACGATCGACCTTCATTTATATACGAAAAAGTGATTGCTATTTTTGTAGAACCAATTGCTTCTCTTGCTGTTCTTTGCGCGTTTCAGTCTTAGGTTCCGTGCTTTCTTGGACACTACGATGTGCCACACGTTTCAAACAAATATGCTTCCACTTTCTTTCGTAACGTTTCATTATTCTAGATGTCCCCCTTGAATGCGCTTTAAAACTATTTGAAATCGCTTACAGGAAATAATATAGCACATATATATAAACGTGACAACACATTTCCGACATATTTTTGACAAAAATACGAATAGAATTCATAAGGTATCGAATATTGTCGAAACCTATCGTTTTTTCTTCGTATAAAAGGCATACTACTTATATAGTAAAGTATTTTATTTCCCTTACCCGCATTCCAAATTCCTTCTATATAAAGTGAAACTTTAATCAGCCATCACCAATCGGACTTTTACAAGCAGCTCGATTTATTTGCTTTTGCTGAATTTTGAGGTGGGGTTCTTACTGCTCAGCAAATAGAGGGATAAAAAAAGAGCTGATATGAAATCAGCTCTTTTCCTTCTATTATTAATGACGCTTCATACGTCCTTCTTTTTGTAACTCTTTAAATAATGCTGCCATCATAAAGAAAATAACAAAGACGAACGGGAATGCTGCAATGATAGCTGCCGTTTGTAAGGCTTCTAATCCGCCAATATATAATAGCGTAGAAGCTATCGCGGCTAGAACGATACCCCAAATCATTTTAATACGATTTGGTGGGTTTAAACTACCATGTGTCGTTAACATCCCTAAAACGAATGTTGCAGAGTCTGCAGATGTAATAAAGAATGTTGCAATAAGTAAAATACCTAAAACTGATAAAGCTGATCCAAAGCTGCCCATCTGATCGAACATAGCGAATAATCCTACTTCTGTTCCCATCTCTTTCACTTTGTCGAAGATATGTGCATCACCAAACAGCTCCATATGAATACCTGTTCCGCCGAAAACGGAGAACCAAAGTGCACCAATTACAGTCGGTACGAGTAACACACCGATAACAAACTCACGAATTGTACGGCCTCGTGAAACACGAGCAATAAACGTACCTACGAATGGTGACCACGCAATCCACCATGCCCAATAGAAAATTGTCCATGACTGAATCCATTGATTTCCGCCTTCATCCAATGGACTTAAACGGAAACTCATACTTGGCAATTCCTGAATATAAGAACCTATTGTTGAAGTGAAGTAATTCATAATAAAGTTTGTTGGACCTGCAAATAATACAATGATCATAAGTGCAAATGCAAAAATAATGTTCGTATTACTTAAATATTTAATTCCTTTATCAAGACCTGTTTGTGCAGATAACATGAAAAGAACTGTTACGATTGCAATAATAACTAACTGTGTCGTTAATGAATTCGGAATAGATGTTAAATAGCTAACACCACCTGCAATTTGTTTTGCACCGAGACCTAATGATGTTGCAACACCAAACACAGTTGCGAAAACAGCTAACACATCAAATGAATGAGCAATACGCCCGTGTTCCCCGCCCTTAAATAACGGACCTACTGTCGCACTAATCGTACTTGCTTTTCCTTTTCTAAAGGTAAAGTAAGCAATACATAACGCTACAAACGCATATAGTCCCCAAGGATGTAATCCCCAATGGAAAAATGAAAAACGCAGTGCAAGGCGCGCACTTTCCTCAGTTGCACTATCCCCAAACGGAGGTGCGTATAAATGGTTTAATGGTTCGGCAACGCCCCAGAAAACTAAGCCAATACCCATACCAGCACTAAATAACATAGCAAACCATGTCATATAACTATAATCAGGTTCGTCATCATCTTTACCTAAACGAATAGAACCGTATTTCGAAACAATTAAAAAGATAGATACACCTAAAATAATAGAAACGGAAATAATATAAAACCATCCAAACTTACTAACTAATGCAGTTTGAATTGCGGTTGTTACATTTCCTAAGCTACCTTTTCCAATAATAGATTCGGGAATAATCCCCCAAATTGTAAATGCAATACATAATGTTAATGAAACGATGAATGTTTTTGTCAGTTTCCTCATCAAATCCCCCTTCGTAGGTTTCGTTTTTGTAAATAACATAAATTCCGATATGTAAAATCGGATAGAAAACTATAATTTTGCGGTGATTTTCTTACTTTCACCTTCACCAATTCGAATTCTTATGGACAGCCTTACCTTTCGTATAACCTTTTCACTCTGCAAGAGCTACAAGTTAGAAATACTGCTGTCAAATTGTGTGAGAAAAACGCGGATAGGAATGTATTTTCCTAAAAAAGGATGTGTTACATATGTAAAAAAGGGCAAAGTTCTTCCTTGCAACCCTTTCGTTTTGTAACAATTATGCGGTTTTTTTGCTAGTATATAGCACGTGTTTATAGCTTCACAAACAAAATGTTTATGTTTATATAACTATATTACCCATAAAACGGTAAAATACTCAAGGAATGTAATCGTTTAGTAAACATCATGTAACATCCCTGTAATATTCTTATTTACGTCGAAAAAAACATGTTGTATTAAATATTTTGAATATAACTAGAAACCTATGAGTCATATAGAATGAAAAACGCTTTCCTATATTTTTTGTTATATTACAGGATGTTAACGACTTATTACGAATGGTTTGTAATTGTGTGTTTTCCCCAAATCCGAAAAAATCTGTTGCTATAATGAGGACACGAAAACAAACGCAATGGAGGCTATCATGAAAAAATTAATTGGTATAGCAACAGCAGCAGTTTTTGGTCTTGGGATTTTCACATCATCTGCTAATGCAGAAACTGTTGTAACAACAGACGTACTAAACGTACGCGAAAACCCTACTACGGAATCAAAAGTTGTCGGTAAATTACTAAACGGTAATAAGATAGATGTTCAAAATACAGAGAACGGATGGTCAAAAGTTACTTTAGACGGTAAAGACGCATTCGTAAGTGCAGAGTTCACAAAAAGCATCTACTACGTAACAGCTAACGTATTAAACGTACGTGCTGAAGCGAACACAAACTCAGAAATTCTTGGAAAGTTGAAGAAAGACGATGTAATCGAAACAACGAACCAAGTACAAAATGAGTGGTTACAATTTGAATATAACGGGAAAACAGCTTATGTTCATGTTCCTTTCTTAACAGGTACAGCACCTGTAATTGAGAAACAAGAAACGACTGTTCCTGCTAAAGCTGAAGCACCAGCTAAGGCTCAAGCACCTGCAGCACCTGCAGCACAAGCAAAACCAGCTGCTAAGCCTGCTGTGAAAGCTGCTGAAACTAGCACACCATCTGGTGGTCGTGAGTTAACAGTTGTAGCTACAGCATATACAGCTCACCCGAGCGAAAACGGGGGCACATATGGCGGCCGTGTATTAACTGCAATGGGTCATGATTTAACTGCGAATCCAAACATGAAAATGATCGCTGTTGACCCGAAAGTAATCCCATTAGGATCTAAAGTATGGGTAGAAGGTTACGGAGAAGCTATCGCTGGAGATACTGGTGGCGCAATTAAAGGTAACCGTATCGACATCTTACTTGGATCAGATAGCGCTGCTCAAAAATGGGGACGCAAAACTGTTAAAGTGAAAATTTTAAAATAACCAATGACTGCTAAATTACAAGCCGGTTCTCTTTATTGAGAGCTGGCTTTTATTTATTTATAATACATATAAGGAGGCTATGCCCATGAATGTACAAGCAAAAGTAGACTGGATTGGTACGCCAAAGCCGTACATATATAAAGATGAAGTAACATATAACGCTACTTCTATTGATTTCTCACTCGCTGGCGATGATAATCGCTATAAGTTAATTGTGCTCAAGTCTGAAAACAATACACATTACAAAATTGTGCAATATGGAATAAAACCAGGCTCTCAAAAACCATTTCCTATCGACATTCCATTTGAACAAAATATGTTGCCAATTATAGAGCGAATATTACATGATTCGTATGTACAAGCGATATTAAAGGAAACGCACTCATAATCGTAAAAAAAGATATCACCTCGCCGGATTTTTCGGCTAAGTGATATCTTTTTTATTTTCCCTTCATGAACAAAATTTAAGAAAAATATATCAACGATTTTCCGAATATATCTATCATAAATCGCAATATATCAACGATTTTTCAATTATATCTATCATAACTTACGATATATCAACGGTTTGACACGAAATATCGATTTAGCTACAAAAAGGGGCTGTTCAAATATTGAACAGCCTCTTTCATATTAACGAGTTGGACCAGATACATCTTCTGATTTCAACGTATTATTTGCACCAAGAGAATGATACAACATCTTTCCATTTCCATTCACAGTTACAATATGTTCGTTATTAAAACTTTTGAACTTCACAGATCCATCACCGTAACGAATATGATACTCTTCATATGTCGTTACTTTATATTTCGTATCACTTTGACGCTCTACATTACGAACTTCCATCGTTAATAAGTCTTCTGTAATTCCTTTTTTGTGTAAATACTGTATATAATCACGGTCTTCCTTATACGATTTCCCGCTCTTATCATAATTATTTTCAATTAAACTAAAATCATTTAATGAAATTGCACGTACGTTAGCATAAATATGATTTTTTACAAAGTCGCCCACTGCTGAATTTGATGTTTCTTTCGGGAATTTTAAGTAATACGTGCTTTGGTCTCCAATTTTAACACTTTCAGATTTCATCACACCGAAATCAGTAGTTTTCTCTAAATGTACTTCTACTGTTTCATCTGTGGATACAGGACCAAGCTTATAACTTCCATAACTTAATTTTCCACGTTTTTTCCCGTTCACAAATACAGTTGCATCACTTTTATCAGAAGAAATGCTTACATAATTGCCTTCAAGCGATAAATCAATTTTCACTTTCTCGCTCTGTTCATCCGCTAAATCTACTTCTTTCTCTGTTTCTAATTCAGTAAGTTCTGTCTTCGCCATTGCCTTTACAACATATGTACCTGGGAAGTATGGCCCCAACTCTTTCGAATTTTTATCACTAGAAAGCTCTGTTTCTTTTTTGTCATTCACATATATTTCTGCATTCTTTGCAGTTGTACTTACATTCATATAATAAGATTTCATGCTGAACTTATACTTTGGATATAAGAACCACTCTTTTCCCTCTTCTACTATTTCCCCGTCTTTAAATGCAGGTTTATCTTTTGTTAACTTTTGATCTACTGTCTCTTTCTGTAAATAAGACAACAATTGTTTGTTGTAAGAAGGATTCTCTTTTAAATAACGCATGTACGCTTTAATATCCTCTGTCTTAATCTTTAAGCTTGAATCATTTGCTTTCACAAACTCATCAATTGCGTTAATATCTTTCTTTTGGAATGCTTCAATCATTACATTTACTTGCTTTTCTTTTGAAAACTTATATGCTCCAAATTTATATGCCCCAAATAATAAAATAACAATAATAGCTAAACCAATGATTAAAAATACATTTTTCTTACTTTTCACTGGTTTTGTCTCGCTTTGTAATTCTGTATATGAAGCAGCAGTGTTATCAACGATTACTTCTACTTTACTCCCACACTCAGGACAAAAGTTTAAATGGTCTGCAACGTTCTTTTTACATGTTCCACAAAACTTCAACGTGCTCTCCTCCTATTTTTTAGCTAATTTCATTCCAGCAAATGCTGCTACATATGTCACAATCAAGCTAAACAAAGTTAAATATATAAATGAATTTTGCATAGATAATACCGTTCCACTTGTTCCAAATAAACCTGTTACAGTTCCTGAAACATTAATTTGGAACTTAGAAATCATATTCATTACAATCATCATAATTGTGTAAGAACCACTGCATACCGCTAATGTAATATATATATTGGCAGTCGGTAATTTAGCTAACTTTCTTCCCGCTCTAAACATAAAGAACAATGGAATAATAAGCAGTAATAAACCATAATGGAATACGTTATTCACTTTATCAAATTCTGCAAGGCTTTCCTCATTTGCTCCTTTTGAAATCAATATCTCTCTGAGCTCTACGCCATTTACAGAGACGCCTGATATAAATGAAAACGATAGTGTGCTCTCATCCGCTTTTGATTTCTTACCAATTCCAGTAAATTCCTTACTAAGTGCTGGACTTGATACTTCTAACGGCGCAAAATGAGCCATACTCCATAATTGAGGTGTTAACTCTAATGCTAATAATGTACTTTCAGATTTTAAAGTTGTTATTTCTTTTAATGGTTCAATACCATCTTCCTTACTTACTAACGCCATAATACAAACCGCTACTGCTGTTACTAAAAGTCCCTTTATCATAGCTGAAACACCGTAATAAACAGACGCTCCATATGGCATTAACTCTTGAAATGCTGCTGCCATATTGTTTTTGCTTGTATGAGCAATAAATCCTAATAAGGTAAATAATGTCCCACATACAAAACCACTCAATAAACTCTTAATCGCTGAATAGCCAACCGTAATCTTACCTGCTTCTGAGAATGGAATTGCAAAAGATTGTGATGCTATAAAACTTATAATGAATAAAAAGACGCCATAAATAATACCAACTGTTGATGCCATAAAAATTTGATCTTTAATCGTTTTCGCAACATGCTGCTTCCCTAACCAAATTCCTGTACCAGCGAAAATAATAAATGGAATGATTAATAGTAATGTAAATGGAGTATGCCAAGATAAAGAAAATATCAATCCACTATCGTCGTTAGCTGTAAAACCAAGTAAATGATAACTTAACATCGTAGAAGTTGCACTCGAATAAAAATTCGGCAACATTTCTAATTCTTTCGCAAATTTGCTAAACATCTCACTTAACATAGAAGCAAATAATAAACTACCAATCCAACCAGCAATTAACATGAGAATACTTGCAACAGCCCCACCAATAAAACCTTTTTGTAAAACGGCTTTATCTGCTTTAAATTCAACTTTAGGAGCACCATCCATTGTAGGCAATTTTACAGATTGTTCTTTTTTCTTCGCAACAAATAAAGAATACCCACACTTTTGACAATATAAATTTTTTTGAGCATTTTCATTGCCACAACCTTTGCAGTATTTTGCAGTATCTTTTTCTAATGTTATTGCATCTATAGCTCCTGCAATCTCCATACTACCTTCATTTGGACAATAATTTACTTCTTCACCATGTTGTTTTCCACATGTGCGACAATACATTTAATTCACTCCCCACTTTGCTTAATTCCACAAACTGGACAGTAAGTAGAGTTTTTATCGATATGCTCATTACATGAAATACAATTTACCGTTTCACCTTCATTTTCTACTGCTAACATTGGGTTAGGCTTTCCACACGAACCACAAAACTTATCATTTATTGATAAAGGTCCACCACATTCACATGTAGCTTTTTCACCTTGTTGTTTTTGCAATTCAACAATGCGTTTTCTTGCTTGATAAATAGCTACATCAAATTCTTGAACTGGAGCAATCATTTCTTTTAAGCTCGCTTCATTTACTCCATTTCCTCTTAATTGAACGTACACTTGCTGTCCAACCTCTAATAGAACCTCTGCTTTTTTCTGCATTTGCACTTGCATTCCCTTTTTCAATTGAGCAATTTCTTGTGCAACTTGCAACTTCATTTTCCCTTGTTCTATTCCTTCTTGTAACTTATTCATTCCACTACCTAACTTCGTCTGTAAATCTGACAAATTATTTCTCCTCCTATACGTATATATTCATATACGAAATTAACATTTTATATATTACCATGATTTTCAAGTTATGTAATCCAAATTTCATTTTTTCTGTTTTGAGCATTTTTTGTTTATAATGGTAAAGGAAAGAAATATGTGTACGGAGGAATATTATGCTGCAACACTCAATTACGAAAGATGAAATTATGATGATTGCGAATGAGTTCGTTCAAGGACTAGATCCACAGCAAACAGCTGATCAGGAACATGTCGCTACAGCTCGGCACCTATATCGTAGTGGTGTTGTCTACAATGTTGACTTTGATGGTTATACACTATCAGGAACTGTAGATGCGGAAGGCAACGTATATAGCGTTCATATTCCGATTCGTAACGTCGCTGAAAGTTATTGTGATTGCTTCGCACCAACACAATGTGAGCATATGCTTGCTGTATTACTATCTGCAGCGTCTAGTTTCGGGCAAGTAGGAGATGTATTAACTTTATTTAAAAATAATACGAAACCTTCCCTTCCTCCTATTCGAACTGCAAGACAAGTATTGCAATCATCAGCTTTTGAAGAAACCGATTATAAAAGTTGGCAATCGTATTTTGAAAAAGAATATGAATCATTTAAAAAAGAACAAGCTCGGCTTACTTATAAACAAATGTATTTTCTTATGAGTATCTTTACAGATTTCTATACGAAACTTGAGCGGAAAGCTCCGCGTGTCATTGCGATACATGAATTATTCAGGTTACACGCAGCACTTTACTGCTTTCAAAAGTTATTAGAAGAAATTCAGGCATTCGACGCAAACAAAACGTATTCTTATCACCAACCTGTTAATGTCATTCGCCTATTTGTAGACAAAGTGGAATCCATCGTTCGGGACTTACAATCAGAAGCGATTCCTTCAGAGTCTGAAATAATTTTACAAGAAACAGCTCGTCTCGTTCATGAAGTATTCTTCTCTACCGACACTTATACGCAAGAGCGATTTTTCATTTATCGTCACATATGGAGTGAACTTTTAAACAATAAAGAGAAAATACAAGAAGAAGAAAAACGAATCGATACGAAAATCAATCCACTATCCAAAGCGTTAGCGTCTTCCCATCTTCTCTTTTTGAATGACGAAGATCTACTAGCGATGGACTTACTAAAAAAACAGCCTGCTTCTGTTGTGAGTCTATACTTCTATTGGTTAGAAGAACTATTAAGTGCCATGCAGTGGGATCGTGCGAAAAATTGGCTTTCCTTTACGTATAAACAAGTAAAGAAAACAATCCAAGATCACGAAAATACGATTTTTATAAAAGATGTCGTTCGCCTATTTGTAATCATGTATGAAACATATGCAACACATACAAATGAACAAGCGGGTTTCGAAATGATCTTACAAGAACTATTACCGTATAGTTTCACAAACTATGAACAGTACGTACTCGCGAAAAAACAGTATCGCACATGGGCAGAGCTTCATCTCCTATATGGATTTGAAGCAATTGAACTGTTAAAAGAGCCACTGAAAGATATTGAAAAAGAAGCGCCAGAAGCGGCACTTCCTCTTTACCATCTTGCTGCTGTAGAGGCGATTGAAGAACGCAATCGCAAATCATATAAACGCGCAGTTCGTTACTTAAAGAAATTACGCACATTATATAAACGATTAAAACGCACCGATGAATGGGATGCTTTCATTATTCACATCGCCAATCTCCATTCACGTCTGCGTGCACTACAAGAGGAATTACGGAAAGGAAAATTAATCGATGATCAATCAAACTGAAGTAACAATTAGGCTCCAGCATGTTAGTCAAGGTTGGTTCCTTTGGGGAGAAGATGACAGCGGTACTCCATTATCCGTAACAAGTTGGAAACGAAATGCATTCACATGGCACTCCACTTCTTTCTACGGTACGTTTCTAAAAGAAGCAACCTTCGAAGGAAAACAAGGTGTTATGCTAACAAACGCACAAGCATTTGAATACATTGCAAACAAACCGATGAATTCATTTGCACATATGCAAATAAACGGACCTATTACAGCCCTTACGAAAGATGCAAATGAATTATGGGATGCCTTTACGAGTGGTAACTTCGTACCAGATATGAATCATTGGTCCAAACAACCATCTTGGAAAGTCCAAAATACAGCAATTGAAGATGACACATTAGCATCTCTTTTCTCAGCAGCAGTTAATGAAAGCATATTACAAGATAATCGCTCAAATGACGGCTGGGAAGATGCCAAAAGACTATATGAACATTACGACTTTACGAAAAGACAATTGGAAACAGCACTACATGAAGAAGATTGGCTTCGAAAAATTGGTTATATTGAAGATGATCTTCCGTTTACAATCGGACTAAGACTGCAAGAACCACAAGAAGAATTTGAAATGTGGAAGCTTGAAACAATTGTGACACCAAAGCGTGGGGCGCATCGCATATATGTATATGAAAACATCGATTCCTTACCGAAAAGATGGCACGATTACGAAGAACGGATTACAGAGACACAAGAAGGTTTTAGTAAGCTCATACCGTGGTTAAAAGAAGAAGATACGTTCCGAAACGAGCTCTTTGAAACAGAAGCGTGGAACTTCTTAACAGAAGCAAGCAATGAATTACTTGCAGCCGGCATTACAATTTTACTACCATCATGGTGGCAAAATTTAAAAGCAACAAAACCGAAATTACGTGTCCAGTTGAAGCAAAATACAGCACAAACACAATCGTTCTTCGGTATGAATACGCTCGTTAATTTTGACTGGCGCATTTCGACGAACGGCATTGATTTATCAGAAAGCGAATTTTTCGAGCTCGTTGAACAAAACAAACGTCTATTTAATATAAACGGTCAATGGATGCGACTAGATCCAGCCTTTATCGAAGAAGTAAGGAAACTCATGAACCGTGCCGATAAATACGGACTAGAGATGAAAGATGTCCTGCAGCAACATTTATCAAATACGGCTGAAACGGAAATTGTAGAAGATAATAGTCCGTTTACTGATATTGAAATCGAACTAGATGGATATTATGAAGAACTCTTCCAGAAGCTGCTTCATATTGGAGATATTCCAAAAGTAGATGTCCCTACTTCACTAAACGCAACACTTCGTCCGTATCAACAACACGGTATTGAATGGTTATTATATTTACGAAAGCTTGGATTTGGAGCATTGCTAGCTGACGATATGGGACTCGGGAAAAGTATTCAAACAATCTCTTACTTACTATATATAAAAGAAAACAATCTCAAAAAAGGCCCTGCATTAATCGTAGCACCGACATCTGTTCTTGGAAATTGGCAAAAAGAATTTGAGCGTTTCGCACCGAATTTACGTGTTCAATTACATTACGGAAGTAATAGAGATAAGGGCAATTCATTTGAAGATTTCCTTCAATCAGCAGATGTTGTATTAACATCTTATGCATTGGCTCAACTCGATGAGGAAGAACTAACTTCATTATGCTGGGATGCTGTTATTTTGGATGAAGCACAAAATATTAAGAACCCACATACGAAACAGTCGAAAGCAGTACGAAACTTGCAAGCAAATCACAAAATCGCTTTAACTGGTACGCCGATGGAAAATCGCCTCGCTGAACTTTGGTCCATTTTCGACTTTATTAATCATGGATATCTCGGAAGCTTAGGGCAATTCCAGCGCCGCTTCGTCACACCGATTGAAAAAGATCGTGATGAAGGAAAAATCCAGCAAGTTCAACGGTTTATCTCACCATTTTTACTGCGCCGAACGAAGAAAGATCAAACAGTCGCATTAAATTTACCAGATAAACAAGAACAAAAAGCTTATTGTCCTCTTACTGGTGAACAAGCTTCCTTATATGAACAACTTGTTCAAGATACACTGCAAAATGTAGAAGGATTAAGCGGAATTGAAAGACGCGGCTTTATATTACTTATGCTGAACAAGCTAAAACAAATTTGTAATCATCCTGCTCTTTATTTAAAAGAAGAAGAGCCACAAAATGTCGTTGAACGCTCCATGAAAACAAAAATATTAATGGAGCTCATCGAAAATATAAAAGATCAAAATGAAAGTTGCCTCATCTTCACTCAATACATCGGCATGGGGAACATGCTAAAACGTGTGCTAGAAGAAAAATTCGGCCAGCGTGTCCTCTTCTTAAACGGTAGTGTACCGAAAAAAGATCGTGACAAGATGATTGAGGAATTCCAAAATGGAACGTATGACATTTTCATCTTATCTTTAAAAGCTGGCGGAACAGGACTAAACTTAACCGCTGCCAACCATGTCATTCACTACGATCGTTGGTGGAATCCAGCTGTGGAAAATCAAGCAACAGACCGCGCATATCGCATTGGTCAAAAACGGTTTGTTCATGTTCACAAACTCATTACAACAGGAACATTAGAAGAAAAAATTGATGAAATGCTAGAAAGAAAACAATCTCTAAACAATGCGGTCATCACAAGCGATAGTTGGATGACTGAACTATCAACAGACGAACTAAAAGAATTACTTGGTGTATAAAGTGAAACTTTAATCAGGCCAGTTACGGGGAGTTTTACTACCCGCAAAAAAGCGCTAATCTCAAAATGAGATTAGCGCTTTTTTCTATTCCAAAACCAATTACTTATTATAATTCCCGTTAATCCGCCACACGTATCAAGCAATGAATCTTGCCACATTGGTGTACGGTCTCCCGTATACCATTGGTGAATTTCATCAAATGTTGCATAACCCGCAACGAAAAGAATGGCATATATAAAACATCTTTTCCTCGAATGACCTGATCGATGAAAAGCGTAATAAATCAATGAACCTAGCATAAAGAACACCATAAAATGAGCACCTTTACGAAGGAAAAACTCAATAAATCCGCCTACACCTTTATTCGCAATACTAACAGGGGTTCCTCCACCATAATCGATAGATACCCATGAAAAATGCTCTTTCACAAATTCAACATTCACATATTGTTCAATATCTGAACGCATATCCTGCTTTTTATATGGTTGTGCCGAAGAATAGAAAATCAGCCCCATCCATAGTAATACAGGAATCCAAAATAACCATTTACGATTCATTATCCAGAATTCTCCTCTCTTAATCTTTTAAGGGTACCAAAAAAAAGAAAAAATTTCACGCCAAAACATGACATTTGTACCCTATTTATAAAGTGAAAGGAGGTGATACACATGGCAATTGAAACAATCGTAATGGATTTAACTTTACGTCTTGTCTTAAACAACGGATTAGATAAGAACGGCAAAACAGTTTTCAAGAGCAAACAATTTAAACGTGTTAAAACAAATGCGAGCTTAGATCAAGTACACAACGTAGCTCATGCTCTCGCTTCCTTACAAGCATCACCACTTCACGCTGTACAACTTGTAAGCACATCAGATCTTTCTAAACTATAAAGTAAAACTCGGATCAGTGGGGATTTTATTCATCCCCACTGATTATTAGCCCGCAATTTAACCGGCAGACCCAACCCCCGTAAATAGCGGGATAAATACAAAGGAGGGAATAACACATGCAAGTACTAGAATTGATTTTCGCGAAAGAAGATGGAAAAACAGTCGTTTTTTCTATCGATACGCCTATCACACCAATCGATGCACAAGTCGTAAATCAAGTAATGGATACAATCCTTGCCTCATCTGTATTTTCATCCATTGATGAAAATACAAGAAAAAAAGGAGCTCGCCTTGTAGAAAAAAATGTATCTGAAGTTCCAATTACTCTATAAAATAAAAAAGACGAATCTGCATCATTTTGCAGATTCGTCTTTTTTCTTCGGCATTTCAATCGGGATAAAAATCTTTGAAAAACCGACGCATACATACTTATAATGTTCTTCACCTATATCAAACTCAGTCGTATATGTTGAGAAGAATATATAATCATTTCGCTTCGTATAATGATCAATTAATAACCCAACTTGTGGCTCAACATACTTTTTCGCTAACTTTTTACCGGCCGATGCCAAGTCGCCAAGGAGACCCTCTTCATTCTCTTTTTGAACTTCATCTAGCTTCTTACTCACATCATTTCGCTTCATAAACTGCTTCGCTGCCCATTCTGTATATTCTCCTTTACTCGGATTGCTGTTTGCTAAATATACTAGGAGAATGACAACTAAAGCCATAATAATATACTTTTTCTTCATACTATATCACCGCCTACTCTTTTCTATTTTCATATATATGTACAAGCGATGCAAATTAGAAAGACTATCACCTATTGATTGTAAACGAATAGCCAAAATTTACAATATGAAATAGAATATTAACAATCAATTTACTTAATTTATATATAATTATATTCAGAATGAAAATTATAAGGGAGGATATAGAATTATGGATAATGAAAACAACATTTTTATTTCTAGTTCTACAATGATGCTTGAACCATGTAAACACCCTTATTACCGTACAAAAATTATCGACAGTAGCGGAAACCATCTTTACTCCTGTCAAACTGCTCTCCAACTTATACAGAAATCTTGTCTAACAAATATTCATTCTACCTATCAAGGGAGACGTAATGCCGTAAAAACAAAATTTAAATTTAAACAAAACGTTCCAATTCCGATCAATCATAGAGAATATATTTGTGCTTTCCCAACAGAATCTCCTGCTTCTCCAAATTGTATTTGGCTTTTCTTTAAACATGTTCATACAATAGAGTTTTTCCAAAAAGCTAAACGAGCTAAAATTCATTTTTCAAACGGAGCTACCGTAACGATACAAATTAGTTCCCATAAGCTAAGTCAGCAATTATGGAAAGCTGGATATGTATTATCCCAAATGAACATGCAAGATTCATCACCTTAATAACAAATAGAATGGAAGGTAGTATTTCCTTACCTTCCATTCTATTTGCTATTTTTATCCTCTTACACTATCTCGCATTTTCTCGAGTGCTTGCCGATACATCCATCTTACTTGATAATATGTCATTTCCGCCTCTAAAGCGATTTCTCCCATCGTCTTCCCTACAAAAAAACGTTCAAAAATAATATACTTCTCCTTCTCGTCTAACACACTCATAAAATCCTTCACTCTCATTTCAACATCTTCAAAATGAAAGATGTCCTCATACTCTCCTACACATACACATCTTTCTTGTACAGTAGATTCTTTCTTCAATCTTTCTAATATATAACCACGCACTGTTACAAGTGCATATGCAGGGAAATACCCCTTCTTTGCATCAAATCTTTCATACGCATGCCAAAGACCAATTAAACCACATTGATAATACTCTTCATAATCTTGGCGAATACCTAATTTCTTTATTTGATTTACAATCATTCCTTCATACAAAACAACTGCCTCTGTAAAAGTCGCTGGCTTCACACAGTACCCGTTTCTAAAAGGTATACCTTTCTAGTATTCCGCGGTACCTTCACAATATAAAAATAAAGAATAGATTTCACTGTGAGTAATTTCAAATACTACCGACGGAATTTGAAATTACACTATGTAGTATTTGAAATTTTGTTGGTGATATTTGAAATAGGGGTAAAAATAAAAAAGGTGACTCTCTTGAAGAGTCACCTTTTTAAAATAATATGTTATGCACCAAAGCCGCTTACTAAACCTCTTACAACGCCGAATGCAATTGTTAGGATAAAGAAGATTACAATTAAAATCGTAGCTTGTTTCTTACTTAAACCAGCTACAATGTGTAAGCCTAGTCCTGTTAGAATGAGGCTCCAAATATTAAAAATTTCAATTGAAGAGGCAATTCCATGTGCTACTGTCCCTTGTTCAAATAAAGGAGCTAAACTTGTATAAACATCAGTGCCATTTCCATCAAAAATAAAGCCTAATCCTGCATTTAACAATCCGCCGATATAATAAACCAGATTAGCATATAAGTAAATCGATAGTATTTTCATGTACGGTGTATCATTGCTCATAAACATCATAATAATTTTATAAAAACCTGCCGCAATAAAGAGACCTATAGGTGTTCCTAATAGACCAACAAGTGCGCCTCCACCAAGGGTAAATCCTTTTACCATTGCCCCTGCTTCACCATTTAATTCTTTTGCCAATTCTGGAGTACTAATTAATGTTAAGTAAGACACTGCTGTTGCTATAATCGTTCCTAATATAACAAATAAGAAAAATACTCCCCAAACCGGACTTTTCGTCTTCATTCTCTCAAATTGCTCACCTGGAGAAGTAATCATTCCTAATAATGATGGCTTCTTCGCACCTACATCTTGCGTATTAATATTAGCTTCCATTATAACGCCTCCTTCTATTTATATAACCCGTTCTAACGGGCGGTTCACTTCCTCATGCAAGAGGCTACGAACCGCCCACTAGAACGGTAATGTGTAGTTCTACTACCCTATTAATTACTCATAACGCAATGCTTCAATTGGATCTAATTTCGCAGCTTTGTTTGCTGGAATTAATCCGAAAATGATACCGAGTGTCATCGAGAACAGTACGCCTCCAACGACAACTTCCCATGAAACGAGTGGTGGCCATTTTGCGAATGTAGAAACGATATATGCTCCGCCATACCCAAGACCAATTCCGATCAAACCACCTAGAAGTGTTAACATAACTGCTTCAATTAAAAATTGTAATAAAATTTTACTACGCGTTGCTCCAAGTGCTTTACGTACACCAATTTCACGCGTACGCTCCGTTACAGATACAAGCATGATGTTCATAACACCAATTCCACCAACGACTAATGAAATACCAGCGATACCACCGATGATCATTGTCATAATGTTAGTAACTTTAGAAACATTTTCTTGGAATTCTTTTAAATTAACCAGTTCATATTTACCCGGAATTTCACTTGGCTTACGACTATTTAATACATCAACAGCTTGTTTCCCTGCTGCTTCTAAATCGTCTACATTTTTAGCTTGAATTGCGATACTTTGAATTTCATCTGTTCCGTATAAAACAGGCCATAACGTAAGAGGGATTAACGCTTCTTCCATTTCAAATCCCATAAATTCATTATCAGATGTATACACACCGACAATTTGCATCGGTTGTCCTTTCATCTCAATAATTTGTCCTACTGGATTTACGCCCTTAAATAACGTCTCTTCTGTTTTTGTACTAATCATCACAACGTTATTTGCATGAGAAATATCTGATTCATTTAAAGTACGTCCCTTTACGACCTTTACTTTATTAACCGCAAAATATTCATTATCAAGACCAATAACATTCAAATTTGCTTTTTTATCATTTACATCAAGCACCTCTGAATTCTGGTTTGTCGTAATAACATGTGAAACATCTTTCACTTGTTTTACTTCCAAAATATCCTCTTCCGTTAGCTTCGGCATTTCAAAACCACCTATAGCAAACTCATCATTAATATCTGGTTTAAATTGAATTGGCATAAGGTTATTACCACCAGAACCTGCGAATTTCGACTTCAGCATCGCTTCCCCGCCTTGCCCAATTGCAACGACTGTAATAATCGAACCTACCCCGATAATAATACCGAGCATCGTAAGAGCTGAACGTAATTTATGAGCTAAAATAGAAGATAGGGCAATTTTTATACTATCTAGTAAACTCATACCGCACACCTTCTATCTTCTGTAACTTTCCCGTCTCGCAGTACAATGCGGCGGGAAGAATACGCTGCTACTTCCTCTTCATGCGTAACCATAACAATCGTCGTACCTTCTGCATTAAGCTTCGTGAAAATATCCATAACTTGCTCACCAGACTTCGTATCAAGTGCACCAGTCGGTTCATCGGCCATAATGAACGTTGGGTTATTCGCAATCGCTCTTGCAATCGCTACACGCTGCTTCTGTCCACCGGATAACTCATTTGGTAAATGATGCACGCGGTCTGCCAATCCAACTTTACCTAACGCCTCCAAAGCACGCTTGCGACGCTCCGCTTTCTTCACGCCACCGTATACGAGCGGAAGCTCAACATTTTCCACTGCGGAAAGACGAGGCAGTAAATTAAAATGCTGGAATACAAAGCCAATATATTCATTACGAATTAAAGCAAGCTTTGATTCGTCTGCTGTTAAGATATTCACGTCATTCAGCATATATTCGCCTTCTGTTGGACGATCTAAGCAACCAATAATATTCATAAGCGTCGACTTACCAGAACCAGACGGTCCCATAATCGAAACGAACTCACCACTCTGAATCGTTAAACTAATACCATGCAAAATCGGCACCGCCAATTTTCCTTGATAATACGTTTTAGCAATATTATTTAACGTAATCATTTCTCTTTCACTTCCATTCCGTCATACACATCGTCGGAAGGATTTTTAACCACCTTTTGCCCCACTGTTACGCCTTCTACAACCTCTGTCCAGTCTCCATCAGTAGAACCTTTTTTCACATTTTGTTTACGAAGCTTCCCTTTATCCTCAACATAAACAAATGCATCATCGCCTTTTTCTACAATGCTCTTACTTGGAACAGCAATCATCGTCTTATTCTCTAAGTTTACTTGCAGAGAAACGTGATAACCTGGAGATAAACCATCTTGACTATCAAGGCTAGCTTTATATGTATATTGGGACATATTTTGAGTTGCTTCACCCATGCCGCCAGCTTGCGCCATCTCTGCACTCGTAGGGAACTCACTTACCTCTGTAATCTTACCTGTCCACTTCTTCTTATTATTTGCTTTCGCCGTTACAGTGAATGTTTGATCCTTTTGAATTTGTGACTTCTGAAGCTCAGTTAACGTACCTTGAACTTGGAATGGGTCTTTAGAAGCTACTTGTAAAAACGATTTTCCTTGACCACCTAACGCTTGAGATGAACTTTGTGCCGCATCTTTATCTAACTTTTGAACAACACCAGCGAAATTACTATAGATCGTAAGCTCTTTCTGCTTCTTACTTAACTCTTCTTTCTGCAACTTTCCTTTTTCTTTCTCAAGATCAGTTGTCTTTTGAGCTATCTCTAACTCGTTTACTTGCTCGTCCATCGGATCTGTTACTTCTTTCCCAGCTCCGCTATCTTTCGCCTTCTTAATTTCTTTCTTTAACGAATCAATCTTCTTTTTCCCTTGATCATAACGCATATCCGCCATCTTCTGATCAAGCTCAGCTTGCTTCATTTGAAGGTTAATCTCTTCATTGTCATAAGAGAATAACTTCGTACCTTTTTCTACCTCTTGCCCTTCTTTTACTTCAATATCTTTCACTTTTCCTTTGGTCGGATCTGCATAGAAGCTTTCAATATTACCAGGCTTCACCTGACCAGAAATTAACTTTGTATTATTCAGCTTACGCTCTGTCACTTTCTCAAAACTTACAGCATCAGACGTTGTTGATGCACCCTTCTTCTTACCTTGCATAACAAAAATATTAATTGCCGCTACAATAACAATTAGTGCAATAACCCCAATAATGATCCATTTCTTCTTCTTGTTTGGAGTACGAACCGTATTTGGTAACATATTCTCTCTCCCTTTATAAATTAGTAGTTTAATAAATACCATAATTGTATAAAACTTTCTGAAAATAAATTGTATATTATTACAATCTTTTTACAAAGTTTTACACATCCATTTATATTGTAACAAAAATTCCAATGATTAGAAATATGACATTATATCTTTTAAGATAGATTTAAGGAAAGATTATATTATATAGAAAAAGCCATCCAAAATAATAATTGGATAGCTTTTTCAAACAAAATATTACGCTACTTTAGGATCTTTTCTCTCATGTCCACGTTGAACAATAAATAAGAAGATTGTTGATAAAACCGCACCTGTTAATAGTAAGATGAAACAACCATCCCAGCCAGAACGATCAACAATAACACCAATTGCTGCGTTTGCTACAAGACTTCCACCTACATAACCGAACAGACCACACATACCAACTGTCGTACCTACTGCAAATTTCGGTACTAATTCCATCGCACTTAAACCGATTAAGAACTGTGGTACATAAATTAAACAACCGATAATAGAAACTGCAATACTTACAACAAGTACGCTAGTTGCTTGCCAATATATAAACGTACCAATAACAACTCCAACCATACTAATAATACATAATGGCATACGTTTTCCTTTAAATAATTTATCACTTAAAAAACCAACGATTAATGAACTTGGAATTGCCATACCTTCAAAGATTGCATATGCCGCATGAGCTTCTGCTTTTGAAAATCCTTTAACTGTCGTTAAATAAAGTGGAACCCAGTTAATAACACCGAAACGAATTAAATAAACAAAAGCATTCGCAATACATAAGAACCATACAAATTTATTTTTCACAACATACTTCATTAAAATTTCTTTTGGTGACATCTTGTTAGCATTATCTGCTTTTTCAAGATTTTCATAGTCATTACGATACTCATCAATTGGAGGAAGACCTTCAGATTCTGGTGTATCCTTCGCATTAATCCAAACAAGAACTGAAATTACCATTGCGATAATTGCAGGGAAAATAAACACGCCGCCTTGCCAATGGTTTTCACCAAAAATACCTACACCAATTCCGACAAGTGGTGGCACAAGCATTCCACCAACGTTATGTGAAATATTCCAAAGACCTGTTTTCGTACCGCGTTCTTTCTTCGAGAACCATTTCGTCATAACAATACTACAAGGTGGTGCTCCCATACCTTGTACAATACCGTTAACAACAAGTAATGTAACAATCATCCCAAATGATGATGCAAAGCCGAAACAAATATTTACAAGCCCTGATAAGAATAAACCGACTGCGATAAAGCGCTGGGCGAAAGCTTTATCTGATAAATTACCCATAAAGAACTTACTAAATCCATAAACAATTGCCATTACTGAACCTAGTAGACCAATTTCAGCTGTACTAAAACCATATTCTTGTACTAAATACGTACTTGATAACGTAAAGTTACTACGAACTAAATAATAAGCAGCATATCCAACTGAAATCCCGATTAACACACGAATACGTAGTAATCGATATACACGGTCAATCATATCCGCTGGCAATCTTTCAATTGCAGGTGCTGGCTTGAGCCATTTAAACATATATTTTCGTCTCCTTTTCTCACTTCAGAGAGAGACGCTGTCTATTCCATATCTCGATTATTCCGCTATTTGATATATTTTGATTCGTCATTCTAACCGGCTGTCCTTCTATTTCTTTCTCATTCTTCGCAAACATCGTTGGTACGCCAAACGACACTTTTTCTAAAATGTGACCCGCTTCTTCTGATAAACAATAATCAATAAATAAATCCGCAATAATACCACTCGGTGCACGTTTTAGTTTAGAAATCGCATTAACGGATAACCCTGTTTGCTCAGGTTCGTTACTTAAAATCGGAAAGCCTTGTTTTTGAAGCATTCTCTGATCTCCCATAAAGTTGATGCCTATCATATATTCACCACTCGCAACAAGTTCTGCTGGGATGTAACCATTCACTGTTACTTCTCCCACTTGTTCTGCCAGATTCTTCACATATTCCTTCGCTTCCTCTTCACCTAATGTATCAATAAGTGATTGGAAAAACGTATATGCTGTACCTGAAACATTTGGATCGGGCATGACAATCTTTCCCTTATATACTGGATTCAATAAATCTTTCCATCTTAACGGATACGAGAGACCAAGCGGCGCTATTTCCTCGTTCCACCGCTCTTTATTAATCGCAATTGCCAGCTTCTCCACTTCATAACCGTACCAATAACCATCTTTATCTTTAACAGTTTTTGAAATACGATTTGCATGTTGGCTTATCACAGGAATAGAAAGATTTTTTTGCTTCATCATTTGATGCGCATCTACTGTACCGCCAATAATAATATCCGCCTTCGGATTTCCAGCTTCTTCTTCCACTCTACGAAGAAGTTCTTCTGTTGAAAGACGAATAAATTCATACGTACATCCGCGCGGCTTACAAAATGATGAAAGTAACGCTTCACCAACTTCCTCACGAGCCGCTACATACGCAACAATATGACGATCATCCAAAATAGGGAGACCATTTTTACTATATTTAATAGAGGTTGTATCTCGAGAGCAACTAGACATCGCTCCTCCAATTACTAGCAAAAAGAAGAAAAAGGCTATCTTTCTCATGACGCATTCTCCTTTACGAATAACTCTGCTAGAGAGCCTTTCATATACATGACATTTCCGTTATTATCACCGAGATATTGCACAACAAAGTAAGATGGATACACAGAAATTGTAAGAATATCTTCACGATCATTCTTTACACGCTTACCTGTTTTATAAGCTGTAATATAAGCAATCGGTTCATTCTGCGATTGTAATAACTTCTGAATTTCTCCGTAATCAGTAATTTGCTTTGCGTATCGAATAGAATCAAGTATGTGCGTAAGATTGATAGTACGTACCACATCGCCTTGACGTACTACGACGTCCTTTGCTGAAGCAAAGAAATCACTAATACGCTCTGGCGTGTAATACAGGCTTAATAAATACGTTTGAAGTGCTGAAATCATCGGATCCATGCCATTCTTTCCGTATACATTTTCCCCATACTGGAACAAGTCACCTACTGCAAAAGTACGCTTATGTCCATTCAAGTACGTTACTTCTCCAGTAAATACTTGTTCTTGGCTCTTAACGCCCTCAGGCTCTATTCGAATTCGGTCAAAGAATGAAACAATCGTATGCAAACGAACTTCATCCGTTACAACAATTTCTCCCCACTTTTCATGTCTTACTTTCACTTCAATTGGAAGAGATTCATTCACCCTTTGTAAAACGGCTTGTTTATCATTTACAATGTTGATTCGATTATATATTTGCTTCTCCATAACATAAAACAAAACAAGAGAAACAATCATACAAATGACAAACATAAGAATTTGAAATGATAGCCTTTTCATTTCTGCCTACCTCCAAGATAAAAAAACGTTGTTTCGAAAATACCGCATAATTGTTTCATAAATGTATCATTTAACCGCTTTCAAGTTTTTTATGTCTTCCATCCTTCTCGGAAGCAAAAATGTAATGAATATTGTAGTACCTATTTCTTCACTACTCTCAATCCGCATGCTTCCGCCCTGCTTATTCATAATCTCCTGACAAATATACAAACCATAACCATTCCCGTAGCTAGAAGGAAGTGCCTTTCCTTTCGGAGACTCATTCCACTCTGCAAGCACCACTTCATCTATACCGATCCCATCATCATGAACAAAAACCTTCGCCTCATACTCATTCACAATTACATTCATACGAATGTGCGAAGCATCACTATACTTAATTGCATTATCAAGCACATTTAAGAAAATTTGCTTCGTCTTATCAAAATCCGCAACAACATGTACATCCGTTAACTCGTTTATCACTTCAATTTCAAATTGATTTAGGCGAGGTTTCACAATTGAAACTGCTTCTTCTGCCAATTCCTTTATATTCACAACTGTAGGAGACACTTCAAACGTACTCTTCCCATATTTCGAAGACTTAAGCAGTTCCTCTACAAGTGATAATAAACGCTCACTTTCCACAGATACATAACGAAGACTTTCCTGTACATCTTCTTTCGATTGTAACTTCGGAATTAAATCAACATAACCGATAATTGCCGTTAGCGGTGTTTTTAGCTCATGCGTAATGCGGTCTAGGAAATCTTTCTGCTTCTCTTTCTCCTCCTGCAATTGCTTAATATGCAGTTCAATTCCATCAGCCATCGCGTTAAAAGATGCGGAAAGCTGAGCGATTTCCACGTACTCATTTAACTCAATCTTACTCTTATAATCACCATTTGCAAGCCGCTGTGCCATTTGTCTCAACTGATCAATTGGTTTATGAAGAGACTTCGCCAAACGAATCGCAAAGAAAATACCCGCAGCTACTAAACAAAGGGACGCCATTAAGAATGTCCAGCTCACATTTGTTAAAACTTCCTTCTCACCCGTTAACTCATTTATAAAACGAATACTTCCAATGACATCGTTTCCATAATACACCGGGCTTGAAAACAAAAGAATAGGAGCTGGATCCGCCTCCTCAAAAACATAAGACTTCTTCCCCTTCAAAGAACTCTCAATGTCGATGTTACGGTGAAGCAACGCTCCTTTTTGTGTATCTGCAACAACATCGCCATTTTTCCCGATCATCTGCACACGGACATCCATACGCTTCGCTAAATACGACGCAATTAAAAGTGAATTCGGACCAAGCGTATCCACTTCTGCTTCCTTCTCTAAATAATTCATCGTATAAATTTGTGCTTCTACACTTAACTTTTCTAAAGAATCTGCTGCGTTATGATACATATTCTTTTCTAACGTAATATAAACAACTGCATATAAAAGAACAAAAATCGGAATTAACAGCCCAACTATTCCGAACACCATATTTCGCTTTAAAGACATACCATCACCACTTAACAATCCAGTTTATAGCCAACGCCATAAATTGTCTTAATATATTCTCCGCTCGTCCCAAGCTTCTTTCGAAGTCTCTGCACCATAATATCAACTGCTCTCGTATTTCCGATATACTCAAATCCCCATACTTTCTCAAGCAACTCATCCCTCATAAACACACGCTGCGGATTTGAAACAAACAACTGACATAAATTAAACTCTCGGTACGTTAACTGAATCTCCTGTCCACTCACATGTACCTTTCTTTCCTTAGGACAAATCACTATCTCTCCAGCCTCAATTACTTCATGACTTACAGCCGCCTCCGTCTTCTTTACACGCCGCGCCATATTCTTAACCCGAAGAATAAGCTCCGCATAATTAAACGGCTTCGTCACATAATCATCAGCACCAAGCTGCAAGCCAAGCAACTTATCATTCATCTGACTCTTTGCCGTTAACATAAGCACCGGAATATCCCTATCCCTCTCACGGAACAAACGAAGCAACTCATACCCATCCGTATCCGGAAGCATAACATCCAAAATCAATACATCCGGCCCTTCATTCCATCTCTCTAAAGCTTCTCTCCCATCAGCCGCTGCCAATACTTCATAACCTTCCATCTCCAACTGCATCCGAATCAAATTACGAATACTCGATTCATCATCAACCACAAGTATTTTCATTATTCTCCTCCTTCCATCATGTATTATAGTACAGTTTAGTATAGCAAAAATCGTACAAAAAAAGAGAGGGTATTGTCGAACATATTTTGTCGACGATACCCTCTCTTTTTATATTTTCTCTTACACACTCGCAACAATAACTTCAGCACGCCCTACAATCTTATATTCCCCAAAGTTACTTGGTAATATGAAATGATCCCCTTCTTCAAATCGATACGTTTCATTACCATGTATTAACTCTCCTTCTCCATCTATTACACTTAAGAGAAGAAATGGACTTTTTTGCGTTAAATTAACCACTCCATCTAAATTCCATTTATTCACAGAAAAATAAGAGCACTCAATAAACTTGGTTACACATAAATCTTCTATTTCTTCATATTGAACAACTTGTTGACTTGAAATAAATGGTGTTTCTATTACTTCCATACTTTTATCAAGATGAAGTTCACGTAAATTCCCCTCTGAATCTGTTCTATTATAATCATATAATCGATAAGTAGTATCAGAGTTTTGTTGTGTTTCTAATATTAAAATACCTTCACCAATTGCATGAACCGTTCCACTTGGAACAAAGAAGAAATCACCTGGCTTTACTCTCACACGTTTTAATAGCTTGTCCCATTCTTCTTGTTCAACCATATTTACTAGTTCATCTTTTGTCTTTGCGTGATGCCCATAAATAATCTCAGCTCCTTCTTTACAATCAATGATATACCAGCATTCAGTCTTTCCTAGCTCACCATTTTCATTTATACGTGCATACTCATCATTTGGATGCACTTGAACAGATAAGTCACGATTTGCATCTAAAATTTTTGTAAGAAGAGGGAATCGATTTCCCTCAATATCCCCAAATAACTCTCGATGATTATTCCACAATTGTCCTAAAGACAGCCCTTTATACTTTCCAATTTTAACTACGCTTTGTCCATTTTGATGCGCAGCAAACGCCCAACATTCTCCCGTTTGTTCTGATGGTATTTCATATCCGAAAGAAGTTAATTTCGTACCACCCCAAATTCTTTCTTTAAAAATGGGTGCAAAAAATAATGGTTCTGTCATGATTAAAATCCTCCATTTTATACGATGTCGTCTAATAATTTATATGCTTCCTCTTTCGTTTGGACAGATATTAACCGCTCTCTATAACTATCATCCATAAGCTTTCGTGAAAGCATTTGAAGAATCTTCAAGTGCTCATTTCCTTCACTCTCTCTCGGAACTGCAATCATAAATACTAATTTTGCATCCGTTCCGTCTAAACTTTTCCAATCTACCCCCGATTGTTTAATCCCGAATACAACACTCGGTTTTTTTACTGCATCCGACTTTCCATGAGGAATTGCAATGTTCATTCCAATCCCTGTACTACTCTCTGCTTCTCGACTCATAATAGCTTGCTTAAACTCCGAATCTGAATGTAAAACACCTACAACATTTAATTTCTCAATCATTTCATCAATAATATCGTCACGTGTCTCTCCTGCTAAATTAATATCAATTAGCTCCAGACTCGTTATATCTGTTAATTTCTGAATTTCAACTTTTTCAGCTTTCTTTTCTATTACTTGCTCTTGAACTTCTGCTACTTCCTTTGTTGCTGACACTTCTTTCATTTCTTTTAATTCCTGTGTTTCTTCAGCTTTTGAAATATCTTTCTTTAATACATTCACAATAACCGCTGTAACAAGAGAACCTGCAATAATAGCAATAAAGAACATAAACACGTTATCTACAGCTCCTAGTACCGCAACAATTGGTCCACCATGTGCTACTCTATCCCCTACGTTACCAATCATTGCAATAACAGCACCTGTCATCGAACCAGCCATAATACTTGGAATAACACGTAATGGATCCTGCGCTGCAAAAGGAATAGCTCCTTCTGTAATACCGAATAAGCCCATCGTAAATGAGGCTTTCCCCATTTCCTTTTCCGACTCTTGGAACTTTCTCTTTCCTATAAATGTAGCAAGTCCCATCCCAATTGGCGGAATACAAATTGCTGCTGCAATCGGTCCCATAATTTCATAATTTCCTTCTCCAATCATTGCGGAACCAAATAAGAATGCCACCTTATTTACTGGACCACCCATATCAAATGAAATCATTGCACCTAAAATTAAGGCTAAAAGAATCGAACTTGAACCTTGCATACCAGATAACCAAGCTGTTAACGATTCAAATACTTGCGCTACAGGAGCACCAATAATAAACACAAACGCTAAACCTACAATAAGTGATGTAAATACCGGAATAATAATAATTGGCATAATTGGTTGAATTGCTTTTGGCACTTTTAACTTTTTAATTCCCAGAGCTACATAACCAGCTAAGAAACCTGCGATAATTCCACCTAGGAAGCCAGCCCCACTCTCACTACCATAAAAACTTCCCGTTGCTGCGATATATCCGCCAATCATACCAGGAACTAGTCCAGGTTTATCAGCTATACTATACGCAATATAACCAGCTAAAATTGGCACCATGAATGCAAATGAAGCTCCACCTATTTGCTCAATTGGTTTCCAAAAAGATCCTTCTGGTATTACTAAACCGCCAGGAGTTTTTTCGCCGCCAAGTGTCAATGCAATTGCGATTAATAATCCCCCAACAACAATGAAAGGAACCATGAATGATACACCATTCATTAAATGACGGTATATAGGGTTTTGTTTTTTTCCTTGCGAATCATTTCCTGTTTTTTGCACATCCGAATGATACACAGGAACATTGCCATCTATTACTTTTCGAATGAGTTCCTCTGGTTTACGAATACCCTCTTTAACTCCTACAACTAATAACTTTTTACCTATGAATCTATCTTTATTTACTACTCGATCCGCAGCTATAATGATGCCATCAGCTTCACGAATCTCTTGCTCAGTAAGTTCATTTTCAACACCTATACCACCTTGTGTTTCAACTTTCATTTGAATCCCTAATTTATCCGCTGCTTTTTGCAAGTTTTCTGCAGCCATATACGTATGGGCAATCCCATTTGGACACGATGTAATCGCTAATACTTTCATTTTAATCCTCCTCAACCCTTATGTAAGCGCCTACAAATACTATATATCAATATTCGATTCATAAAAGTTTTCTTTTTTACCGTAACCTCCGGAAAAAACATTATTTTACCGGAGCAAACAAAAAAGTAAGGCTTCTCGCCTTACCTATTCATATCTTAAATAAGATAAAAACTTCATTATATTGGTTTCCTTTATAAGTTTCTGTACAAAAACAGGTTGTTCACTTATAAAAGACAACTCATGAAATAACTGCTTCGTAACTTCCTTACCATCACTCTTAACTGCTAACATAAATACGAGCGATACTTTCTCTACTCCCCAATCCAACGGCTCCCTAAGCGTAGCCACTGCAATTGCGGATTGTTTAATTAACTTAGGACTTCCGTGCGGGATAGAGACTCCTGCACCAATTGTCGTTGCTGACATTCTATCTCTAGCAATTGCACTTTCAATATACTCTTTCTCTACATATCCCTTTTCATAAAGAGATCTCGCCAATCTTTCAATTAATTCGTAACGATGTTCTAATTCTTGTTGTAAAAAGACTAAAAAAGGCGTTGTGTAATTCAATAACGCAAAGTCCTTATTTCCGTTAGACGGTAGTTCATCTAATTTCTTCATAAAATCCTCTAACTTACTTTCTTCACTCCGCTCTAATAAAGGAGATACAACAAAATGAGGGATATTTAACCGCGGGAGATCTATCGTAGAAATAATAAGCTCTATCTTTTTATTTTTCATTAAGTATCCTTCTAAATCGGACTTTGCGATACAATCCATTACATGGACATACCGGAATTTCCTTTCGATTTTTGTCCGTAATAATTGCGATATCCCTATTCCCATATGACAAACAATAATTACATTTTTCGATACCTTTTTATCACTCAAACGATCCATTGCCGCCTGAAAATGTAAAGTAAGGTAGGCTGCTTCTTCCTCAGGGATTTGTAGACTTAATGATTTATTAATATCATCCAGCTCATGAATTAACATATCAAACATATACGGATACATTCGCTTAATTTCATGAAGCATCGGATTCGAGACAGAAAGATTATACTGCAAACGATTTAATGTCGTATACAAATGCATCTGCAATCCCTCTAATAAATACGTATCCTTCTCGAAATCAATTTCATTCAACCTAGACATACGATCTATTAAATACGATACAATTTGTGAAAGCACAGGACTACTCACATTTAACTTACTTCTTTCCCATCCATCTTGATAGCGAAACTTTCCACCTAAAATATGAATGGCTAAATAAGCTACCTCTTCCTCAGTAAAATGAACCGTAAATATAAACTCTAACCTTGTTAAAAAATCTAATGTCCACCCATACTCTTTCGTCTCCTGCACAACGTTCAAATCATCTTTAGACATTGAAATTGGTTGTTTTAACTTCATCCTCCGCACCATGATTAATGTATGTAATAAAAGATTCTCTAACGTATCGTCTGTAAAAAACGTACCATATCTTTGTTGTAACGCTTTCAATTCAGTCATTACAAACTCAATTTCATGATACAAAAATTGATTTTTAATAAATTGATTCATTAATTCACGATTATTAATTAAATCTGATAGTTTAGCTAATGCCTTCCTCTTACTTCTCTCATCGCTCCCTACCGTTAATCCTATTCTTTGCTTTACAACTAAATCTAACCCTAGTTCCTCAAGCCACGTTTCAATTCTATCTAAATCTTTCTTAACCGTAGCTCTATTAACAAAATACTGCTCAGCAAGCACCTTCACTGTAACCGGCTTAACATTCATCAACAAGCTATACGCAATTTGCAACACTCTCTCCTCGTCTGAGGAATAGCCTACATCCTGTTTTACAGCATACAATTTATTGAACAAACTGGACTTATCATAATCCTTAATTTCTAAACAGACACCTAAACCCGGTCTCCGAATAAGAAGTGCATCTGAATACTGCTCTAAATATCCCTCAATCACCTTAAAATCATTACGAATCGTCTTCTCCGAACATTCTACCCTATCAGCAAGCTCCTTCACTAACAAATACTCATTAGACTCAGATAATAAAACTTGTAAAATTTCCTGTTGTCTTTTATTCATCTGCTTCACCTGTTTCTTCTATCCTTTGTACCCCATATGTTACTAACATAGTGCATTTATCATAACACATTGGTGTGTTGGTGAATTACGGGATTTTATTGTTTGAAATTTGTTCATTTTTACATAAACAAAAAACCTCAAAAAGTAGTTGAAACTACTTTTTGAGGTTTAAAAAATTATTACTTTTCATACCCATTAGGTTTCTTCTGATGCCAATTCCAAGCATGCTCAATGATTGTCTTCACATTTACATACTGAGGATCCCATCCTAACTTCTCTTTCGCTTTCTGAGAAGAAGCAACTAAACGTGCTGGATCTCCCGCACGGCGCGGTGCTACCTCTGCAGGAATTTCATGATTTGTAACTTCACGAACTGCATCAACGATTTCTTTTACACTGAAACCATTACCATTCCCTAAGTTATAGAAATCACTTTCTCCGCCGTTCTGTAGGTCTTTAAGCCCTAAGAAGTGGGCTGCCACTAAATCTTCAACATGAATATAATCACGGATACAAGTACCATCTGGTGTATTATAATCGTCACCAAACATCATAATCTTCTCACGTTGACCTAACGCCACTTGTAATACAAGAGGAATTAAATGTGTCTCTGGGCGATGATCTTCCCCAATAATACCATTTGGAGTTGCACCAGCCACATTAAAGTATCTGAAAATCTTATAACGTAAATTAGAAGCTTGGCTATACCAATGAAGCATCTTTTCGATTGCTAACTTCGTTTCTCCATACGTATTCGTTGGATTTGTCATCGTTTCCTCAGTAATAAGATCCACATCTACCTCACCATACGTTGCCGCAGTAGAAGAGAAAATAAACTTATCTACCTTAAACTCATCCATTACCTCTAATAAGCAAAGTGCACCATACACATTATTATTATAATATTGAAGAGGCTTCTCCATACTGACTCCAACTAAAGAATCCGCTGCGAAATGCATAATCGCCTCAATATTTTCTTGTTTAAAAACATCTCTTAAAAATGCTTTATCACGAAGGTCGCCATTATAAAACTTCGCACCTTCCGTAATTGCATCCTCATGACCAGTTTGTAAGTTATCTACCACTACTACCGATAAACCTTCGTCTACTAATTTTTTTACAGCGTGAGAGCCGATATAGCCTGCTCCGCCGCAGATTAAGATTGAATTCATTGTTTTCCTCCTACATATATACTAGCATTTCTTAATTAATCCACTAATATAAAAGGTATACGAGCGCTCGTATACCTTTTATATCTTCTTCATTACTTAGCCACAAAATAATCTGTTACATATTGCGCCCAAATTTCATGACCCTTAGCAGTTGGGAAACCAAATTCTTCTTTTAAATATGGTAGGATAGCCTTTGTTGTTGCATCCGGCCATGCCCCCCAATGATCAACATATGTATAATTATTTTGCGTAGCAAATTGTTTTAATGCTTCAATCGCTTTCGGATAATTCTTCGCACCATACACTGGATTTGATGGTTGAATCATAATCGTAGCACCCTTTGCACTAGTAGAAAGTGCTTGAACGAACTTCTGTGTATTTACTACAGAGTTTCCATTACCAGTTTTACCATTATCAGTAATAAATGGCGGTTCAAATAAAATCACATCTGGATTCTCTTTCGCAATCTCTTTATCACGTTTATTCGTAATTAATTCTTCTGTGCTTTCGCCCTTATATTCCTTTACCTTTACATTCCATAAACCTTTACCGTAAGCAGTTTCTAAATTAGCCGTTAACTTGGCTGCCCAAGCACCTTTTTCAGATGAAGAAGCTTCATCACCAACAATAACAAGATTTACAGCTTTTTTATCCTCAGAAGCTTTCTTCAACTTCTCTTTCACTTCATCTGGTAAGTTCTTCGCGTATGCTTCATTAAAAGATGGCTTCGCATCTTGTTTTTTCTCTTCTTTCTTCGCTCCGCTATCTTTCACTTCAGCCTTTGTTTTCGTCACTTCACTCTTCTGTCCCGTTGCATTTGCAACTTTCTTATTCCAGTACAATTTACCGCTCACAATCGAAGCAACAAACAATACAAAAACAACAAGAACAAGTACTGCTTTCTTATTCATCGATTCACCTCATCTATTAATCTCACAATATATAATACTAATATAAATCTATGCAAAAATAAACCCAACTCCTTCCAAAGGAGTTGGGTTATTACATAATTACTTAGTCAATTCAAGGTGCGCTCTTAACTTATTCGTTAAATCTTGTTTCGCTGCATCTGGAACATAATAGTACCAAATACCATCAGCGGCTTTATGGCCGTCACCTGGGATTTGGATTTCTTCACTGTTCTGCATACAGTCTTTATAGTTCTTTTGAATATCAAACATTTGCTCTTGCGTTAAACTTGTTTTAACGTTTTTCTCAATTGCTTTTAACACGTCACCATAGTTTGCTAGAGAAGATACATTTGCACCTTTTTTAATTACAGCTTGAATAACTTGACGTTGACGCATCTGACGACCAAAGTCACCGCGTGGATCTTGATATCTCATTCTAGAATATAGTAATGCTTTATCTCCCTTTAAATGTAATTCACCTTTTGCATAATGAACGCCATCAATTGTAAAGTCCATATCATTATTAATATCTACTCCACCAACAGCATCCACAATATCTTTAAAACCAGCCATATTCACTTCAATATAATGATCAACTGGTACATTAAGAAAATTCTCAACTGTTTTCACAGCCATATCAATACCACCAAATGCATAAGCATGGTTAATCTTATCTTTTTTACCTTTCCCAACAATTTCTGTATAAGAATCACGTGGTATACTTGTAATTTTCATAGACTTTGTCTTTGGATTTAAAGTAAACAACATTAGAGAATCTGATCGTCCTACCTCATCTTTTCGTTGATCACTTCCCATTAACAAAATTGAGATTGGTTTTTTATCTGCTACATCTACTTTTTCCGATCGTTTATCTGACTTTTCACGATCTAACGGTTTATGCACAGCATCTAACGTGTTAGATACATTAGAATAAACATGGTAAGCATACGCTCCACCACCAATAATCAGCACTCCTATTATACCGAGAATCCAAAATAAAATTTTCTTTTTCATTTCTATACCCTCTTTGCTTATAATTACAAATAAAATACTAAGACCTCTTCATTATATTATAGCAATAATACTAAATATTAAAGTTAAATTCCAAAATTAATTTGACCTATCCTATGGATGAGAGATAATTAAAGTCACATTTCCTTTTATAACAAAACTTTCAATTCCAGCAGGAAGAATAAAGTGATCTCCTTTTTTTATACTAAATTCACCACTTACGGTTCTTAATGTCGCTTCACCTTCAATTACACTGGCTAATTGAAATGGTTGATTTTGCTGAAAAGATGCTTCTATTTGAATCTCCCATTTATAAACTGAAAAGTACTTTTCCCTTACATACTTAGTAATAATGGCACCATTCTTTTTTTCAATTTCAGGATAAACCTTATAATCCTCATGGGGAATTGTTGATACAGCAACTGATTTTTCAACATGTAGTTCTCGCTTATTCCCATCACTATCAATACGATCATAATCATACACACGATATGTCGTATCTGAACTTTGTTGTGTCTCTAATACTAATGTTCCTTCACATAACGCATGGATAGTTCCACTTGGTACGTAGAAAAAATCCCCTGGCTTAATTAATCTACGGCATAATAAACGACCCCAGTCACTGTTTTCAACCATATATTTAAATTCATCATTATTTTTAGCAGTATGACCATAAACAATTTCAGCATTTTCTTCACAATCAATAATATACCAGCATTCCGTTTTTCCTAACTCACCATTTTCATGAATATTTGCAAATTCATCATTTGGATGTACTTGTACAGACAAATCCTTCTTTGCATCTAAAATTTTAGTTAGTAACGGAAATCGTTCAGCTTGATGGTCTCCAAATAATGTTCTATGTTCATCCCACAGTTGCTTTAATGTTAAGCCTTTATATTTACCACCCATTACAATACTTGGACCATTTAAATGAGCAGAAATCCCCCAACACTCACCGACCGTTTGGGAAGGTAAATCATAATTAAATTCTTTTAAAGATTCTCCCCCCCAAATCCTTTCCTGCAACACGGGTTGAAAAAATAACGGTTCTTTATACAAAATAACTCCACCTCTAGCTACTCTCACTACTAATTTTTAACCTTTCAAATAACAAACTTCCTCTATTTCTTTCCATTGCATATAAATCCGAACAATATCTTCCTCAACTAATTCGCTACCTGATTGTACTTCAATAAACTCTAAATCTGTAACAGCCTTAATTGCATGCCTCTGTCTCGGCTGAATTTCTAACACATCCCCAGGCCGAACAACTCGTATTTCATTATCTAATACAAAAATACCTTCACCTTTTACAATTGTCCAAACTTCACTTCTATTATGATGATATTGATAGCTTAAATTTTTACTGGCTGTAATACCAATGCGCTTTGTTAATACTTCGTTTCCATCATCATATTTAGTATGATCTAGTACACGGTACCAACCCCAGCGACGCTCTTCATACATTGGCCTTTGATCCCAATCCCCCACTAATTCTTTCACTCGAGGACTTGCATCTTTTTCTGAAACTAAAATACCATCTGGACTAGCAGCTACAATTATATTAGAAAGACCTAGTACAGAAACTGGGATATCTAGCTCATTAATAATATGGTTTTGCTCACATTCAATCCCCATATTCCCCTTACCAAGGATGTTCATCCCCATTTCTTCTGTAAGGGTATTCCAAGTTCCAAGATCTTTCCATGAACCGTTATAAGGAAGTGCAATAATATTTTCTGTTTTCTCTACTACCTCATAGTCAAAACTTATCTTTGGTAAACTTGCATATCGTTGAACTAAAACATCATATTGAACAGGAAGTCCTTTTTGATCTAATAGGGAGATAATTTTATCTAATTTAAATGCAAATACACCGCTGTTCCAAAGCGCATTTTGTTTTAGTAACTCTTCCGCCTCGGTAGCGGCTGGCTTTTCTTTAAAATGACTTACCTGAATGAGTTCCTGTGTGCTCTCCTCTATATCAGGAACAATATAACCATATTTTTCAGATGGATATGTAGGGGTAACCCCCATTAAACCTAGATCTGCATTTGAAGAGTTTAGTGCCTTTTCTAAATCCAATAACCTTTCAAAGAAACTATTTTCTACGTATGGATCTACAGGTAATACCCCTACAACCTCATCCAAATCAACGTGCTCTTTAGAATATAGATATGAAGCAGCAAGAGCGATTGCCGGGAATGTATCACGACGTTCTGGCTCGATGATAATAGGTACATCATTTCCTAGTTGACTATTAATCATATCTACTTGAGATTTACTTGTAGCAATAACTGCATCATTTTCAATACCTAAGCTTGTTAATTGGCCCCATACCCTTTGAACCATAGATTGCATTTCATCATTCTCATTTTTAAGTACTTTTAAAAATTGCTTAGAACGCGAATCATTTGATAATGGCCATAGACGTTTTCCTGAACCACCAGATAATAATATTAATTTCATTTTTCCACTCCCTTACCAAAAATAAAAAAGGTGAAGATATTATCTCCTCACCCTAGAAATTTTTCATTATATTTTTCCTCTACAATACTTCTAATCTCTTCTCTAAATCTCTCCGGAGAAAATCTTATAGCATTCTCCCTACAATTAGTTGGAGTAAACTTATCATAACTTTTTTCAAATTCATTAATCTTCTCAACAATACTTCCAACAGTTTGCTCTTTAAAGAATAGACCAGTCGGTTTCTCATGATTTAAATCTAAAACAGTTTCTGTAGCACCACCCTTACCATATGTAATAACAGGTGTACCACAAGCCTGTGCTTCCACTGGTGTAATCCCAAAATCTTCTTCTGCAGCAAATACAAAGCCTTTTGCACGTTGCATATGATCCTTAAGTACCTCAAATGATTGATAACCTAAAATTTGAATATTACCTTTAGCCTTAGCTTTCACTTTTTCAAAATCTGGTCCGTCTCCAATAACAACCAACTTTTTATCTGGCATATTTGCAAAGGCTTCTACAATTAAATCAATTTTTTTATATGGAACCATACGTGATGCCGTTAAATAAAAATCTTCTTTTTGTTCATGTAATGTAAATGCAGAAATATCAACAGGCGGATATATTACCTCTGATTCCCTTCTATATACCTTCCATATTCTACGCCCAATAAAATTTGAATTACCAATGAAATAATCAACGCCATTTGCAGTACGGTAATCCCAATTTCTAACCTTATGTAAAATGGATTTTGTTATTAATCCTTTAATTCCTTTGTCTAATTTAGACTCTCTTAAATATTGATGTTGCAAATCCCAAGCATAACGAATAGGAGAATGTACATATGAAATATGTATCTGATCTGGACCAGTTAAGACTCCTTTTGCTACAGCATGTGAGCTAGAAAGGATTACATCATATTGAGATAAATCCAATTGTTCAATTGCTAAAGGCATTAATGGTAAATAATTTCTATATTTTTTCTTTGAGAAAGGTAATTTTTGAATAAAGGTAGTTTTTACTTCTTTATTTTTTATAAATCCTCTATTCTCCCCTAGATGATCCACAACGCTAAATAAATCCGCTTCTGGAAAAACATCTAACATTTGCTCTACAACTTTTTCAGCACCCGCATATGTCACAAACCAATCATGTACAATTGCTATTTTCATTTAGAAACACCACTAATCTTAGAATATATTTGTTTTGTACCTTTTACCATTTGCTGCACACTATATTTACTAACAATCTTTTCTCTCGCTTTAGTCGACATATCAATCCACTTTTCATCTTTTAATTGAACCATTAAGTCAACTATTTTATCCATATCATCTAATTCGTATAAATAACCATCTTTACCATGTTCCACAATATCTCGGTTTCCAACTACATTAGACAATACTGCAGGTAACCCCACTGACATTGCCTCTAATACCGCTAAAGGCATACCTTCCCACTTTGCAGATGATAAATACATGTTATACTTCTGCATTTCCTTTATTACATTTTGCGTAGGACCGAAAAATATAATATTCCTCTCCAGTTTCCTCATGTTTACATAATCTTGTAATTCTTGCATTTGAGGTCCTTGACCTATAAAAGTTAAGGTAGAATCTTCATATCCATGCCTTTTAATGAGAGTTTCCATTATCTCTATAGATTTTTTTGAGTTTTTTTGATTATCAAACCTCGTTACTGAAACGATGTTAAAAGTTTGATTATTATTAACTACATGATCCCTTGGAATTTCCACACCATTTACAATAACATTGAGTTTATTATTTTGAACTAATTTCACATTATTTACTTTATCCCGTTCTCCATCTGACACACAAATGAAAGAATCTGTGAAATAAGATAAAAATCTCTCTATAAAAATATAAATCTTATTTATAAAATTCTTATAATCTAAGTGTATACCATGAAAAGTATGTACAATATTTACATTTTTTGGAGCGAAAACTTTTAATAATCGACTGTAAATACCTGCTCCCTTTCCATGTGAATGAATAATATCAATATTATTTTTCTTTACAAAACTTAGCATTTCCAAATAGTATTTCAATTTGAATTTTCTATGAGGAATTTTTATTAACTTTCCTTCACCTAATAGCTGTGTATATCTATCCCAATATGGTTCTTCTTCTGGACAAGCAACATAATACTCTATATTGGAATCCATATTCTTTATCAACCGATATACATGTTCAGGCCCTCCACCATAATCTGCTCTAACCGTTATTAATAGCACTTTTTTTTTCACAATTAATCCCCTATTCTAATACTTCTGCTAGCAAATTATCTACCCTACTAGTCCAACTATGTTGTTTTGCAAAGTTAATATATTTTTCTTTATCCGTATCTCTCACCGCTTCTTTAATTGCTTCTATAAATTGATCTAGGTTTTCAGCTAATTGCGCTGGACTATTTATTAACTCCAGCTCTTTCCATTTACTACTAACTACTGGAATACCTGAAACCATATATTCATACAACTTCAATGGATTTACATAATCTAACAAATGAGAGTGCTCTTTAACATTAAAAGGTATAATCCCCACGTTAGCATATTGAAGATATGCTGGGAGTCGATCATAACTCCTTCTACCTAAAATATGAACATTCTCAATTTCATTAATGTGCTGCTTAGCTAATTTATCAGGACCTATTACTACAAAAGCAAAGTCTGGCATTTTTTTAGCCATCTCATTAAATAAGTTAAAATCAAACCATTCTTCTATAGCACCTACATAAACAACAATTGGTTTATCGATAGATTTATATTCAACAGGTTGCTCTTTTTTTTCTAAAAAGTGCGCTAAGTTAACACCGTTTGGGAAATATAATGTATCTTTAGGTTTTAAACCATTTACATGATCCTCTAACGTATGTGCAGTATATAAAACTCGATCTACACTTTGAGATAACTTTGTTTCTGCTTTCTCTAGCGCTTTTGTACTATTAGAAAAACCAGAGTTTTTATCTGCCATCCTAAAAACTGATTTTTTATAATTTATAAAATCTAACAAATAATTTTGGAGACCATTATCAAAATAAAGTAAGTCCACTTCCCTAAAATTTTTAAGTTCTATTAACTTTTTTATATTAGGGTATCCGAGTTTATTCCAATGATTATATATAATTTCACTTCTTAAAATAGGTTTATTATTTGGTGTTAATAAAGCCCCAGGTACGTACGACCAGACCTTTCCGTCCTCAAAAGTTTCCCCACCTTTTTTGTAAATCTCATATCGGTCATAGAATTCCTTAGTAGGTGAAAACATTCGATGAATAGGTGATATTGGTGCTGAAATATAAGCAATTTCCCACCCTTTTCCCACTAATTCTTTCGCAATATGATGAGTACCTACTTGGAACGGTGAATTCCAATAATTACTAGTTGCAAATAATGCTTTTTTCTTCATTTACATTTCCCCTCGATAAACTTTTATTATCAACTGTATTTTCTTCTTTATTTAAACTGTATAGAATACCAGCAAAGAATATTAACCAATATCCTAGTGAAAAGTCGAAAGGCCTTTGATATATAGCCATGAAATAAAAAACTGCAAAAATAATACTTGCCTTGTTTTTTTCCTTAAGGCATAAATATAGGAAAAATAGCACATGAAGTATAAATAGTAAATATCCATTAATAACCATGAACGTTTTCCAGGAAAGTGCTTCTGACTTATAATTTAACGCCTTGTTAAAATACTCTTTCTCTCCTATCCCCAAGAACTGCTCTTTTATATTTCCTGCTTTAAAGTCTTTGTATACATACTCAAACCCTTCGTTAGTTCGATTATTTCCAGCCAAACCTTCTGAATTTATCTCAAATCTATAAAGTATTCTATTGTATAAATAAGAATCTTTTGGGGTAAAAGAAAATAGAAGGATATAAGCAATAAAAAATAAAATTAAGTGCTTTTTATTTTTTATTAACAGGTACAATCCAATTAAAGTATAAAAAGCCATAGATAAAGATAAAATTCCTGCTATTAATATTATTTTTTCGTATAACCTACCTAATTTTAATTTTTTAGAAATTAAAATTAAAGCACTCACTGTTCCAACTACACCCGGTTCATTGAACATAGCACATATTCTATCAATACTTCCTCCATACGAGAAAAAGTACTGCTCAGAAAACCCATAGTATACTGCATAGTTTGCACTCCATAAATATTGTCGGTAATTTGATTTACTTGCAGAATAACTAATTAAATTATCCCAACTTAAATCAATGCCCAATAGTAATAAGAATGCAACAATTATTGCAGGAATATATGAGATAGCTATTATTTTAATAAACCAATCATATATCTTTAATTTTATTTCATTTATTAATAGTACAAATGGAACAAGTACAGCACATAAAAATAAAAAACTATATAGAATTTTATATACTTCGTCGTATCTAAAACTATATAGTAAAATTAAAAAAATTGTAAAAAACGCTACCTTTATATCTTTCCTTGAAATAACATTGTATTTAGCAGCAATTAAAAAGAAATATGTAATATAAACACAGCCCACTACCTCTTTTAATTTATTTCCCCATACAAAAAAAGGCTCGAGTGTTAGAAAAGCTAAAAAAGCTGCTAAAAATATAAATGTTTTTATAATCAAGCTTTTTGTAATAATAGTATAATCTTGCAACCTATTCACCCTAACTACCTTTAAAATATTTTAATTTATACTCTATTAAACTAAGATTTTTCCCTAGTTTTATTGAATTTCTTTCAACAAAATAATGAGCTAAGAATGCGACTAATAACGACCCTATTATAGAAATTATTAGTATCATATAAATATTAAGATATTCATACAGTAAATGTATCAGCGTTAACATTACTATAGAATGATAAAGATACAGGCTATATGATATTTTCCCTAAAAATTGAAACACAGAATGTTTCATAAAACTTGAGAAAGGATCCCTTAAAAGGCAACAAATTATTAATACTACTCCTAAAACAATCATCCAATCTCCTATTATTTCTTTATGAAAAATTGTTTTTTTTGGGAAAAACCACCATCTATAAGTGTAAAATAATATTCCCCCTAAGAATAAATAGATTCCAGATTTTTTTACATATTTATTCTGTAATATTCTATTTAAGTTTATGGCTAAAAGTGAGCCCACGATAAACATAGCAGTATAATGTAGCGTCATAAAATAATCTACATCAATATCCAACCTAGAATTTGATATTTTTGTTAGACTTATACCCATAATCGAGCAAATCATGGCTATACAAAGACTTTTTTGTACACTGCATCTTTTCACAATATAAATAATAAAAGGAAAAATCAATGATATTCTCATTTCATGTATCAACGACCATAGTACTGGATCATAAGCATTATTATTAAAGCTACCTATAAATAATACATGTTCGAAAAACAATTTATACTCAAAACCATTACTCCAAAGATTATTAAACCAGTCACTTAGTCCATTTTTTGGTCCAGTGTAAAAAAGAACTCTAGATATTATAGCTATTAACACAGCAAATATATAAGGTATATATATTCTGAAAATCCTTTTAAATATATAATTTCCATAATTAATCTTTTCATTATTAATAAAAGGAATTGTTAAAACCAATCCACTTAGTATAAAAAATAAGATAACAGCTTCATGCCCCGCCCAGAAAATATGCAAAGGGGTGTATTTCATCACATTAACTCCTATTTCATTCCTTTCACTAGAAAAGAATGCTGGGAAAATTAAAAGATAATGGCTAAACATAACCGTAACAGCTGCTATTCCCCTTAAGGAATCTAACTCATGTATTCTCCTCATATTTCCTCCAAAATTAAGTTTCTATTAGACTAGTAATTTTCCCATAACCATTTGAATAATAATTAAAACCCGTAATTTTTTGATTAGAACCATAATCAGAAATAACTACTCTATCATGAAAAATGTCTATAACTCTATATACTTTTTCTCCAAATCCACTATGGCATCCTATAAATCTTGTTAAATCAAACTCTAAACATTTGCTTTCTGTATTTTCTTTTAACATAAATAATCCCGGTAACCCTTGATAATAATCATTTTGTTCTTTATTATCCATTTGAATTGTAAAATGTGCACCCGTAGATCTAAATAAGTTTCTTTTTTCAGGAATAGCTGTATATAAATACGTTCCAGGATCTTTTATAATTTCTTTCCCATCAATCGTCAATTCAATACTAAGTTGATCATTATGATCATGACTACCTTTTCCACTACTTCCAAGAGGTCCACATTTAATTGCTAAATATAAATTATTTGAAGTGTAAATATACATACCAAACTCGGGATAAGAAATAATTTTTAGGTTATCTATCAGGTTCAAATTCGCTGGATAGACATATTCAACAAATTGTGATTTTTCTTTAAATAAACGTATATTTTTCTCATCTACTTTATTTAATAGATTTATCGATGTATTTTTATAGCTTATATGTTGGCTTTGTTTATTTTGCCCTTTAACTCTTCCTTTTATTAAATCTTTTACTATCTTATATTCTATCGATTCCCCATTTACATACTGGTAAAAATCAGCTCTTTCAAAAAATGCATTAATTCCAGCTACTAAATAGCGATGGTCTAAGAATTTCTCATCCCAGTAGATTTCATGATCACCAAGTGCATTATAATTCTTTAAATTTAAATATAACTCTTTGGCATTTTTCACATACATTTTCTGGTATATCGGTTGTATCTTAAAAAAACGTCCGCTATCATTATCACCAAATTGGATAATTTCCTTATCAGGCTTAGTTATATCCATAGTAAATTCTGCAATTTTTTCTAATCTATCTATATACCAATCAGGAAACAATACATCTTCTTGTACTTTCCAAAAATCTTTTGTGTCATGATTAAAACCTTTCTTCTTACAAATTGAAAGATGTTTCTCTATACTATATTTTCTTAAAATATCTTTTTTAGTTTCTGACAATGCATATCCTAAAGAAGTCGCATATAGTGCTAATTCCCCTGATAAGCGATGATATGCTGTTGACTGCTCAAAATTTGCTCCATCTTTATAAAATTGTGCTTGCATCTCTTGAATATTTTCTTGAAATGCGAAACACAGCCATTCTTTTGTTTCCCCTGTTACCGGTAGATATGCTGCAATAAAAAATAGCCCTACAATATTAGAATAGTAATGATTATTGCGTACCTCGCCATCACGTTCTAAATGATTATAAATAAATTTTCCATGATCATATATAGAGAGACTAAATACTTTTTGGAATTCTTGAGAAAAAGTCACACCATGTACCCTAAATAAATCATAAACCAGTAGCCAATTTGCCGCTCGGATTGCAACGTCCATAGTACAAACCCAATTCACACCGAATTTAGGAGGGTTCATAGAGATAAAATCTAATACTTCATCCTGAAATTCTTTCACATATATTTTAGGTTCTTCGAAACCCCTTTTTCCTTGCTTGGCTAGTAAATATGCCCAAACATATTGAACTAAATGCTGCATACGTGATAATTCCCACGGGACCTTAACATCTACTCCTATATCCTTTCCATAGGAAACTTTCGAATAATGTATATGTGAATCCCAATAATAACCTGACTTAAAATCTAAGCGCCAATCAATTGGAATATAGTGAGTAGATATCATATTCCTCAAATATTTACTATATTCCCTATTTTTTTCATTAATGAGACATGTAATATCATTATTTAAACCTACTACAGGAGCTTTATATTTAAATTCTTCTATTCCTTTGCAGTCCATGTTATATTTTATATTCTCCCAACCAGACCCTAATAAATCAAAGTAATGATTAAGATATAATGATGTTATTTCTCGGATTTGTAAGATTTCTGTATCAGAAAAATTATATATTACATACTCGGATAATAGGCTCTCAATTTCATAACCATTAATGTTTCTGGAATACGTAGAAGTATGCCTATCTACTAACTCTTCTGTTTTTTTTAATATTTTATTTTTCACTTTCTTATTAACTTTATCTACTACTTCTTTAGGGGTTAATTCCTTAACCTTTTTTAAATAATAAGGCATAAAAGATTCTTCTCCTATTTATATGATCTCTCTAAATTTTAAAAGTTCTTTTTACTTATCTAATCTCTTAAATACACGGATTACTATTGTATATTGTAAAGTCAACATAATGACACCATTAGCTATTTGCGCCCATGCAACTCCTATAATGCCAAAGTATTGTGAAGCTGCATAATTAATTAATAAGGCAATAGGTGCTGAGATAAGTGTCACATAAAAATTTTCTTTCATCTTACCCATCGCTAATAATGTAACACCCATAATAGCATAAGATGAATACAACACATATTTAATCATAAGTATTCCTGTATATGTGATTGTACTTTTGTATGATTCCCCATAAAAGAAAGGAACAAATACTAAAGAGCCAATATACACAGCTAATCCTGCAATTACACTTAAAATAATAGCCTTCTTTTGAAGATTAAAGGCCATCTCTTTTAAGCCTTTATAATCATTGCTTTTTTCTGTCAAATAAGGTGTATATATATTTTGTAAAGTTGCTGTGATTTGAGTAGCACCTAGAAGAAATATTGTGGCAATTGAATAATATCCCATTTCAACACGATCAGTTATAAAGTTATCCATAACAATAATATCTGCATAGTTCCCTATGTTATTTACAAAATTAGCCAAAAAACTAAAAAAAGCAATTCCCCAAAATTGCTTAGGTATATCTATGTTTGAATTATCTAATCTCTTCACAAGATTTGCCTCTTTAAATAGAGGGTATAAACCAATAACCAATCCTAAAACCGTAGAGATAATAAAACCTTTCACACCAAATAACCAAGTACCAATAATTATAAACAATGCACCCTGCACTTTTATAATCGCTTGTATACTAGCCATTTTATTTACCCTTTTTAAAGCCAGGAGATAATTAATTAATATATTTGTTAAAGCTAATATTGGTACACATAAAGTATATATACCCCAATGAATCGAATATTGTTTAGAGGTAAGTATTAAAAATAAATTAAATAACAGAATGGATAAAAAAGAAAACAACAAACTATTCCGAATAGAATGCGAAAGGATTTTCTCTTTTTGGTTGTCTTCTCTCTTCTCAGCGCAAAACTTTAATATAGCGGTATCTAGACCGAAAGTTCCTAGTATAACAGCTAGTGTTAAATATGTTTGTAAGCTTCTTATTTGTGCCATACTTTCAGGATTAATAAATTTAGCAACTAATATAATACTCCCGAATCCTAAAAATTGGATCAAGAATTTAGTAAGTAACAAACTAAAAAAACCCTTTTTACCTAGCTGTACTAGGTTATTACGTATCTTTTTAATAAGGGTTATTAAACGATGCTTCATATTATACTTTCTCCTTCGATACCTCATTCATCTGGCCTATGCTATTTTCTACTTTAGTTATAAAATCATCTAAATTTCTATTTTTAAACAGTACTGTTCCTTCCGGTCTCTTACACACATCACTAGCAACTGCTGGACATTCTAAATATAACGCTTCTTCTATACTAATTCCATATCCATCACTATATGTTGGGCGCACCATTAAATTTGCATGTTTAAAAAGCGGCCATAATTCTTTTTGTCCTGTAATGAAATGAATATTATTTTCAAGCCCACTTAAATTTATCTCTTTTTTAATTTCATTAAAATAACCCTCGTCACCAATTTCTGCAAGCGCAAAAATTAATCCAATATCTTTATACTTTTCTTTTAATTTATCAACCATTTTAATACTTATATCTAAACCATATAAATCAAAACCGTTATGAAATGTAATTACAGAAGCATTGCCTACTATAAGAGGATTTGCTTGTGCTATAAATTTTTTAGTTTCATATGAATAAGTATCCATAATTTTTTGTTCATCTTCCATTGGGGGTGGTACAAAGGGTGATTGAATAGTTATTTTCTTTGGTAATTGAAGGTTATTTTTTACATAACCATCCTTCAAATGAGCTCCTACCATAATACATTCATCTATTTTTTTTACGAATATTCTAGCAATCCATTTTTGAATCCTACTTAAGTTATCTAATCTTCGAATTGAGTGATGATGTAAAATGATATGGGATTTAAATGGCCTAAAAATTAACATTAACATTAAAGGAAATTTAAATCCGTCCAAATGAAATGTATGATACGACGGTGATAGAAAACTCGTGATTAACAAAAACTTAATCTTCTCATAACGTGACATCCTCGAAAAATCTATTACTTCAGCCTCAACACCCATCGATTCTAATCTTTTTTTTGAACGATAAATATAGACACTTACCCCTCCTAAAGGGGGGGGATAAGGGCCAATTAAAAAATATTTATTCTTTTTCATCTCCATACGCCTCTAGTATCAATAACAACCTTTTCATTTAATGTTAAACGGTCAATATCTTTAAAGGCGTCATGATCTACCAATAATACAATTATATCTGCCTTTGAAATAGTAGAAACTGTAGAATCTAATTCAATTCCTAACTTGCTTAATTTCTCAGGTAATTGTTGAATATTGGGTTCAGATACAATAATTTTTCCTAATTGCTGACTAGCTAAATATTCTACAATTTCAACAGATGGACTTTCACGTAAATCATCTATATTAGCCTTAAATGCTAAACCTAAACAAGCAATAATAGGATTTTTAAATTTGTCTGCCTTTTCACGAATCTTATCTACAACATAACCTGGCTTATAATCATTTACCTGCCGAGCTGTATGGATAAGCTTAGCTTGTTCTGGTGCTGCGTCTACAATAAACCAAGGATCTACAGCAATACAATGTCCACCCACTCCCGGTCCTGGTTGTAAAATATTCACACGAGGATGTCTATTTGCTAAACTTATTAATTCCCAAACATTAATATGAAGTTCATCACAAATCATAGATAATTCATTAGCAAATGCAATATTCACATCTCGGAATGAGTTTTCTGTTAATTTCGCCATTTCTGCTGTTCTAGCATTTGTTTCAAGGATTTTACCTTTGACAAATTTCTTATAAAAATCTACTGTTTTCTTCGTAGAATTCTGATTAATACCACCTATTATTCGATCATTTTCTACTAATTCTCTTAAAATATGTCCTGGTAATACCCTTTCAGGACAGTGTGCTACAAAGAAAACACCCTTATTCGAGTTAATTTCTTCTGTCACAGTTAAATCTTCGCGTTCTTCTAAAATCCATTCCGTCACTTTTTCTGTTGTTCCTACTGGGCTTGTAGATTCTAAAATCACCAAATCACCTGGTTTTATGTATGGTGCTATTGTTTTCGTTGCCTGTTCAACATAAGTTAAATCTGGCTTATGATCACCCTTAAACGGTGTTGGAACAGCTAATATGAAAATATCCGACGTTTCTGGTACAATTCCTGCCTTTAAATTTCCACTTTGCACAGCGGCTTTTACCATAATATCTAAATCCGGTTCATAAATATGTACTTTTCCGCTATTAATCATTTCTACAGCAGATTCATTGACATCTACACCATATACCTGAAATCCTTTAGTGGCCAATAAACTTGCTGTTGGTAATCCAATATAACCTAATCCTACTACACAAATTTTTTCATTCATCTGTAACACCCTTTCCATTTTACAACAATAAAGTTAATTAATAAGCTCCTCTTCTTAATACCACATTTACTACAGTTAAAAATAGAATTTTTATATCGAAAAATAATGATGCATTGTATACATAATGCAATTCTAAATCTACTCTTTCAGGGTATCCAACATCACTTCTTCCACTAACCTGCCAGTATCCTGTAATTCCTGGTTTCACAGATAAAAAGTCACTTTTTCTTTCCCCATATTCTAATAGCTCCTCTTGAACTACTGGTCTTGGTCCAACTAAACTCATGTCGCCCTTAAGAACATTGATAAACTGGGGTAATTCATCCAAGCTCGTTTTCCTTAAAAAACGCCCTACACTCGTAATACGAGGATCTTCTTCCGGTTCAAGTTTATAGTTATTATCTATATACTTTTTATATAGCACTTCATTTTGTTTTAACTTCTTTTCTGCATCAATTACCATGGAACGGAATTTATATATTCCAAAAGTTTCACCATTTTGTCCTATCCTAGATTGCCTAAAAAATACCGGCCCTTTTCCCTCTCCACGCATATAAAGAATAGGGATTATAATAAAAAATGGGGAGAATATAATTAAACCTATAATTGCACCTACAATATCTATTGCCCTTTTCATTAATAAATACAAAGCATTTTGCTTTCTAACAGTATCGATAGTTTCCGTTGCAGATTTATTTATTAAATTTCTTTCCTCCAACTTTTCCCTTCCTCCCTTTTATATGAATACATTCCCTTTGCCAACTATTGTATTCATATATTTCATCAAGTCTTCTTTTAATTCTTCATGCTGTAATGCCATTTCAATCGTTGTCTTAATAAATCCAAACTTCTCCCCAACATCATAACGAGTTCCTTCAAAATCATAAGCAAACACACGCTGAATTTCATTTAAACGTTGAATTGCATCCGTTAATTGAATTTCGCCACCAGCGCCTGTTTGTTGATTCTCAAGAAACATAAAGATTTCTGGTGTTAATACGTAACGTCCCATAATTGCTAAATTTGATGGTGCCGTTCCTTGAGCTGGTTTTTCCACAAATTGTCGTACTTGATAACGGCGATCATTCTGTTCAACCGGATCGATAATACCGTAACGATGTGTTTCGTTTTCAGGCACTGTTTGTACACCAATAACTGACGACTGTGTACCTTCATATTGATCCATCAATTGACGTAAACATGGTGTTTCTGCTTGTACAATATCATCACCAAGTAATACCGCAAATGGTTCATTCCCAATAAATTTACGAGCGCACCATACCGCATGCCCTAAACCTTTTGGCTCTTTTTGTCTTATGTAATGAATATTTATTTTTGAGGAAGCTTGTACTTTTTCAAGCATTTCATACTTCCCTTTTTCTAAAAGGCTTTGTTCTAATTCGAAAGAGTGATCGAAATGATCTTCAATAGCACGTTTTCCTTTTCCAGTAACAATAATAATGTCTTCAATTCCTGATTCAATTGCTTCTTCTATTATGTATTGAATCGTCGGTTTATCGACGATAGGTAACATTTCTTTTGGCATCGCCTTCGTTGCTGGTAAAAATCTTGTCCCAAGACCAGCGGCTGGGATAATTGCTTTTCTTACTTTTTTCAATTATACTCCCCCTATAAATCTATTTATTTGTATGTAACAATAACAAAAACCCTACCTATAGAGTCATTTTTATAACTCCATAGGTAGAGTTTCTATTAGAAATAAATTATGGGCATCTAACCCATCCTCACGTCATACTCCCGACGACAAGCGTCTAAGGTAGGCATGAAATAAAATTTCTACCCACAGCACGACCGAGTGCCCCCATTGATAACGGTTAGGAGACATCACCAATTCTTATTTAAAAAATACCGAACAATTTTTTACGACGAATTTGTTCTGGATCTTCTTTGTAAATTGCCTTCCCGCTAATTAATAAGTACGGATTTTCTTTCAAATCACTCATAACATTCATTCCAAATTCTTTCTCAATTAGTTCATAGCTTTCCGCTAAATGAAATCCTCTTGATGTTGTGTTATGTGCATCTGAAGCAACCATATGGGTTAAATTATGTTCGACTAGTTGTAGTGAAAACTTTTTAATTTTCTTCCCAAATTTCCCTAATAAACTGCCTGCCGTTACTTGCGTTAATGCCCCTTTATTTACAAGATTATATAACTTATCTGGCCGCTCGATTAACTCGGCATTACGTTCCGGATGAACAATAATTGGAATCATTCCCTTAACGCGCAGTTCATATAATAGTTGTTCAGCATAACGCGGTACATGATTAGATGGGAATTCAATGAATATGTATTTATTTGTTTCATTTAAAGTAACAATTTTACCAGCTTCATAGTCTTCTAATAAATCACCATATAACCTGATCTCTTGCCCCGGTAAAATAGTAAGTGGAATATTATATTGTTGTAGTTCATCATTTAGTTGTTTTACATGATGAATAATTGAGGTACGTTCATTTATATATTTTCCATTTTGATGGTGCGGCGTTGCGACAATTGTATGTATTCCTTCTGAAACGGCTTGTTGTGCCATCGCTAAACTATCTGTTACTGTTTGTGCACCGTCATCGATGCCATGCAAAATGTGACAATGTAAATCAATCATTCTTTCAGCCTCCCTCTCTCCTATCAGTCTTTTTTCCCTTGAATATGAGACGTCTCATATTCAAGGGAAAAAAGGAGATATGGTTGAAACATATCTCACCCTTTTAATTAGTTTGCGCCATAATAATAATATAAGCCTTGTTCACGTTCACGGTCGTTTAGAACAACACCTAACAATTTACCTTTTGCAGATTCCAATAACCCTTTTGCTTTTACTGCGGTTTCTTTCTCTGTTGATTCACTGCGAACTACAAGAATAGAAGCATCACATACATTTGCCATAATTTGTGCGTCAGTAACAGCTAAAATTGGCGGCATATCAAAAATAACTAGATCATACATACTGTATGCTTGCCCAAGAAGTTCTTTCATTGATTTAGAGCCTAACAATTCGGCCGGATTTGGTGGGATTGGACCACAAGCTAAAAAGTGTAGATTATCTACAGATGTCGTTTGTACGCACTTCTCTAAACGTTCACTATTTGTTAATACGTTCGTTAATCCAAAAATGTTATCTACTTGGAACATTTGATGCATTGCTGGTTTACGCATATCTGCATCAATTAATAATACTTTTTTTCCTTGTTGAGCAAACACAACTGCCATATTCGCCGTCGTTGTTGTTTTCCCTTCACTTGGGTTTGCAGACGTGACCATTAATGAATGTAAATTCGTATCAATAGCTGCAAATTCAATATTCGTTCGAATATTACGATATTGTTCTGAAATTGGTGATTTCGGTTGTTGATGAGCAATTAATTGACGACGTTGACGATGATTTTTTTTCTTTTTAAATAAATTAAGAGCCAATTGTTTGTCCCCTCACTTTTCTTGATGATGGAGCGTGTGATTTCACGTTCAATGTTTCTTCATCCATACGAGCTACAATACCTAATACTGGTAAGCCAAGTAAGTTTTCCACATCTTCTTCTTTTTTCACTGTGTTATCTAAGTATTCTAGTAAGAATGCAAGACCAACTGAAGCCATTAAGCCCACAACGAAAGCGATTGCCACATTTAACATTGGGCGTGGTTTAATTGGTGATAATTCTTCTGCCAACTCTGCTTTAGAAAGTACCGTAACATTATCTACACTCATAATTTTTGCAACTTCACCTTTAAATACATCTGCAGTTGCATTAGCAATATCACGAGCTAGTTTCGGATCTTTATCCTCAGCTGTAACAGAAATAACTTGAGAATCCTTTTCATTCGCAATATTAATCTTCTCTGTTAAAGCTTGTGCTGTCATATTTAAATTTAATTTTTCATTTACTTGATCTAAGATTACTGGACTTTTAATAATAACCTTATATGTATTCGTTAATTGAATATTCGTTTGAACTTCACCAGCTTGGAACATTGCCCCTTCTTGCTTCTTCTGATTAACAAGAATTTGCGTCGAAGATTGATAGATTGGTGTCATGAAGAAAAAGCTAATGATAGCACTTACAATAGCTGCACCAAAGGCGATTACGAGGATCATTGCTAAACGTTTTTTTAAGATATGAAATAACTCTTTTAGACTAATTGTTTCTTCCATAGGTTCCTCCAACTTTCTAAAATTTACACATAGGAAAAATTATAACATATAAATCTTACATTTTTTATTTTTAATAATTCAGTTCTATATTTGTTCACAAGAAACAAGTTTAATCTTACAAAATAATCTTAAATATGACAACACATTCCAATCATTTTCCAAAATTTTTATTTTATCACGTTTTTCATACTGTGTAACTTGATAAAGAATTTTCAGAAAACAACAAAAAACCAACAAAAATTTTGTTGGCTTTTTATATTTTAGTAATAACCATATTGTTCTTTTTCTTCTCTTTTATCATTTAAAACGACACCCAGTATTTTGCCTGATGCTTTATCTAATATTTGTTTCGCTTTTACGATTTTATCTTTTTCCGTCTTTTCACTGCGTATAACGAGTACGATTCCATCACATTTATTCGCAAGTATTTGTGCATCCGTAACCGCAAGGACAGGTGGTGTGTCGATTAATATAATATCAAACATGTTATATGCTTCTAGCAACGCCTCGTCCATAGCCCGGCTCCCTAACAGTTCTGCTGGGTTTGGAGGGATTGGACCTGCTGCCATTAAATATACGTTCTCTATATCTGTTTTTTGAATGCATTGCATAAGTTTTGCTTGTCCTGATAATAAGTTCGTTAACCCATTTGAACTATGAATGGCAAATAAGTTTTGTATTGTCGGCTTACGCAAGTCAGCTCCAATTAATAAAACTTTCTTTCCTTGTTGTCCGAAAACAACTGCTAAGTTTGAGATTGTTGTTGTTTTCCCATCACCTGGGTCGGCTGAAGTAACAATAATAGAACGAACATGATTATCTACAGATGTAAACTCAATGTTTGTACGAATGTTACGGTATTGTTCTGTAATACGCGATTTAGGCTCTTTATGTGTAATTAATTGTCGTAATGGTTTTCTTTTCTTTCTCCCGAACATATTCATAATCTCCTTTTGTGAAATGCGACATTTCCCTTTTCTCTCTCTTATGCTCGATTTCATACGTCTAATTAATATTTTTGCTGATTTCCCCATATCTCATCATAATCAATAACATTCTACTTTGTCTTACTTAAGTACCTTAACAATATGACAATGCCTTTATTTCTTTATTACCTTTATCACTTATCCTGTTTTCTAAATAAATAATAAAGTAAGTATATGGTAATTACCATCTATTTACAAGATATTTTCTGATTAGTTTGTATATTATCTTTTCATCGTTATATAGCAGTAAACAAAAAATCTCCTTGTCTTTTTCACAAGGAGATTTTTTAGTACTATCTATTCTTTTTTATCACCAATTGCAAATGTAATTTCTGCCTCACATGCAACTTCACCATCTACTGTTGCGATTGCTTTTCCTTTTCCAATTGGGCCGCGTACGCGTGTCATTTCTACTTCTAGACGAAGCTGATCACCTGGGCGTACTTGTTTTTTGAAACGGCAATTGTCGATACCTGCAAAGAAAGCAAGTCTTCCGCGGTTTTCTTCTTTCTTTAATACTGCAACTGCTCCGACTTGTGCTAATGCTTCTACAATAAGTACACCAGGCATAACTGCATAGTCAGGGAAGTGTCCGTTAAAGAATTCTTCGTTTGCGGATACATTTTTAATCCCAACCGCTCTTTTGCCTTCATCTACTTCTAATATTTTATCAACAAGTAAAAATGGATAGCGGTGAGGAATGATTTCTTTAATTTGTTCTATATTTAGCATGTAACAATCGCCCCTTTTGTAATATTGGTCTTACCACTTGGACATATTGCTATTATCCCATTTTGTTTATTGTTTGTCATTACAAAGTAACATTTTATATTTAGCACAACTTCCTAAAAAAAATGCACACACTCTATTCCATTAAAATAGTTGCACATTTTTGCAACTGACACGGAGGTGGAAAAGAGTGTATGCCCAAATTAGGGAAAGGCAATATGTATTGAAACATTATTTGCCTTAATGTCGTATTCGACTCATTATATTATAAACGTTTTCAATTAAGGAAATATTAAATTTAACCATATATATGAATATTTTACCTGTTTCCTTCACATTTCTCTATTTTCCTTCCATTTTCGCAAAAAAACAAAATAAAAAAATACAAAAACGAAAAAAAGAACTAAGGTGTCAGCCTTAGTTCTTTCAAATTATCTCAAAGCACGCTTTGGTAATCTGTCGATATTCTCTAACATAATGCCTGTACCAACCGCAACGCAGTGCATTGGGTTTTCAGCAATTAATACTGGTACTTTTAGTTCTTCTGCTAGAAGCATGTCGATACCGTGTAGTAAAGCTCCACCGCCTGTTAGAATAACACCGCGGTCAATGATATCTGCAGATAATTCTGGTGGTGTGCGCTCTAATACGCCTTTTGCAGCTTGTACAATAACAGCTGCATTTTCCTTTAATGCTTCTGTAATTTCTTCAGAGCATACTGTAATTGTACGTGGTAAGCCTGTTACCATGTCACGTCCGCGAATTTCAAGCTCTTCGCTACGTGCACCTGGGAATACTGTACCAACTTTAATTTTAATATCTTCTGAAGTACGTTCTCCGATTAATAGCTTATACTTACGTTTAATATAGTTTAAGATCTCCATATCAAACTTATCGCCAGCCATTTTGATAGAGGAAGAGGTAACAATATCACCCATAGATAGTACAGCGATATCTGTTGTACCTCCACCAATATCAACAACCATGTTACCGCTTGGTTGGAAGATTTCCATACCAGCACCAACTGCGGCTACTTTTGGTTCTTCTTCTAAAAATACTGTTTTACCACCTGAACGTTCCGCAGCTTCACGAATTGCTTTTTGTTCTACTGATGTAATATTTGTTGGACAACAAATTAAAATACGAGGTTTTGAAAAGAAGCTCTTTACGTCCAATTTGTTAATGAAATACTTTAACATTGCTTCTGTAATTTCGAAATCTGCGATTACACCATCTTTAAGTGGACGAATTGCTACAATATTACCAGGCGTACGTCCCACCATACTTCTCGCTTCTTCACCGACTGCTAATACTTTACCACTATTACGATCAATGGCCACAACAGATGGCTCATTTAATACAATACCCTTACCTTTAACATGAATTAATACGTTAGCCGTACCTAGGTCAATTCCGATATCTCGCGCAAACATTCCCGTTTTTTCCTCCTCGATATTCAAAATCAGGTTACACCCGAATTCTTTTCACCTAATTTCTGATTTTATCATAAATTTAACAGAAACGTAATATTCGCAAAAAGAATTCTTCTGAAAAATATTACCGAATGTGAACGGAATGTTTGCTACTGTAACATTATTGACGTACAGGCTTCTCTACATCTTCTTTTCTATACTTTTGTTTTGTTGCTTCTCCACCTCTTAAATGACGAATAGACTTATGATAATCAAGAATTTCTTTTACTTCATTTGCGAGCTCTGGATTAATCTCTGGTAGACGTTCTGTTAAATCTTTATGGACTGTACTCTTTGATACCCCAAATTCCTTTGCAATGACACGCACTGTCTTTCTTGTCTCCACGATATACTTACCAATCTTGATAGTTCTCTCTTTGATGTAATCGTGCACACCACTCGCCTCCCTAATTTGGATGTGAGAAGGGTGAAATGAGCCTCGCTGCATACGACTAAGAAGTAAGTGTGAGTGCTGTTTGTAAGCGTTAAACATTCTTGGATTTATAATGAAATGATTCACGATTTCTCACCTCAAACACTCTCTTTGCTTTGGTTTATACCATTGTATTGCCCGCACTACTGATATATGCTACATGTTCACTATTTTTGCGGACTAAGTTAAGAAAAATTACGTTTTTTTGTGAGAAATACGTTAAAACTGACTATTATGGCCAAAAAAAATGACACCTTGTATAAAAGGCGTCATTCTTCTCGTTCCAATTCTTCTTCTAACAACTGATGGTGGGGAACCTCTTTCTTACCGGCAATATAATAATATAAAGTGAATAAAACAAACAATAAAATAATAGCAGTCGACAGAACAAACAAAAATGACACAGTATCCCCTCCCTTTTGTAATATATATTCGAGAATCTCGTCATTTTTCCTTGTTTTTACAACTTTTTTCTCGAAATTGATTATTTTTATATAAAAATAAAAAAATCAATTCTCTTGATGAGAATTGATTTTTTCACTTTATTATTCTTGTGAAGAAGAATCGTTAGATGATTCTGTAGAACCGTTTGTTGATTTTTCTTCTTTCTTCGGTTCTTCTTTTTTGTCACTAGTTGAACCGCTTGTTGATTTCTCTTCTTTTTGAGACTTGTCTTCTGTTTTATTTTCTGGTTTCGTGCTCGTTGACTTCTCTTCTTTTTGAGATTTGTCATCAGCTTTTTTACCAGAAGCATTCGTAGCCTTTGCAGCACCTGCATCAGCTTTAATTTCTGTTACTGATTTATTTAAGTAACGTTCAGGGTTCACAGCCACATTGTCTTTACGTACTTCAAAGTGAACGTGAGAGCCTGCCTCTTTATTCATTGCACTTAGACCGGATGTTCCTAATACTTCACCTTGTGCAACTCTTGCACCTTTTTCTACTTTCACACTGCCTAAGCTTTGATAAGATACCGCTACACCATTTCCACTATCAACTGTTACAACATAACCAAGAAGTGAATCTTTTTCAGCTTTCGTTACTGTACCACTTAAAGCAGCGGCAACATTGAATTCTTTTCCATTCTTCGCAGCAATGTCAATTCCTTTGTTTGGGGAATATGTGTTGTTATAAAAGACAAGTGCTTTTTCTTGTTCCGCCTCAGTTGCTGCATCTTCATAGAATTTCTTTTGTACGACTACTTCCGCATTCGCGGCAGCTGGCATTTTCACTACTTCTGAAGATTTCGTTACTGGTACTGCTGGATCTTCCGATTGTGTATACGGTGTTGCTTGATCGTGGTTTGGAGTCTTCTTCGGATTAGCTCCTTGGAACCATAGCGCAACCATTAAGATTACCGCTGCACAAGCAATGTATAGTGCCGGAAACACCCATCTTTTTTGAAATAAATGTACTACCTTTTGCGACTTTTTATTATTTCTTCCTCGCATTCCATCATCACCTCAGCAATCATTTTGAACAATATTCACGTATCCTATACAACGTATAACTAATTACTTTTCGACAAAATTTGTAAAAATATGTATAAGAAATGTAAAATTTCCGAGGAAATGATAGAAAAAAGAAAAAACTGAGCACTTTTAGCTCAGTTTTTAGTCTAATTGTTTCTTTTTATACACCATAATACAAAGAATGATAAGACATATAGTCCAAATTGTATTGTTTAAAATATGTTCTTGAATCACAATAAATCCTTCTCCCTTTATAACTTTTTGCAATGCTTCCATAACATGATTTGTCGGAAGAAGATTAACTACTTTTATAATAAATTCATTCTTAACCATTTCCTTTAACATCGGCCCCATTATGAATATTATAAAAATTGGAAGCCCCAATATAGATGTTTGTGCTATATTTTGGGATAGTAAGCCAACTATAGTACCTAAAACGACACATAACAATGTTCCTATTAAAATAATAATAACTAGCATACCGATATTTCCTTTAAAAGTATCTAAAATCACTAAACTAATAAAACTAGATGCTAGTACAAAAAATACAGTTAATACACTTTTCCCTAAAATAACTTCTATTGGACTTGCTGGAGACAACATCAATACTCGTAACGTGTGTTTTTCCTTCTCCTCTGCAATAATAATTGCTTGCACATAACTTCCCACCATGGTAATCGTCATTACAATAATAAAACCTGCAAAGAACTCTTTTATAGAATCCATATTACTATAGAATACAGCAAGTAGAATAGGTAATAGCGCCATTAATATAACTTGTGAGTTTTTACCTGCATCATTTATTTCTTTTCTTACAATAGCCGAAAACCGTTTCATTGAAAATGTCATTATAATCCCCTCCCAGTAACTTCAATAAAGATATCGCCTAGCGTTGGTTCGTGTGAATGAATAGATAACAGTTCGCCCTTTTTCATCCATTCTGAGATACGTTTTGCGCCTAATTCATCTTTTTGCACTACTTCTTTTTGTTTATCTTTTAATACGACCTGTATTTGATCCTTAGCGTATTGTAAGCGTAGGTTCTCTGGTGTATCCAGCGCTACAATTTCTCCGCCACAAAGGAAGGCAATACGGTTACAAAGCGTTTCTGCTTCATCCATGTTGTGAGTCGTTAAGAAAATTGTCGTTCCTTCTTCATTTAAGTCTTTTAAGATTTTATGAATGTTTTGTACGTTTACTGGATCGAGTGCAGATGTTGGTTCGTCTAAGAAGAGGATATCTGGTTTATGAAGGATTGCTCTTGCCAGTGTGACGCGTTGCTTCATTCCCTTTGATAGTTTCTTTACTGGTGTTTTTTTATCATCTAATAAATTTACTTGTGTTAGTACTTCATCGATTCTTTCTTTTTTGCAATCGTATAAGTCACAAAATAATAGTAAGTTATCATAAATGCTAAGTCTTTCATATAAGCCGCTGTTATCTGTTAAAATACCAATTCGTTTGTAATCGATGCTACTTGGTCCTGTAATATCTTTCCCTAATACTCTTACCGTTCCAACACTATGAAGCAATTGAGAAGTTAAAATTTTTACTGTTGTCGTCTTACCAGATCCACTCGGTCCGAGGAATCCAAAAATCTCTCCTTGCTTCACCTCAATATTTACATTTCCAAGTGCCGTTTTTCCGTCGAAACTTTTCATTACATCTTTCATTTCAATTGCCAATGTCATTTCTTCATCTCCTTTGTTTTTCTTCTTTATAGATGAAAGTCGCTTTAGCGCTTTTCGTTTGTTTGTTTCGCTTTTCTTGACTCAATCATATGAAAAACAAAGGGTAGGCGCAGTAAAATACCGGTAAAAGGAGTATTTTTACCGGTCAATGAATCGCATGTTGAGCTTATTGGAGCACTTTTTATAACCCAATCACGCCTTTTAATTCATCCATTCGTCCTTTTGAAAGCGGAATTGAACTTTTTCTTTCGTCGTCTAAAATTAAGCTAAAACTGTTACGAGTCCAAGTAATCACTTCTCGTACTCTTTGTAAATTTACAAGGTACGAGCGATGACATCTAAAGAAACCAAAACCTGTTAATCTCGCTTCTAGTTCACTTAATGTTAATGCGCATACGAAATCCCCTTCACGAACGTGAATATGTGTTACTCCGTTTTGCGTTTCAATGAAATGAATTTCCATCGGATCAAGTAAAATGATTTTATCGTTCACTTTCGCAGGTATTCTTTCTAACTTCATTTGCGGAATCATTTGAATGACTTTTTCTTCATCGACTTCTTCCACTTCCTCTTGCTCAATTTCTATCTTTTTCACACCATCGTTGTTTAATATGTATACATCCTCTGTTAACGAAAGGGCATCCGATAGAAATGATGACGTAATAAAGATTGCCTTTCCTTGTTCTTTCATTTTCATGATTGCTTTTCGAATAATAACCGTACTCTCTGTATCTACATTTTGCTCTGGCTCTTCCAAAATGATTAAATCCGGATTATGAATCATAATTCGTCCAATATGAAGACGACGCTTCTCTGAAAATGATAGTTTTTCTATTTTAACGTTTAGTTTATCTAGGAGACCAACAGGCTGCACAACTTCTTCTATACTTATCTTTGATTCATAAAGCCCTATTAAAAACTTAAAGTATTCCTTCACCTTCAAACGATCATATGCTTCATCTTTCAAAAAACAAAAACCGATGCGGGAATAATTTTTCTTTCCAATTGCTTCTCCTTCAAACAGTACATTGCCAGTCGAAGCTTCTTCTTCACCAATAATGATGCGGTGTAACACTTTAGCTGTATGATTATTGCATTGCAAAACAATACATTGTCCTTTTTCAACCTTTAGTTCAATTTCTGGTAACTGGTTCGTCTTCTCTAACTGTTTCAACTCCAGTAGCGCCATTCCGTCTCCTCCAAATACTTTTTATCCTATTATATCAAACAATTAATGGAAAATTATCCTATTTCAAACAAAAAAATAGATGCCAGAGTTCTGACACCTATTTCTTCACCATCAATTTTCCTTCATAATCATTCATCGTCTTTATTTCAACGCCTTTATAGTAATGAGCGACGATATCTGTATATTTCTTTCCTTCCGCTGCCATGCCGTTCGCCCCGTATTGACTCATACCAACGCCGTGACCGAAGCCTTTCGTCGTAACGATGATTTTATCTCCTTGTTGTTTCCACGTGAAATCAGAAGAACGTAAATCTAACTTTTCACGAACTTCTTTTCCTGTTAATGTTTTCCCTTGAAAAGCTACATCCTTTACGCGCTTTCCTTCCGTAAGGTCTTTAATGTTTCCAACCTTCCCGTCTGCCAGCACTTTCACACCGAGACGTTTTTGAAAGTCAGCTACTGTAAATGTTTGCTCGCTCGTAAACTTTGGAGAGGCTTGATCCCACGGACTATCTACACTCTTTAAGTACGGATAATCATTTCCCCAATAGTCAGCTGCATTTTCTGTTCGACCATTACTCGTTGAAAAGAAGGATGCTGAAATTGGTTTTCCATCATACGTTAAAACTTGTCCTGCTGTTTTCGAAACAGCTTCTTCGATTTTCTTCAAATTATTTTCGTAGTTATTGCCCCATTGCTTCTTCAACTCATCTTTGCTTTTGTACACTTGATCTTTCACCGTATCTGTCACGTCTGCATTATTTTTCTTTCCTCCGCTTAGCATACGCTGTACTACAAATGTTCTTGCTGCTAATGCCTGTGCCTTTAGTGCCTCTATTTCAAAACTGGCATTCATCTCAGAAGCTACTACACCGGTCACATACTCCTCCATAGGTAATGATTCTACCTTCTTTTGTTTCTCACGATATACAGCAACTTGAACCGCTGTATCTACTTTTCCTGGAGCTGGTATACTTTCTATCGCTGGAGGAGTTTTAGAGGCCGTTTCTTCCCCTACTTTCGCTTTCGCAAATGGGATAACAAGGGCTGCAGGTACAATGATAACGAGCGCTATTAAGAGCGCTACTGTAATAAAAAGTGGCTTTGAAAATTTCATCCTATTTTTCCCCCAATATAAAAGCTTTACTCCATTCATTCTTATGGAACAACTCTTTCTTTTAGAACATACTTAAGGGGAAGAGCATAAAACGGAAATTTTCTAAATATTTTTACTGGTACGTGCATAAGTATAGAATTTATTGACTATAACAGTAATAACCCAAAAAAAATAGCCCCTATGTCAAAAGACATAGAGACTATTTCAATTAAGCGTGAAGATCAGAAACTTCTTGTTCTTTCACTTCTTCTACTTTTTCGTTTACACGTTCAATAGTTGCACCTAATGCAGCTAATTTCTTATGGAAATCTACATAACCACGGTCAAGATGTTTTAACTCAGTTACACGAGTATAACCTTCTGATACTAAACCAGCTAAGATTAATGCAGCTGCAGCACGTAAATCAGTTGCGCCTACTTCAGCACCTTGTAAGCTGTTTGGACCGTTCATAATAACAGAACGACCTTCAATTTTAATATCAGCATTCATACGACGGAATTCTTCAACGTGCATAAAGCGGTTTTCGAATACCGTTTCTGTAATCATGCTTGTTCCATCAGCTTGTAGTAATAATGCCATCATTTGTGATTGCATGTCTGTTGGGAAACCTGGGTGAGGCATAGTTTTAATATCAACCGCTTTTAACTTATCTGGGCCGATAACACGTACACCTTCGTTTTCCTCAATAATTTTAACACCCATTTCTTCCATTTTCGCTGTAATTGAGCGTAAATGTTCAGGTACAGCATTTTCAATTAAGATGTCTCCACCAGTAATTGCTGCTGCAACCATGAATGTTCCCGCTTCAATACGGTCAGGAATAATAGAGTGGTTTGCACCATATAATTTATCAACGCCTTCGATACGAATCGTTCCAGTTCCAGCTCCGCGTACTTTCGCTCCCATCGCATTTAAGAAGTTAGCTAAGTCAACGATTTCTGGTTCTTTCGCTGCGTTTTCAAGAATTGTTGTCCCTTTTGCTAATGTAGCTGCAGACATAATGTTTTCTGTCGCGCCTACGCTTGGGAAGTCTAAGTAGATTTTAGCTCCTTTTAGTTCTCCCTCAACATATGCCTCAACAAAACCGTTACCAACCTGTACTTTTGCTCCCATTGCTTCGAAGCCTTTTAAATGTTGGTCAATTGGACGTGAACCGATTGCACATCCACCAGGAAGTGCAATACGAGCACGACCGTTACGTGCTAATAATGGTCCCATTACTTGAACAGATGCACGCATTTTACGTACATATTCAAATGGTGCTTCAATGTTTAGTTCTTTAGAAGAATCGATTGTTACTTGATTATTTTCAAATACGACTTCAGCATTTAAATGACGTAATACCTCATTAATTGTGTATACATCAGACAAAACTGGTACTTCAGATAGTACATTCTTTCCATCACTCGCTAATAGGGCTGCAGCGATTATAGGTAATACAGCATTTTTTGCGCCCTCAACACGCACTGTGCCGTTTAACCGCTTTCCGCCACGGACGATGATCTTTTCCAAATTATTCCCCTCCGTGTCCTTTTTTCAGTATCTATTCACTCAATACTCAGAAGTTATGATCGGTGTGCCAACCACAATTGTATCTTTGTTGTCTGTAGAACGTATTGCTATTTGCACATTTATTTTCTCTCTATTTGTTGAAAGAGCGTCATCCCACTTTTTATTGTATGCGGAGACTGACACAAATGCTCTTTCTTCTACTTGTTCGATCGCTCTTGCTGAAAGATCTTTCAAAACCTGATTGGTTTTATTTTGCAAAACACCTTCAATCTTATCATTCAGTACACCTTGAACACAAGTGTAAATTATAGGTTTTTCACTAAAAATTTTATTTACTTTTTGAACATACTTCGGGTCCCATTTCGCCCCACTTACTTCAAAGATAATGAAAGTGTTTTCTTTAGTATTTTCTTTACTCCAAGTTACTACTACTCGTTCTTCATGAGAAGCAAACTTTTTATAGGATGTAGCTTTATATCCATCTGGAGATTGCTCTACTTCCCACTTTTGAATATTTGCCTTGTCCTTCACATCGTTTAACAACTTTTGAAACGTATGTATATTAGAAATTGTTTTTGTTTCTCTAGCTAACCATGACCATTTTTCTACTTTAGCATCATTTTTCTCTAAAGCCTTAATCATGCTCTCCATTTTCTGTTCATCGCTTATCGGTTTCATCTCTCTATATCCAACCAAAAATAAAACAACACTAAGTGCAACAATAAGAATGGCTTTAAGCTTCAATTTCATCCCCTCCTATCCCCATTGTTAACGGAGATTTGAGGTTCTATACACTTACTTTACTAAATACGTTAAACTCTTCGAATAGCCTAAATAATCAAGGAAAAAGTTACTTACAGATGTCCCAATTGCAATTGTAATTAAGATGAGTAATACTCGCGTCTGCAGCACTTTTCCGGACTTCATTAAACGCTCAATGTGAATGCCTTGCAAAGCCCACCACGTAATGGTAATAAACAATAAATGCGAAACAATGGCAATCAGTGCTTGTTGCCCTAAAAGTTGTGCCAAAAAATCGACCCCTTTTTACTAAGCTACTACTTATGAAAGAATATAAAAACGATACCATAATAAGTAGGAGCCACACTTTTTCAAATGCACATAGACATCTTACATTTTACATCGTGATTTTCTTTCAAAAAACGTATATCTACATTACAAGTTAACACAAAATAAAAAGCGCAGAGTACTGACTCCACACCTTTTATTTTCACTATTGTACCACGTTCCCTAAGAAGAAGAAATCTTTCATTAATGGAAAATATTCATAAAAGAAATTGTACCCAATCATCGGCATAATCCCCAGTATTACAATCGAAATTGCACAAAGGCTCATAACAACCTTTATATTTAATGGTAACCGTATCCTCTCTTCTGTCTCTCCGGTGCGGAAAAACATTTGTTGTAAAATACGGAAATAATATACGAATGAAACAACTGTCGTACCCATCATAATCGAAGCTAGTACGTAATGTGCTGGCTCTACATGAAGCGCGCCTAAAAAGATGTTAATCTTTCCAATGAAGCCAGCCGTCCCTGGTATCCCGGCCAGCGATAAAATAAAGATTGTCATCATGATCGCTGCAAATGGTGATTTCTTATATAATCCGGTGAAAATCGTTATATTTTCCTTATCGTTTTGTAAGATTAAGCCGTGGATAATGGCAAACGCGCCTATATTCATAAGCATGTATGCCAACATATAAAACCACATGCTATCCAGCGTAAATGGTGATAATGCCACAAGTGGAACGAGCAAATACCCAGCATGCGCAATACCTGAATAAGCAAATAAACGTTTTATGTTGTATTGTTTTAACGCGACTACATTCCCAACAATCATAGTAATACTTGCTAGCACCGCAATATATATACTCATATGCCCATATAAAGATTGCACATCTCCTTGTATTAATACACTTGCAAAAACCATAAGGAACAAACGAATAATGAGTAGGAACCCAGCAATTTTAGAAATCGTTCCAAGAAAGGCAGTAACAGGTGTAGTCGCGCCTTCATACACATCAGGTGCCCACATATGAAACGGCACTGTGGCAATTTTAAATGAGAGACCGACTAGCAATAAAAGAAATGCCAGAGCTAGCAATAACTGAATACCACTAGCGAGCTCCCCAGTGAGTACCTTTTGCATATCTACAATGTTAGTTGAACCTGTAATACCGTATAAATAACTCATTCCGAAGAGCGTGATTGCCGTTCCAATTCCTCCGCTAATGACATATTTCATTGCCGCTTCATTTGATGCACGGTTCTTTTTTCGTATTCCTACTAAAATATAAGAAGAAAGTGAAAGTAACTCTAAACCAACGAAAAGGGTGATAAAGTCAATACTACAAGCCATGAACATCGCACCAAGAAGTGCCATTAAAAATAAGTAATAATATTCGCCCTTATCTTCAATCGGATTCTTCTTATCATCGCTCATTGCGATGCATAAAATGAGAGCTGAGGCGCCTAATAACAACGTTTTAAACCCTTTTGAAAATCCATCTAACACAAACGATCCGTTTAAAATATCTCCAGCTGGTTCGCTATATAGCGTAATTAATGACACAAGTGCTAATACGATGGCAGCGATCGCACCAAGAGCTACATATCTATGATTCAGCTTAAAAAACAAATCACATATGGAAAGAAGGATGGCGGCCCCGAGAATAATAAATTCTGGCACCATTAGATGCCACGATAAGCTAAGTAACGTATTCATATCCATCCTACTTCACCCCCAATGTTTTCAATGTATTTTGAAGCGGATCCCCTAGTATCTCTGGCATAACTCCAATTACAATAATACAAAAGATAAGTAGTAAAACAGGGACGTACTCCCATCCGTGTATATCAGACTTTGCTTCCCACTCTTTCTTTCCAAATGTCACTTGAAGTGTCGCTCTTAATACGTATACAGCAGTTAAAATGATGCCAATCACACCGACTGCAGCAATGACGGGCTCTCCTTGAAATAAACCGAGAAAGGCAAGAAATTCGCTAACAAACCCAGACATCCCTGGTAATCCAAGCGATGCCATTCCTCCTGCTAAGAAGAAGCCACTAAGTACTGGGACACTCTTTGCGAGTCCACCAAGCGCTGTAATTTCTGATGTTCCGAAACGTTGTTCTATAACACCGAGTAAGAAAAACAGCAAGGCTGCAATTAAACCGTGCGATACAACCTGAAATAACGCCCCTTGTGTACCCGGTGCATTAAGTGACGCAAGTCCCATTAACACAATTCCCATATGCGAAATACTAGAGTAAGCCAGTACTTTCCTAAAGTCCGTTTGGATGAGCGCTAAAAAGGCACCGTATAATAAATTAATTACACCTAATATCGCGATTAGCGTTGCAACATCGTGAAAATATTCCGGGAATAGCCCTTTTCCAAAGCGAATAATACCGTATGCTCCAATCTTTAACAAAACTCCAGCATGAAGCATAACTACAGCTGGATGCGCTTCTATGTGCACATTGACCATCCAACGGTGCAACGGAAAAACAGGTAGTTTAATTGCAAAGGCAATCATTATGGAAATAAATACACCAAGCTGCAAGCTACTTGGGATGATGAGTTCTCCTTCTGCACTTACGCTTCTTAATATCTCTTTCAGCTCCACAATATTTGTTGTACCTGTTTTCGCGAACAAAATTGAGAAAACAATGAGCAAAATAGCTGAGCCAATACCGTTATATATTAAATAACTATACGCAGCCTTTTCGCTCGACAATTTTCCCCACTTCCCAATCAATAAGAACATTGGTGGCAACGTAATTTCAAAGAAGATAAAAAACAACATTAGATTTTGAGCAGCAAAGACGCCGAGCATCCCTATTTCTAGCATGAGTAACAGCATATAAAATGCTTTTAAATTTCTTTTAATAGAAAAGGCTGCAATTGCTGCGAGCATCGCTAGAAGAGCCGTCAGCACCATCATAACAAGCGACAAACCATCAATACCGAGCTCGTAATAAATAGAAAACCACCTTTTATCCACCGCTGTAAAATCTCCGAACTTAATCCATTTCACCTTTTCATCAAATAGTGACAAGCTCTTTCCAGAAGCATATGTACAAGCGAGGACGATAGCGATTCCAAATGGAAGTGCCGTCCCAAATAAGCCAAGCGCCCGCACTGTACGCAATTCCTTTTTCGGTGTTAATACAAGCAATAAAATTCCTAAAAGCGGGGAAAAAATGAAGAACGTTAACAACAAATCATTCATCGTAAATCCCCTCCTGTATAGAGCAAAATAATGACGAGTACAGCGAGTGAAACCGCCGTTACAGTACCGTACACTTGTACATTCCCGTTTTGAAGTTTCGATCCAAGACTACTTGTGCCTTTAACTACGCTTCCAATTAAAACTGCAATTCCCTCGACTACATACACTTCAAATAAGCGAAGCACATGAGCGATTCCTTTTGTAATAGGGATCACCGTCATGTTGTATAGTTCATCCACATAATATTTTTCTTTCAAAAGATTATAAAGCGAGGTTTCCGTACCCCCAGCCCAATCTCTAGAAATTGATTTCTTGCCATATATGAAATATGCAAGAGCGATTCCTGCAAATGAAACGAGCGTCGCAACAATCATAATCCAAACTGGCCCATGCGCTTCTTCAACCTTGAACCCTACATCTTTCGTCAACCAATCTCCGAGAAACGTACCGAACCATGGTGTATTTATATATCCTGCCACTACTGCGAGAACGCCGAGAACAATCATTGGATACGTCATAACGCGGGGCGACTCATGCACATCTTCCTTCGTCTTCGTTTCTCCGGTAAAGACAAGAAAGTATAGGCGGAACATATAAAACGCTGTCAAAAACGCCGCAATTACTGCTAAAGTAAATAAAACGTAATTGCCATTCATCCAAGTCGCCGCTAAAATTTCATCTTTGCTGAAAAAACCGGAAAGGAGCGGAACACCGCTAATGGCAAGGGTACCTATTAGAAATAGCGTACCAGTTACTTTCATCTTCTTCTGTAAACCGCCCATTTTATTAATGTTTTGCGTATGCACTGCATGAATTACACTTCCTGCTGCCAAAAATAGTAGTGCTTTAAAAAAAGCATGTGTCGTTAAATGGAAGACACCGGCTACATAACCTGCAGAACCTAACGCAAGCATCATATATCCAAGCTGGCTAACTGTAGAATAAGCAAGTACTCTCTTTATATCTGTTTGCACGAGACCGATAGAGGCCGCAAAGATTGCAGTGAAAGCTCCAACGATTGCCACGGTCTGCATCGCCACTGTACTTGCTGAAAATAGAGGGAACATCGTCGCTACTAAATATACGCCTGCTGCAACCATCGTCGCGGCGTGAATAAGTGCCGAAACAGGCGTCGGCCCCTCCATTGCATCTGGCAACCACGTATGAAGCGGGAACTGGCCTGATTTCCCCATCGCCCCGATAAAAATTAATATCGCTGTTATCGTAATCATGTAAGGAGGTAAATCCCCTGTATAAATCGCCCTAAATATTGCGTCATATTCAAAACTACCTGCGTAACAAAAAATTAAAATCATCCCGATAAATAAACCAACATCCCCAATACGGGTCATAATAAAAGCCTTTTTTGCAGCAGCCTTCGCTTCTTCTTTAAAGAAATAAAAACCGATAAGTAAAAATGAGCCAAGGCCAACTAATTCCCAAAATATATAAAGCTGTAATAAATTCGTTGATATAACAAGCCCTAACATCGCAAATGTAAAGAGTCCTAAATATGCGTAAAAGGTTGGTAATCGTTCATCACCTTTCATATAACCTTTCGAATACACATGTACAAGCAGACTCACAAGCGTAACGATAAATAACATTAAAGCTCCTAATGCAGTCACCTCAAAGCCGAATGATATATCCACATCTCCAGCTCTAAGCCACACCCACTTATGCTTCACGCTTGCTTCTGAAAACCTTTCTATTAACACAAGTACCGCAAGTATAAAGGAGAGAAAGACGAAAAAAATACTAAGTACGCTGCTTCCTTCTCTAATTTTCTTCCCGAATATAATAAGTAACAAAAACGAAACGAGTGGGAAAAGCGGTATGAGCCATGCATAATCGATCATTGTTTCCTTCCCCCTTTTTCGGTCACAATGCTATCCTTTGAGCGTATCCATTTCATCCACCTGAACTGTCGTACGATTACGATACAAAGCAATTAAAATAGCGAGTCCTACCGCCGCTTCTGCTGCCGCTACAGCCATCGTAAACAGTGATAAAATTTGACCTGTTAAATTCGGAAATAGGCCTAATTTACTAAACGCCACTAAGTTTAAATTGGCAGCATTCAGCATTAATTCGATACAAACTAATACGATTACTGTATTCCGCTTTGTTAAAGCTCCAAATAGACCGATGCAAAACAAAATAATCGCAAGTGTTAAATATGCAGAAGCCGGAACGCTACTCATTGGAATCCTCCTCTTTCTCGTCCTTTTTCGCAAGTATAATCGCGCCAACGAGTGCTACAAGTAAAATAACTGAAGTTAGTTCAAATGGAATAATATATTTTGAATAGAGAAGCGTACCGATTTGAAGTGTGTTGTTTTCATGGAGAGGTAAACTTCCTTGTGTGCTTTCATTTGCAAAATCAACATTATTAACAGCGAAATACATAACCGCTCCAAATGCTACAACTGCAAAGAAGATAATCCATTTTCGAAGAGTAAGACGCGATTCATTTTCCGCGTTATGTTTCGTTAACATAATGCCGAAAATCATAATAATTGTGATTGCACCAGAGTAAAGTAAAATTTGTGCAACGCCTATAAATTCAGCTGATAAAAGAAAATACAAACCTGCAATGCTGAGAAATGTCAGAACGAGAGCTAGCATCATGTGCATAACTTTCGTTAAGTTCAACATAAGAACACCGCCGATAATTGCAGACAAGGATAGTATAAAGAATGCTACAAACTCGCCATTCATGCCTTATTCTCCTTCCTGACGTTTTCGTCGTTTTCGTCAAGCCACTGCAAATTTTTAAATAAGTCATCACGTGAATATTCCGCGAGTTCAAAGTTATTTGTCATGACAATTGCCTCTGTCGGGCAAACTTCTGTACATAAATCACAAAGAATACAAATTTCAAAATTAATATCATACGTGTCGATAATTTTTCCTTTTTTCGTAGGATCTGGATGTTTCTTTCCTGTTAACTGAATACAGTCTGTCGGACAAATGTTAGAGCATTGATTACAAACAATACATTTCTCCGGATAAAATTTTTGAATCCCCCGAAAACGGTCTGGCAACGGCAACGGCTGATTTGGATAATCATACGTTACCTTCTTCTTGCTCAAATTACTTAATGTATATTTTAATCCTTTAAATAGTCCTTTCATCTCTTACTGGCACCCCCCTCATAGATTAGAAGAATAACTCCTTAATCAATGCCGTTAAGAAAATATTTGCAAGTGCAATCGGCAATAATACTTTCCATCCAAACTCCATTAACTGGTCACCTCTTATACGTGGGAACGTGACGCGGAACCAAATTAATAGAAAGACTACACTGCTAAATTTCAAAGCAAACCATACGGCACCTGGGATAAATCCAAGAAACATGACTGGATTCCATCCTCCTAAAAAGAGCACTGTAATTAAAGATGCCATCCCGAAGAAATATACGTACTCTGAAAGCATGAAAAACGCCCAGCGAAAACCTGAGTATTCCGTATGGTATCCAGAAACAAGTTCTGACTCCGCTTCTGGCAAATCGAATGGCGTCCTATTTAACTCTGCAACTGCTGCGATTAAGAAAACGACGAAGCCAATTGGCTGTACGAAAATGTACCAAACCTTCTCCTGCGCCGCTACAATCTCATTTAAATTCAGGCTACCAGCTAACAAAACGATACCAATTACACTCATTACGAGCGGAATCTCATAAGAAATCATTTGCGCCGCCGCACGCATCCCTCCTAAAAGGGAATATTTATTATTCGATGCCCATCCCCCAGTTACAACACCTATCGTCGTAATACCGGAAACAGCAATATAATAAAGTAGCCCGACTCCAATATCTGCAAATTGAAATTTATCAGTGAACGGGATAACTGCAAGCACCATAAATGCTGGTGCAAATGCAATGACAGGCGCTAATATAAACAGCGGTTTATCTGCTGCTTTCGGAATACTATCTTCTTTCAATAATAGTTTTAAAACATCAGCTACCGTTTGCAGTAAACCGAATCGGCCTCCAACCTGGTTTGGTCCAATCCGCCCTTGCATAAACCCCATCACTTTCCGTTCTGCCAAAATTCCATATGTAACGAAGCCAAGGACTGCAAATAGTAGAAGCACCGCTAATCCGAAAAAAATGAAAAAATTCGTCCAGCTTGAAGGTGATTGTAAGAGCGTCTCAATCATTAGCCATCAACCTCCCCAAGTACAATATCAACTCCACCTAAAATCGTAATTAAATTAGCGATATTTTCACCTTTTAATAACTTCGGTAAAATTTGCAAGTTATAAAAAGATGGCCTGCGAAACTTCAAACGGTACGGCTCTTTCTTTCCATCACTAGCGATATAACAACCAATCTCTCCGCGCGGCGATTCAATACGTACAAACGCTTCTCCCTTAGGTGCCTTAATAATTTTCGGTACTTTTGCCAGCACAGCTCCATCTTTCGGGAACTGCTGAACCGCTTGCTCAACAATCTTTAAAGACTCCTCGATTTCTTGCATTCGGCAAACGTAGCGATCCCAAGCATCTCCCACGCTTCCAACAGGAATATCAAAATCAAAACGATCATAAATTGAATACGGCTCATCTTTGCGAAGATCCCAGTTTACTCCAGTGCACCGCAAATTTGCTCCGCTTAAAGAATACGAAATCGCTTCTTCCGCGCTATATATACCAACGCCTTTCACACGATTTAAGAAAATCTCATTACCGCTAACAAGATCATGATAACCTGCCAATTGCTCTCTCATATACGGAACAAACTCTTCCACCTTTTCAATCCAACCATCTGGCGCATCCCACTTCACACCGCCAACTCTCATATAGTTAAAAGTAAGCCGGGCACCGCATAATTCATTTAATAAATTTATAATCATCTCTCGTTCACGAAACGCGTACAAAAACGGGCTGACCGCTCCTATATCAAGAAGATTTGTCCCCCACCAAACGAGATGGCTTGCAATTCTTCCTAGCTCCATCGCAAGTACTCGCAAGTATTCGGCACGCTCTGGAATTTCAAGCCCCATCATCGTCTCTACAGCATGGCAAATGACGTAATTATTCGTCATGGCTGATAAATAGTCCATTCGATCTGTATAAGGAATAATTTGCGTATACTGTAAGCTCTCAGCAATCTTTTCCGTCCCGCGATGCAAATACCCAATAACCGGTGTAGCTTCTTTAATAATTTCCCCGTCAATCTTAATTACGAGCCTGAACACACCATGTGTACTCGGATGCTGAGGTCCTACATTCAAAAGCATCTCTTCCGTACGGATCATAGCTACACCTCCACATCATACGGTTCATAGTCTTTTCTAAGCGGATATCCTACCCAATCATCTGGCATTAAAATACGCGTTAAATTCGGATGCCCTTTAAATACAATGCCTAGCAAATCGTACGCTTCTCTCTCCGGCCAGTCAGCCCCTTTCCAAAGCGCTGTCACAGACTCGACTTGCGGCGCTTCCCGGTCTAGTTTTACCTTCACCGCTACCGATTGTTTCTTGCCATATGAAAACAAATGAACATACACTTCCATATGTGTCACAAAATCCGTCGCATGTAGCTCTGAAATATAATCAAAAGCAAGTCCCTCATGGAATCGCAGTGACTCCATCACTTCATAATATTTTGCGGGATCCACCACAAGAGTTGGCACATCCTTTGACAATTTATTAATATATGAATCTACTAATGCACCCTCTCCTAACTTCTCCCTAATAGCCTCAACATACTGATTTAAATGTGGTTGATTTACGGACGGTTCTTCCTGCTTCGGCTCATCCTCTTTCTTACCTTCAGCTCCCTTTGTCTTCGCTCTTGCAGCCGCTGCTGCTTTCGCTTTTGCAGCTGCAATTGCCTTGGCCTTTTCATCTCCCGAATCCCCATCACCTTGCGAGGCTTTCTGCTTCGCTAACGCCGCCGCTTTTGCTTTTGCAGCTACTGCCGCCTTCGCCTTGGCTTTCGCTTTTTCTTCTTCCATTACTTCTTCTGTTCCTTCTCTTTTTTGCTTCGCTAACGCCGCCGCTTTCGCTTTTGCAGCTGCTGCTGCCTTCGCCTTGGCTTTCGCTTTTTCTTCTTCCGTTACTTCTTCTGTTCC
>NZ_FRBJ01000003.1:150462-363625 GCF_900142585.1 Bacillus sp. bc15
CTTTCGCTTTTTCTTCTTCCGTTACTTCTTCTGTTCCTTCTCTTTTCTGCTTCGCTAACGCTGCCGCTTTTGCTTTTGCTGCCGCTGCTGCACGTCGTTTTGCTTCTTCTATAGTAATATCATCATTTTTTGGTAGCGCTTTCTCTTTTTCTTGATCTTCTGCCTCAAGCTCACTTATTTCCGCCTCGTGTTTCGCTACAAGGCGTTTTCTCGCTTCTTCTTTTGCACGCCTAGCTGCTTCTTTTTTCAGATCCTCTAAATCTTTGTTTGGATTACTCATTTATTCGTCACCTGCTTCCCGGTCTTTGCTTCGTAACGAATTTTTTCTTTTAATTTATTAATTCCATAAATTAAAGCAGCCGGATTTGGGGGACAACCAGGAATATACACATCAACTGGTACGATTTGGTCTACACCTTTCACAACAGCATATGAATTTACATACGGACCACCCGCTGTCGCACAAGATCCCATCGCAATAACCCATTTCGGTTCAGGCATTTGATCATATAAACGCCGAACAATAGGAGCCATCTTCTTCGTTACTGTTCCCGATACAATCATGACGTCCGATTGCCTTGGTGAAGTTCGAAAAAATGACCCAAATCGATCTAAATCATAATGTGATGAGCCTACTCCCATCATTTCAATTGCACAGCACGCCAGTCCGAATGTCATCGGCCATAAAGAATTGCTCCTCGCCCATCCTTTCAACTGTTCCAATGTAGAAAAAAAGATATTTCGTTCTAATTCTGCTCGCTCATTTGGATGTAATTCCTCAAAATTTATAACCATTGTAACACCTTCTTTTTCCAAGCATACGCTAATCCAACTAGCAACATTACAACAAAGATGAGCATCTCAATTAATGCAAATAAACCTAGCTTGTCATACGCAACAGCCCAAGGATATAAAAATAAAGTTTCTACATCAAAGATCACAAACAATAAAGCGAAAATATAATAACGAGCATGAAACCTAATATTTGCATCGTGAAAAGGCTCAATTCCACTCTCATACGTCGTCGCCTTTGCTGCACTTGGTTTATTTGGGCGCAGCATCCTTCCTAATGTAAGAGCCACTACCGGCAGCAATATACCTAATAGCAAGAAAATCAAAACGATCATATAACTATTTTCATATACACTTGCCATTGTGAAACCCTCCCCCCCTAAATTAAGAACAAGTTCACATAGTAAACAATATGTCCTAGTTGCAGTAATTATTATTTTTAAATTTTTCTAAATAATGCAACTATTCTAATCATTATAGCAAACTTCAAATTCCTATGTCGATATGTTGGGAGACAGAAACAAGAATTATTAAAATCTATCTTTACAACTTGCTATAATTGTGCAAAATAAATATAAAACTTATATATGCTTTTCAAGGAACCGTAGGTGATATAAATGAAAAAACAAACACATGTAAGTATTCTTATAAGCATTGTATTGCTGTCCATAACGCTTCACTACGTAGCGATGCCTTTTCTATATGAATACTCATTTCCTTTTCAGCTATTAATCGGAACGAGTACCCTATTAATTGATATTATCGCTTGTAGTTATATTCTTTACTTTTCAAACACGAAAGAAGGGCTACCTCGTTTATTTTGGATCATATTATCTGTTGGAGCTCTCTCTTATTTTATCGGTGATATAGTCGTTGCCTATCAGCGTTTAATTGTAAAGGACTTCTATACGTTCGTTGATCCGTCTGATTTTTTTTACTTACTTTTTTTAGTTAGTTTTGCATTTGCCTTTCTATACGAAATCATTTACAACCGAGATTTATTAGAAAAACTTTTTATGCTATGTGATATTTGTATTATCGTTACAGCCCAATTTACTTTAAGTTACTACTTACTTATTGAACGAACCATTCACATCTTTACAACATCCTATATCGACATATTTGTTCAACTTACCTATCCAATGGCTGATTTACTCTTTCTCTTAATAGGAATCAATCTTTTATTCAAACCACTATCCTTATTACCTAAAAAGGTTGGTGCGCTTCTTGGCAGTGCTTTAATTTTATATGCTACTACCGATGCGATTTATGCTTATATAAAATACTTCATACCAGAGTATTCTATGTTTACAGTTACTCCTTTCTATCAAGTAACCTTAGTACTAGTAGCAATTGCCTGTATTCTCCATACAAAAGAACCTGAAAAACAAGAACAAGTACTACTAACACTTAAAATTGGTGAAGCAATCCGATTATCATTACCGTATATTTCGGTAGTAATGCTTATTGTTTTTATATTAGTCGAATACGTTTTTGCACCTATTATAGTAATCGGACTTATAATAACTTTCTCTTTCGTTCTCATACGTCATAGTTTAGTTCGAAAACAAAATAAAATATTATTGCTAGCTCAAATGCAATTCAACTCAGAACTCGAGAAACAAATTGAACTACGTACAGAAGATTTAGTAGAACAGAAAAATGAACTCTATCATAATCAACAAATGTTTAAATCTTTATACGAGCATCATCCAGATCCAATCTTCACATTAGATTTGTACGGTAATTTTCTCAAAGTAAATAACGCTGGTACTACTTTACTTGGTTATCAAACGAATGAATTATTAAATCAGCCTTACTATTCACTCATATACGAAGAAGATTTAGAAGAAATGATTAACGCCTTTCATCGTGTAAAAAAGGGATATTCTATCTCTTTAGAAATACGGGCGTACCATAAAAACAGAGATATTTACTACTTGCACGTTACCGCCGTACCGATCTTTTTAAAAGAGAAAATTTCTGGGGTTTATTTAATGATTAAAGATATTACGGAAAGCAAACAACAACAAGAACAAATTAATTTCCTAGCATACCATGATACTTTAACAGAGCTTGCAAATCGTCGTGCATTTCATCAACATTTAGAACAGGCAATTGCACGAGCAAAAGTATCGAAAAAGTCTTTTGCTGTTATGTTTCTCGACCTAGACCGTTTTAAAGTTATTAATGATACCCTCGGTCATCGAGTAGGAGACCTATTGCTTATCGCAGTAGCAAAAAGGCTCGAAAGAATATCAACATCAAATATGAAACTCGCACGGCTAGCTGGGGATGAGTTCACGATCCTTATCGAAAATTACAAAAAAAAGCCAGATGTCCAAAAAATGGCTGATATGATTGTAGCGGCCATGAATGAGCCATTTGAAATCGAAAATCAACATTTACAAATCTCACCAAGTATCGGAATTGCAATATATCCTGAAGCAGGTGAAGATCCGCTATCCATTTTGCAGCATGCTGATATGGCCATGTACGAAGCAAAGAATAAAGGAAAAAACGGTAGCACTCTTTACACGAAAGAACTATATAAAAAAATGGAGCGAAAAGCTCGAATTGAAAAAGATTTGCCAATCGCTTTAGTAAACAAAGAATTTTATCTCGTTTATCAACCACAAATTGATACGACAACAAATAAAATTATCGGTGCTGAAGCTTTAATACGGTGGAAACACCCGCTATTAGGTGACATTTCACCATGTGAGTTTATTCCAATTGTAGAAGAGACGCCACAAGTAGTCCCACTTGGACATTGGGTATTACAAGAAGCTTGTCTCCAATTAAAAATATGGCATACCTTTGGCTACCAAAATTTAAAAATAAGTGTTAATTTATCTGCAAAAGAGTTCCGGCAAGATCAATTAATCGAAAACATTTCACAAATATTAAACGACGTGCAAGTCGATCCAAAATATGTAACCCTCGAGTTAACAGAAAGAATTGCAATGATTGACGAGAAAGAAACGTTATTGAGACTGAAGCAATTAAAAGAATACGGTATCCAAACTTCCATTGATGACTTCGGTACTGGGTATTCTTCTCTTGCTTATTTATCAATTTTTCCAATCGACACATTAAAAGTACCGAGAGAATTTACACAATTAGCTGATCATCGTCCTGAAGAACGAGCCATCGTTTCTACAATCCTTTCCCTCGCAAATACTTTAAATCTTTCAGTCGTTGCCGAAGGAATTGAAACCGAAAAACAGCTTAAGTTTCTGCAAAAACATAAATGTAAATATATGCAAGGTTACTATTTCAGTAAACCACTTACTAGCAATCAATTTATAAAGTTTCTACAAAAAACCCCCAGTATGAACAAATAATTCATACTGGGGGTTTTATAGTGCTAAATATTTTTCTCATAATATTCTTCTGCGATCTCTTCGTAAAAAGCCGCAGATGTTGTGTAGAAATATGGAATTAACCATAAGAATCCAATCCCTAACGTAATACAACTTAATATAAACCAACCGATAAAACTTAAACATAAAATGAAATACTCCATCTTATGTCCATCCATCATACGACGACTTTCTGTAATAGCTTGGTTCAGTGAATACTCAGGATGATCATTTATAATAAAGTATGTCATCGCATAAGAAAATGATTTAATAATACCTGGAATAACGAACAATAACGTCCATAAGAAAAGATAAAGATTTACTAATAAATATAATAAAAATGATTTTAGAAATCTCTTTCCCTCTGAAAACCAAATGAATACATTACCGATACTAGCTTGATTTTCACGAAGGATATTTAAACCAAGGTAATATCCACCTAAAGTTAACGGTCCAGTAACAAAAAATGTAAGAATATTCGTTGAAAGTGAACCATTTGTTTTTTGCCAACCGAAAATTAAAGAAAATCCCCAATCAACACTAAAACTAAAAGCCGTGATAAGAATTGAAATGAGCAGTGTAGCCCCAACAGCTAATCCCCATTTCCCTTCTAATGAATCTAGTGCTTCTCCTTTTAGATCACTAATCATGCGTAGCCTCGCCTCCTATACACAATAATTCTATTAGTATAGCATGTTCCTATTGAAATTCACCTTTTGAAATGTAGCGATAAAAGTGTGCTGTCGTTGTACTCATATACGGACTAAGCCAAAGAAATCCTATTCCAAAAGTAAGAAGCGCTAAAACAACCCAGCCTATGAAGCTCAGCCATAAAAGAAACAAATCTAACTTATGACCCCTCATAAGATTCTTACTTTCCTTCATCGCCTGCGAAACACTATATTCTGGATTTTCAATCATCACATAGTACGTCAGTGCATAAGAAAAATACATCACAATCATACCAACAATTGAAATTGCTAATAGTACGAAGAAAGCTATTGTAAACGACAGATTTCCTTCTTCACCTAAGAATATGAATAAACCTGTTAACAACATCGGAATCCATGTACCTGTATATAACAAAATCGCAAGCATTGCCCACATTGTTTTCATCATTCTTTTAAAGCCACGAAATCCTTCGAATAAGTAATCTACTTTAGCATCTTCTCGTTTACTAATCTGTAAAAATACATTTGTATAACCATATGACGTAATCCCATACGATGCGTTACTCAAAATTATCATAATGCAATAAAAAATTCCAAAGGTAATACCCGCTCCAATTGACATCTTTTCCGCTTCAAATGATCCAGTCACACTTACAACTAAAAGAAATATAATAATTCCTGGAATTAATAATATAAGCATTGCAGCCATCGAAACGACATAACTTAAAATAAAATATAAAATCGTTGATCCAACACCTAGTCCCCATTTCCCCTTTAAAGAGTACAATGCTTCTCGTTTCATTTCACCGATCATTGATTCATCCCCTTCATAAAATATAAATTGCTGTACACTTCTACTTATACAAGCATCAATATAATTATACCAGTTTTGTAAAATTATCCATAAAATACACAAAAAAATCCGTAAAGGCAAGGCCCTTACGGATTTTTTTACTTCATATCAGAAACATTTAAACGGTTCACAGCACGTTGTAATGCCATTTCTGCACGTCTAAAGTCAACATGTGCTTGTTTGTCTTGCATACGTTGCTCAGCGCGACGCTTCGCTTCATTTGCACGATGGATATCGATATGGTTTGCTTCTTCAGCAGATGATGATAATACAGTTACTTTATCTGGACGAACTTCGATAAAGCCACCGCTTACTGCTACATAATCAGTGTGTCCACCATTTTTCAGACGAACTGCACTAATTTTTAATGGTGCAACAGTTGGAATGTGACCTGGTAAGATCCCCATTTCCCCACTCTCTGCTTTTACACTTACCATTTCTACTTCTTTTTCGTAAACCGGTCCATCAGGAGTTACAATACTGACTGGAAATGTCTTCATACTTCGTCCCTCCTAAGGCCTTACGCCATCATTTTCTTCGCGTTCTCAATAACTTCTTCAATACTACCAACAAGGCGGAATGCATCTTCTGGAAGGTCATCATATTTTCCTTCTAGAATTTCTTTGAAGCCACTAACTGTATTTTTTACAGGTACGTAAGAACCTTTTTGACCTGTAAACTGCTCAGCTACGTGGAAGTTTTGAGATAAGAAGAATTGAATACGACGAGCACGATGTACAACTAACTTATCTTCTTCAGATAACTCATCCATACCTAAGATAGCGATGATATCTTGAAGTTCTTTGTAACGTTGTAAAGTTTGCTGCACTTGACGTGCTACTTCATAATGCTCTTCTCCTACGATTTCTGGAGAAAGTGCACGAGATGTAGATGCTAATGGATCTACGGCTGGGTAAATACCCATTTGTGTTAAACGACGCTCTAAGTTTGTTGTTGCATCTAAGTGAGCGAATGTTGTAGCTGGTGCTGGGTCAGTATAGTCATCGGCTGGTACATATACCGCTTGGATAGACGTGATAGACCCTTTATTTGTAGATGTAATACGCTCTTGTAATTGACCCATTTCTGTTGCAAGTGTTGGTTGGTAACCTACCGCAGATGGCATACGACCAAGAAGGGCAGATACTTCAGAACCCGCTTGCGTGAAACGGAAGATGTTATCGATGAACAGAAGTACGTCTTGTCCTTGCTCATCACGGAAATGCTCAGCCATTGTTAAACCTGTTAATGCAACACGTTGACGTGCTCCAGGTGGCTCATTCATTTGTCCGAATACCATCGCAGTTTTCTTGATTACGCCAGAATCGCTCATTTCGTGGTATAAGTCATTACCCTCACGAGTACGCTCACCTACACCAGCGAATACAGAGATACCACCGTGCTCTTGTGCGATGTTGTTAATTAATTCCTGAATTAATACTGTTTTACCTACGCCGGCACCACCGAATAGACCGATTTTACCACCCTTAATGTAAGGAGCAAGTAAGTCTACTACTTTAATACCAGTTTCAAGAATTTCTACTTTAGTAGATAATTCTTCGAATGCAGGTGCTTGACGGTGAATTGGATCACGGTGTACATCCGCAGGAAGTTCACCATCTAAGTCAATTGCATCACCTAATACGTTGAATACACGACCAAGTGTTGCATCACCAACTGGTACAGAGATTGCTTTACCAGTATCTTCTACTTCTGTGCCACGAACAAGTCCATCTGTGGAAGACATCGCAACTGTACGAACTGTATCATCACCTAAATGAAGTGCAACTTCAAATGTTAAGTTCATGCTTCCGTTTTCGTTGCTTTGTTTTACCGTAAGGGCGTTGTAGATTTCTGGTAGCTTTCCGCCATCAAACTTAACGTCTACAACCGGACCCATGATTTGCGTAACGCGCCCTTTATTCATCGGGTTCCCTCCTAGCTTTCTTTTAATTAGCCAGCTCTCTAAGCGAAGTCGGCTTTTAATTTTTTATTAGTTTAGCTTACGCGACTCTTTTGAAAGAGCCGCTTCCACTTTTTATTGAATCTAGTTCTAGCGGCTAGAACAGTCGGTCATTTCGCGCCTTCCTGTGAGGCAAACTACGCCTCTTCGTCAGGAGCTCCAATGCCCTCCTGTTCTGGACGAGCCGCTTCCACTTTTTATTACTATTCTAACGCTGCTGCTCCACCAACGATTTCCGTAATTTCTTGCGTAATCGCTGCCTGACGCGCACGGTTGAATGAAAGTGTAAGTGAATCGATAACTTCCATTGCGTTGTCTGTAGCACTCTTCATTGCTGTCATACGCGCTGCGTGCTCACTTGCTTTACCATCTAGTAATGCACCGTACACTAAGCTTTCTGCGTATTGTGGCAATAATACTTTTAAAATTTCTTCTTCAGAAGGTTCAAATTCATAAGCTGTCGTCGGTTTGTCAGACGCCACATCAGTAAGCGGTAAAATTTTATTTTCCGTTACTTCTTGTGAAATTTTACTTACGTAATGGTTGTAGTAAATATACAGCTCATCATAAGCACCATCTGCGAACATCGCAATTGCTCGAGAAGCAAGATCTTTAATATCAGTAAATGATGGGTGGTCAGATAATCCAACTACTTCATCAATGATGTTAAAGCCGCGACGTTTTAAATAATCACGTCCTAGTCGTCCAAGTACAATAATTGAATATTGATTTGAATCCATATTATGACGTTCACGAATTACGTTACTTACTGTACGTAATACGTTACTGTTATAACCACCTGCTAGTCCGCGATCAGATGTAATAACGATGTATCCTGTACGCTTTACAGGACGCGCATTTAGCATTGGATGATTAATTCCTTTACTTCCTTGCGCAATGCTCGCTACTACTTCTTGAATCTTTTCCATATACGGAACGAAAGATTTAGCATTTTGCTCTGCACGGTTTAACTTAGATGCAGATACCATCTCCATCGCTTTCGTAATTTGACTCGTTTTCTTTGTCGAGGTAATCTTCGCTTTTATATCGCGTAAAGATGCCACAGGTTTTCACCACCTTTTTTCCGGAAGTTGGCACGATTAGTAAGAATCCTCTTCCTAATCTACGTTGCAAGATATTCTTGCTCATGATTGAAGGAAAAGAATAGGTGCACCTACTCTTTTCCTTTACATAACCGTCAGCAATCTCAGAGTCTGAGATGCCTTATATATTATCTAGCGTCGGCGGCTTGTACGAGCCGCTTCCGCTTTTATTAATCTAGTTCCGCCTCTTAGCCGATGAGGCTGAACAGTCGGCTTCACTTTTATTATTATTCAGAAGCTACGAATACTTTTTTAAATCCGTTAATTGCTGCTGCAAATTTGTCGTCATCCGCAAGTTTCTTAGTTGTGCGGATTTCTTCTAATAAGTCAGTCGCATTAGAATCTAACCAAGCATGGAATTCTTCTTCGAAACGAGTGATATCTACTACCGGGATATCATCTAGGAATCCACGTGTTAAAGCGTAAAGAATGATAACTTGTTTCTCTACACGTAACGGTTTGTGTAATCCTTGTTTTAATACCTCAACAGTACGAGCACCACGGTTTAATTTCGCTTGAGTTGCTTTATCAAGGTCAGAACCGAACTGAGCGAACGCTTCTAACTCACGGTAAGATGCAAGGTCAAGACGAAGTGTACCTGATACTTTACTCATTGCTTTAATCTGAGCAGATCCACCTACACGAGATACAGAAGTACCAGCATCGATCGCTGGACGTACGCCAGAGAAGAATAGGTCAGATTGTAAGAAGATTTGTCCATCCGTAATAGAAATTACGTTTGTTGGGATGTATGCTGATACGTCCCCTGCTTGTGTTTCGATGAAAGGTAGTGCAGTTAAAGAACCGCCGCCTCTTGCATCACTTAATTTTGCTGCACGCTCTAATAAGCGAGAATGTAAGTAGAATACATCCCCTGGATAAGCTTCACGACCTGGAGGACGACGTAATAGTAATGACAGCTCACGGTAAGCCGCTGCTTGTTTTGATAAGTCATCATATACTACTAATACGTGTTTACCATTGTACATGAACTCTTCACCCATTGTTACACCAGCATAAGGAGCTAAGTATAATAATGGAGCTGGTTGAGAAGCAGATGCAGTTACAACGATTGTGTACTCTAATGCACCGTGCTTACGTAGTGTTTCTACTACGTTACGTACAGTTGATTCTTTTTGTCCGATAGCTACATAGATACAAATCATATCTTCATCTTTTTGGTTAATGATTGTATCAAGTGCAACTGCTGTTTTACCAGTTTGACGGTCACCGATGATTAACTCACGTTGACCACGGCCAATTGGTACAAGAGCGTCGATCGCTTTAATACCTGTTTGAAGTGGCTCATGAACAGATTTACGATCCATTACACCTGGTGCTGGACTTTCGATTGGACGAGTGTTTGTTGTATTGATTGGGCCTAAACCATCAACTGGTTGACCTAATGGGTTTACAACACGACCAATTAGTTCTTTTCCTACTGGTACTTGCATGATGCGACCAGTACGACGAACTTCGTCACCTTCACGGATTTCTGTGTAAGGTCCTAAAATGATAATACCTACGTTGTTTTCCTCTAAGTTTTGTGCTAGTCCCATAACGCCGTTAGAGAACTCTACAAGCTCACCAGCCATAACGTTATCAAGACCATGAGCACGCGCAATACCGTCACCAACTTGGATAACTGTACCAACATCACTAACTTCGATTTCAGACTGATAGTTCTCGATTTGTTGCTTTATCAGTGCGCTAATTTCTTCAGCTCTGATGCTCATGTGCTTCACCCCTATCTATTCTTCATTAATTCACGCTGAATACGTGCTAATTTTCCTTGTAAACTTCCGTCATAAATGCGATTTCCAATGCGTACTTTAATTCCGCCTAGTAAATCTTCATCTACAACATTTTTCACGCGAATTGCATCTTTTCCCGTTCTCTTTGCAAATGCTTCTGCAATGTTAAGCTTCTCTTCTTCAGATAGAAGACGAATAGAATATACAGTTGCATCCGCTACGTTACGTTCTTCATTAGCAAGAACAACATATTCATCTGCAATTTCAGGTAAGATATCAATACGCTTGTTATCAATTAAAATATATAACGTATTTAAAATTGATTCAGAAACAGATCCGAATACGTTTGCAAGAAACGTTTTCTTCTGCTCTTTTGAAATGTTCGGTTGCGTTAAAAAGCTATGTAGTTCTCCGTTCTTTACATAAACGTTTTGTACAAGGCGTAATTCTTCTTCAAACATTTCTAATACGTGTTTTTCTTTTGCAATTTTAAAAAGAGCGACAGCATAACGTTTTGCTACAATCCCATTGCTCATCGCGCTTCTCCTACTTCTTTAATATAATCGCGAATTAACTTAACTTGATCTTCTTCTTTTAATTCTTTTTCAATTACTTTAGAAGCAATTTGAACAGATAAAGAAGCGACTTGTTCTTGTAAAGCAGCAATCGCTTGCTCTTTTTCGCGTTGAATTTCTTGTACAGCAGATGCTTTAATTGATTCTGCTTCTTCTTTCGCAGCAGCAACAATAACATCCTTTTGATCTACAGCTTGTTTTTTCGCTCTTTCGATTAACTCTTGTGCTTCAACACGTGATTGTTTTAACATTTCACGTTGTTCTTCTACTAACTTCTTCGCTTCAGCGTTACTTCTTTCTGCAGCGTCGATTTCATTAGTAACATGCTCTTCACGTTCTTTCATAATTCCCATTAAAGGACCCCACGCAAATTTGCGTAGCATTACTAATAGAATTAAGAAAATGAACAATGTATAAGCAATCGTTCCAAATGGAATGGCAGCTCCTAATAATAAAGTTGGCACAAGGATTCACTCCCTTCAAAATATCTAAATTGATCATATGAAAAAAAAAGACATACGTTTCGTTCATAAAGCAATGGCGAAGAAAGTTCGGAAAAACACTCTTCGCCATCTATGTAAGGGGAGTCTCCCTTATTTGTTCATTACGATGAATGCAATAACTACACCGATGATTGGAAGTGCCTCAACTAAAGCAACCCCGATGAACATAATTGTTTGAAGTGCGCCTTTTAATTCTGGTTGACGAGCAACACCTTCGATTGTACGTGATACGATAAGACCGTTACCAATACCTGCACCTAATGCTGATAAACCAATTGCAATTGCAGCTGCGATTACACCTAAACTCATTTAATTTGTCCTCCTTTGTATTATAAAAAAATAAATTTTTTCTTACTTAAATTATATTAATGGTCATGACTTACTTTATGAGCCATATAAACCATCGTTAACATAACGAAAATAAATGCTTGGATTGATCCAACGAATACACTGAATCCCATCCATGCTAACATTGGTACAAGCGCACCTAATGCTCCAAGGAATGATGCCCCGCCTAACTTAGCAAGTAATCCTAATAAGATCTCACCTGCATAAATGTTACCGAATAAACGAAGACCTAACGTTAATGTGTTAGCAAACTCCTCAATAACCTTTAATGGGAATAAGAATTTCATAGGTTGGAAATAACCTTTAACATACTCTTTCGTACCCTTCATCTTAATTCCATAATAATGGGTGAGGGTAACTACCATCACGGCTAATGTTAATGTAACTGCTGGATCAGACGTTGGTGACCTCCACCATGCAATATGTTCGCCAGCTTCAGTTGCTGAATACATGAATGGTAAACCAAGGAAGTTCGATACGATGATAAACATGATAAGCGTAACGCCAAGCGTTAAGAAACGTCCACCTGTTTTCCAGTCCATCGTACTATTGATAATCCCTTTCACGAAGTCAAACACCCATTCCATGAAGTTTTGCATCCCGGTTGGGCGAAGGGCTAAGCTGCGAGTTCCGATAACAGCGATTAAGAAAACAATAACTGCTGCTACAGTAACCATCATAACTGATGACAAATCGAACGTTAAACCTAGAAATTCAACTAATTTACCGTGTTCCACTAGTAATTCACCTCTCTTCCCTGCTCTTATACTCTAAATAAAGAAAATCTATGATCATGACAAGGTATCCTGTCAGCAATCCTACACCTAAGCCCCACATCGCAATTAACTCTTGATATTTGGCTGCAAATAAAATTAATAACCCAATCGTGGCGAATCTTGAATATGTACTTACAGCTGTCGCCTTAAACTTCACGTTTTCTCCATTTGTTACGCGATCTAACAGCTTGTCTGTTCTACGTGCAATGATGCGCAAACTAAGAAAACTGAAAATCGTTCCGATAATCAGCCCAAGAAATACATCCTTGTAAGAGGTAAATCCCCATCCTAGCACTAGAAGCGCAAGCAAGTAGTACATATATTTCTTTTGTCTTTGGACAAGTCCATGTACGTCTATCATCATTGCTCTCCCGAATAGTAATGTCGAATGAGTCGAATCATTGCGTATACCCCTGTTCCTAACCCGAGTAATAACCCTATAATAAGAAACAATGGAAACGTTCCAACCTTATTATCAATCCACTGCCCACCAAAGATTCCAACAAGTATAGAACCGACTAACTGAGCAAGAATTCCTGACATTAAAGCATATGCTTTTATATGGCTGCGATCGTTTTTTTGCAAGGATTCATCCCTCCAATATGTAACCCTCATTCACGATGTATTAATAATAACTCATTTTTTTGCATAAATCCTATACAAAACAAAAAGTTTACATTTTCGTCACGGAATAGATGTAATTTTGTCACTGAAAGCCCTACCATCTATCCCCGTTGTTAGCATACAATAGGGTATTAACAGTGTCAACGAGAAATCGTAAAAAATCTAAAAATTTGAGTATTAGGCATTTCCTCCCAAAAATGAAAACGTTCCCCTTCTAAATACTGGTTACATATATGCAATTTCTAACAGTTTTCTCTTTATAATAGAAGGAAATGTTCACAAGTTTGTCACTATTATATTTTCGAGATATAACGCTTTTCTTCCATAATATAGTGTTCCTCAGACGTAAGACTTCTATATTATATGTGATGTGTATGCAACTTATGTTGTATATACGATGTATATTTATCCTCCCCCTCCCCTACTTGTTTGCAGCAAAAAAAAACGAGCAGGGGAATCTCCCCTGCTCGTCAGTTGTCTTACTTCGTTCCGAATAAACGGTCACCAGCATCACCAAGACCTGGTACTACATATCCGTGGTCATTTAATTTCTCATCTAATGCTGCTACATAAATATCAACATCAGGATGTTCTTCTTGTACTACTTTCACCCCTTCTGGAGCTGCAACGATACACATTAATTTAATTTGTTTCGCACCGCGCTTTTTCAGAGAGTTAATTGCTTCAGCCGCAGAACCACCTGTTGCTAGCATCGGATCTAGTACGATAAAGTCGCGCTCTTCTACATCCGTTGGAAGTTTCACATAGTATTCTACCGGTTGCAATGTTTTAGGGTCACGGTATAAACCAACGTGTCCTACTTTTGCTGCTGGAATTAATTTCAGAATTCCATCAACCATTCCTAAACCTGCACGTAAAATCGGAATTAAACCAAGTTTTTTACCAGCGATCACTTTTGTTGTCGCTTTGCTTACAGGCGTTTCAATTTCGATGTCCTTAAGCGGAAGGTCGCGAGTAATTTCGAAAGCCATTAAGCTTGCTACTTCGTCCACTAATTCACGAAAATCTTTCGTACCTGTATTCTTATCGCGAATATATGTAATCTTATGTTGAATTAACGGGTGATCAAATACATACAGTTTTCCCATGTGAATCTCTCCTTTAGATGATATTCATGCGTTTGCACGCTTTTTTACACTATTTACGATTGTAAAGAAAACGCTACTAATATTCAAGGGCAAATTTGGCAAAATCATGATTTTACGATGAATCTATCTAGTATCTTTACCAATTATGGGAGCTGTATCCTTCATTATATCGCCAAAATTTATTCATCATTTGTATACATACTTTAAAAATAATATATGTCCACAAAAAAGACCGCCAAAACAATTAAGTCTCGGCAGTCTTCTTCAATCTATTATAGATTTGGATACATTGGGAATTTGCTAGTTAACGCTTCTACACGCTTACGTACTTCTTCTAATGCAGCTTCATTTTCATGATTTTTTAATGTATAAGCAATAAGTGACGCAATTTCATCCATTTCTTCTAAACCGAAACCACGAGATGTTACAGCTGCTGTACCGATACGTACACCACTTGTTACAAATGGGCTTGCTGTTTCAAATGGAATTGTATTTTTGTTCACTGTAATACCAACTTCATCTAATACGTGCTCTGCTACTTTACCTGTGATTTCTAAGTTACGAACATCAATCAAGATTAAGTGATTGTCTGTTCCGCCAGAAACAAGTGTAAGTCCTTCTTTTTGAAGACCTTCAGCTAAGCGGTTCGCATTGTTAATGATATTTTGTGCATATGTTTTGAAATCATCTTGAAGTGCTTCACCAAACGCAACAGCTTTTGCAGCGATTACGTGCATAAGTGGACCACCTTGAATACCAGGGAAGATTGATTTATCAATTTGTTTTGCAAATTGCTCTTCACATAAAATCATACCACCACGCGGGCCACGTAACGTTTTATGTGTTGTCGTTGTAACGAAATGTGCATGTGGTACTGGATTTGGATGTAAACCAGCAGCTACTAAACCAGCGATATGTGCCATATCAACCATTAAATAAGCGCCCACTTCATCTGCAATCTCACGGAATCGCTTGAAATCGATAACACGAGGGTATGCACTTGCACCTGCAACGATTAATTTTGGTTTATGTTCTTTCGCTTTTGCTAATACATCATCGTAATTAATACGGTGAGAGTCAGCATCCACGCCATATTCTACGAAATTATATTGTACTCCACTGAAGTTAACAGGGCTTCCGTGTGTTAAGTGACCACCATGAGATAAATTCATACCAAGTACTGTATCGCCTTGCTCTAAAATCGTGAAGTATACTGCCATGTTCGCTTGTGCACCAGAGTGTGGTTGAACATTTACGTGCTCTGCGCCGAAAATTTCTTTCACGCGATCACGTGCGATATCTTCTACTACGTCTACGTGTTCACAGCCACCATAATAACGTTTTCCAGGATATCCTTCAGCATACTTATTCGTTAAAACAGAACCTTGCGCCTCCATTACTGCTTCACTTACGAAGTTTTCCGAAGCAATTAACTCAATCTTCGAACGCTGTCTTCCTAGTTCTGCCTCAATTGCAGCAAATACCTTTTCATCTTGACGTTTTAAATGATCCACCAAAATCCCCCTTTTCTGAACGAATTACATCAATTCCCAACAGTTTTTTCTTATTTATTCAGAAAAAACGAAAATTCAGGTTGTAATTCTTTCGAACCTTCATGTTTTCAACTACATTCTAACATGACTTTCTATATCATAAAAGAAAAAAAAGACCGAAAATCGGTCTTTTCTTTCTTCTACTATAAAGTCAGACAACATACCTTTTATCTTATGATAAACAGCTACTATATGACTTCCTAATTTCTCATATTTAACTGCAAGTGGTAGTCTCTTCCGCCACCGCGTAAACAGCACGTGCTCCACCTATTAGTTTTCCACGTGTTTTGGCCATCGTTACATGTGCACTTCCAATTGCCTTCACACTTGTACGAACCGGAACAGCTACATGTTTTAAATGCATACCAATAAACGTATCACCAATATCCATTCCTGCATCTGCTTTAATAAACTCAACTACTACCGGATCTTTCAAATTGTGATACGCATATGTCCCCAATGCACCACCTGCTGATCTAACAGGCGTAACTGTTACAATTTCAAATTGATATTTTATCGCTACTTCTCTCTCAACCACTAAAGCACGGTTTAAATGCTCACAACATTGAAACGCTAATTCAATACCTGTTTGCTCTTGAAATTGTTTTAACTCAGAAAAAATCGCCTCTGCTACTTCCATCGTTCCTGATGTTCCAATTCTTTCGCCTAGCACTTCACTCGTGCTACAACCCACTACAAAAATTTGACCGCTTTGTAATGAAGCTTGTTCTTGGAAATCAGAAAGCGACATTTGTAGCTGTTCTCTTACCTTTACGATTTCTGTCATTACGCCTCTTCCTTTCACAGGTTGGTTCACCAAATTATATTTCACACTACTGATAGTTAGAATGTATTACTTTGTTTCGTATGTTTTAATTTTTCCTACGCGGTTTTCGTGACGACCACCTTCATAGTCAGTTGTTAACCAGATTTTCGCGATATCACGCGCTAGACCAGCACCAATTACACGCTCGCCCATTGCTAGCATGTTAGTGTCATTATGCTCTCTCGTTGCTTTCGCGCTGAAAGTATCATGAACTAACGCACAACGGATACCATTTACTTTGTTTGCTGCGATTGACATACCAATGCCTGTCCCACAAACTAAAATACCACGATCCACTTCACCATTCGCTACCATTTCAGCTGCTGGAAACGCAAAGTCAGGGTAATCAACAGAACCAGCTTCACATTCACAACCTAAATCAACATATTCAATATTTAACTCTTCTAATAAATTTACAAGTTCTTTGCGGATATTCATACCGCCGTGATCAGATGCTATTACTACTTTCATTTTTACCCCTCCAAAGTTTCAATCAATTATCTTCATTTCACACTCGCTACCTCAATAGGACGAAGTGATCTCCAATATCGTATTATACACGAAACATCAACCTACCGAATGTTTTTTCAGTAAAGTTTGTACAAGTTTTTCCATCTCATCTAACGTTTCTTTATAAATAGAAAGCGAGCCTCCAAATGGATCTGAAATGTCCTTGCCTATACCTTCAGTTAATCCATATAACGTATTCAATTTCTTTTCAACACTCGGATAATGCCCAAGTACAATTTGTTTATGATTTTCTGTCATCGTTACGACAATATCAGCCCAATCAAGCAAAGTTTCGTTTACTTGCTGCGCGGTATGGTCAATTGAAATCCCTTTTTCAGCTAAAGCTTCCTTCGCATGTACCGATGCATCGCTCCCAGGATAGGCGAAAACACCGGCAGATTGTACTTCAAACCTATCTCCTCCGTGATGACGAAGCAACGCCTCAGCCATTGGACTACGACATGTATTGCCAGTACAAACAAATAATACTCGTTTCATCCAAACCCACCCCTATATTCGATTTCTTACCACTCATCATAACTTACATTAGAATAGAACAAAAGAAATGTGAATATACAAAAGGCGCATTTCTCTTATATTTTTTCTAAGAAAAATGCGCCTTATCCACATATATGTGAAACCCTATTTCCAAGTGCCCAGAGTATTTTAACATACCTACTGAATATGCAACAAAAATAAGGAATCCATTTCATACGAAACGGATTCCTCTTATACAGCAATTATTTCATTGTAACTTTCATTACTTCTGTTGAACCTTTTGTAGCTGTTACGCCTACAGTTGTCTTAATAGACTCAGCTGCATCTGTGTTTGTAATAACGATTGGAGTAATTGTGCTTTTCGCTTTTTCACGGATTAATTCTAAGTCGAATGAGATTAATTTATCTCCAGCTTTTACAGCTTGGCCTTCAGAAACGTGAGCTTCGAAACCTTCGCCTTCCATTTTTACAGTTTCTAACCCAACGTGGATTAAAATTTCTGTGCCATTTTTCGCTTTAATTCCGATAGCATGTTTTGTGTGGAATAATTGTACGATTTCACCATCAACTGGAGATACAACTACACCTTCAGTAGGATCGATTGCAACACCGTCACCCATCATACGACCAGCGAATACTGGATCTGGTACTTCTTCAATATTTTTCACTGCTCCAGTTAATGGAGCTACGATTGTTTCTTCATTTGTTTTTGAACCAAGACCGAATAATTTTTTAAACATAGGATAGTCCTCCTTATAATTTACCTAAAAGTTTATAGGGCAATCCCTAGTAAAGCTCGGGATACATGTAAGACTTCATACTTCGAATATTATACTGTAAAAACGCTTTCGAAATAAATTACGTCATTACTAATAGACTCTTATTGTAGCGCTTCACAAAATTCCAGTCAATTCTGATTGTCTGAATAACAATAAGAAGTTAACTTCTATTTATATTTTCTCTTTTTTTGCCCAACTTGTCTAGAGGTCTTTACTACATTTTATTTTTTGTTGTTAATTTGTAAAATTTAATTCAAACTTTTTTCAAAATCCACTTGACTAAAGTAAGTAACTATTTTATTATTACTTACGTAAGGTAAGTTAATAACTTTTAGGAGGTTTTTAAAAATGATGGATTTCGGTCTACTTATTATTCGTCTTATTATAGGAATTACATTCATGGGTCATGGCGCTCAAAAATTATTTGGTTGGTTCGGCGGTTACGGTTTAAAAGGAACAGGTGGCTGGATGGAGTCAATCGGTTTACGCCCTGGTGTATTTATGGCATTTATGGCTGGCGCAACTGAATTACTAGGTGGTTTCTTATTCGCATCAGGTATTTTCATTGTAGTTGGTTCATTATTTATCGTTGGAACAATGTTAATGGCTATCTTCACTGTTCACGGAAAAAATGGTTACTGGGTAACACAAAATGGATATGAATATAACTTAATGTTAATCGCTGTTGCTGTTGGTGTAGCTTTAATCGGACCTGGCGCATACGTTTTACTTTAATTTTTATCTCAGATTTGAGATTCTTGAAAAAGAACTTACTTCATTACAATTGAAGTAAGTTCTTTTTATGAAACAAAATATTATTTCCAGCAGGATTTTCTCATCGTTATCTTGTAAACAAACAATAAGTATTCATATTTAGAAAGGGGATTACAAGCATGTTATCCATTAATCCAAATGAACAAACTGAAAAAGATAATTACAAATTACTTACTGGAAGTATCATCCCTCGCCCTGTCGCATTCGTTACTTCTTTAACAAAAGACGGTGTATTAAACGGCGCACCATATAGTTATTTTAATATTGTCGCTGCTAATCCACCACTTATCTCAGTATCTGTACAACGAAAAGCCGGAGAAAGAAAGGACACTTCCCGAAACGCAATTGAAAAAGGTGAATTTGTCGTACATATTTCTGACGAATCATATGTAGCAGCAATTAATGAAACAGCAGCTAATCTCCCGCCAAATGAAAGTGAAATTGAACTAGCAAAACTAACACCAATTGAAAGTGAAGTCATCTCCGTTCCAGGTGTAAAAGAAGCAAATATTCGAATGGAATGCGTATTAGAACGTGCAATTCCACTTGGTGGAACAGAAGACTCACCAGCTTGTGATCTACTAATTGGACGCGTCGTTCGTTTCCACGTTGCCGAACATCTATATGAAAAAGGGCGCATTCACGCAGAAGGACTCAAACCAATAAGCCGCCTAGCAGGACACAACTATGCAAAATTAGGAGAACAATTTGAATTAGTTAGGCCAGTTTAAAGGTGGAAGTGGCCCGTTTAGCTCTGACCAGCTAAGGTTCTCTCGCACAAAAGGTGCTTTTTACCTTTCGTGCGGGAGGTTCTTAGATGCGAAGAGCTGGCCACTGGAACTGGATAATATCTAAAAGCGAAAGCGGCTCGCTCAGAATCGATTCCTGCCATCACTCAAACATAAAAATCCCCTGCTTTTTAGCAGGGGATTTTTATCATTGTAATTCTTCCTTCTTTTCCTCTAAAGTAGGCAGTTTTTCTTTTTTCGGTTTCCCTAGCTTCATTACGAAGAAGTATAGGGAAAGCAGTGTAATAAGAAAAACAATTAAAAACGGGTACGGAGAGTAAAAGGCACGCGCCGCCTCAGTCTTTCCTGCAACAAATTTCAATGACTCAATATCTAAAAACTCAGCAAACATTTGTACACCGAGCATACTAAACCAAAAAACAAAAAAACTAATAATAATACCGAAAACTTGCTTCAATCTCGTCATTCATCTCATCCTTTCTATATCTGTAATTTTTAGTGCAATAAATATAGTACCAACAAAATATTCACAGAAAGGAACCGTCTCACCATTCACGAATTAACTTAATCCAACCTAACATCGAAATTTGCAAAATAATACCCCAAATTATAAGTATTCTTAGCCATCGAGGAAAGAAGGTTAAAAACTTAACCTACCATTCCAATAGATTGTTCATAATTCCCTCCTACATAAAATTATATAGGAAAAAGGATATACAATCCAAATCCAACCAAAATGATGCCACCTACTATCTCGCCATATGTACCGAGCATATCTTTCGCATGTCTACCAATTAATAAACCAATCCACGCTAATAACATGCTAACAAATCCAAAAAGTAATATTGTAATGATTGTTTGTGCCCCATAAATACCAAGACTAAGCCCTACTGAGAAACTATCTATACTAACGCCAAATGCAAATACGAATAAGCTAATTCCAATAGGGGCAGTTCTAGTCTCTTCATTTTGTAAAATGGTCGAATATACGATATAAAAACCTAGTCCGATTAATAAAATAGCACCCGCAAAATGTGCAATCTCTCCATACTTCTCTGATAAAAAACGACCTAGTACCATTCCTATAAACGGCATAATAATATGAAATATCCCTATCGTCATACCAATATACAGGATTTGTCTTAACTTTAGGGGCATCATCCCCATACCAAGACTCACCGAGAACGCATCCATCCCTAAGGCGAATGCCATAATTATTAAAGGTATTAGCTGTTCAAACGTCATTCATGCCCCTCCTTGGACGTGCTACTTCACAATATGCTTATCCAAGGAGAAATATTCTGTTTGCTAATCGTACCTTATCATTCAATAATAATATGATGTCCTGCCGCTTTTGTTAAACGATTCATAATAGCATTTCCTATTCCTTCATTAGGGAACGACTCACTAAAAATAACATCCACTTCACTTGCATCAAATGTTCTAAGTACATCATATAATTTAGTCGCAACGCTAGCTAAGTCACTTCGAACACCACAAGATAATATAACATCTGCGCTATATACATGCTGATACTCTTCCGTCGTTAATACGCCTACTTTAAATCCTTCTTCCTTTTTCTCATCTACAAGATGCTGAATAAACTCACGTGAGCCCTCAACAATACTAAGTGGTGCTTTCGGCGCATAATGTGTGTATTTCATTCCAGGTGATTTCGGTTTTTCCTTCTCATCCTTTAAAGCTGGATCTAAAGAAACGGTACCTATCACTGCTTCTAATTGTTCTTTCGTAATCCCACCTGGACGTAATATTGTTGGAACCGTGCTTGTACAATCAATTACAGTTGATTCAACGCCTACTCCAGTTGCACCACCATCAACAATACCTGCGATCTTCCCGTTCAAATCTTCATATACGTGAGAAGCTAGTGTTGGACTTGGACGCCCTGAACGATTCGCACTTGGTGCCGCAACAGGTACATTCGCCTCTTCAATAAGAGCAAGTGCAATTGGATGATCAGGCATTCTTACTCCAACCGTATTAAGTCCTGCGGTCACCTTCTCTGAAATCCCTTCTTTTCTCGGCAAAATAATTGTTAATGGCCCTGGCCAAAAATGCGCCATTAACTTCTCTGCAACTGGTGGAATTTCTTTCACAATGCCATCTAACTGAGATTTTGTACCTATGTGGACAATGAGTGGATTATCACTCGGTCTTCCTTTCGCTTCGAAAATTTTTGCGATTGCTTCATCATCCATCGCGTTTGCACCTAACCCATATACTGTTTCCGTAGGGAAAGCAACCGCCTCATTTTCTCTTAATAATTTTGCTGCTTCTTGTAACTGTGGATAATATTTTTTTCTTTCCACAACATTATCCACAACCCACATATTTGTATGCATTTTTTTCCACGTCCTTTTCTACCCTTAAATACTTGTCTATTTTTAGTTTACTATGAGATTTATCCAAAAGACAAACAAGGTTTATCCACAAAATGTGGATAAACCTAATTAATCCGTGGATAACTTTGTGAATAGCTGACAATTTAGTATTATTGCATTCTGCTCTTTTATATTTTTACAAAAATGTTCTAACTGTTGAATTCCCTCTGGAACCTCATCCTTTTCTATAGTAAAAAAGTCAAAGAACTGAAAGATTGGTACAGATTGTGGATGGTTTGTTAGTAAGTACAATTGTTGAACACTTTTTTCTTTCATATACTGCAAAAACATTTCAAAAAAATATAAGAAAGTCTGTTTATCCACATGAGGTGTGAATAAACAAGAACGAATAAGTACATCTTCCCCACTTTGTTCATAACCAATTACAGCTCGTATTTCTTCCGCCTCTTCCAAAATCATAAATTGTGCGTACAACTCATTTATTTTATCATCTTTTTTATTAGCTTGTCCGAAAAAAGAATGTAATCTTTCCACATCTGCCTTCGTAGCAAAATACACTTTCTTCATAATAAATCCCTCCTCATTTTTATATATGAGGAGGGATTTATTAATAGTACTATTTAGAGAATAAAGATGTAAAAGCTTCTACAATAAACAATTTAACTTCTGGCTTTTCTTCTTCCTCTTCTACTTTTACATACTCATTTTGCTTTTCTTGTTTTTTCTCCACAGGTTTCTCCACTTTTTCCACAGTTTTTGTTTCTTCTTTACTTACAGGCTGCTCTTCGACTTTTGTTTCATTTTTTACTACTTTCTTTTCAGAAGATGTTACTTTTTTTACTACTTCCTGTTTTACAACTTTCGTTTCTTTTACCTTATCCACTTTCTTCTCTTCTGTATTTACTACTTCCTCATCTAGTTGTTTCACCTGCTCCTCTTCAGGAGATTCCGCCTTCACAACGTGCTCTTCTTTTCTTACAGCTGTCCCACTCGAAAAATCTAAGAAACACATTGGTGGAAATAATACACACCACCAGTTCGCCCCTTCACCTTCTCCAATTGTAATCAATACCGCTTCATATTCTCCTGCTGGATAAATAAAATTCCCATATACCTTTGTAGGAAACTTTACATTCTTACTAAATTTCACTTGAAATGATTCTTTACTTCCTTCTCTTTTTAACGTATTTTCCACCGTTTTCTCGATTTCTGGAATATGACTTTGAATTACTTTGCGCGCCTCTTCAAATGAAGTTAAATCCGCTACCCATCCATCAATTTGTGCTTTTACTTCATCACGCACTTTACGCTTTAATGCCTGGTCTTTATCTGAATCACTATTTGCTAAAATTCGTAATCGAACGGCCTCTTTCGGAATAACTGAAGGCCCTTTTGCATCAGCTTTCATATATCCAAACTGCACAAGTAACTGTGCACCAATTAATAATATAAGAAGATAAGCAATAACTTGTTTTTTCATTTCCTCCACCGTCCCCTCTACAAACAGTGTGGACAGACTTTCATATTTCTAAACTATTAAATTCAAAATCTATATGAATTTTCCCACAAAAAAATGGAGTAAGGTGTGAACCTTACTCCATCTCTGCAAATACCATACGGTCTTTTCCGTTAATATCGAAAACAACCTCAACATTGGCATGTGGAAAAGCTTGTTGTAACAATCTTTTTACATCCTCACCTTGTCCTACTCCAATTTCAAACGCTACAATTGCTTTCTCCTGCAACACATTCGGCAATTCTTCCATAAAACGGCGATAAAAATCTAATCCGTCTTCTCCACCAACAAGCGCTCTCTTCGGTTCATGCTCTTTCACAACAGGAGAAAGACCACGCCAATCCTCTTCCGGTATATATGGAGGATTTGAAACAACAACATCTAGCTTTTGACCCGTTTTATGAAATGGTGACAATAAATCACCGTGATAGAACGTTACTTCTGCACCTAAAGCTTTTGCATTTTCTTTTGCAACTTCAATCGACTCTTGTGCAATATCTACTGTATACACGTGGAGATTTTTATTTTCTAAAGCAAGCGTAATAGAAATCGCTCCACTACCTGTGCCTATATCTGCTACATGTAGTTCCTTGTCGCCAAAATGGCGCTCAATTCTTTCTAATACTCCTACTATAAGCTCTTCTGTTTCCGGTCTTGGTATTAATACTTCTTCATTCACAAAGAACGACCGGCCATAAAACATTTCATAACCAATCATATATTGAATAGGAATACCTTCTACATGCTTGTGGATAAACTCCGTAAAGCTTGCCTCTTGTTCCTCATTTATTTCTTCACGCATATTCATAAGTAATCCTGTTCTGTTCATCTTTAATACATGACAAAGGACAATTTCTCCCGCATTTTCATCTCGTCCATTTTCCTGTAAAAAAGAAGAAGCCCATTTCAGGGCTTCATAGACACGCATTACTCAGCTGCCTCCATCCTTTGAGCCTGATCTTCCATCACTAAGGCATTGATGAAATCATCTAACTTACCTTGTAAGATTTGATCTAGCTTTTGAATCGTTAAACCGATTCGATGGTCTGTAACACGGTTTTGCGGGAAGTTATACGTACGAATACGCTCTGAACGATCACCCGTACCAACAGCTTGTTTACGGTTTTGATCATATTCAGCTTGTGCTTCTTGTCTAAACTTATCATAAACACGTGCGCGTAATACTTTCATCGCTTTTTCTTTATTCTTAATTTGTGATTTCTCATCCTGACAAGATACAACTACACCAGTCGGTAAATGCGTTAAACGTACCGCTGACATCGTTGTATTAACACTTTGTCCACCAGGACCACTAGAAGCGAATGTATCAACACGAACATCTTTCTCGTGAATGTCGATTTCTACTTCCTCTGCCTCTGGTAATACAGCTACAGTTGCTGTAGATGTATGAATACGTCCACCAGATTCCGTTTCAGGAACACGTTGTACACGGTGAGCACCATTCTCGAATTTCAGCTTCGCGAAAGCACCTTTACCGTTAATCATAAAGATAATCTCTTTATATCCACCTAACTCTGTATAGCTAGCCTCGATAATCTCCGTTTTCCAGCCCTGTACCTCAGCGTAACGGCTATACATACGGTATAAGTCACCAGCAAATAAAGCGGCCTCGTCGCCACCAGCAGCCCCACGAACCTCAACGATAACGTTCTTATCATCATTAGGGTCCTTTGGAACTAGTAAAATTTTCAGACGTTCTGATAACGTTTTTTCTTGTGATTCTAACTCAGAAACCTCTTCTTTTACCATGTCACGCATTTCTGCGTCTAACTTCTCTTCTAACATTGCTTTCGCATCTTTTAATTGCTCACGAACATCCTTATACTCACGATACACCTCTACCGTTTCCTGTATATCAGACTGTTCCTTTGAATATTCACGAAGTTTATTTGTATCGCTAATAACCTCTGGGTCACTTAACAATTCATTTAACTTCTCATAACGATTTTCTACAGCTTGCAAACGATCTAACACATCATTCACCTCTACATCCTAGTATCTAATACAAATAGTATATGGTACTTACTCAAAAAAACGCAAATTATATTTAAAAGCGTAAGCGGCTCACACCAACCACACTCTCTATTCTGAAAAAAACCCGCCTTGCGCAGCGAGTTTTACTTATCTTTGTTTGTAGGAACTGCATGACAATGACGACAGCGTGGCTCATACGATTCTGAAGCCCCAACTAAAATAATCGGATCATCAAATGCCGCTGGTTCTCCATCAATTAATCGTTGTGTACGACTTGCCGGAGATCCACATGCAGAACATACTGCTTGTAGCTTTGTTACATGTTCAGCAATCGCCATCAGCTGAGGAACTTGTCCAAATGGTAGACCACGGAAATCTTGGTCTAAACCAGCTACAATGACACGATAGCCACGATTTGCCAATACTTGCACCACTTCCACAATGTCCCCATCAAAGAATTGTACCTCATCGATTGCAATTACATCCATATCTTCAGTGATATGTTCAAATATATCTTTTGAAGCTGAAACAGGAACTGCTTTTACCTTTAATCCGTTATGTGATACAACGTCTTCTTCACTATAGCGATTATCAATACATGGTTTAAATACAATTGCATGTTGTTTCGCAAATTGCGTACGGCGCACACGGCGGATTAACTCTTCTGATTTACCAGAAAACATACTACCGCAAATCACTTCAATCCAGCCATTTTGATTTATTAAGTACATGAAGCTCTCCTTTCATCTACTTTTTAGTTAAAAGTAGGGTAAAGGTATAATATTTTCACAAAAAAAACAGACAAGCGAATACATACACTTGCCTGTTTTATGTTTTTATTACTTGATACCGTATTTCTTATTGAAGCGATCAACGCGTCCGTCTGCAGTAGCAAACTTCTGACGTCCAGTGTAGAATGGGTGAGAATCAGAACTGATCTCAACTTTTAGTAATGGATAAGTGTTACCATCTTCCCACTCAACAGTTTCGCTAGAGCCTTTAGTAGACCCGCTTAAGAATTTGAAGCCTGTGTTTGTGTCCATGAATACAACTTTCTTGTAATCTGGGTGAATTCCTGCTTTCATTCTTTTCATCTCCTTCCGCCCTGAATCATTTTCGAAACAGAGTTTTTCATCTTCAGCTGCATACACAACTATATTGATGAAACACATATGATGAAATTATAACAAGGCTAACTTCATTTTGCAACTACCTGTTTTTGTCTTTTGAAATTAAAAGTGTAGACGGCTCGTTTAGCTCTGACTGGCTAAGGTTCTCTCGCACAATAGGTGCTTTTTACCTTTCGGGCGGGAGGTTCTTAGACACGAAGAGCTAGCCGTCGGAACTAGATACAATTTAAAAGCAGAAGCGGCTCGTTCAGAATGGGAGGGGGATGGAGCTTCTGACGTAGAGGTGCTTTTTACCCCGTAGGAAGACGCGAAGCCACCTACCATTCTAGCCGCTGGAGCTGGATATCACCTTAAAAGTGGCGGGGGCTCGCTCAGCTCCGACCAGCTAAGGTTCTTTCGCCCTAAAGGTGCTTTTTACCTTTCGGGCGGAAGGTTCTTAGATGTGAAGAGCTAGCCACCGGAACTGGATATCACTTAAAAATCCAGGACACTTCACACCCTCTCACTTGAGGCGCTTTTTGCCTCATGGAAGACGCGAAGCCACCTACCATTCTAGCCGCTGGAGCTAGATATCACCTTAAAGTGGAGGCGGTTCGTTCTGCTCTGACCAGCTAAGGTTCTCCCACTTATTTCTCTCTTTAATATCACCTAAAAGGCATAAAAAACTCGCTTACTATAAAATAAGCGAGTCCCAATCTTTTCCCTTTACTTAGTTGTTACATATCTTTTCGAGTCTGCAACAATGTTTTGTAAAAATTCTTCGTTTGTCTTCGTTTGACGAAGCTTACGTAAGAAACTTTCAACAAAGTCTGGTGTATCACGCATTGTTTTACGAATGCCCCATAACTTGTCTAAATGCTCTTTTGGAATTAATAGATCTTCTTTACGTGTACCAGAACGACGAATATCAATCGCTGGGAAGATACGACGTTCAGCTAACGAACGATCTAAGTGAAGTTCCATATTTCCAGTTCCTTTAAATTCCTCGTAAATAACATCGTCCATACGAGATCCTGTATCAACAAGGGCTGTTGCTAAAATCGTTAAGCTACCGCCTTCTTCAATATTACGTGCAGCTCCAAAGAAACGCTTCGGTCTATGGAAAGCCGCTGGGTCGATACCACCCGATAATGTTCTACCACTTGGCGGAATAACGAGGTTGTAAGCTCGCGCTAAACGGGTAATACTATCCATTAAAATGATAACATCTTTTTTGTGCTCTACAAGACGCATTGCACGTTCTAACACAAGTTCAGCTACTTTAATATGATTTTCTGGTACTTCATCAAAAGTAGAACTTACAACGTCGCCCTTAACAGAACGTTCAATGTCTGTTACTTCCTCTGGACGCTCATCAATTAAAAGCACAATTAATTCTGCTTCTGGATGATTTGTTGTAACACTGTGTGCAATTTCTTTTAATAGACTTGTTTTACCAGCCTTTGGAGGCGCAACAATTAAACCACGTTGTCCAAATCCAACTGGTGCGATTAAATCCATGATACGTGTCGGTAACTTTTTCGGTTCCGTTTCCAATTTCATTTGGCGATCTGGGTATAATGGTGTTAATGCAGGGAAATGCACACGCTCTTTTGCTGAATCTGGATCATCTCCGTTTACAGCTTCAACTTGTAATAACCCAAAATAGCGTTCATTTTCTTTCGGAGGTCGTACTTTACCAGAAACTTTGTCTCCATTACGTAAATCGAAACGACGAATTTGCGAAGCTGAGATATAAATATCTTCTGAGCTTGGAGAATAGTTGATAGGACGTAGGAATCCAAATCCTTCTGATTGAATAATTTCTAATACGCCTTCCATGAAAAAGAAACCTTCTTTTTCTGCTCGAGCTTTCAAAATAGAAAAGATTAACTCTTTTTTCGTTAACTTGCTATAATACGAAATCTTAAATTCTTTCGCAAGCTCGTATAACTCTTTTAATTTCATGTTTTCTAATGCTGCAATTGACAAATTCATTCAGACACCACACTTTAACGTTATTCTCTTTTTTCATGGGTAAAGGGAAAAAATACGGAAGGCAAATAATTAATAATGAAAGGCAATAAGTTCAAGTAGGGTAATATTCACTATTGTAACCCTTTTATCTAGTTTTAATCAATACGTTGGAACACAAATACAAGAAGCGAAGACAAGAAAATTTGTCTTCGCTTCTTATTTAATTTAGTTCCGGCTCCGATAGTTAAAAAGATCGACCATTTTAACCTTTCTGAACGAGCCGCTTACGCTTTTTACTTAATCCAGCTTCAGCAGCTAGAATGGTCGGTGGCTTCACTTCTTTCTGCGAGGCAAAAAGCGCCTCTACGTCAGAAGCTCCATCCCCCTCCCATTCTGAACAAGCTGCTTACGCTTTTTACTTAAATCCAGTTCCAGCGGCTAGAATCTCCGGTCATTTCACTCTCTCACTCGAAGCAAAGAGCGCTTCAAGGTCGAGAGTTCCAATGTCCTGCGATTCTGAACGAGCCGCTTCCACCTTTTACTTAATAACCAAGTTCGGTTTTTTATTTAAGCTATGACGACCATCTACGAAACGAACTGTGCCTGATTTTGCACGCATAACAAGAGATTGCGTTGTTCCTACGCTACCTTTAAATTGAACACCACGTAATAGTTCACCATCTGTTACACCTGTTGCTGCAAAGATTGCATCGTCACCTTTTACTAAGTCCTCCATACGAAGGATACGATTAATGTCTTCTATGCCCATTTTTTTACAACGTGCTAATTCAGCTTCGTTTTGTGGCAATAGTTTTCCGTGAATTTCTCCACCTAAACATTTTAAAGCAACTGCTGCCAATACACCTTCAGGTGCTCCACCAGATCCAAATAGAATATCTACACCTGTACGATCAAACGCTGTATTAATTGCTCCAGCTACATCTCCATCATTAATTAATTTAATACGAGCACCAGCCTTACGAATTTCTTCGATAATTGCTTGGTGACGTGGACGGTTTAAAACTGTTGCTACAACATCTTCAATGTCTTTATTTTTCGCTTTCGCAACTGCACGTAAGTTATCAATAATAGGCGCATCAATGTCGACTGCCCCAACTGCTTCTGGGCCAACCGCGATTTTATCCATGTACATGTCAGGAGCATGTAACAAATTACCGTGGTCTGCAATTGCAATAACAGCAAGAGCATTCCAGCCACCAGCTGCTACGATATTTGTCCCTTCTAAAGGATCAACCGCAACGTCTACACGTGGTCCATATCCTGTACCTAATTTCTCTCCGATATATAGCATTGGCGCTTCATCCATCTCACCTTCACCAATTACAACTGTACCTTTCATCGGAATTGTATCAAATACATCACGCATAGCTGATGTTGCTGCACCGTCTGCTTCATCTTTTTTCCCGCGCCCCATCCAACGCGCTGATGATAATGCTGCAGCCTCTGTTACACGTACTAACTCCATAGATAAACTTCTTTCCACAATAATCCCTCTCCTTTAAGTCTTTATATTTCTGCCGTATTTTGTGAACCGTGTTTTTCTATAAAGTGTACTTCCGCAAGTAGTGATGCTTCGCTTCCCCCTTACGGAAGTATCACTTATGCGTTCTTCATCTCTTCAATTTCTTGTTTTGTCATTTGTTCTCGCCAAATGTTTGCTCCAAGCCCTTTAAGCTTGTCCACTATATTCTCATAACCTCGATCAATATGCTCAAGTCCTGTTACTTCTGTAATTCCATCTGCCATTAACCCTGCAATAACAAGTGCTGCTCCCGCTCGTAAATCACTCGCCTTCACTTTTGCACCTTGCAGTAACACAGGACCAGTTACAATTGCCGAACGACCTTCTACTTTAATTTGAGCATTCATACGACGTAATTCATCAATGTGTTTGAAACGGGCACCGTAAATTGTATCTGTTACAACTCCCGTCCCGTGCGCCTTTGTTAAAAGCGTCGTAAACGGCTGTTGTAAATCTGTTGGAAAACCTGGATATACAAGCGTTTTGATATCAACTACTTTTAACTTTCTATTACCGTTCACTGTAATTTGATCATCATTCGTTTCAACTTGAACACCAGCTTCTCTTAGCTTAGCAGTAACTGATTCTAAATGCTGAGGAATAACGTTATCAACCGTTACTTCTCCTCCTGATGCAGCTCCTAGAATCATATACGTACCAGCTTCAATACGATCTGGGATGATAGTATGGTGACAACCATGTAAAGAGTCCACACCATCTATTCGGATTACATCTGTACCAGCACCTTTAATACGTGCTCCCATGCTTGTTAACAATGTAGCTACATCAATAATCTCGGGCTCTTTCGCTGCATTTTCAATAACAGTTCTACCTTTTGCTCGTACAGCTGCTAGCATAATATTAATCGTAGCCCCCACACTAACAACATCTAAATAAATACGTGCTCCATGTAGTTCATCTGCTCTTAAATAGATGGCACCTTGTTCATTTGTAACATGTGCACCTAGCGCTTCAAACCCTTTAATATGCTGATCAATCGGCCTCGGTCCTAAGTGACATCCACCCGGAAGCCCAATAACAGCTTTTTTAAAACGGCCAAGCATCGCACCCATTAAATAATAAGAAGCGCGCAATTTTTTCACTTTTCCATTTGGCAAAGGCATTGCAACCATGTTAGAAGGATCGACTACCATCTCTTCCTCCTGTCCATAAGTTACTTTCCCTCCAATTTCCTCTAGTAAGTCGCCTAACATTTTCACGTCCGAAATATTAGGGACACCACCAATAGTTACTGGAGTATCTGCTAAAATTGTCGCTGGAATTAATGCAACAGCACTGTTCTTTGCACCGCTTACTCGAATTGTTCCATTTAAAGCTCTTCCGCCTTCAATTAGCAATTTTTCCATATTGAGCTCCCTTCTTGTGAATGTATTTACTTTCTATCTTTTTATAGAAAGCTCCCCTTAAGAATCTCAATTACTCTTTCCATCCCAAAACTCAATAAATAGGAAACCATTATCTTCATTTCTCCTGTAGCACGAATAGATAAAGATCAACTATTCATCGAATTCACTTTATCAATTTAGATACGTTATCACATTTATTAATAGGACTATGCACATTATTTTCTATTTAAAAACCAAAAATGATAAAATCTTTCGACTTGTTCACGCTTTCATTATACAACGAAAGGAAACCGTCTAAAAGACTAGACGGTTTCCAAAACGGAATTTTATTCTTACGCTTTACCGTTAGAACCGAACTCACGCATTTTACCAGCAACAGTTGCTTTAATAGCGTCGCGGCCAGGTCCAATAAATTTACGAGGATCGTAAACTTCTTGGTCTTTGTTTAATACTTCACGAACAGCTTTTGTAAACTCGATTTGGTTCTCAGTGTTTACGTTGATTTTTGAAGTACCTAAAGAGATAGCTTTTACGATATCAGCAGTTGGGATACCAGTACCACCGTGTAATACTAAAGGTACGCCAGTGAAGTCACGAACTTGTTCCATTTCAGCGAATCCTAAGTTAGGCTCACCTTTGTAAGGACCGTGTACAGAACCTAAAGCTGGAGCTAGGCAATCGATACCTGTTGCTTCAACAAGGTGTTTACACTCTGCAGGATCAGCGTAAATTACGCCTTCAGCGATTACGTCGTCTTCTTGTCCGCCAACTGTCCCAAGCTCAGCTTCAACAGATACGTTACGAGCGTGTGCGTATTCTACTACTTTTTTAGTAGTTTCAACGTTTTCTTCGAATGGGTGGTGAGAAGCGTCGATCATTACAGATGTGAAACCTGCATCGATTGCTTCTTTACATTTTTCAAAGCTTGAACCATGGTCAAGGTGAATCGCTACAGGAACAGTGATGTTCATTTCTTCGATTAAAGCTTTAACCATAGCTACAACTGTTTTGAAACCAGTCATATGACGAGCTGCACCCTCAGATACACCTAGGATTACAGGAGATTTTTCTTCTTCCGCAGCAGCTAAGATAGCTTGAGTCCACTCTAAGTTGTTCATGTTGAATTGACCAACTGCGTATTTTCCTTCTAGTGCTTTGTTTAGCATTTCTTTCATAGAAACTAAAGGCATGGTGAATCCTCCTAAAAAACGTTTTTTGTATCCGATAAATTCTTATCGCTGGTAGTATGACCAGGATAAGGTAAATTATGTATATTTACCTACCGGACTTTTTTCTACACTCAATAGGATAACAACTTGTACTCAAAAACTCAACTGTATTCACCTGCTCAATAGTCCATGTAAACGCTTTTTTCCATATTTTTTATAAAAAATTCATTTTTACGCCTCTACAGCGAGCTCATTTCTCACAGCTTGACGAATTTCATCAATATCAAATGGTTTAGCAAAATGCATTAAAGCTCCTAAATCTTTTGCTTCTTGGATCATATCAAGCTCTCCATAAGCAGTCATTAAAATGACTTTAATACTCTCATCAATCTCTTTTACATGCTTTAAAATCTCTATACCATCCATGCCTGGAATTTTCATATCTAACACTACTAAATCTGGATTATCTTTTTTCACGATATCTAAAGCTTGAAATCCATTCGCTGCTTGGAATGTCTGATAACCTTCTTTTTGGAACACTTCATGTAATAACACACGAATCCCATATTGATCATCAACAATTAAAATTTTACCTTCCATAATTCCCAACCTTTCTGTGTAAGTACAAGATTTAAAGCTTCTTATATCTTAACGATTTATTTTCGCTATTCTTTGGCAAATTCCTTCCTATTCTTTCTTATTTTACCGTTTCCTATTTTGTTATGCTACCCTACGATTTCACCTTTCTAAAAAAATAAACTATAATGAAAGCCGGCAAACACGTACGAAGGGAGTAACATTATGTTAAAAATTTTTTCAACTCAATTAAGTGGTTATTTCTCCAGAGTTTCTCAAAAAGAGGAAATGAATATAGAAGATAGCGCTCGTTTACTTGCTCAAGCACTAGTTGGCGATGGTTTCATTTATTTATATGGTACAAATGAAATGGAGGGCGTTGTTGCCGAAGCACTATTCGGTGCTGAACCAATGAAGCAAGCAAAACGCTTATTTGAAAATGGTAAAGAAGCAGAAGTAACCTCTGCAGATCGTGTACTTCTTATTAGCCGTTTTTCAACAGATGAAGCGGTTGTAGAAATTGCAAAAAAACTACAAGAAGAGGGACACTCTATTGTCGGCATTTCTGCTCTTCAAGAAGGTACGGAATCACTGGAACAATATACAGACGTACATATTGATACAAAACTGTTAAAAGGTCTTATTCCAGACGATGAAGGTAATCGCTACGGGTTCCCAAGCTTAATAGTAGCTTTATTTGCTTATCACGGAATCAAATTTACAATTGATGAAATGTTAAATGAATATTAAAAAAAGCGCCTTATTTCAGGCGCTTTTTTTATTACTTGCTCTCTTTATTCGTAATAGAAGCTCTTACGAAGTCATGGAACAATGGTTGTGGACGGTTTGGACGAGAAACAAGTTCTGGGTGGAACTGTGCCGCCACGAACCAAGGGTGGTCTTTTAATTCAATGATTTCAACTAGACGGCCGTCTGGGCTTGTACCAGAGAATACGAATCCTTCTTTTTCCATATCCGGACGGAACTGGTTGTTGAACTCATAACGATGACGATGACGCTCATATACAACCGGCTCATTATAAGCATTGTAAGCATTTGTTTCTTCAGCAAGCTTACATGGGTATAGACCAAGACGAAGTGTACCACCTAAGTCCTCTACATCTTTTTGTTCTGGTAATAAGTCAATGATTGCATATGGCGTATCAGGATTGATTTCAGAAGAGTTAGCACCTTCTAAACCTAATACGTTACGTGCAAATTCGATTGATGCAAGTTGCATACCTAAGCAAATTCCTAAGAATGGAACTTTGTTTTCACGAGCATATTGAATCGCAACGATTTTACCTTCTACACCACGATCGCCGAAGCCACCTGGTACAAGGATACCATCTGTGTCTCCTACTAATTCTTGTACATTTTCTGCTGTTACGTGCTCAGCATTTACCCATTTTACTTCTACATCTGTGTCGAATGAGTAACCAGCATGACGAAGTGCTTCTACAACAGAAATATATGCATCTTGAAGTTCTACATATTTACCAACAAGAGCGATTTTTGTTTTCTTAGAAAGATTACGTACTTTGTTAACTAGCGCAGTCCACTCTGTCATATCTGCAGCTGGATTGTCTAATTTTAAGTGGTCACAAACGATTTGGTCCATGTTTTGTTCTTGAAGAGATAATGGAACCGCATATAAAGTATCTGCATCGCGAGCTTCGATAACTGCTTTTGTATCGATGTCACAGAATAATGCAAGCTTGTCTTTCATATCTTGAGAAACAGGAAGTTCTGTACGAACAACGATAATGTTTGGTTGAATACCTAAGCTACGAAGTTCTTTAACGCTATGTTGCGTTGGTTTTGTTTTCATTTCACCCGCTGCTTTTAAGTACGGGATTAACGTACAGTGAATGTACATTACATTGTCACGACCGATGTCGCTCTTAATTTGACGGATTGCTTCTAAGAATGGTAGAGACTCGATATCACCAACAGTTCCACCGATTTCTGTAATAACAACATCCGCATTTGTTTCACGGCCAGAACGATATACGCGCTCTTTAATTTCGTTAGTAATGTGAGGAATAACTTGAACTGTTCCTCCTAAATATTCACCGCGACGCTCTTTTTGAAGAACTGAAGAGTAAATTTTACCTGTTGTTACGTTGCTGTATTTGTTTAAGTTAATGTCGATAAAACGCTCATAGTGACCAAGGTCTAAGTCAGTTTCTGCGCCATCATCTGTTACGAATACCTCACCGTGTTGGTATGGGCTCATAGTCCCTGGGTCTACGTTAATGTATGGATCAAACTTTTGAATCGTTACATTTAAACCACGATTTTTTAAAAGTCTTCCAAGAGATGCTGCTGTAATACCTTTCCCTAAAGACGATACTACACCGCCTGTTACAAAAATATACTTAGTCATGAAAAAGCTCCCTTCTATTTTGCTGTTATATAATCACCGTTGCAAAGCGCAACGTATGTAGATAACACTGTATCCATCTTATTGTTAGACTCTTTTTATTTTCTAAACAAAAAACAAAAAAGAAAATTGCTCCCCTCATCACATAAAGTAATAAGTAGGGAGCAATTTTCTTTTATATTTACACTTTAAAAGTATTATCGTCCTTTTTTAAAGAGCCCAAAAATGATTCTACATGGACGATAATGAAAAGTCAAGAACTACAGTTCTTCCTCTTCTTCTTCTTCAGTTTCATCATACTCAAGTTCTTCTTCAGCGAAGTCGTCGTCTTCATCCTCTTCTAAATCATCAAGATCGTCGTCATCTCCGTCTTCATCTTCAAGAACCTTGTCCAAATCTTCTACATCATCTTCTTCGTCTGCATTTCCGTCTGCATCGTCAAAGTCATCTTCATCTTCTTCAATGTAGTCGTCAAAACCGTCTTCTTCAACTTTACGTTTCTTCTTCGGTTTTGGCTGCGGTAAGATTTCTTCATCAATTTGCTCATATGGGTACCAGCTGCGTAGTCCCCAACGATTTTCTCCTAAATTAATGAAACGTCCATCGATGTTTAAGTCTGTATAAAATTGTGCGAGTTTCGCATTAACTTGCTCTTGAGATAGTCCCAGCACTTGAGCGATTTCTTGAACCAACTCGTTGAATGTCGTTGCTTGTCTTTTATCCCCTAAAACGCTATGTACAACTTCAATCATTGAACATTCTTTTAGCTCTTCTGGTGAATATTGCTTAAAATTCACTTATGCGGCACTTCCTTTCATCAAATATAACCTTATATATAACGGTCTGCCTAAAAAAATCCATACTATTCATTATAAACAAAAGTCGCACAAATATGCTACAAAAAAAACGTGAAACTTTTATATGGTAATAAAATTAATAATTTGTCTGTTCCTTATTTCGGAAGCATATGGGCACCTTGCAACACATACCTAATTTGCATTTCTGTATATTCTTCGAGCGTATACAGTTTTTGCAGTGCCCAACGTCTAAACCCCCACATTTGTCCTTGTATAAAAATATTATGTGCAAGAAGCTGTATTTCTTTTTTATTTAATATAAATGTTCCATTTTCCGTACACTGTTCTAAAATATCCTCAAACATCCCTACCATTTGAAACTCTTTTTCTAATACATATGGGAGAGATTCTTTCGGTAAAAAACGTACTTCTTGATACATAATTAATACTTCTTCTTGTAATTCGTCCATCACTTTAAAGTAATTCTTTATCGCTACCTTTAAACTTTCTATACTCCCTTTTTCTGTACACACTACTTCCTCTAATCGTTCTTTTACATGTTCATATATACTATCACAAACTAAATACAAAACATCATCTTTTGTACGAATGTACTCATAAAGTGTCCCTATACTAAATCCAGCCGCTTTTGCAATCTCTCTCGTTGTTGTACGCGGAAATCCTTTTTGTTTAAACAGTTGCACCGCACCTTTAATCATTTGTTCACGTCTTAACGCAACTAATTTTTCATCTTTCACCGATGCATGTACATTATGTTTAACCATTCCCTTCACCTCTCTCTATTATTTTTTGGAAGGAAAAAGCGTAGGAGAATACCTACGCTTTCGTTCCTACTTCGTTAACATACGAGAAATTACAAGCCTCTGAATCTCTTGTGTTCCTTCATATATTTGTGTAATCTTTGCATCTCGCATATAACGCTCTACTGGATAATCTTTCGTATAACCGTAACCACCAAATACTTGCACCGCTTCAGTCGTCACCTTCATCGCTGTATCCCCTGCAAATACTTTTGACATCGCTGATTCTTTTCCATACGGAAGCCCTTCTGATTCAAGCCAAGCCGCTTGATATGTTAAAAGGCGTGCCGCTTCTACATCTGTTGCCATATCCGCAAGTTTAAAGCCAATCCCTTGCTGCGCCGCAATTGGTTTTCCAAATTGATGGCGCTCCCTTGCATATTCTACAGAAGCATCTAAAGCCCCTTGTGCAATACCAACAGCTTGCGCCGCAATACCGTTACGACCTCCATCTAATGTTTGCATCGCAACTTTAAATCCTTGCCCCTCTTCTCCAAGTAGATTCTCTACCGGAATACGGCAATCTTCAAACATAATTTCAGTCGTTGGTGAAGAGCGAATCCCTAGCTTGCTCTCCTTCTTCCCAACTGAAAATCCCGGTGTATCACTTTCTACAATAAATGCACTCGTACCACGCTGCTTCGATTCAGGATCAGTTAGCGCAAAAACAACATAAATATCAGCAATACCGCCATTTGTAATGAAAATTTTTGATCCATTTAAAATATAATGGTCGCCATCTCTCTTTGCGATTGTCTTCATTCCACCAGCATCCGATCCAGATGCTGGCTCCGTTAAGCCGTATGCACCAATTTTCTTCCCTTCAGCCATCGGTCGTAAAAACTTTTGCTTTTGTTCTTCTGTCCCAAATTTAAAAATTGGCCATCCCGCAAGTGAAGTATGCGCAGATAGTGTTACACCTGTTGAAGCACAAACTCGAGATAATTCTTCAATCGCAATTACGTAAGCTAAGTAATCGCTTCCAATTCCGCCGTACTCTTCAGGCCATGGAATACCGGTTAAACCAAGCTCTGCCATTTGATCAAATAACTCTCGATCAAATCGCTCTTCCTCATCACGCTCAGCTGCTGTTGGTGCTACTTCATTTTTAGCAAAATCTCGAACCATTTTTCTTATCATTTCATGTTCTTCTGATAGTTTAAAATGCATCTCCGTCTCCCCCTCGCCCTTTTATAAAGCACGGCTAATAACAAGTTTCTGTATTTCACTTGTTCCTTCATATATTTGCGTGATTTTCGCATCCCGGAAAAATCGTTCTACTGGATATTCTTTCGTATAACCGTAACCACCAAATACTTGCACCGCCTCAATCGCGACTTCAACCGCTGTCTTAGAAGCAAATAATTTCGCAATAGATGCTTCTTTACCGCATGGTAATCCTTGTGCCCTAAGAGACGCCGCTCTATATACGAGTAACCTTGCCGCTTCGACACTTGTTGCCATATCTGCAAGCTTGAAGCCAATCCCTTGCTGCGCCGCAATTGGTTTCCCAAATTGTTCTCGTTCTTTTGCATAATCAATCGCACATGCAAGCGCCGCTTCAGCAATTCCGAACGCCTGTGCACCGATTCCAATTCGCCCAACATCTAAATTCGCCATCGCCACCTTGAATCCTTGTCCTTCTTCCCCAAGTAAATTCTCCGCTGGTACTTTCATATCTTCAAAAGTAAGTTGTACTGTACGAGAACCAAGGAGCCCCATCTTATGTTCATCTTTTCCGATGATTAAACCAGGTGTATCTTTCTCTACTATAAATGCAGAAATACCACTTTTTCCTGCCTCTGGATTTGTAGAAGCGAATACAATGTATGTACTTGCTTCACCACCATTTGTAATAAACACTTTTGATCCATTAATAATATAATGATCGCCTTTTTTGACAGCTCTTGATTTCAAACTCCCTGCATCTGATCCTGCATTTGGCTCTGTTAAAGCAAATGCGCCTAAATATTCCCCGGTTGCAAGTTTAGAAACATATTTTTTCTTCTGTTCTTCTGTTCCGAAATATAAAATCGGATTCATTCCAACTGACGTATGTACAGCTAAAATTACCCCAACTGTTGCACTTACCTTTGAGATTTCCTCAATGGCTAGAATATAAGAAATAAAATCCATTTCTGCCCCGCCGTATTTTGCAGGCGCTGGAATACCCATTAATCCAAGCTCACCCATCTTTTGCAAAATCTCTTTCGGGAACACCCCTTGTTCCATACTAGGAACAAAGGGAGCAATTTCCTTCTGTGCAAAATCCCGAACCATTTTCCTCATCATTTGCTGCTCTTCATTAAAACGAAAGTTCATATATTCCGCCTCCATTTGCTATATATCCTTTAAATAATTTGGTAAGACCACTATTTTGTAACAAAAGGGGCATTTATTCGTAAACGTAGAATCCACGACCTGTTTTACGCCCTAACCATCCTGCATTTACATACTTACGTAATAACGGACATGGGCGATATTTACTATCTCCTAATCCTTCATGCAACACTTCCATAATGTATAAACACGTATCTAAACCGATAAAATCAGCGAGTGTCAAAGGCCCCATCGGATGGTTCATACCAAGCTTCATGACCTCATCAATTGCTTCTTTCGTCGCTACACCTTCATATAACGTATAAATTGCTTCGTTAATCATCGGTAGCAAAATGCGGTTTGATACAAAACCTGGGAAATCATTTACTTCAACTGGTACTTTCCCAATTTTTTTCGTAATATCTTCAATTGCTTCATATACTGCATCATCTGTAGCCAAACCACGAATAATCTCAACAAGCTTCATAACTGGAACTGGATTCATAAAGTGCATGCCGATTACTTTTTCCGGACGCTTCGTTACCGCTGCAATTTCTGTAATTGGCAGAGATGACGTATTCGTCGCTAAAATTGCGTGTTCTGGAGCAATTTCATCTAGATTCGCAAAGATTTTCTTTTTAATATCCATTTTCTCAACAGCTGCTTCAATAATAAGATCCGCTTCTTTCACACAATCTAAATCAAGCGTTACTGTAAGACGATTTAATGTCGCTTCCTTCTCTTCTTCCTTCATGCGTCCTTTTTCTACTTGGCGCGCTAAGTTTTTCGTAATGATAGCCAATCCTCTATCTAATTGCTCTTGTTTTAAATCTTGTACCTTCACGTCATATCCTGCCATTGCACATACTTGTGCAATTCCTGATCCCATTTGCCCTGCACCAATTACAACAATGTTTTGTACACCCATTTTTTCTTCCCCCTTAATTGTTAATAAATTTTATACCCTCGAACTTTAATTAGTGAACTTCAATCATCACTGCGTCCCCTTGACCGCCACCGCTACAAATCGATGCAATTCCAATTCCGCCGCCGCGCTGCTTAAGTGCATGGATTAGCGTAACGATAATGCGCGCTCCGCTTGCTCCAATTGGATGGCCCATCGCTACCGCGCCGCCATTTACATTCAATTTTTCTGGATCAATTCCTGCGATTTCTGTACTTGCAATTGCTACCGCTGCAAATGCTTCATTAATCTCGAATAAATCGATGTCTTCAATTGTCTTTCCTGTTTTTTCAAGCAATGCGTTAATTGCATAACCTGGCGTTCTTGGGAAATCTTTAGATTCCACTGCAATTGCTGTATGCGCCAAAATTGTCGCTAATGGCTTTCTTCCTTCTTGCTTCGCTCTGTCTTCGCTCATTAACACAAGTGCGGCACCACCATCGTTTAGTCCTGGCGCATTACCAGCTGTCACTGCCGCTGTCTTATCAAATACAGGTTTTAACTTTGCTAACTTTTCAATCGTTGTATCTTCACGTGGCGCCTCATCCTTTGCAACGACAATAGGATCGCCTTTTCTTTGCGGGATCGTTACTGGCACGATCTCCTCTTCAAAACGTCCTTCTTTATGCGCTGAAACCGCACGCTGATGGCTACGATATGCCCATTCATCTTGTGCTTCGCGAGAAATTCCATCTTCCTTCGCAACTTCTCCGCCATAAACACCCATGTGTGTACCTGAAAATGCGCATGTTAAACCGTCAGCAACGTTTAAATCAATAACTTCGTTGTTGCCCATTCTGTATCCCCATCTTGCTCCGCGTAAAATGTAAGGACTGTTACTCATCGACTCCATACCGCCAGCTACAATCAGTGATTGATCGCCAGTACGAATAATTTGATCCGCTAACGTAACCGCACGAAGTCCTGATGCACAAACTTTATTCACTGTTTCCGTCTGCACTTCCCAAGGGATTCCAGCAGCCCTTGCAGCTTGACGCGATGGAATTTGCCCCTGTCCCCCCTGAATAACCGTTCCAAATATAACTTCTTCAACATCACTAGCCGCAACATTTGCTCTTTCAAGCGCTGCTTTAATTGCAATTCCTCCAAGTTCCGTCGCTTTTACATCTTTTAAAGATCCTCCAAATTTTCCAACTGGTGTTCTTGCAGCACTTAAAATAACTGTTTTACTCATGTTTCTTTCCCCCATTTCATTTTTTAACACTGAGCGCTCGCTCGGTATCCCTACGTTGAGAAGAGGTGCAATCATTGCACCTCTTTCTAAAGTTGTATACATTCTTATAAACTACATCGCTTCTTTTTTCTGTCCGATAACAGATCGTTCTAAAATCTCTGTCACATCAAGAGTTTGAACTTTCTCTTCTACCTCTTTCGCTTTCGTTCCATCACTGATCATCGTTAAGCAATATGGACAACCTGTACCGATAATGGATGGCTGTACAGCTAATGCTTGTTCTGTACGAGCAACGTTAATACGAGAACCTGTTGTTTCTTCCATCCACATTAAGCCACCACCTGCGCCACAGCACATTCCAGTTTCACGGTTACGTGCCATTTCTACAAGATTCACTCCAGGAATCGCTTTCAAAATGTCACGTGGCGCTTCGTACACTTCGTTGTATCTTCCTAAATAACAGGAATCATGGTACGTAACTGTTTCTTCAATAGCGTGAACAGGCTTTAAGCGCCCTTCTTTCACCCACTGAGCTAACAATTCTGTATGATGATAGACTTCTGCTTGCAAGCCAAAGTCCGGATACTCATTTTTAAATGTGTTATAAGCATGAGGATCAATCGTAACGATTTTCTTCACTCCTGCCTTTTCAAATTCTTCGATATTCTTTGTCGCCATCTCTTGGAATACAAATTCATTTCCAAGGCGGCGTGGTGTATCTCCAGAATTCTTTTCTTTATTACCGAGAATTGCGAATGAAATGCCTGCTTCGTTCATTAACTTCGCAAACGATATCGCAATCTTCTGACTACGATTGTCGTATGATCCCATTGAACCAACCCAGAATAAATACTCGAATTCCTCCCCAGCTTTTGATTTTTCTTTTACAGTTGGAACTGTTACTTCGTCATCACCTTGGCGCCATGTTTCACGCTCTTTACGGTTCAGACCCCACGGATTCCCTTGACGCTCGATATTTGTCATCGCGCGTTGTGCTTCCGCGTCCATTTTTCCTTCTGTTAAAACGAGATATCGACGTAAATCAATAATTTTGTCAACATGCTCATTCATAACTGGACATTGATCTTCACAGTTACGACACGTTGTACATGCCCAAATCTCTTCTTCTGTAATAACATCTCCGATTAAACTCGGATCGTAAGCGAGAGTTGTAGCCGCTGATTCTTGTTGTCCTTTTCCAGCTGCCATCATCGCTAACTGATTTCCTTGTGTATTATTGAAGGCAACTACTGGAACCCACGGTGCTTTTGATGTTACCGCAGCTCCTTTATCAGTTAAATGATCACGAAGTTTTAAAATTAAGTCCATCGGCGATAACATTTTTCCTGTTCCTGTTGCCGGACACATATTTGTACAACGACCACACTCTACACAAGCGTATAAGTCAATAAGTTGATTTTGTCTAAAATCTTCAATTTTACCAACACCAAATGTTTCTTGCGTTTCATCTTCAAAATCAATCTTTTCAAGCTTCCCTGGGTTTGAAAGACGACCGAAGAATACATTAGCTGGTCCCGCAATTAAATGCGCATGTTTTGATTGTGGAACATAGACTAAAAACGTTAACAAAATTAGTAAATGCACCCACCAAGAAAAATAGAACACTGAAATGGCTACGGTTTCATTTATCCCGCTAAAAACGTAAGCGATTGCAGAAGCGATTGGTTCACTCCATGAAAGCTCCTCGCCATGCCATATAAGTCCCATACCGTTACCAAGTAGCACAGAAATCATTAAGCCACCGATAAAGATAAGAACAAGACCTGATTTGAAGTTACGTTTTAAACGAACAAGCTTTTCTACATAACGTCTATGAAAAGCCCAAAATACTGCAATTAAAATAACAAGTGTGACAATTTCCTGGAAGAATGTAAATGCAGGGTATAGTGGTCCAAGTGGAAGATGTGATCCTGGTGCGAGTCCTTTCCAAACGAAGTCAATTGCTCCAAATTGGACAAGAATAAATCCGTAAAAGAACATAACGTGAATGATGCCGCTTTTCTTATCTTTCAGCAGCTTTTTCTGACCGAAAACATTGACCTTAAGGAGATCCCAACGCTCTTTAAAACGACGGTCAAATTCAATTTTTTTTCCTAATTGTATGTAGGCCATTCTCGTCCGTATAAGATATACAAACAAATATCCTGCATAAGCAATAACAGCAATGGCAGCCAGCCAATTAATGATCAGTAAGCTATTCATTTTTATGCTACCCCTCTCTTTGTAAGCCCTTTTTCTTTTTGAATCTTCAAAAATATATAATTTTCTGAATTATATCCCCTATCCCCATTATATAATGAGTGAGCATTCAGTCAACAGTTTTTTGTTATAGAACAACACATTTTTTCATAAAGCTGTTTATTTCGGTGAAACTATAAAGTGAAACTTTAATCAGTGCAACATACTATCATCTGATGAAATTTATAATAACAGCCGTACTACCCATATCATTTGTAACACACTGAAGGTGAAAAGAATGCAAAGGAGGGAATTCACTGATGCTCTACTTATCTCTTTTGTTAATATCCGTTGCTCTTTGGATTACAATTGACCTTTCATACGGGCGACTTCTTCATTTAAAACGAGTAAGCTCTCGCACTTTCCCTTTACGTCAAAGTGATTTTCACCTTTATACATACGGGAAAGATTTATATGACGCTTTATTTACTGATATAAAACAAGCACAGCACCATATTCATATTTTATTCTTCATTGTAAAAAATGATAAAATCAGTCGTGAATTTTTAAAATTGCTGATTGATAAGGCTCAGGAAGGAATTGAAGTACGACTTTTACTTGATCGATTTGGCAGCCATTCTTTATCAAACGAAGCTATTCGCTCCCTGCAAAAACATGGTATATCTTTTTCATTTTGTCATAAGGTAAAATTTCCTCTACCTTTCTTTTCTGCTAATCAAAGAAATCATAGAAAAATTACAGTGATTGATGGGAAAACCGGCTATATCGGGGGATTTAATATTGGCGAAGAGTATCTAGGGCATAATGAACACTTAGGATTATGGCGAGACTATCATTTACGTCTTACAGGAGAAGGGGTTCAAGATTTACAAAAGCAATTTTTGCATGATTGGTTTGATGATACGAAACAGAATTTATTGGATGCTTCTCTTTATTTTCCAAAACAACAACCAGGTACCATCCTGCATCAATTTATTCCGACTGATGGTGCTTATTTACAGCATACTTTTTTACATTTAATTAACGCGGCAAAAAAAGAAATCTGTATCGGTACACCATATTTCATTCCTGGAAAAAAAATTATGAATGCCTTATTAAAAGCAAGAGAAAGAGGGGTTCAAATCACAATTCTTGTTCCAGAAAAAGCTGATCACCCTCTCGTTCGGGAAGCAAAATTCCCGTACTGCCGAAAATTAATACAGGCTGGTTGCAATATTTATGCATTTCAACAAGGGTTTTTTCACGCAAAAATTATTATAGTGGACGATAATATTTGTGATATCGGAACGGCAAACTTTGATATGAGAAGTTTATATATTAATCATGAAATAAACTGCCTGTTATATAATAAACATTTCATTCAAACAGTAAAAAATAAATTCCATGAAGATCTAGAGAATGCATCCGTACTTTCCTATAGCGATGTAAACCCGCCTTCTCTTATCGATAGAGGAAAGGAATGGATTGGAACAATGTTTGCTTTCTTTTTATAGGAAAGACAATGAATAAAAGAGGTGTATCTAATATGATTATACGGTTTGGATATGTCTCACATGCAATGGCACTCTGGGACTGTTCTCCTGCCAAAACAATGACGTTTACAAGCTTTAAGAAACTTAGCAAGCAAGAACGAGAAGACAAACTGTACCATGTTATAAGGCAAAATTTAGAGCACACAATACGTATCCTTCATTACAATATAGCACATGAAATCCCACTATATCGCCTATCGTCTTCCATCGTCCCACTTGCAACACATCCCGAAGTCGAGTTTGACTATATTGGGGTATTCACACCACTTTGGCATAAAATAGGGGCTTTAATTAAAGAACACAATTTACGAATAAGTTTTCATCCGAATCAATTTACGCTATTTACAAGCGACAAACCACATATTACTACTAACGCTATTACGGATATGACTTATCATTATAAAATATTGGATGCTATAGGCATTGCAGATTCTTCTTACATTAATATTCATGTAGGTGGAGCCTATGGAAATAAAGAAAAGGCAATTGAGCGCTTCCATGAAAACATAAAAAAACTTCCTACACATATAAAAAAACAAATGACTCTTGAAAATGATGATAAAACCTATACAACCGCTGAAACTTTATCCATTTGCCAAAAAGAAAATATTCCATTTGTATTTGATTATCATCATCATATGGCCAATCTTTGCGAGGAACCACTAGAAGAGTTGCTTCCTGCAATTTTTGAAACTTGGTCACATACAAATATCTCTCCTAAAGTTCACATTTCCTCCCCGAGATCGGAAAAAGAATTTAGGGCTCATGCTGAATATATCGATTTAGAGTTTATTAAGCCTTTCTTACACATTGCAAAAAAACACAATCATAATTTCGATATTATGATTGAAAGTAAGCAAAAAGACTTAGCACTATTCCAATTAATAGATGAACTTTCTGCTATAAGAGGAATTAAAAGAATAAGTGGTGCAATGTTACAGTGGTAAATTGTAACTTTGCACCATTTTTTCAAAAAAGTAATTTTTATAGTAAAAAACATTCTGTTTTATATGCTATTATTTAAATTAGCATTTTCTCCCCGAGATTCAACTTTATTGAAACGGAGTCATAATATGATTAATCAAAAAAAGTATATACAATCTGTCATAATATACATATTTATATTTGCTCTTTGGATATTCCTTATACCAAATGAGTCGAATATAAAAGAAATCGGGATTCTTTTCTTATTCTGTTTCGCTGCACTTTTTTCTTGCTATTGCTTATGTAAAGCGATTAGAAAAATGACGCATGGTGATAAATTATTTTGGATTTTATTATTATGTACTTGTCTATGCGGGTTAGCTATGGAAATAACTTTATTTCTTCCTTCACTTTCTATTCATAAGCAAGTTATATTCTCATATAAAGCATTACCTTTTTTTATCATACAATATGTTTTACTCTTTGTTGGATTTGCTATAAAGTTTATAAAAATTTACTCTATTAAGGGTCTTGCTCAATTTTCATTCGATAGCATCTTTATTGTTATTATGAACATTTATTTCACTTTAACTTTTATCTTGGACCTTTCAAGCTTCCGTATGTTAACAAAGGAAACTTGGATTTTAATTGGCTATTTTATTGCACAATCATTAGTAATTTACGCCGTTATTAGTCTTTATAGAAGAGAACAATATTCTTCTAGTAGAATCGCATTAATTATCGGTTTCACTATTATACTCGTATACGGTTACATTCATCTGTTTCAATTAAATTTTGGGATGAAAACTTCTCCTGAATTTAATTATTTAATACACACTGCTTCTATTTTATTAATTGGACTTTCTTCCATACTATATATCTTGGATAAACCAATGCAACATGAAACGAAAGCAAAATATTATCGATTCGATTATGTACGTTTTATACTACCTTATTTTAGTATAATTATTACTTTTTCCTTTATTATCATTCAACCTTGGGATGATAAATTTATGTTAATTGGTCTCGTATTATCACTTATTTTGTTATTCTTGCGGCAACTTTACATGTGGAAAGATAATCAAGCACTAATCCTTACATATGAACAGTTGACTACACAACTAGAGGACGAAGTTGAAGAAGGTGCATTTGCATTATCAAAAAGTGAACAACGCTATAAGTCTTTATTCGAAGATCATCCCGATGCCGTTTTCTCTTTAAATATGAATGGCATTTTTCAACAATCTAATAAGGCATGCGAAAGCTTATTTACTGCCTATTATTGTGAAGTAGCAAGCTATTCTCTGGTACACTTCATTGATTCAAAAGACCACGAACTACTAAAGAAGGCTTTACAAATTACAAAGGAAGGTAGGCCACAAACGTTAGAAGTTCGTACAAAAGAACAAGAAGGCTATTATTATTATCTTCATATTACACTTATCCCTACTTTTATAAACAAAGAAGTGGTCGGAATGTTTGGGATAGCGCGTGATATTACAACTTTATATGAAAAACAAAAACAAGTAGAGCATTTAGCCTTTCACGATGCACTTACTGGATTACCAAATCGCCGAAAGTTCGAAAAAGATTTAAAAGCCATTTTAAATACAGCCCAAACTAACGCAAATGATGTTGCCGTCATATTCCTTGATTTAGATCGATTTAAAAAAATTAACGATAGACTTGGTCATGACGTCGGAGATTTATTATTAATTGAAGTAGCAAAAAGATTACGCGGTTGCTTGCGTTCAAAAGATATCGTCGCTCGCCAAGGTGGAGATGAGTTTACAATTCTATTACCAGAAATGTACTCAGAAAAAAGTGCAATTTTTATAGCTGAACAGATTTTAACTATTTTAAACAAACCATTCTTCATTCAAGGCGAAGAACTCTCTATTACACCAAGTATCGGAATTGCGATGTACCCTGATTATGGAACTAATGTAAATGAGTTAATGAAAAATGCTGATATGGCTATGTACCGTGCGAAAGCAAATGGAAAAAACAGATTTGTTTTCTTCTCAAAAGAAATGAGTATCGCTCAAAATGAAATTCAATTCTTAGAAGGTGAACTTTCAAAAGCATTACAACAAAATGAATTTTTCCTTGAATACCAGCCACAAGTAAGCACAAAAACAAAACAAATTATCGGTTTTGAAGCATTAATACGTTGGAAGCATCCAAAACTCGGTATCGTATCTCCGGCCCAATTTATCCCTCTAGCAGAGGAAACTGGTTTTATTATTGAACTTGGCAATTGGATTTTACGTACTGCCTGCTTAGAGGCAAAAAGATGGCATAATCAAGGTTTTTCTCACTTAAAAGTTGGTGTAAATTTATCTGTTGTTCAATTTAACCATGCAGATTTAATCCCAACTATTTCAAAGGTGTTGGAAGAAACAGAACTGAAACCAGAAGCACTAGATATTGAAATTACGGAAAGCATCGCAATTAATCAAAATCAATCTGTAGTTTCAAAACTAGAACAACTTCAAAATCTCGGTATTCAAATTTCAATCGACGACTTTGGAACTGGTTATAGTTCTTTAGCTTATTTAACAAAATACCCAATCAACACATTAAAAATCGCTCGAGAGTTTATTTGTGGAATTACAACTAGTCCTTTAGAAGAAGCAATTGTCTCTTCCATTATTACACTATCAAAAGAACTAAATTTAAAAGTGATTGCAGAAGGTGTAGAAACAGCAGAAGAATGGGAATTTTTACATAAACAAAATTGTGATCACATTCAAGGATTCTTTATTAGCAAACCTGTTTCTAGTAAAGACGTTTGGATGTTACTCCATAAAAAAACAACCGTCTAAATAAGGCGGTTGTTTTTTAAAACTCAAAAGGTAAATCTGCAGCTACTTGTACCTCTTGATCATTATGAGAAATTATTTGACTTTTCTCTAATGCTGTATCACCTAATGAAATACCCCATGCCATTGCTAACGTTAATAAACTACCAATAAGTAATTTCTTCATATTCCATCACCCACATTTTTTACTTTTAATATATCATGAAAATTTATTCACATTGTATGCAATTATGCATATCCACTTTTTAGGTTATTTATCTGCTGATTTTATTTACAAGCGCTTCTTTATATGCATGCATTTCTAATATATCAAAAAAGAAACTTGCCTTCTTATATGCATCTTCAATCTCTGCCTCTTCATACTCCAACTTCCTTAGGCATTCACCTCTTTGATAATATAGCTGTCCAATTAATGCCATACTATTAATTCGGCATGATATTTCAATCGCTTTATTTACTTGATAAAGTGATTCTTCATATCGACTATCTAAGTATAATGCTTTTGCATGATTATACCTTACCTTTACGTCAAATTCTTCATTATCATGCAATGCCTCTAATTGTTTTAATATTTGTTCAAATAAATCAATACCCTTCTTCAAATAGCCATTTTCAGCATAAATGTTTGCAATTGCGTTTTCAATATAAAGATTCTGATATACATCTATTCCTGTCAATTGTTGATTAAGCAATTTCTTTAATTCTAAAATACAATATTCGTAATCGACTTTTTTCAATACGTAAGCAGCTACATAATATTGCCATTGAAGAAATTGCTGGAATTCAGGATGATATTCTTCCTTTTTCAGCTCATTCCATACTTTATTATAAATTTCTTTATATCTTTTTTGCTTACAAAGCATAATGATTTGATCTTTAAACTGTTTTTTTCTTTCAATATCAGAATAAATGAGTACCTCATAAAAATGAATAATGGGAACTTGTAATTTTGCTGCGATACCTTGCAATATATCCATACTTGGGTATACCGCGCCCGATTCAATTCGACTTACTTCCGATTGATGACATATGTTCTCGGATAACTGTTTCTGTGTTAATCCTCTCATCACCCTAATTTTCTTAATTTCACTTCCTAATTTTTCTGCGTGCATACTTACTCACCATCCCATTAGAACAATCTAATTTTTTGAGTTGTCATACCACTACAATAATGTGAATTCGACAATTTTTGATATGAAATAATGCATAATATATATAAAATTCGGCAAATTTTTCATACAATTCATCTCACATACAATAATAGATTAGGAGTGTTATAGATGAATTATAGAAAACTTGCTAGTGCTTTCGTTACATTCGGTCTTCTTTGCCCTTTATCAACAGAAGCTATTCATGCTCAAGAATTAGACAAAGGTGCAGTCAAAGTTGAAATTGCTCAGCCTGGTTTAACAATCGGTAAATTAACACAACCTCAAAATGATACGAAAGAAAATATTGCTAAAAAGTATTTAAAAGGTGAGGTAAATGGGGCGAAAGCTCAACAAGAACAAGTCACTACTGAAAAAAATGTAGATTTCCAACCTACAAATAAAGAAACCAAAGAAAATCAAACCGAAGTTCGCCTTGCACAAACATATAAAAACTATAAAGTATATGGCCAAGATCTCATTGTAAAAGTAGATAAAAATGGAGTAATCACAACTGTTAGTGGTAAAGTTGTTCAAAATTTGAATCAACAACCTAATCTTACTATAACAAATTTTTTGTCGAAAAATGAAGTAAAATCTAAATTACGCGATATAGTTCAAATTCCAAGTGATGCAGTTGAGACAGAATTCTCTAGCGAAACCGTTGTTTATAAGAAAAAAGATGGCTATTATACATTCGCAACTGTTATTACATTTACTTATGAAAACAATGAACAAATTATAAACGGCAATGCTATAGTTGATTTAAAAACTGGCGAAGTACTTTTCCAAGAAAAATTCATTAAAAACAAAGAGAATAAGACTATAAATCAAGTAACATCACCTAGATTATCCCCCGCAAGTGAGCAAGGAACTGGGAAAAATGCACTTCAAGAAAACATCTCTTTCAATATTGCCAAAGGAACTGATGGAAAATTTTATTTAGCGGATTTATCACGCGGAAATGGTATTTATATTTATAATGCAAACTACGCCGATTCCCTCGGGGGATATAGTCAAGCTGGTTATCCAGGGACACTAATTTCAAGTAGTACTCCTAATTTTGCAGATAAAGAAGCCGCGGGCGCTATGAAGAACATGAGTGATATTTACGATTACTTTAAGAAAGAACATAATCTAAAAAGTTACGACAATAAAGATTCAAAAGTTGTTGCTAGTGTACACGGTTTTGATTCTACTGAAGTTAGTGATGGTGTAAAAGAAGACTATGTAAATGCATTTTGGCATCCCGCTTGGAACCAAATGGTATTTGGTGATGGTTTAGACGGAAAACTAACATCCGCTCTTGATGTAACAGCTCATGAATTTGGACATGCTGTATTTAGTGGCACGACGAAAAATAAAGTCGTGAGATATCCAAGCGCTGAAACATCTGCACTAAACGAGGGATTAGCGGATTTCTGGGGTACACAAATCGAATATTACGTAAAGAAAGATAAAGGAAACTGGATTATGGGCGATACATTAGGTGGCCTAACAATTCGTGATATCCCAAGGGAAATTGGTGACGGCGGTCATAAATTATATACAAATTTACAAGATTTCTATAACGATGGTAATAATCAAGAATCACACGTGAATTCTGGTATTATCAGTCACGTATTATATCAATTAGCTGAAGGTAAAACATATAACGGTGTTGCTGTTCAAAAGCAAGGAAATGAAAAAGTAAGTAAAGTTGTTATGCGTACATTGCAAAATTATGCAACTTCCGCTGAAGACTTTGAATCACTTCAATCTCACATCGTACAAGCTGCAAAAGATTTATATGGCACTGCCGTATCAAATGAATTTGCAAAGGCATTTGAAGCACATGGTTACAAGTCGTTACAAAAAGTAAATAAGGTAATAGAAGTACAATAACAAAGAAGAAGAAGTTTACTCCTCTTAGGTAAACTTCTTCTTATATCCAACCCTTTTCTTCCGCAATTGTAATTGCCTCAATTCTATTTTTCGCATCCAGCTTCGTTAATACTTCAGAAATATAATTACGTACTGTACCCGGTGAAAGATAAAGTGCCTTCGCAATTTCGTTTGCCGTCTTTCCTTCTTTCGCAAGCAACAATACTTCCTTTTCGCGATCTGACAACGGATTTTGCTCCTGCCATAGACCGAACATTAACTCTTGGGAGACCTCTCGTTTCCCCTTCATTACATTACGAATTGCTGCTGCTAAATCTTCACTTGGGCTATCTTTTAATAAATAGCCGTGCACGCCAGCTTTCATTGCTCTTTCAAAATATCCTGGCCGTGCAAATGTTGTTAAAATCATAACTTTACATGGTGATTTTTCTTTCTTTAACGCTTCAGCAACATCTAATCCACTTTGAATTGGCATTTCAATATCCATAATACTGATATCCGGTTTTAACGATTCAATTAATTTTAGCGCCTCTTCCCCGTTTGCCGCTTGCCCAATTACTTCGATATCATCTTCTAGATCAAGTAAGGCACCTAATGCACCACGAAGCATCCGTTGATCTTCTGCAATAATAATTCGAATCATGCCCTCACCTCATCTTTTCCTGTTCTAATAACAACTGGAACTTTTACTGTTAACAACGTCCCTGGATTGATTGTACCTAGTTCAACAAATCCATCAATAAGAGCAATTCGTTCTTTCATGCCGCGGATACCATTTCCATCATGATTTTGATCTGTTAAACCAATTCCGTTATCTTCTACTTTCAAAATCAGCTCACCTTGCGATTCTAATACAGAAACTGCACACCGCTTTGCCTTACTATGTTTTACAACATTTGTAACGGCCTCACGTAAACACATCCCGACAATATTTTGTTCAATTGGTGATAACGAGCTCGAGCTTGCTTCTTGCCTCACTTCTAATTCAATATTAGCTGCTTGTAAGATTGCCTTTATTTGCTCTAGCTCTTCTTCTACCGTAATCATACGCATATCAGAAATTAATTCTCTCAGCTGCTTTAAGGCTGTACGAGACGTTTGTGTAATTTCCTTCGCTTCCACACTTGCACGCTCTGGATTTTTCACAATTAACTTCTCTACAAGCTGGCTTTTCAAAGTAATAAGAGATAACGTATGCCCTAATGTGTCATGAAGATCTCTCGCAATCCGCTGCCGTTCTTCACGTTTTACTAAGTCTTTAATTTGCTCGTTTGCTTCGTTTAATTGATTTCTTAATATCTTTTTTTGATTAAAATTGCGCATCCCAAAAGGCGCAACAAGCATTAAAATAAGCATCGGTACAGTATTTATAAAGCTTGTAAATGAAAAACCCGCACCATATACAAATGTTATAAGTGTTACAACTAATAATCCCAATAGTATTCGAAACATTTTTTTCGTAGGTGCGAATGCTATGGCATTTGATGTGAAAAAACATAAAAAAATAAGATACGGACTATAAAAAAAACTAAATAACAAGGCTATAACCATTTGCATACAAGCCCACATCGCGAACATTTTTGTAACAAAATACAGCTGCCGGTATGCTAATACAAAAAGAATTAGCATACCAGTCCCAAACATTAACCTTAAGCCCTCCTCTTGTACAAGTGCATAAATCGGAAACGCTAAATACACAAGCCACATATACGGAAAGAACCCCATATGTTTCGGAAAAACCTCAATCCTCTTTTTCTCTATCATTTATACCGCTTCCTGTCTTTTTCTTATATATATTGATACTACAACAAATATAAGGAAATAACCTCCTAATACCGCGATATTTTCCCATCCAATTGATTTTCCAGCTACAATATCCCACGCACCACTTCCGAAATGGTATGTCGGTGTCCACTCACCAATCGTTCTTAATATTTTGGGGAATACTTCAATCGGCATCCATAACCCGCCAACTATAGCTAAACTCATATTTAAAATATTTGCTAAGCCAGCAGCTGCGTCCGCCTTCTTAATGGAACCTATTACTGTTCCTAATGCTAAAAATGGTGTTACCCCTAACAATAACCATAGCCCCGCACCAATCCATTGCCCTACCGTTAACTCAACATGATTAATTAGTATCCCTGCAATAAAGATAACTAATATTGAAAAAGCATTTACTACTGTTTGAGCGATAATTTTTGCTGTTAAATATGCTCCCTCTGGAAGCGGTGTAATTTTTAGAAGATGTGTCCACCCTTGCCCTCTTTCCTGAGAAAGTCTCACACCGAAACTAAAGAGTGCAGTCCCTACAATGCTGAAAGTTGCCATCGAAATTAAATAGTGTGCCTTCCACGCATCTCCGTTTTGTGGTACTTGAACAACATTTGTAAAAATGTAGTAAAACATAACAGGCATTAATAATGAGAAAAAAACAAATAATTTATTGCGGAATGTACGTAAAATTTCTATTTTGCATTGCATCCATAACGCTCTCATGCGATTTCCCCCTTCTGATTTGCGACAAACTGTTCAAATGCCTCATCAAGGCTTCCACGTTCAACTGAAACATCTGTTACAGGTAAACTCCTTTGATAAATGGCTTTTAAAGTTGCATCCGTATCCTCCGTTGTTAAAATGAAGCGTCCTTCGTTTGACTTTACTTCTGTTACATTTGGTAATTCCTTTAGTAATTTTGTAGGAATGCTTTCCTTCGAATAAAATGTGATTGTTTTTCTCGAAATCGTTGCTTTCATTTCGTCTGGTGTACCATCTGCGATAATCTTTCCGTTCGCAAATAATAAGATACGATTTGCTAAAGCATCTGCTTCTTCTAAATAATGCGTCGTTAAAATAATCGTTTTCCCTTCACTTGCTAACTTTCGAATCGTTTCCCAAAACGTTCTTCGAGACGTAATATCCATTCCGACTGTCGGCTCATCTAAAAATAACAAATCTGGATTTCCCGCAAGTGCAAGCGCAAAGTTTAACCTTCTTTTTTGCCCACCTGATAACTTCTCACATCTTTGCTTTCGCTCTGATTCTAAATTTGATAACTGCAGTAACGTTTCTTTCGCTATAGGATTCGTATAATAACTACGGAATAACTCAATTGCCTCTTCCACCGTAATACTATCAATGACACTTACTTCTTGCAGCATCGCACCGAGGCTATTACGAACATCTCTATGCTTTGGACTCTTTCCAAATATAAAGACCTTACCTTCTGTTGGGTCCTTTAATCCAAGCATCATCGACATCGTCGTTGTTTTCCCCGCACCATTCGGACCAAGTAACGCTACTATTTCCCCTTTATTTACATGAAATGAAACATTATTTACTGCGTTTTTATGTTTAAATGTTTTAGAAACACCATTTACTTCAATAATCTTTTCCATCTCTCCACCCCCGCTGTTTCTTATATTTACATTGTATTACTTGGAAAACTTAGGAAACAGTATGATGCGTCATGACATCGATATGACAATTGTCATGTATTCTTTATGAGAGGAATCAACCCGCATACCGCAAGCGAGTAGCAGGACGAAAATAAACATGATACAATCGGATAAGATATATATTCGAGGAAGGACAGTGGTTTTCATGATTATTCGTAATGAACAAGATTTAGAAGGCTTACGAAAAATCGGCCGCATCGTTGCGCTTGCACGTGAAGAAATGAAAAAACAAGCGAAGCCAGGTATGACAACGAAAGAGCTTGATTTGATCGGTAAAAAAGTATTAGATGAGCATGGTGCTATTTCTGCACCTGAAAAAGAATATGATTTTCCAGGTGTAACTTGCATTAGTGTAAATGAAGAAGTTGCTCATGGTATTCCAGGAGATCGTGTATTAAAAGAAGGCGATTTAGTAAACGTCGATGTATCTGCTGCACTTGATGGCTATTATGCTGATACAGGTATTTCATTTGTACTTGGAGAAGACGAGGCAAAAGAAAAGCTTTGCCAAGCAGCGGTTGATGCATTTTGGGCAGCAATGAAAAAGGTTAAAGCTGGCTCAAAACAAAATCAAATTGGTCGTGCTGTTTCAAACTTCGCACATAAAAGTGGATACAATGTTATTCAAAACTTAACTGGTCACGGCATTGGTCTTAGCTTACATGAAGCACCAAATCACATTTTAAGCTACTATGATCCAATGGATAATACGCTTCTAAAAGACGGTCTTGTTATCGCTGTAGAACCGTTCATATCTATGAAAGCTGATCATATTATTGAGCGTGGTGACGACGGTTGGACATTCATTACACCTGATAAAAGTCTTGTTGCACAATGTGAACATACCGTTGTCGTAACACGCGGCGAACCAATAATCTTAACAGAAATCTAATATAAAAAAACGGCTGTTTTGTAGATTTATTCCACATAAAACAGCCGTTTTTTAATTTTGGGAAAATATGTGAACTATTGTTGAACTCTTTATCATTTAAGTATATAATCTTTAGCGGAGGTTACTTAAGCTTATCTTTACTAAAAAGATATTGTAGCTAAGGAGGAAAACACCTTCTTTTTTATTGTTTAAACAGTCTCAAAAATGACCGTAGTAACGGGTTAGTCGAATATTCTGTAATCCTTATATTCCTCTAACAATGTAAGAAACTATCGTCTTTCAACTTCGGTCCACTAATCGTACAACTCTCTTTAGACAAAATAGATGACTATTTTCAAAGTACATATTGTCTTCATTCTGACCAAAAACAACCCTATCTAGCTTTTTATCTCCACATAACTTTAAGGCAAAAATAAGCCTTCACAAAGGGATACACTACCTTGGTTAGTATGTATCGTAAAACTTACCTTTATAACCATTCTTTTTTACTAGATATACATGAAAACTATCTCACATATAAAGGTCTGATATCATTCTTTATATCAGTATTTTTTTCGACATTTTTTGTCGAATTGTGTATATTTCCAAATAACTGTGTAAATATACATTTTGTTTTACGTTAAATAATATTACTTTGAACATAACCCAGTTTGTCTGAGAACGCGTATAGAAACGGAGGGATAGCAAAAACAAATAGCTTATAACAAATACTTTTAATATTCCATTTGTTCATGTGGAATAAGTCCCCAATGGACAAATGAATGTTCAGAGGAGGAAAAATGAAAAAACTTTTCAATGTATGTTTAATTGTATTCGTACTATTTTCGCAACTTGCTAGTTTTCCATACAATCAAGTAAAAGCGGAAACCTTAACAGGAGATTCCTTATTTGAAACTGTTGAAATGAAAGATGCAACGAATCATATTATTGACGAAGCATTAAATCCTAAAAACTTAATAAATGCAGGATCAATCATTCACCTAGAATATGCTTGGTCAATAAAAGATCATCAAATTGCACAAGAAAAAGATGCAACAGTTCTTCAAATACCTAACGCATTAAAAGTAAAAAATGACCAACAAGGAAACTTGATGGCAGATCAACAAATTATTGGTCAATATTTTGTTACGGCAAACGATAACAAAATGAAAATAGTCTTTAACGATTCAGTAAAAGATTCAAAAGGTGTTAAGGGAAAAATTAAATTTGACACTGTATTCAATCCAGATTTAAAACCTGGCATAAAAGCCGTCCCACTCACTTTCCCTCTAGGTACAGTAGCTAAGACTATCTCAGTTCCTGTTCAAGTAGATAACCCTACTTCACCTACTATTAATAGTGATGATGCTAAGCAGACTACCGAAGAGCAAAAGAACGGTGACGCACAGCAACCTACTGAACAGCCAAAAGATGGTGAAACACAGCAGAAACCTGCGGAACAACCAAAAGACGGGAATCCTCAGCAGCCTGCGAAAAAGTCAAAAGATGGTGAGACACAGCAGAAACCTGCGGAACAACCAAAAGACGGGAACACTCAGCAACCTGCGGAACAACCAAAAGACGGGAACACTCAGCAACCTGCGGAACAGCCGAAAGATGGGAATCCTCAGCAGCCTATGGAACAGCCAAAAGATGGCGGGACACAGCAACCTACTGAGAACCCTGGTGATAACACAACAGGGCAACCTGTTGAAAATCCAGACCCATCACCTAAGCAAATTAAAGAAAATATTTTAACAAGCGTAAAATTAACAGATAAAGACGGAAAACCATTTAATGATACAGATAATCGTCCAAATCCTGATTCTGCTGCCAATATCGATTTTACATGGGAAGTTTTAGAATCATTAAAAGTAAAAAAGGGAGATTACTATATTTTCCAACTTCCGGAATATTTTATCGTCCACAACACCATTACACAGCCTTTAGTTGATGGAACAGGACATGAAATTGGGACGTTCGTTGTTGACTTAAACGGAAAAGTAACTATGACTTTTAACGAGTACGTTGAAGACAACCCTAATATAGATGGTCATTTAAAAGTTGGTACCGAATTTAATAAAACAAAAATTAAAGGGACTACGGAACAAAAAATTCCTTTCCCAATTAAAGAACAAGACGTTATTATCGAGCTTGATTTCAAACCTAATGTAAAGAAATCTATGAATAAAAAAGGTATACCTGATAGACCGATTAATACGAATCAAATTAATTGGACAGTCGAAATGAACAAAACAAAAGACATTCTTACAAACGCTGTCTTCCAAGACAATATTCCAAATGGAGCCAGTCTCAGTGAAGATTCTATTAAGGTTTATGAGTTAGAAGTAGATATTAACGGGAAGACAACTCGTGGAGCCGAAGTTAGTAAAGAAGAATATACACTCACTTCATCTTCCGATAAATTAAATATCGCTTTTAAAAATGAAACGAAAAAAGCATATCAAATTGAATATGCGACAAAAATTACTGACGAAAGTGTTACTAGTTTCAAAAATGAAGCAAAAGTATCCAGCAAGAATCAAGGAGATGTATCCGCAAATGCAACTGTAACTGTTTCACGCGGTACACATCTAGAGAAAACTAGTAAATATAATCCAAAAACACAGACAATTGAATGGACAATTACTTTCAACGGTGACCAGAGAGATATTAAACAATCTGATGCGCTTTTAAAAGACATCTTGGACAAATCTCATAAAGTTGATGCAAGTTCTATCGTGGTTAAAAATGCTTCTTATGATAATAACGGAAAACTTGTTACAGGTGACAACGCCACAAACTTTACTGTAAAAGAAACCGATGAGGGATTTGATTTACAATTTAATGAAGATATTAATAGTGCCTATGTGATTACTTATACATCGAAAGCCAAGAATGATGTTATACAAGATGGCGAAATCGAAAATACAATTATTGCAGATGGAAAATGGAGTAAAACAAACAAAGTTACATTACAACAACAAAACATCATAAAGAAACATAATAAAAATGCAAACGATACAGATTACAATAAGAAAACAACGAAATGGACAATTATTGTAAATGATAACAATTACGTGTTAAATGATGCTGTTATCACTGATACGTTTGACTATAGTGGACTTACATTACAAAAAGATAGTTTCAAAATTACTGATGGATCAACTGAACTGAAATTAGACTCTGATTACACACTTGATGTAACAGCTGACGGATTCAAAGTAACACTAGCTGGTATTTATAAGTCTAATATGGATAAAACTTTAACCATCACGTACACAACAGACTTTAATTACGAGACTCTATCTAAAAAGGATGATAATAAATCATTCAAAAATACAGCTGAGTTATCATGGAAAGATATAAATGGGAACGATAAAAATAGTAAATCTCATGATAGATTCAATCCTGACGGCTATACAAAAGGAAACGGATTTAAATACGGTTCTTACAATGCCCAAACGAAAGAAATCAAATGGGACATAGGGTTTAACTATAATAACAGGACTATTAAAGACCCTTCTATCGTTGACGTACTAGAAAACAATCAAAAACTTATACCAGACTCCATTGAGATTCATCATATGGAATTAACTGGTGGTGCAGACGGTTATAAATTAGGGGCACTTGTTTCCCCTGACGAATATACGGTAGAAAATGCAACGAAAGATAATAAAAATACATTAACGATTCATTTTAAAAATGAAATTAAAACAGCGTACCATATCAGCTTTAAAACTTCACTTGCAGGTGAAGAAATTAATAAGCGCTATGATAATTACGCCAAATTAAAAGATGGATCGGAAACTATCGCCAATATTCATGGTGCATTCGAGATCAAAAATGGTGGTAGCGGCGTTACGAAAAAAGCAAAACAAAATGACAAGTACATTGATTGGAGCGTTTCTATTAATGCAAGTCAATCAACGATTGAAAATGCTGTCGTAACAGACGATCCGACAGACAATCAAATTCTCGATGAAAAGTCATTCCACCTATATGGGACAACAGTAGCCGTGGATGGCACTTTAACGAAAGATACAACAAACGAATTAAAAGAAGGAAAAGACTATAAACTCAAAATAACAACAGACAACAATACGGGAAAACAACAATTTACAATTGAATTTCTTCATACTATTAATCGAGCTTATATTTTAGAATACCGTTCACTCATTAATGCAGACAATAATGAAAAGGTAAGCAATAAAGCGAAGATTACTGGTAATAGTTTGAAATTAACAGAAACTGAAAAAATTGAAGAAATAGTAGTTAAAGTATCTTCTGGATCTGGAGGCGGTTCTGCTACTAAGGGACGCGGAAACCTTCAAATTAAAAAAGTAGATAATGCAGATCCAAATAAAATTTTATCTGGCGTAATATTTACTTTATTCGATCGCACAGGTACAACTGCTATTCGAACAATTACAACAGACGAAAATGGTATCGCTCAGTTTAACAACTTAAAACGCGACGAATATCTGCTCAGAGAAATGAAAACTCTTGATGGCTATGTCATTAGTAAAGAATTAAAAGCAGGTAAACTTGTTAAGCTTGGTGCAGAAGAAACTACAACATATACTCTTAAAAACGAGAAATTTGTTGGAAAAGTAGTACTTACAAAGACTGATGCTCATAACAAAGAAAAGCTTAAAAATGCAGTTTTCTCTCTGCTTGATCAAAACCATAATGTCATTCCTGAACATAAAGAATTAATAACAAATGATAAAGGACAAATTACTGTAGATAATTTAAAACCAGGAACTTACTACTTAAAAGAAATAAAGGCTCCTGAACATTATCAATTAGATGATCGACTTATTGAATTTACAATCGAGGAAGATCAAACAACAGTAATTAATAAAGAGGCCCAAAACAACTTGATTAGAGGCTCAGTTATCCTAACAAAAGTTGATAAAGAGGGTAATACTTTAGAAGGTGCAGTATTTAGTGTACGGGACCGAAATAACAAAAGAATTCCTGGTTATACCAAATTAACGACAAATGGTAACGGACAAATCGAAGCGAAAAATTTACTTCCTGGAGAGTACCAATTTGTTGAAGAGAAAGCTCCTGAACATTATGAAATAGATAAAAAACCACTTAAATTTACAATTGAAAAGAGCCAACAGAAAGCACTTACTGTTACAGCGACAAATCACCTCATTAAAGGTGGTGTCACTTTAACGAAAGTCGATGATGTCGATGGCACTGCCCTTGAAGGTGCTGTATTTAAAATTGTCGATGCGAATGACGAGAAACAAGTAATTCGTGAAAATATAAAAACAGGTTCAGATGGAAAAGTTACCGTTAAAGATTTAGAGCCTGGTGCTTATAAATTTATCGAAACAGAAGCTCCTAAGGATTATACGTTAAGTACAAACCCTATCGAGTTTACAATTGATAAAAGCCAACAAGCTCTTGCTACTGTTACGGCAAATAACAGCTTAAAAACGGGCGAGGTTGAATTATTAAAAGTTGATGAGTTTGGTGAGAAAAAACCACTAGAAGGTGCTGTATTCAAACTTGTCGATACAAATAATAATGACGTTTCCCCTCACACTAACTTAACTACTGATAAACACGGTAAAGTTAAAGTTAGTAACCTACGTCCTGGTACGTATAAATTTATTGAAATAGCTGCTCCTGAACATTACGTTTTACGAGCAGAACCTATTGAATTTACAATCGATAGAAGTCAGAAAGAAACTCTACTTGTGAAAGCTGAAAATGCTTTAAAACCAGGAGATGTTGAATTAACAAAAGTTGATGATATCGATGGTACAGCTCTTGAAGGTGCTGTATTTAAAATTGTTGATGCAAATGATGAAAAGAAAGTTATTCGCGAAAATGTAAAAACTGGTGCGGATGGTAAAGCTATCGCTACTGGCTTACGCCCTGGCGATTATAAATTTATCGAAGTAACAGCACCGAAGTATTACGACAAAAATACAAAACCAATTAAATTTACGATTACAGAAAGTCAAACAACTCAGGCTACTGTTACCGCTAAAAACAGCTTAACAAAAGGCGGTATTGAGTTAACAAAAGTGAATGCTGCAGATGAAAAGGAAACACTTGAAGGTGCAGTATTTAAAATCGTTAATAGAGATACTAATGAAGATGTTCGTACGGACCTTGTTACGAATAGTAAAGGAATGCTAGTTGTAGATGACTTACGTCCTGGTAACTATAAGCTTATCGAAACAAAGGCTCCAACTTATTACGATGTAAATGTAGAACCAATTGAATTTACAATCGAAAAAGGACAACAAAAACTCCTTCCACTTACATTTAAAAATAGTTTAACGAAAGGAAAAGTTAAACTTATTAAAGAAGATGATGTGGAAAGTAGTAAAGCTCTTGCCGGCGCTGTATTCACATTGCAAGATGCAACTGGCAAAGAAATTATGAAAGATTTAACAACAGATGATTACGGAGTATTAGTTATTCCTGATTTAGCACCAGGGGATTATCAATTTATCGAAACAAAAGCCCCTGAACATTATAAATTAGACAAAACACCTATTAAGTTCACAATTAAAAAAGGTAGTAAGGAAGATCTTCCTATCCCTGTTACTGTAAAAAATAGTTTACTTACAGGTGGCGTCACTTTAACAAAAGTTGATGATGTTGATGGCACTACTCTTGAAGGTGCAGAATTTATAATCGTTGACGCTCATGATACTAAAAAGGTAATTCGCAAAGGTTTAACAACTGATAAAAACGGTAAAATTTCTGCTTCTGATTTACGTCCTGGAGACTATCAATTTATTGAAGTAAAAGCTCCAAAAGACTATACCTTAAGCAAAGACCCTATTCCATTCACTATCGAAAAAAGTCAAAAAGAGAATATTACTGTTACTGCTACTAACAGTTTAAAGAAAGGTGCAGTAACATTAACAAAAATTGATGACATCGATCGTACGATGCTCGAAGGTGCAATCTTTAAGATTGTGGATATGAATGGTAAGGAAGTTCATACGAATCTTGTTACAGATAAAAACGGTAAAATTTCTGTTTCTGATTTACGCCCTGGAGACTATCAGTTCATTGAAACAAAAGCTCCTGAGCACTATGTATTAGATGAAACAACGATTCCATTTACAATTGAAAGAAGTCAAACGAAAGAGATCAATGTTACAGGCAAAAATGCTTTGAAAAACGGTAGCGTTGAACTAACAAAGATTGACGATATTGATATAACTACAAAACTTGCTAACGCCGTATTTAATTTATTAGATGCAGACGGAGAGCTAGTTAAAGAAGGCTTAAAAACAAATGATGAAGGTAAAATTGTTGTTGAAAACCTACGTCCTGGTACGTATCAATTCGTTGAAACAATTGCTCCTGAACATTACGATTTAGATAAAAAACCTATCGTATTTACAATTAAAAAGAGCCAAACTGAAACTCTTCATATCACTGCTACAAATGCTTTAACAAAGGGTGCAGTTAAACTTTCTAAAGTAGACGATGTTGATGGCACTGTTCTTAAAGATGCAGTATTTAAAATTGTTAATATGAACGGTGATGTAGTTCATAAAGACCTTGTTACAAATGAACAAGGAATAATCGAAATTAATGACCTACGTCCTGGTGATTACCAATTTATCGAAACGAAAGCTCCTAAGCATTACGTTTTAGATGAAACACCAATCAAATTCACTATTGAAAAAGGACAGAAGAGAGCTATTTCTTTAACTGCTACAAATAGCTTAAAACAAGGTAGTATCGAATTACTTAAAGTTGATGATTTAAACACTCAAACAAAACTTGCTGATGCGGTATTTAATTTACTGGATCAAGATGGCAAAGTACTTAAAACAGATTTAAAAACAAACAGTGAAGGTAAAATCGTTATCGAAAACTTACGTCCTGGTACGTATCAATTCGTTGAAATAACGGCTCCTGAACACTATGATTTAGACAAAAAACCAATTATATTTACAATTGAAAAAAGCCAAAAAGATATTGCTACCGTTACTATGAAAAATAGTTTAACAAAAGGCGGCGTGGAACTTTCTAAAGTGGATGACGTCGATGGCACTACTCTTGAAGGCGCAGTATTTAAAATTGTGGATATGAATGGTACTTTAATTCGCAAAAATCTTGTTACGAATCAACAAGGTAAAATTAGCGTTTCTGACCTACGTCCTGGTGATTATCAATTCATCGAGACAACGGCTCCGAAACACTACGATTTAAACAAAGAGCCAATTCCATTCACAATTACAAAGAGCCAAGCTGATCCTATCTCCGTTACAGCTACAAATAGCTTAACGAAAGGCGCTGTGGAACTTTCTAAAGTGGATGATGTAGATGGTACTGCTCTTAAAGATGCGGTATTTAAAATTACTGATCTGAATGGTAACGAGATTCGTACTGAGCTTACAACAGATGTACATGGAAAAATTTCTGTTTCTGATTTACGTCCTGGGGACTATCAGTTTGTTGAAACGAAAGCTCCTGAACACTATAAATTAGATAGTACACCTATTAAGTTTACAATTAAGAAAAGCCAAAAAGAAAAGCTCCAAGTTACTACTACAAATAGCTTAACTGAGGGTGCTGTAGAATTAATAAAAGTGGATGATATAAATCCAGATACAAAACTTTCTGATGCAGTGTTTAACATCATCGATGCGAAAGGTAAAATTGTTCGCACTGATTTAACTACTGATAAAGATGGTAAGATTACTGCTACGAACTTACGCCCAGGAGACTATCAATTCATTGAAACGAAAGCTCCTAAGCATTACGATTTAAATAAAACACCTATTAGCTTCACTATCGAAAGAAGTCAACTAACTCACGCTTCTGTTAATGCTAAGAATGGCCTAACAAAAGGTGGCGTGGAATTAACGAAAGTTGACTCTATAGATAAGAAAGAAATGCTAGAAGGTGCGGTATTTAAAATTACTGATCTGAACGGTAACGACATTCGTACGAATTTAGTTACCAATAAAGACGGAAAAATCATCGCTAAAGACTTACAACCAGGAGACTATCAATTTATTGAAACAAAAGCTCCTAAACATTACGACTTAAATGAAGAACCAATTAAGTTCACAATCGAAAGAAGTCAAACAAAGCATGTCTTCGTTACAGCTATTAATAGCTTAACGAAAGGTAGTGTTGAGTTAATTAAAGTTGATGATGCCAAGCAAAACACAACACTTGAAGGTGCAGTATTTAAAATTGTTAATAAGGATGGACACGATGTTCGTACCGATTTAACTACTGATAAAAACGGCCGTTTAGTTGTGGATGAATTACCGCCAGGAGACTATGAGTTTATCGAAACAAAAGCTCCTGAACACTATGACTTAAACAAAACACCTATTAAGTTCACAGTTAAAAAAGGCCAAGAAAAAATTGCCTCTGTTACTGCTACGAATAGCTTAACTAAAGGCGCAGTTGAATTAACTAAAGTTGATGACATCGATGGTACTACTCTTGAAGGAGCAATATTTAAAATTGTAGATATGGACGGCAAGGATGTTCGTTCTGATTTAACTACTGATAAAGATGGGAAGATTTCTGTTTCTGATTTACGTCCGGGAGATTATCAGTTTATTGAAACGAAAGCTCCTAAGCATTATGACTTAAACCAAAATCCTATCAAGTTTACTGTTGAAAAGAGCCAAACTGCTAAAGCTTCTGTTACTGCTACTAACAGCTTAACTAAAGGCGCAGTTGAATTAACTAAAGTTGATGACATCGATGGTACTACTCTTGCAGAGGCTATCTTTAAAATTGTAGATATGAACGGTAAGGATGTTCATTCTGATTTAACTACTGATAAAGATGGGAAGATTTCTGTTTCTGATTTACGTCCAGGAGATTATCAGTTCATTGAAACGAAAGCTCCAACTGGCTATGATTTAAACATTAAACCAATTCCTTTCACAATTACGAAAGGACAATCTCAGATTACCTCTGTTACAGCTTTAAATAGTTTAACAACAGGTTCAATTGAGTTAACTAAAGTTGATATTGATCACCATGGAACACTTGAAGGTGCCATTTTCAATATTTTAGACCAAGATGGAAAAATCATCCGAGAAGGTTTAAAAACAGACCAACACGGAAAAGTAATCGTAAATGATTTGAAACCTGGTAATTATCAATTAGTAGAAACACAGGCTCCTAAAGGCTATCAATTAGATGCATCACCAATAAACTTTACAATTGATAAAGCCCAAGCTACACCACTACAAATTACAGTTTCAAATAAAAAGATTGAATCTTCGTCAGGTGGAGATGACAAGCCAGTTACTCCTCCAAATAAAGAAGAAAACAAAGGCAATGAAACATCTGAGAAACACAAAAACGGAACTTCCGAAGAAACATCAAATGAAACAGATAACAAACAGCAAGATGATCGAAATACGGATAAACACCTTCCAAATACAGGTCATAAAGAAGACCCTACACAAACAGTAGGTATCGTCCTTCTACTAGCTGGATTATTAAGTATTTTAGCTACAAAACGCAAAAAACATTATTAATAATGTTTTTACATCCAATCAATCTCTCAATTGATTGGATGTTTTTTTATACAAAAAGGACGATACATAAAGTATCGTCCTTTTAACGGGGTGAGGCTGCCCAAAAGTACGGAAAACCTTTGAACAGCCTCTTATTTTCATATGGATGCCTTACATATATCACTGATAATAATTATGAAATGCGGAAACATAATTACCATCAACTGATTCAAACATGAGAAATGAAACCCTACAGTGGTTCCATTTCTCTACATAATCTAAAGTTTGGGTACACTAGATTCATGCAATGTAGGAGCTTTCAGAGTAGAAAGCGAACCTTCGTTTAAAATGATAGCATACATATCTTCCTCAAAAATATGCAAATATGCATATATTGTTTTTATTTCTCAATGTCAGAATATTGAAAAATAAAAGACGCGAAGGTAAAATAAAGTCATTATCCGTCTTCTTTTGTCAGTCACAGAGAATAGAAGAATAGGAGAGGAAAAAATGAGAAAATCATTGAAACAAAAAATAGTAAGCTCTTTGCTTGCTGTATCACTCGCTGTTAGCTTAGCTCCAATTGGGCAAGCAAAAGCGGATTCCACGTCAGAGGTTACACAAACTCCATCTATTACAAAACAGATTGATCCAAACCGCGCAATTGAACATGTTCGTTTCTTATCTGAAACAATTGGTCCTCGACCCGGTGGAACAAAATCCGAAGAATGGGCTTCTCGTTACATTGGTATGCAGCTTAAATCGATGGGCTATGAAGTAGAATATCAGCCATTTCAGGTGCCCGATCAGTACGTTGGATTCATTGAATCACCACTATCAATAAAACGTAATTGGCAAGCTGGTGCTGCTCCTAATTCACTAATTTCTACAGAAGCTGTTACAGCTCCCCTTATCTTTGTTCAAGGTGGGACAAAATTAGAAGATATTCCAAATGAAGTAAACGGTAAAATTGTTTTATTTGAAAGAGGAACGACAATTACAGACTATAATAAACAAGTTGAAAATGCTGTTAGCAAAGGTGCAAAAGGTGTTCTTTTATACAGTTTAATTGGCGGACGCGGAAATTATGGACAAACCTTCAATCCCCGCCTAACGAAAAAGCAATCTATCCCTGTCTTTGGTCTTGCTTATGCGCAAGGAAATGCATTTAAAGAAGAAATCGCTAAAAAAGGGACAACAATTCTTTCCCTAAAAGCGAGACATGAATCTAAATTAACATCTCTAAATGTTATCGCCAAAAAGAAACCAAAAAAGAGTACCGGTAATGAAAAAGCAGTCGTTGTAAGTTCGCACTATGATAGTGTTGTCGGAGCACCTGGCGCAAATGATAATGCTTCTGGAACTGGATTAGTATTAGAACTAGCTCGTGCTTTTCAAAATGTAGAAACTGATAAGGAAATTCGTTTTATTACCTTTGGTTCTGAAGAGACTGGCTTACTTGGCTCCGATTATTACGTTAATAGTCTATCCCAAAAAGAACGCAATCGAATTTTAGGTGTCTTTAACGCAGACATGGTTGCAACAAATTATGATAAAGCAAAGAATTTATACGCTATGACACCTGATGGCTCTACAAACTTTGTAACAGATGCTGCCTTGCAAGCAGGTAAACAACTAAATAATGACCTCGTCCTACAAGGTAAATTCGGTTCTAGTGATCATGTTCCATTTGCTGAAGCTGGTATTCCTGCTGCTCTATTTATTTGGATGGGTGTCGATAGTTGGAATCCATTAATCTATCATATTGAGAAGGTATACCATACACCTCAAGATAACGTATTAGAAAATATTTCACCTGAACGAATGAAAATGGCATTAGACGTTATCGGAACAGGGGTTTATAACTCGCTTCAAAAACCTGTTACTCAAATTGAACAGAAAGCTGCTTAATCAATAAAAGACCACTGATTTTTATCAGTGGTCTTTTATTGAGAAAAAATATATATGCATAAAAGCATATTTTATCCTACTCATTATCGTATACAATATTAACTGTAACAATATCGATTACAACTTATAAGGAGGCTTTTTCTATTATGAAAAAAATGATTTTAGCAGGTGCGTTAACTTTAGCAGGAATTACCGGCGCTACCGCGTTTATTCCTGAAACAAAAGTCGCTGCTGCCGCTCAAGAAAAAAGCTTTACAAAATTTTATTCTTTGCAAACTGGAGGTAGTTCTGAACAAGAACCTGTTTTCCTTCAAAAGGGACAAGAGTTAACAATTCAACCTAACAGCAAAACTCCTAGTTACAGTGTTTATGACTCAAATCATAACCTTATTGGACGTTATTCTGATGGTTACGGCCGAATTTTCACTGCAAAAACAGATGGAAATATGTACGTTCAATTTCATGCACCTTACGTTTACTATAGTCCTGTTAGTTTTTCTGTTACTTATACAATCCAATAAAATAAAGGGCCTTTCTCAAGGGCCCTTTATTTTGCTTCCCAATCCACTTTTACAAAACCATCTTTCACCATTAAACCACTTATATTAAATACATACTTTTCATTTGCTTTTAATGTAGCTTTAAAAGTACCTTTTTTCGATTCACAGATTTCTTTTAACTCTCTTATACCTTCTCCTTCTCCTTTCCTTTCATATAAGCTAAAGCATAAGTTACCATGTTTTGCATCTGTTTCATAAGAAAATGTTACTTCTGTATCTTTTGCATACTCAAGTTCAATACCTTTCCCAGCAATATCCCATGATGAGAATTTTGCCTCGTAACTTGTCTCCCCTTGCTTCTCATTTTCTAAATATATATCACCAGCTCTCCACATATCATCTAGCGTTTGAACAAAAGCAAAGCCGCTAAGTAATACAAACATCGCGCTTGCAAATATGACAACTAATGTTATCTTTTGTTTTTTCATAACCTTCATCTTATGTTCTCCTTCTATTTTCTTGTTACTTCTTCGTATCATATATAACAAAACTCCAATAAAAAATGGCAATACAATCGCTATAACACTCCACCACTGACTTATTCCACGCGTTTTCGCATCTGTATACACCCATGATGCTACACATACTAAAAGTGCTATAAAAGCCAAAAACATTGTAATCCCAGCTATCTCAAATACTACAAATGGATTAGCGAACTCTATCATGTAATTTATACTCCTTCTTTAAAAATGACTGTATGACAACGTATATAGGAATGTATAGGTGCATCATAATAACTATCGTTATAATGACAGATATTTTATGATCCAAATGACTAACAAACTGCTCTAGGGTGACTGTTAATACAATCATCCAAATAGCATGAATGAAAACAACCCATCTCTTTTCTAATTTCCGAGCATTTCGCACGCTCTGTTTCGTATGATTTATCAGCTCTTCGCTAGGAATCATCTCTCCCGCTAAACTGCTCTTTATTTTCTGTTCAAATTTATCTTCCTTCATGCACGAAACCCTCCAAATGTTCTCGCATTTTCTTTTTCGCATAATTGAGACGATACTTCACCGTACCAATCGGTATATTTAATATTTCACTCATTTCCTTGTAAGAATATTGTTCATAGTAATAGAGTACGAGTACCGTTTTATATTTTTCATTTAATAACTGTATTACTTCCCGTATCATTTCCGCTTCCACTTTTTGAATAAATTCTTCTGATATATTCACTTCATCTGCGAAATCTATTTCTCCACCATCTTCTTTATGAAACAAATCCAATATTCGGTCTTTCCACCTTTTTTTCTTACGATAAAAATCATAAAACGTACGAACACAAATTGTAGTGATCCACTTTTTATAATTATCCACATAAGAAAGTTGGTGCCTTGATGAAAAAACCTTTATCCACGTCTCTTGAAAAATATCTTCCGCATCTTCTTTCGTTTTCGCTAACTTATAGCATAAGGAATATATTTGCTGCTTATATATATCAATTAATTCTTCTACCTTTTCTTCCATCATAAGCCTCCTGTCATTTATATAAGACGACGCAAATTATCCTTTTGTTTGATAAAATTTTTTTTTTTTATTATCTCCATACAAAAAGGCAATCACAACATCGTGTGATTGCCTTTTACTGAAAGCGAAAAATCGGCTCCGCTTTGCTAGAATACTCGGTGGCTTCGCGCCTTCCTCCGAGGCAAAGTACGCCTCTCTGTCAGGAGCTCCATCCCCCCCTATTCTAAACGAGCCGCTTTCGCTTTTCTTAATTACATTTTTTCTGGTGCAGATACTCCTACGATTGCTAATGCATTTTGAAGTGTAGTGCGTACTGCTTTCATTAACTCGTAACGAGCTTTACTTAATTCTAAGTTATCTTGGTTCAATACTTTTTCTGCATTGTAGAAGCTGTGTAATGCTGCTGCTAATTCAAATGCATAGCTTGTAATGCGGTGTGGCAGACGTTTTTGTGCTGCATCCGCAACTACAGCTGGGAATTCACCAAGTTTTTTCAGTAACTCTACTTCTTTCTCAGAAGTAACAAGTTTGTAATTCACGTCTCCATCTGCAGCTAATCCTAACTCTTCACCTTGACGAAGGATACTGCATACACGAGCATGAGCATATTGTGCATAGTATACTGGGTTTTCATTAGATTTTGATACAGCTAAGTCCATATCGAAGTCTAAATGAGAATCACCGCTACGCATCGCGAAGAAGTATCTCATTGCGTCCACGCCTACTTCTTCCATAAGCTCACGAAGTGTAACTGCTTTACCTGTACGCTTACTCATTTTCATTTTTTCACCATTTTGGTACAGTTGTACCATTTGGATGATTTCTACTTCAAGTGTTTCTTTATCGTAACCTAGCGCTTGAATAGCAGCTTTCATACGAGGAATGTAACCGTGGTGGTCAGCACCCCAAATGTTGATTAACTTATCGAAACCACGCTCTAATTTATCACGGTGATAAGCGATATCTGGCGTTAAGTATGTGTAAGAACCGTCATTTTTAATTAATACACGGTTTTTGTCGTCACCGTAAGTCATTGAACGGAACCAAGTTGCTCCGCCTTCTTCAAAGATTTCATCACGCTCTTTTAATACAGCAAGTGCAGCATCAATTTTTCCGTTTTTGTATAATGATGTTTCTGAGAACCATACATCAAATTTAACACGGAAGCTCTCTAAGTCTTTTTGAAGTTTTGCTAACTCATATTTCAAACCATATTCACGGTAAAATTCATAGCTTTCTTTTTCATCAGCTTTTGCGTAACGATCACCAAACTCTTCAGCTAAACGTTTACCGATTCCAATGATATCCGCACCATGGTAACCGTCTTCTGGCATTTCTTTCTCTAAACCTAAAGCTTGCATGTAACGAGCTTCAACAGAAAGAGCTAAGTTATGAATTTGGTTACCAGCATCATTAATATAGTACTCACGAGATACATCGTATCCTGCTTTTGCTAATACGTTACATAAAGTGTCACCTACTGCCGCACCACGTGCATGTCCTAAGTGAAGGTCACCTGTTGGATTCGCAGATACGAACTCAACTTGTACTTTTTCACCTTTACCAGTGTTCGTTTCACCGTAAGCTTCACCAGCGTTTACGATTGTTGGAATTAAATCTGTTAAGTAGCTATTATCCATATAGAAGTTAATAAAACCAGGACCAGCGATTTCGATTTTTTCAATAGAAGCTTTTGCTTTATCGAAGTTTGCAACTAGTTCTTCTGCAATCATACGAGGTGCTTTTTTCGCAACGCGTGCAAGTTGCATTGCCATATTTGTAGAGAAGTCACCATTTGTTTTATCTTTTGGAGATTCTAATACAACGTTTGGAATCTGTTCTTCTGTCGCTAATTCTGCCTTTAATACAGCAGCTTGAATTTCTTCTTTAATCAATCCTTTTACCTGTTCTAAGGAATTCATTATTTTGCCTCCTTCAAATTAATTGTAATTGTATATCTGCCAGCTTCTTGTTCACTTAGAAGCAATGCGTACGTTAAGAAGAGTTGTCCTTTTTTCTTTTCATCCGACCATTTAAAAAGAACGTTATCAGTTTTCGTTTGCAGTGCAAACGTACCAAGTTCACTCGTATACGTACCCGTTGTCCATTCACCTTTCACATGCGTCTGACGCATAGAAATAGCACCTGAACGCATAATGAGAACTTGTTCATCTTGAATTTTAATAATTGTTTTCACTTCGCCTTGTTCGTTCGGCTCCTGGAATGTTACATATGTACCTTGACCTTTTACATAGTATTGACCATTTGCTTCAAAAGCAACGGTTTCCTTCCTCGCCCCTTCACGGATTTCTGTTACGAAATGAACGTGTACCGGCAAGCCTGCAAGTTGTTTCTTCACGTCTTGCACACCTTTCAAATGTTATAGATATTAAATACTACTTATAATAAATCACTTTTCCTATCATATCAAAAAAAGACGCTGTCTGTCTGCTGAAAAATCAGGAAAACTCCATTTCAAAAAATAATTCACTTCTACTTTATTTCATCTGATAAAATATTTTTTAAATCTAAATATTCTTTTAATTATAGAGGTGAATTCAGTGATACCAACAAAGTTAAAAAAGGGTGATGAAATACGCGTAATTTCACCATCCTGTAGTTTAAGTATTGTTTCAAATGAAAATAGAAAACTTGCTATAAAAAGATTAACTGACATGGGCTTTCAAGTTACATTCTCAAAATATGCCGATGAGATAGATCAATTTGCTTCCTCTTCTATTTCTTCCCGCATTCAAGACCTCCATGAAGCATTTGGAGACCCTAATGTAAAAGCTATTTTGACGACACTTGGCGGATACAACTCCAATGGTTTATTGAAACATCTCGATTATGATCTAATTCGTAAAAACCCGAAATTTTTCTGTGGTTATTCTGATATTACTGCCTTAAATAATGCAATTTACACAAAAACAGGGCTTGTTACATATTCGGGTCCCCACTTCTCTTCATTTGGAATGGAGAAAGGGCTCGAGTATACAAACGATTACTTTTTACAATGCTTAACCACTAATGAGCCTATTGAAATCATTCCGGCGGAAACGTGGAGCGATGATTCTTGGTATATGGATCAGGAAAATCGAGAATTTATAAAAAATGAAGGGTATGTTCCAATTCAAGAGGGGGAAGCGACAGGAGAAATTATCGGTGGCAATATGAGCACACTTAATTTACTACAAGGCACACCATATATGCCAAACTTAAAGGACAAAATTTTATTCCTTGAAGAAGACAGTTTAACAGGAAAATCAACGCTTAAAACTTTTGATCGCTATCTACATTCCCTTATGCAGCAACCTGATTTTGAACATATAACAGGTATTGTAATAGGAAGAATGCAAAAAGAAGCAGAATGTACGATAGCGGACATTCAAGAAATGATTTCTTCAAAACCTGAACTTGCACATATTCCTATCATTGCAAATGCAAATTTTGGACATACAACTCCAATTTTTACTTTTCCAATTGGTGGACATGCCAAAATCATTTCTAACAAAGAAAATACATCTATCACTATTTTAACGCACTAAAAAAGGAGCGAACGATTCGCTCCTTTTATGATTTTTCTATTTTTTGCAACGCTTTTTGCGGGATTGACTCTTTCGTTATTTCAGCCCATCCTTTTCCTTGCATACCTTTTGCATAAATTTTTATAAAAGCACCTGCATGCAATTCACGATTTACCATTCTTTTAATAATTTGTTGCTTTCCGTCCTCTGTATACCCTTTAAATGTATACAAATATTCACCGTCTTTTTTCTCACCTTTATCTACAACCGCATAATAATCTTGTATTTCTTTATTTGAAAAGAAGTTGTCTACAAAAGCATGTACACCTTCTGTTTTTGTGTTTAAATAATATGCTGTTCCCCCTAAAATGATGGCGAATACAGCTAAAACTTTAATTACCAATTTCATACATGCGCCTCCTGTTTGCACTTCTTTCTCACTAGTATTATATCTATACTTGTATTATACGGAAAAGAGCATACTATACTCTATCTAAAAGTCTTACACTTTCCTTACATTATTGTAAGGGATTTTTTCTTAAAGCAAGTTCCCAAGAAAAAATTTTTCCGTTTCATACACTTTTATATTATTATTGAATGATACGAATTTTTATTACAAAAATCAAAGGAGACAGTTTTCAAATGGCTATCTTGCAAGGTTTAGCACTATTACTTGTTGTACTTTGTCTATTTACACTTTTCAGTTACCGTGCGCCTTACGGAATGAAGGCGATGGGCGCTTTAGCTAATGCAGCAATCGCAAGTTTTCTTATTGAAGCATTTCACCGTTATATAGGTGGAGAAATGTTTCATAATGACTTTTTACAATCAGTAGGAGAAGCTTCTGGTAGTATGAGCGGTGTCGCAGCAGCGATTTTAGTGGCATTAGCAATCGGTGTTTCCCCCGTATACGCTGTTTTAATTGGTATCGCTACTAGTGGATTCGGTATTTTACCAGGATTTTTCGCCGGATACGTTTGTGCCTTCGTCGTGAAATTTCTCGAAAAGAAATTACCGGCTGGTGTGGAATTTTTAGCAATCCTATTTATCGCTGCACCAATCTCACGTGGAATGGCAATGCTTATGGATCCGCTCGTTAACGCAACACTTGGTAAAATCGGTTCTATGATATCAGTTGCAACTACAGAAAGTCCTATCATTATGGGTATTATGCTTGGTGGATTAATAACAGTTATTTCTACCTCTCCACTAAGTTCTATGGCACTAACTGCAATGCTTGGATTAACAGGTTTACCAATGGCAATTGGTAGTCTTGCCGTAGCAGCCTCAGCCCCGATGAACTTTATTTTCTTTAAGCGACTAAAAATTTGCTCAAAGAAAGACACAATCGCTGTAGCAATCGAGCCTTTAACACAAGCAGATGTTGTTTCAGCAAATCCAATTCCAATTTATGCAACAAACTTCGTTGGCGGTGCACTTGCCGGTATTATTACATCGCTATTCCAGCTTGTTAATAATGCACCAGGAACAGCATCACCAATTCCAGGTCTTCTTGTCCTATTCGGATTTAATGACGTTATAAAAGTAACGATTGCTGCTGTACTATGTGGAATCGTTACCACTATTGTCGGATACATCGGGTCTATTGTGTTCCGTAAATATCCGATCCGCTCTGCTGATGAAATTCGTGGAGTTACTTCGGAAGAGAAGGTTGCATAAGAAAAAGAGCTATTCCCATCGTTTGAGAATAGCTTTTTTTGTGTTGCGTAACGGTAAATGAAATTATACCGGTGATTTTTTAAATATATCGACTTACCGACACATAACGACAAAGCAAGAGCCCTCTAATCATATAGAGGGCTCTTACTTTATCTAGCTGCAGCGGCTAGAATGATCGGTGGCTTCCGCTTTTATTTCTATCCAGTTACGCCTCCTAGACCCTTGCGTCTAAGAACCTTCCCTGCCAAAAGGTAAAAAGCACCTTTTGCAGGAAAGAACCTTAGTCACCGGGTCTAAACAGTCGGCTTCACTTTTATTTCACCCAACCGAGCAGCATTTCCCGCACGAATTTGCTTGCTGCGACTGGTGTTTGATCACTATGGTCGTAGACTGGGGCTACTTCTACTAAGTCTGCTCCAACTACATTTATATTTGAATTTGCAATTGCTACGATGGAATCTAATAATTCTTTAGATGTGATACCGCCAGCTTCTAACGTTCCTGTTCCTGGAGCGTGAGCTGGGTCTAATACATCAATGTCGATTGTGACATAGACTGGGCGTCCAGCAAGTTTCGGTAATACTTCTTTTAACGGTTCTAATACGTCAAATTTATATAAGTTCATACCTACTTCTTTCGCCCATTCAAATTCTTCCTTCATTCCAGAACGAATTCCGAAAGAATATACGTTTTCCGGACCAATTAAATCACACACTTTACGAATTGGTGTAGAGTGGGATAAAGGCTCCCCTTCATACGATTCACGTAAATCAGTATGAGCATCCATGTGGATGATTGCTAAATCCGGATATTTTTTTGCCATTGCCTTAAAAATTGGCCAAGACACTAGGTGCTCACCGCCGAGACCTAGTGGAAACTTATCGGCATCTAAAAGTTTTGATACATACTCTTCAATCATGTCTAAGCTGCGTTGTGCGTTTCCGAATGGTAATGGGATATCACCCGCATCAAAATATTTTACCTCTTCTAATTCACGATCTAAATACGGACTATATTCTTCAAGACCGATTGATACTTCACGAATACGTGCAGGGCCAAAACGAGATCCTGGACGGTAACTTACTGTCCAATCCATAGGCATCCCATAAATAACTACCTTTGACTCTTCAAAACTTGGATGACTTTTAATAAATACTTTACCTGAATAAGCTTCATCAAAACGCATATTCTTTTCCTCCTTATGTGGAACTTAAGGTATCCCAACCTTTCACTATTTCTCAAATTTGGAGCGAATTGCTCCTCTTTCTCGATTTACCGGGTCTTCTTTTTAACAACAAGAAGACGATTTTCTCTACAGAAGTGTAAGTAGCTAGCATGTTCAAGTCTTCTGGACAAACACCTTAAATGAGCTACTCACACTTTATTTGTTCAAGCTCGATTTTCTTACTTAATTAAATCGCCAACAAATTTCGGTAATGCGAATGCTGCGTTGTGTAATTCTTTTGTGTAGTATTTCGTTTCGATTTCGTGGAAACGCTCTTCACTTACTTCTAATGGATCATGTTTTTTAGATCCAATTGTGAACGTCCAAAGACCACTTGGGTATGTTGGAATATTAGCTGTGTATAAACGAGTAATTGGGAAAATTTCTTTTACATCTTTAAACACAGTCGTAATTAACTCTGGTGTGAACCAAGGGTTGTCCGTTTGTGCAACGAAAATACCATCTTCTTTTAACGCTTTTGAAATTCCAGCGTAGAAGCCTTTTGTAAATAGGTTTACTGCTGGTCCTACTGGCTCAGTAGAATCTACCATAATTACATCGTATTCATTTTCGCTTTCTGCGATATGTAGGAAACCGTCTCCTACTTTTACTTCTACACGCTCATTATCTAATGCGCCTGCAATTGATGGTAAGTATTGTTTAGAGTACTCAATTACTTTTCCATCGATTTCAACAAGAGTTGCTTTCTTTACACTTGGGTGTTTTAACACTTCACGAATAACACCACCATCACCGCCACCAACAACTAATACGTTTTCAGGGTTAGGATGTGTAAATAAAGGTACGTGCGCTACCATTTCATGATAAACGAACTCATCTTTTTCTGTTGTCATAACCATGCCATCTAAAATAAGCATGTTTCCGAACTCTTCCGTTTCAACCATATCAAGTTTTTGGAATTCTGTTTGCTCCGTATGTAATGTGCGGTTAATACGCGCCGTAATCCCAAAATGTTTTGTTTGTTTTTCAGTGAACCATAGTTCCATCGTACAATCACGCCTTTCAATGCAAATTTATAATAGGGACATCATTAATGTCCCCTAACAAAAATAAAACAAAACATCCAAAATGTATAGTTAAAAGTACAAAAATACCGAAAATATATTTTAGTCAGAGGGTTCTAACATATATGTATAAAGAAAACCCTTTCTTAAGAAAGGGCTTTTGTCTCTATTTCTACTGGTTTACGAATTGGAATTAGGATCATAATACAACCAACTAACACCACAATTCCTCCTACTAAAAACGGACTTTGTGGTGAAACAGTATGACCGATAATTCCTGATAAAATCGGAGCAATTGCGCCCCCTAACCAACGAACAAAGTTATAAACACCTGACGTAACAGATCTTTCATAAGGTGAAATATCCATTACATAACTTGTATATAATGCATTGTTTAAGCCAGATGCTAATCCTGATAAAACGATAAGAGTAATTTGTAACCACATAATTTTCACAAAGAATAGTGCAATTAAGAAAATCGCAAATACAAGTAAACTACCCTTCAATAATGTTTTTGGTTCATATTTCCCTTCTAGCTTATGTGCTAAAATTGCAGAACCATAAGCTAACGCTAATCCCCATCCGCAAAATACAAAGCCTAATTGAATAGCTGATAAATGCATAATAAGTGGTGAATATGCTAACACAACGAAAAATCCGTAGTAGTATAACATTCCTGAAATCGCACCTTGCATAAACGGTTTATACTTCACCAGGTTAAGTAATTCTCCTACGCCAGCAGCCTTACGCTTCACTTTTCGCTCCGGTTCTTTTACAAAAAAGAATACTAAAATAAATGCTAAGAAAATTAAAATACTCGTCGCGAAAAATGGATAACGCCAAGAATGTCCACCTAATATTCCACCCAATAACGGCCCCCCAGCCATACCTAAGCCGATCGCTGCTTCGTATAATCCTACTGCTTCATGAACTTCTTTACTTAATGCTATTAACAGCGTCATTGCTGTAGCAAAAAACATCGCATTTCCTAATCCCCATCCAGCACGGAAAAGAGATAATTGAGCAATCGTTTGCGATATACCACATATAAACGCAAATACAGTCACAATCGCAAGACCGATTGTCATCATCCGTTTATCACCAAATCTTGATGCAAATATACCAGCTGGTAACATCATGATTGCCATCGTTAAAATATAAGCAGTAAATAACATTTCAACTTGCCAATGCGTTGCACCAATTTTCTCTGCAATAATCGGCAAAATTGGGTCGACTACTCCTATACCCGAAAAGGCAAGGAAGGTAGCCACCACTGTAATCAATCTCCCTAGTTTTTGTTTGCTCTCCATTTTGATTACTCTCCTTTTGTGCTCTCTAAAAATGTTACTGCACGATGTAAACTATCTTCAAGTTCTGCCTTTACACGTTGCATTTGCTCCATTTTTTCGTCTAACGTTTGCACTTGTTTTTCAAGCATATCTTTAATTTCTTGAATCACTTCACGATCACGAGGGTTCTCGCTATTTCTTCTTTGCTCCATTCTTTCTTTTAGTGATAAGAAATGCTGCATTTCTTGAAGTGTGATTCCTAGCACTTCTTTCGCTTCTACAATTCTTTTAATTCTGGCAATATCCTCATCCGTATACAGACGAATATTCCCCTCACTACGTTCTGGGGGATGAATTAAACCAATTTCCTCATAATAACGAAGTGTACGTTTTGTTAAACCGACTTGCTTTGTTACTTCATCAATTTTATACATGTTTATTCCTCCCTTCACTTGATTATTACATTTTACGTTAACGTTAACTTTTCTGCAACTGTTAGACTTTTGTAAATGTTTATCATATTCAATTGTATTTTCCCTAAAGCAGTTTCATAATGAAAGAAAAGAGATAATAAGGAGAATTTCACATGAGTAAACCACTTATTTTCGCTCACCGCGGAGTAAAAGGTACACATCCCGAAAATACGATGATTGCCTTCCAAGAAGCAGAACGCATTGGCGCTCACGGAATTGAACTCGATGTCCACTTATCAAAAGATGGTGAACTTGTCGTAATTCACGATGAAACCGTCGATCGTACAACAAATGGCGTTGGACTTGTTTCGGAAAAAACGGTAGAGGAACTACAATCATTGGACGCTGGTAGCTATAAAGACCCTTCTTTCCATGAAGCAAAAATCCCAACGTTGCGTGAGATTTTCATTTGGCTTTCCACAACGAACTTACAACTAAATATTGAATTAAAGACAGATGTTATTCATTACCCAAATATTGAGGAAAAAGCTGTTGCACTTGTGCGCGAATATCATCTTTCTAATCAAATTGTATTTTCATCATTTAACCATGACTCTGTTTCATTATTAGCAGAAATTGCTCCTGAAATCCCAAGAGCAATTTTATATGATACACCGATTGCTGATCCAATTGCCGAAGCAAAACAGAGAAAAGCAAGTGGATTACATCCAAACTTCCAGCTATTAAAGAAAGAATTTGTGCAATTAGCACAAGAGCAAGGATATGTTTTCCGTCCATATACAATTAACGAATACAAAGATTTACAAACTATGATTGATTATGGTGTAGATGTCATCATTACCGATTGGCCAGCACGTGCCTTTGAGCTCCTTTCTTAATGGAAGGAGCTTTTTATTTTCGAAATTTCATTGTTTAAAATAAATGAAAACCCTCAATACTAATACAATAACGCTTGTATTAATGAGGGGCTGAAAAAAGATGGATCAGACTATGAATCCAAAACTTAAAAAATATAAACGTCTTTTCTTCACCGCAATGTTTTCTTGCGTCCTTTTCTTCGTTTTTTCTTTTTTTGTTATTATTATAGTCGCAAAAATTATGGGACCTCCTCCTGTTGCGGTCCCGCAAACAAGCGTCTTTTACGCAAACGATGATACTGTTATTGGACAAAGTAATGAAATTCAAAAACGTTACAATGTATCTCTCAATGAAATTTCTCCTTATGTAAAAGAGGCGACACTATCTATCGAAGACCAACGATTCTACAAACATCACGGCTTCGATGTGAAACGGATTGCAGGTGCAATTGTTGCTGATTTAAAAGCGATGGCAAAGGTACAAGGAGCTAGTACAATTACACAACAATACGCGCGTAATCTGTATTTAGATCATGATAAAACGTGGAAACGGAAATTATTAGAGGCAATGTACACTGTCCGCCTTGAAGTAAACTATAATAAAAATCATATTTTAGAAGGATATTTAAATACAATTTATTACGGACATGGCGCTTATGGAATCGAAGCTGCGTCCCGTCTATATTTCGATAAAACAGCAAAAGATTTAACATTAGCAGAAGCTAGTATGCTCGCAGGTATCCCGAAAGGGCCAAGTGTCTATTCTCCCTTTTTGAAAGAGGATCGTGCTAAAGGACGACAAGCTCTCATATTAGATGAAATGGTCGAACAAGGATATATTACGAAGCAACAAGCAGCCTTAGCGAAGAAAGAGCCACTAACTTTTGCCTCATTAGATACGAAAAAAGTAGCAGAGGTCGCACCATATTTCCAAGATGCTGTACAAGCTTCGCTTCTTCGTGATGTTGGATTAGACGAACAAGCTTTACAACGGGGTGGCTTGCGAATTTATACAACGCTAGACCCTAAACTACAAGCTGTAGCAGAGCAAGCTGTAAAAGATCATATACCTGACACAACAAACATACAAACTGCTCTCGTCTCTATGAATCCAACGACAGGTGAAGTGGCTGCTCTTGTTGGCGGAACTGATTATACTACGAGTCAATTTAACAGGGCTACACAAGCCGTTCGTCAGCCTGGTTCTACATTTAAGCCATTTCTATATTATGCAGCATTAGAACGAGGATTCACGCCTGCTACGCGCTTAAAAAGCGAATATACTGTATTTACTTTAGGTGACGGCGTTTCAAAGTATAAACCAAAAAACTATAAAGATTATTATGCAGATGATTTTGTAACGATGGCACAAGCTCTCGCAGTCTCTGATAACATATATGCTGTAAAAACGAATTTATTTTTAGGAGATGACGCACTCGCAAAAACAGCAAAACAATTTGGAATTACAAGTGCATTAAAAGATGTGCCTTCTCTAGCTCTCGGCACATCACCCGTAAAACCAATTGAAATGGTTAACGCTTATAGCATGTTCGCAAACGGTGGAAAAGAAGTAAAACCTACTTTCATTCGCCGCATTATGGATCATGAAGGAAATATATTATACGATGCTCATTTAGAGAGTAAACAAGTTCTCGACAAGAGCAAAGCGTTTGTAATGGAAGAAATGATGACCGGTATGTTTAATAAGAAACTAAGCAGTTATGCTGCTGTAACTGGCCAATCGATGTTATCAAAATTATCAAGAACATATGCCGGAAAATCTGGTTCTACTGAAACGGATAGTTGGATGATCGGATTTACTCCGCAAATCGTAACAGGTGTATGGGTCGGATATGATCAACCTAAATCTATTTCAAACGTAGCAGAACAAGGATATGCGAAGAAAATATGGACTGATACGATGGAGAAAGGCTTAGATGGACAGCCCAAAAAAGAATTTAAACAACCAGGTGACGTCGTAGCGGTTAATATCAACCCAGAGAACGGTAAAATTGCTACAAAAAATTGTCCTATTTCTGTGAAAATGTATTTCGCTAAAGGTACCGAACCGACTGAATATTGTATGGATCACGTCGATGATAAAGAAGAATTTGAAAAAACGACTGAAGAAAAGGAAAAAACAAGTTGGTGGAAAAAATATCTTCCTTGGTAAAAAAAATAGCTGACGGGCATCCGTCAGCTATTTTTTATTCACTTAATAATGCACGACGCAATTCTTCACTAGATTCGTTCCAAATCGCTTCATTATGTTCTTTCAAGAACGTACCAAGTACTTTTTTAGATGATTCATCCATATGGTCAACCATAATGTGACGCTTCATTGATTTATCCATTTTGTTTACGTGTTCTGGAAGTGATTTATATCCGCGACGAATTTCACGGTCTACTGTCATTTCACAAGCTGTTACACCTGCGTAATAAGCACCAGTTGCAGTTCTTTCAATCGTTACCCAAACAAGCCAAAATGGTTTTCCGTTTGGAACTTCATCTTTATTTGTTAAAAACTTAATACCTTTTTCTACTGTACTACGCGCATGCATCGCACCGATATCAACGAAAGCAGTTTTCTCTAGTACATCAACAAATACAGGTGAAATGTTTTCTAGGCTTAATGCCCCAACACCAAATCCACCATGTCCATCTGTTGAATCATTTTTCACGATATTAAAACCGATTTTTTTCTTTTTCTCTGTCATATGTAAAATCCTCCTCACTTAAAAATTATAAAAGGCCAAAAATAGGCGCAATGATACTTTGTAAAAACATTAATACATGCGGAATAACTACCTGGAAAATAGGTTGAATTGTGTAATTACTAAGCGGTGTAATAACGAGAATTAATAACGCAATCGCTCCATATTTTTCATACTGTGTCATTTTCGCGCGAATATTTGCTGGTGCTAAATCTTCCACTACACGATACCCATCAAGTGGCGGGATCGGTAATAAATTAAATACAAGTAAAACAATATTTAACATAATAAAGAGCTCAAAAAACTTTCCTAATGTTTCAGCTACTGCAACTGGAACTGCATCTAACACTCCAAATACTGCTAAGCTATACAAAATAATTAAACCAATTGCACTTAAAATTAAGTTACTAATCGGCCCTGCAATTGAAACTAATATGCCTGCAAGACGCGGTCTTTTAAAGTTATATGGGTTAACAGGAACCGGTCTGGCCCAACCGAATCCAAGAATTAATACTGCAATCAAACCGATAGGGTCTAAATGGGCCATCGGTGATAGCGTTAAACGCCCTTGTCTCTTTGCTGTATCGTCCCCAAATTTATATGCAACATATGCATGTGCAAATTCATGAACGGATAATGCAATAATAATCGCCATTGCTACCAACGGAATTTCGTGCAATGGATATCTAAATAACTGATCCATACTTCATCTCCTCTTCCATATGTCAAAAAAAGAAATTATTTGTTTTTTCGATTGTTCTTCCCCATAATCCGCTATAATAAGAGTGTAACTTACATAAAAGGAGCGATTGTACATGCCATACGTAACAGTGAAAATGCTAGAAGGACGCACAGAAGAACAAAAGAAAGCTCTTGCTGAGAAAGTAACAGCAGCAGTAAGCGAAACAACTGGTGCTCCTGAAGAAAACATCGTTGTTTTCATCGAAGAAATGTCTAAGAATCATTATGCAGTTGGCGGAAAACGCTTAAGCGACAAATAATTTCAAGTTTTTCATAAGAAGCAGCCACTAGCTGCTTCTTATTTCTTTCCTTCTAACAACTCAATAATTCTCTCTTTATATTTTCCTTTTCTTCCATCTTCATAGATTAAATCATGTGGATAGAATAGCTTTTGGTCCGTTCTTTTCTTACCTGTAATCGCCTCAACAATATCCGATTCACGTGAAAGCTCTCTAAGCTCTCCGTTTGGCATAAGAAGTAGGATTGGCAAACGCTCTTCTTCTTCTCCTGCACGATAAAAGTCATACGGTAAGTCTGATGTTGAATCAACTACTAAATAATACTCCGGATCAAGTCCAATCTTTTTAAATAAACTACTTAATTCCATCCAATTATCTAAACCGTGTTTATCTGTAAACTCTACATATTTAAATAGATTTCGATTCATAAAACGGCGGCATAGATCGCTTAAAATTGGATCTTCTTCTTCCTGCCATACTTGGAAGTAGTAATACATAACGTTCTCGTCTAACTTTAAATAATCCTCTACTGTTACTTCTTCTTCAAATAAAGAATAGAAATGAACAGGATGATTTTTAAATGTATAATACTTCTCGTGCAATGATTTAGCACGGTGTAAAATCTTCGTTAAAATAACTTCTGCACTTCGCGTTACCGGATGGAAATATACTTGCCAATACATTTGATAACGACTCATAATGTAATGCTCAACAGCATGCATACCACTATTTTTAATGACTACTTGATCCCCATACGGACGCATTACACGCAGTATACGTTCCATATCGAAGTTTCCATACTTTACGCCTGTAAAATAAGCATCTCTTAATAAATAATCCATACGATCCGCATCAATTTGGCTCGAAATCATACTAATTGCTAATTTATTAGTAGACGTTTTTGCAATTACATCTGCTACCTTTTGTGGAAACTCCTTATCAACACGACTTAATACATCATTAATCTCCGTATTGCCAACAATAATCTTTTGCGTAAATTTCTCATGATCTAATGAAAATACTTTTTCAAACGAGTGAGAAAATGGGCCGTGACCGACATCATGAAGTAATGCCGCACATAAACATAACAATCTATCTTCAGCATTCCAATTTGGTCTGCCATCAAACACATCATCAATCATACGACGAATAATTTCGTATACACCTAACGAATGAGTAAAGCGACTATGCTCTGCACCGTGAAATGTAAAAAATGTCGTTCCAAGCTGCTTAATACGGCGCAAGCGTTGAAATTCTTTCGTTCCGATTAAATCCCAAATAACACGATCACGCACGTGCACATATTTATGTACTGGGTCTTTAAACACTTTTGTTTCGCTGAGTTTGTCGTTTAAATATACCACTTTCCGACATCCCCCTTTCTTTACTACATTCTTACTTTATATTATAAACGAAATGAGAAACAGAAAGAAATGAAAGACTGTATTAATTACCTTTATAAAAAGAAAAAATCACCTTTACCGAAGTAAAAGTGATTTCCTTTATACATTATTTACCTAAAACGAATTCAGCAACTTCGTCTAAGATCATATCTTTCCCTAATGGGAAGTAACCTTTGTTTAAGTCTTCATTTTTAATTGTGAATACGTGGTTGTTTTTAACAGCGTTCATGTTTTTCCAAATTGATTCTTCTTGGAATTCTTTTAAGCGCTGAGAACCGTCACCAGTTGTAAATACGAATAAGTAATCTGGGTTGTAATCGATTAAAGCTTCTTTTTGTACTTGTACTAGTGGTTTATCAGTTGGTGTACCTTTAACTGCTGGTAGTTTTAAATCATTAAAGATTACGCTACCGTAACCGTAGTCACCGTATACGCGGAAAGCATTTGGATACGCAGCCATTTTCATGAATGTTGCTTCACCAGTTTTAGCGACGATTTTGTCATGTAATTTGCTTGCTTTTTCATCATACTTTTTGAACCATTCTTTTGTTTCTTTTTCTTTACCGAAGATTTGACCTACTTCTTCGAATTTTGGACGCCATTGATCTAATGGAGTGTTTAACATAACTGTTGGTGCAATTTTAGATAATTGATCATAAATCTTTTCTTGACGATTATTTACAAGAATTAAATCTGGTTTTGCAGCAGCTACTGCTTCGATGTTAATTTTATCGCCCCAAGCAGAACCAACTGGTTTAACGTCTTTTAGTTTCTTTTCAATATGTGCATCAATTTTTTCTTGAGATGTATTAGCAGTAATAACCGGTTTCATACCGAAAATTAATAATTCTTCTGTTGAACCACTAAGGTCAGCAATTTTCTTTGGGTTTGCAGGAATTTTAATTTCCCCTTTTGCATGTTTTACAGTGCGCTCTTCAGTCTTTGCATCTGCTTTCTTTTCTTCTTCTTTGTTAGAACAAGCAGCAAATAGTACAGAAGTCACAACTAATACCATTGCTAATAGTGCCATTTTAAAATTCTTCATGTTCCCACTCCTTCTAGCTGTATTTATCTTATAAGTTGCAATCAACTATAAGAAACGAAGATAACAATTAATCAATATATTTTTATTAATTGTTGTTAATACCCCATTCTAACGGGCGTTCAACTTCCCGTTCTTATATAAGAAGCTCAACGTCCATTAGAAGTCCCCCCTCTTCACGAGGGGGTTCTACTTAAGCTTTTTTACGCAATTGATTACTAATCATCGCTAAATCATATGTTAAGCAAATTGGCTTACAGTTTACTGGACATGGAACGATTTGAGCTTCAATCTCAAATACGTTACGAAGTGTTTCACTTGTCATAACTTCATCTGGTGTTCCTTGTTTCATTAACTTACCTGCTTTTAATGCAATCATATGATCTGAGAAACGAGAAGCGTGGTTTAAGTCATGGATAACCATAACGATCGTTCTACCTTCTTCTTCGTTTAATTTTTTCAATAAGTTTAATACTTCTAATTGATGAGCCATGTCTAAGTACGTTGTTGGTTCATCTAATACAAGTAATTCTGTTCCTTGCGCAAGAGCCATTGCGATCCACACACGTTGACGTTGACCACCTGATAGTGCTTCTGCTGGACGATTCGCAAATTCTTTCATTCCTGTCACTTCAAGTGCCCAGTTAATGTAGCGATAATCCTCTTCTTTCAACGTGCCAAACCCTTTTTGATGAGGGAATCTTCCGTATGACACAAGCTCAAATACAGTAAGACCCGTTGGTACTTCTGCAGTTTGTGGTAAAATCGCCATTTTCTTTGCAATTTCTTTCGTTGGCTGTTTCTCAATTGCTTTTCCGTCAAGATAAACAGTACCTTGCTTTGCCTTCAAAATACGAGACGCCGTTTTTAATAATGTGGACTTCCCACAACCATTTGGTCCAATAATTGTTGTAATTTTCCCTTCCGGAATTTCAACTGTTAATCCATCAATAATTAAACCTTCATTATAGCCAACAGATACCGCATCAACCACTAAAGTTGCCATACGAAAAGCCTCCCTTTATTTTGTCCTCATAAGTAAATAAATGAAATACGGTGCACCAATTACAGAAATAACAAGACCGACTGGTATTTCTGAAGTTGTTAGTACACTTCTTGAAATTACGTCTGCGAATAAAAGTAAAAACGTTCCTATTAGCGCAGCTGTGGGCAACATGATTTGATGTTTGCCACCAACAAGGCGCCTTGCTAAATGCGGGGCCATTAAACCGATAAAGCCAATTCCACCGGCAACAGCAACAGATGCACCCGCTAAACAAACTGCAATAAATAATAATTTACGTCTTTCTTTTTCTACATTTACACCAAGGCCAACTGCTGTAGAATCGCCTAGGTTCATTACATTTAATATGTGTGCTTTACTTATAGCAAGCGGTAAGAAAATAACCATCCATGGAAGTACACTTAATACGAATTTCCAATCTGTACCCCATAGACTTCCCGCCAGCCAAATCGTAGCAAAACGAAAATCGTTAGATGTCATCTTCATAGAGAAAATTAAACTAACAGCTCCAAATCCAGCTGCAACGGCAATACCGACTAGTATTAATCGAGTCGATGAAACGCCGTCTTTCCATGCTAATAAATAAATAATTACCGCTGCTAATATCGCTCCAACTAGTGCGAAAAATGGAAGAATGAATACAGATAAAAATGTACCAGTCCCTACTTTCCCGAAGAAGAAGTAGACGAATATAACAACTGTTAATCCCGCTCCAGCATTAATCCCTATAATACCTGGATCAGCAAGTGGATTTCGTGATAAACCTTGCAAAATCGCACCTGACATAGCTAAAGCAGATCCGACTAGTATAGCAATTACCATACGCGGCATACGGAATTCAAATAAAATAACAGACTGATCTTCACCCCCTAGTCCAACCAATGACTTTAATACGTCCATTGGGGGTATTTTAAAAGTTCCTGTATTTAAACTAATAAGAAATATAGAAACGATTAGTCCTACTAAAATCGTTAATATAGAAATGTTCTTTTTTGTTAAGACACTCGTCCTCACATCTTTCCTCTCCCTTCATTACGTGCTAAGTAGAGGAAGAATGGAACCCCAATTAGCGCTGTAATTGCTCCAATTGGCGTTTCAAATGGCGGGTTAATAACGCGAGATAACATATCTGCACATTCAATTAACAGCCCGCCTAAGACCGCAGAACATGGAATAACCCATCTATAGTCCGAGCCTACAAGGAAACGAGTCATATGCGGGATTACAAGACCAACAAACCCTACTGATCCTGCCATGGAAACTGCGGAACCCGTTAAAACAAGAACAAGTACTGTTCCGATAAATTTAATTAATGTCGTATTTTGACCAAGTCCAATTGCAATTTCTTCACCGAAGCTCAAAATTGTAATATATCTCGACATCATAATTGCGATAAAAAGGCAAACAAGGCCAATTGGCACTAACATATTAATGCTTTGCCATTTCACTCCAGCAACTCCGCCTGCATTCCACATGCTCACCTCTTGGGCAAGATTGAAATACAATGCGATTCCAGATGAAATTGCCCCTAATAAAGCACTAATAGCTGCACCTGCTAAAGCTAATTTCACAGGTGTTAATCCACCTGGTGAAGAAGACCCAATTCCATATACAATGCTTGCACCAAACGCAGCTCCAATAAAAGATGCGATAACAAACAGTAAATAAGGTGAATTAGGGAAAAATGCATACATAATTGCAATTCCAAATACAGCCCCATCTGTAATCCCCATTAACGATGGTGAAGCAAGTGGATTTCTCGTCATACCTTGCATAATTGCTCCTGATACCGCTAAAAAGGCACCTGCAACTACGCCCCCTATTGCTCTAGGCATGCGAAGCTCTTGAATTACATTATGATGTGTAATAGATCCATCAAACTGAAATACAGCTTGCCATACAGTCTTTAAACTAATATCTGCAGCCCCAAAAGAAATAGAAACTGCCATGCTTAAAGCTAACAAAATTGTACCCGCTACTAAAATAATAGAAGCGATGAGCGGTCTGCTCTTAATCTCTTTAACATTCTCTTCTTGCTGTTCTATACTGCTTGCGCTCGCTTCCATCCCTCAACCATCCTAACCAACAACATATATTTATTAAAATGAAATTTATTCTCAAATAGTAATAAAAAAATTAGGTGAATTGTTATTTTCCTGATAATGATTCTCAGAATCAGACACTTCTATTCTACCTATCGCTTTAAAAGACTGTCAACCATTATTTTGAAATATAAATTTATATAAATTGGAACTTTAATACAAAAGTTATATCCATCCTTTAGAAAACGTTCGTCTACACAAGAGTACTTTCGCAGAATAAATCTTTCCTCTTATGGGCATAAAAAAAGAAGAGTAATCTTTTCACTCTTCTTTTTCTTACTTATTTAACTTTGCTTCAATTTTTACGATTAACTCATCTTCTGTTGGAGCCGCAACTGGACGGTTATTTACAAATGCGAATGATTTTTTACGACCAGGACCACAGTAAGACTGACATCCAACTTCAATCGTTGCACATGAATCTACTTTTTTTAACTTCGGAACTAACGTTTTAACGTTCGTTGCCTGACAGTCATCGCACACGCGAAATTCGTTTCCCATTATATAACACTTCCTCTATTTTAAACTTTTCTCAAGTACGTTTAAAAATAAACACTAAATGGTATTTTACCGCTCTTTGAAGCTCGTTGCAAGTTTCCCTACAAAGCCTATTCTCTACATAATGCTACATATTTATATGCTCTCCTACAGAAGCGCTCACCATTCATGGGAAAATTTTTACCTTTCATCGAAATCTACCATATTTTTAAAAGCTTTGTATAAAAGTTTATTTTTTTGCCCATTATAAAAATAGGAAGTTCATAAAAAGAAAGGGAGTTGAATCTATGAAAGTAAGACAAGATGCTTGGACAGATGAGGATGATTTATTACTTGCTGAAACGGTACTTCGTCATGTTCGAGAAGGAAGTACGCAATTAAATGCATTTGAGGAAGTAGGAGATCAGTTAAATCGTACATCTGCTGCTTGTGGTTTCCGCTGGAATGCTGTCGTTCGCTATAGCTATGAACAAGCTCTTCAACTAGCAAAAAAACATCGTAAAGATAAAATGCGTGCTGCAAGCGGTGAACAAGCGAAAAAACGTTTACTTTATACACCACCAGCTTCAGATTCGATAACTGATTATGAAGAATTAGTACAAGAGGAATCAATCGTACAATATAAAGAAGCTATTCCATATCAAGAATCTACTGCTCCTGCTGCAAGAAGCTCTATGACAATGCAAGATGTTATTTATTTTTTACAAACAGTCGGATCTTCAAATATAAAAGTGACAGCTCTTGAAAACGAGAATACGAGATTGAAACAAGAAATTAAAGCACAAATCCTTCGGAATGAGGAACTAGAAAAGAAACTAGAAAAGTTAGAAAAGCAATCTCATACTGTACAAGAAGATTACGAAACACTTATGAACATTATGAACCGAGCTCGTAAATTGGCAGTCATGGATGACGAAGAACGTTCTCAAACATCTTTCCGAATGGACCGAAACGGTAATTTAGAAAAAATTGCAGAATAAAAAGGATGCATGTAATGCATCCTTTTTATTATTTCACCTTTAAGCTCCCCCTTTATATGTGAGAAAACTCCATTCTTCATTTTTTGCTATAATAGAGATTGTCATTTTAAAGATAAGGGGTTAGTTATATGAGCAATTCCCGTTCCATTTTATCTCAGCCAGAGTGGCGCATTGTAGATCAGTCTAGTTTGGGACCAACATTCCATGCACTTCAGTCATTCGCAATGGATGACACATTATGCACAAGCATTGGAAATGGCAAGTCATCCGCAACAATGCGTTCTTGGGTTCATCACAATACAATTGTCCTTGGCATTCAAGATTCACGCCTTCCGCATTTAGAAGAAGGTATTTCTTTTTTAAAACAACACAACTTCAATGTTATTGTTCGTAATTCTGGCGGGCTTGCAGTCGTGCTTGATGAAGGTGTTTTAAACGTATCACTTTTATTCCAAGAAACAGAAAAAGGTATCGATATTGATCTTGGATACGATACGATGTGGCATTTAATTAAGGAGATGTTAAAGGATTACAACGTTACTATCGAGGCAAAAGAAATTGTTGGCTCTTACTGTCCTGGTAGTTATGACTTAAGTATTCGCGATCAAAAATTCGCTGGTATTTCACAACGTCGTATTCGCGGCGGTGTCGCTGTCCAAATTTATCTCTGTGCTACCGGAAGTGGCTCTGAGCGTGCCGCACTCGTTCGTGATTTCTACAACCTAGCAATTCAAGGAAAAGAAACACGCTTTACGTACCCTGAAATTGTACCAAGTACGATGGCCTCACTCTCAGAATTACTTGGCGAAACCATTACAGTACAAGATTTAATGATGCGTCTTTTAAAAACATTGCAGCAATTCGCTCCAAAGTTAACACCATCTCAATTAACAATAGATGAGATTCCTTTATATGAGACGAATTTACAACGTATTATTGATCGTAATAATAAAGCACTTGGCTTAGAAAAATAAAAATGACCACCCTTAGGGTGGTCATTTTCCATACTAATTCATTTTAGAATTAAAGTGCTTGAGCTGCTGTAATTAAAGCTAACTTGTACACTTCTTCTTCGTTACATCCACGAGATAGGTCATTTACAGGCATGTTTAGGCCTTGTAAGATTGGTCCTACTGCTTCGAAGTTACCTAAACGTTGAGCGATTTTGTAGCCGATATTACCAGCTTCTAAGCTTGGGAATACGAATACGTTAGCATCACCTTTAATTGTAGAACCTGGAGCTTTTTTCTCAGCTACAGATGGTACGAATGCAGCATCAAATTGGAATTCTCCATCTAAAGTTAACTCAGGAGCCATTTCTTTTGCAATGCGAGTTGCTTCTACAACTTTTTCTGTTTCTGGAGATTTCGCAGAACCTTTTGTAGAGAAGCTTAACATAGCAACGCGTGGATCAATGCCGAATAACTCAGCAGTTTTCGCACTTTCGATACCGATTTCAGCTAAATCTTGGCTGTTTGGTGCAATGTTAATTGCGCAATCAGCAAATACATATTTCTCTTCTTCACGTACCATGATGAATACGCCAGAAGTTTTTGTAACGCCTGGTTTTGTTTTAATAATTTGAAGTGCTGGACGAACTGTATCAGCTGTAGAGTGAGCTGCACCACTTACTAAACCGTGTGCTTTGCCCATGTATACAAGCATTGTACCAAAATAGTTTTCGTCTTTAAGAATTTTGCGAGCGTCTTCTTCTGTTGCTTTACCTTTACGGCGTTCAACGAAAGATGCTACCATTGCATCCATTTCTTCGTATGTAGCTGGGTCGTAAATATCAACGCCTGCTAATGTTAAATTCATGCTAGCAGCTTTTGCGCTAATTTCTTCCTTATTACCAACTAAGATTGGTTTTACTAACTCTTCTTTCGCTAAACGCTCTGCAGCGCCTAAAATTCTTTCATCAGTTCCTTCAGGAAGTACGATAGAAATGCCTTTTCCTTGAACTTTTTCTTTTACTGTTGTAAATAAGTTGCTCACGAATAAACCCTCCTACATATGTTAAAAAAACTCTATCTTTAAGAATACTGCTTTTCTTCTATATTTTAAACTTATAGCTCCCAAAAAATAGATAAAATAAAAATGATTATATTTTCATAAAATTCAGCCGTTAAATTCACCTTACTTAAACCCTTAAATGTGACAATTTTATGCGCCAAGGTTTTATATAGATGATTTTAAAACTATATATGCTATAGTTAACGTGTAAAACTATCATTAACTGAGGTGAATAGAATGAGTGAAGCAACAACAACGTTAGATGGCTGGTATTGTTTACATGATTTACGTTCTATTGATTGGGCTGCATGGAAAACATTATCTAGCGACGAACGCGGACAAGCAGTGTCTGAATTTTTAAATGTCGTTGAAAAATGGAACGAAGTAGCTACTGCGAAAAAAGGTAGTCACGCAATGTATACAGTTGTTGGTCAAAAAGCTGATATTATGCTTATGATTTTACGTCCAACAATGGAAGAGTTAAATGAAATTGAGACAGAATTGAATAAAACAACTTTAGCTGAATATATGGTTCCTGCATATTCTTACGTATCTGTTGTTGAATTAAGCAACTATCTTCCAGCTGATGAGGATCCATACCAAAACCCACAAATTTTAGCTCGCTTATATCCTGAATTGCCGAAAGCAAATCATATTTGCTTCTATCCAATGGATAAGCGTCGCCAAGGTAATGACAACTGGTACATGCTTCCTATGGAAGAGCGTAAAAAAATGATGTACAGTCATAGTAAAATTGGTCGTCAATACGCAGGTAAAGTACGCCAAGTGATTTCAGGATCTGTTGGATTCGACGATTTCGAATGGGGCGTAACATTATTTGCTGACGATGTTCTTCAATTTAAAAAACTTATATATGAAATGCGCTTCGATGAAGTAAGTGCTCGTTATGGTGAATTCGGAACATTCTTCGTTGGAAACATCTTACCAGACGAAAAAGTAGAGAAATTTTTACACATATAATATTGAAAAAGGGACGAAATTCGTTCCTTTTTTTATTTTCCTCTATATTTCTCCTCAAAAAACTCCTTTTTCCCGCAAATTCGAACAAAAACCGACAAATTCCTTACAAAATTGTAACTTTTCTATATCCAAATTCATGCTAAAATGGTACGAGCTATATGCTAATAACGATGCGAAGGTGATAATTTATATGAAGAAAATTTTGTCTATTTTACTAGCGCTTCTATTGTCAATTTCTTCCTTAGGAGTAACAACATCCCATGCGGAAGAAAAAATACAAATAGAAGCTGCTGCTGCACTTCTATTTGATGCAGATACAGGGAAAATACTGCATGAACAAAACCCAGACGAACTGCTAGCTATTGCTAGTATGTCAAAATTAATTGTTGTTTACGCTGTTTTAGAAGCAATTAAAGAAGGGAAAATTACTTGGGATACGAAAGTAAATATTTCCGATTACGCTTATGAAGTCTCACGTAATAATGAATTCTCTAACGTACCATTTGAGAAAGGACGTCAATATACTGTAAGAGAATTATATCATTCTATTGTTATATTCTCTGCAAACGGATCTAGTATTGCTTTAGCAGAACTTCTTGCAGGAAGTGAGAAAAACTTCTTAAATCTTGCAAATGAACATGCAAAAAAGCTAGGGTTAAAGAAATATAAATTTGTAAACTCTACCGGGTTAAATAATGCTGATTTAAAAGGAAAACATCCTGAAGGAACCGATCCGACTGGAGAAAACTCCATGTCAGCTCGCGATATGGGTATTCTCGCAAAAACGATTATTACAAAGTATCCAGAAATGCTAGAGGATACAAAACAAAGATTTAGAAACTTCCCAGACAATCATCCAAAACCAATTCGTATGGAAAACTGGAACTGGATGTTACCAGGAGCTGCCTTCGCTTATGAAGGTACTGATGGTTTAAAAACAGGAAGTTCTGATACAGCTGGATATGGATTTACTATTACTGCGAAACGCGGTGATTTACGTCTTATCTCGGTTATTATTAAAACGAAATCAATGGACGAGCGCTTCACAGAATCTCGTGAATTAATCGAATATGGATTTAATAACTTCGAAAAACAAAAGCTCAAGGTTGATAAAAATAACACAATCTCTGTAGTAAAAGGGAAAGAAGATCAAGTAACGGTTGCACCTGAAAAAGAAATAACAGTAATTGCGAAAAAAGGTAGCAAAGATCCTTATAAAATTGGGACTGAATTAGATAAATCTCTTGCTGAAGATGGACATTTAGTTGCTCCTGTTAAGAAAGATGCTAAAGTAGGCTCAATTACTTTAGAATCAACTGATAAATATGGTTTCTTAGACGGTAGTAAAAGTATGAAAGTTACTGCAAAAACAACAGAGGAAGTTGAAAAAGCAAATTGGTTTGTGCTAACAATGCGCTCTATTGGAGATTTCTTCTCAAACTTATGGTCTAAAGTATTTTAATGATGAAAAGCTAGCTTTTTTTATTTTCCTCTCTCAATGTAAAACTTCGTTTGGTTGTCATATCTGAGTCCTTTTTCTCATACGTATGAACTAGTAATTGTTCCACACTTCATCTAGAAATAAACCTCTTTCCAAAAGGTATTACAAAAAGAGAGGTGACACATAATGGGTGTTATTGCTTATAACGAAGCAGATGTAAAGTTGTTAGCTAGACTGATGCGTGCTGAAGCCGAAGGAGAAGGGCAACAAGGAATGTTAATGGTCGGAAACGTTGGGGTAAATCGTGTCCGCGGAAATTGTTTAGACTTTAAAAGTATTCGTAATTTACGTCAAATGGTGTATCAAAATCCTGGTGGTTTTGAGGCAACACAAAAAGGATATTTTTATCAAAGAGCCCGTGAACAAGATATCGCCTTAGCAAGGCGAACTATTCAAGGACAACGTTTTTGGCCCGCTAACTTTGCCTTATGGTTCTTTAGACCTGAAGGTCCTTGTCCACCAACTTGGTATAACCAACAAAACTCTGGTCGCTTCAAAAAGCACTGCTTCTTCCAACCATCTGGTGAAGACTGTCCTAGCGTATATTAAGAGATGAAAATGAGGAGGGATTTTTGAATGGCACAGCAACAAAATCCGTACTATGGAACAGGTTTTTATCAACCATCTGGAACTTATGTCCAACCACAACAAATGACTCAACAACAACAGCAAGCAATGCAACAACAAACAGCTCAAGCTGCGCAAGCTCAATATGCAATTTCTCAGGGCATGTTACCTCTAGAGCAATCCTATATTGAAAATATCCTTCGTTTAAACAAAGGTAAGCAAGCTACAGTTGTAATGACTTATGAACGTGGCAGTTCCCTTGGTACACAATCTTATACAGGTATTATTGAAGCAGCCGGCCGTGACCATATCGTTATTAGTGAACCGCAATCAGGAAAACGCTATTTACTATTAATGATCTACTTAGATTACGTAGAATTTCCAGAAGAAATTACGTATTTACCTAGTCAACAAGCAACTTATACTCCAAGACCATAAAAAAAGCTGGCAAATGCCAGCTTTTGTTTTTTATAATCCTTTTACAACTGCAGTCCCTACTAGAATCCACGCCACAATAAACGCTACACCACCAAGAGGTGTAATTGGGCCAAAGAACTTAATGCCTGTCGTACTTAATGCATACAAACTACCTGAGAACATAATAATCCCAGCTACCATTAGCCAACCAGCAGTAGTTAAAAGTGATGATTGAACCTTATCCATCAATAAAGCAACTACGAATAATCCACCTGCATGAAACATCTGATATGTAACGCCTGTTTTCCAAACTTCTAACATTTTCGCAGAAATTTTATTTTCTAAACCGTGTGCTCCAAAGGCCCCTAACGCAACAGATAGCCCCGCTGCAATACAACCTAGTAAAAAGAAAATTTTCATCTTAATTCCCCTTTTTTACCTTTATCATAAGCAATTTTTTCATATAAGCCAAACGATTTAATTCTTAAAAATCAAATAAAGAATTACCATTTGCACCTTCTTCTTTTATATACACAGGTTCTCCAGAAACTGGTATAACTGGTTGAACTGTTGTTATAGGCTGTGATCCAATTACTTGCGATTGAATTTGCGGCTCCCTATACGTAGAAGATTCAACCTGTTCATCTAATAGTAAATCGCATAAAGCACGCACAACTAATAAATGTTCTTTTGACTTTTGTCCTTCGCTACTTTTTGCCTTCGCAATTTCATTCGCCATTTTATTTAAAATCTTGTCACTAGATATTTGCATTCCTTATCACCTCGTACTTTGTAATTCTTTCTCAAATTGTCCCAGTTTCTCTACTGAACCAAATACTATTATCATATCATGTTCTTGTAGTTTTTCCTGCCCCGTTGGATTATGTATAATATTACCATTTCTTGAAATCGCTAATATCGTTACATCAAACTGATTCCTTACATTACTCTCTAGTAACGATTTACCGACTAGTATTGAATCTTTGCCAACTAGAATTTCTTCAATGACAAATGACTGTTCTACTCCATACAACACTGTATCAATATAATGAACGGTTAATGGATTTGCAATACCTTTTGCTATATGAATACCTGCCATACTAGATGGATTAATAACCTTATTTGCACCAGCACGCCTTAATTTCTCTTCAGTTTCTGGCTTTTCAGATCTCGCCACAATTTTAATCGTATCGTTTAATCCTCTTGCTGTTAATGTAATAAATACATTTTCGGCATCATTTGCAACAATAGCAACTAAACCAGCTGCTTTTAAAATTCCGGCATTATGTAATACTTGATCTTCCGTTGCATCTCCATGTACAAATAAAAGCTTTTCCTGCTCCAATATACTTTCATCTTTATCAACAACGACAAATGGAATGATCTTTTCTTGCAATTCATGTACAACTTGAAGCCCCACTCTACCGCAACCACATACTATAATATGATTTTTCAACTGCGCTATTTGTTTATCCATCTTCTTCCTCCGTACTGCATGAAATAAATTCCCTTCAATAATCATAGCTGCCACTACCCCAATTGCATACGTAACAATACCTACACCAACAGGAATAATAAGGAGCGCAAATACTTTCCCTGCTTGCGTTACAGGAACAGCATCTCCGTATCCAACAGTCAATACAGTAATCATCGTCATCCAAAATGCTTGAAACAAACTAATCTCTTCAATTGTCATAAATCCTATCGTTCCTAGAATTACAACAAAAGTCATACATATAACTGCTATCCATAATTGCTTACGTGCATTCATACCGTGTTTCAACTCTTTTCTCTATCTACAATCTTTGCCAGTGGAAATAAAATACGTATATACTAGATACGGAATCTATGAAAGAGGTTGATATAATGAAGACATTTCTTTCCGCCTTACAATGGGCACTATTTATTTTAGCTGGAAGCCTTATTGTACCAATTAGTGTCGCAACTAGTTATGGTCTTGATGGCGCTGAAGCCATTGCATTCGTACAAAGAACATTATTTGTTCTAGGCTTTGCAGGTCTCTTGCAAGCTATATTTGGGCATAAACTTCCTATTCAAGAAGGTCCTGCTGGCCTTTGGTGGGGAATTTTCTCCCTTTACGCAAGTTTAGGCGTCGTATTATTTGGATCAAGCAATGAGACACTTAAAGTTCTTCAATATGCTTTCTTATTAAGCGGTATTATTTGTATTATTCTTAGCGTTTTTGGACTTATTGATAAACTCGTTCGCTATTTTACACCGACAGTCATTGGAACGTATTTATTTCTTCTTGTCGCGCAACTCAGTGGCTCCTTCTTAAAGGGAATGTTTGGCCTTGATGGAAAACATACAGAAGTACAACCTAACGTATTTATTCTTTCACTCATTGTTATTTTACTATCCTTTTTCATCATGAAGCTACCTATTATTGGACAATATTCCGTTCTTTTCAGTATCATATGCGGCTGGATATTATTCGCATGCTTCGGATTATCTAATCCAATAACACCAGTGACAGACATAATCCGTTTTCCGTCCTTATTTGTTTTCGGCATGCCTCGTGTTGAATGGAATATGGTAATTACGGTCATATTTGTTACACTCTTACTTCTAACAAATATGTTAGCAAGTATTCGCGTTGTACAAAAGGTTGTCTCTAAATATGAAGAAAATGCTGCATCAGATCGTTTTAAACAAGCCGGCATTATAACAGGAATCAACCAATTGCTAGGCGGCCTGTTTTCAGCTATTGGGCCTGTCGCTATTTCTGGATCAGCAGGTTTTATTGCAACGACTAATATTTATAAACGTCTCCCTTTTATATTAGGGTCAAGCTTTATTATTGTCGTTAGTATATTCCCAAAGATTACTTCATTCTTTGCAGCGATCCCTGTTGCAGTTGGTTATGCCGCTATTTATCCTGTATTCGCAAGCATGATTGGCCTCGCCTTTCGAGAATACGAAACTGTCCAGGATAAAGAACAATTATTTAAAGTAGCCGGTCTTTCAATCTTCACAGGAGTCGGAGTTATGTTTGTTCCAGCAGGAGCATATTCCACACTTCCACCATTTCTAGCATCGTTTTTAAGTAACGGTCTCGTTCTTGGATCTGTAATGGCCATTTTGCTAGAAATACTATTTTCTCGTTCCACAGCAAAACAAATATCGTAAATTGGAAAACTTCCATTATTGCACTCTACCTTTAGAGTTGTTACGATAAAATCAAACTTGAATCATTGGGGTTTTATCCATCCCCAATGATTATTAACCGATATTATGAGCAACACACTCATAATGATTTATCTACTTCTTTTCAAAGAGGTTTGATGTCTTACTATTATTCCTCAACATCTTCATGAACATGTATTTTGATTTCAATTAAAGAAAGGAATTTTCTATATGACTTATAAAATGATTGTTTTAGATTTAGATGATACTTTATTACGTGATGACCATACTATTTCACCTCGTACGAAAGAAGCGTTAATGACTGCACAAGAGCAAGGGGTAAAGGTTGTACTTGCTTCTGGACGTCCAACATTCGCAATGCGTACAATTGCAAAAGAATTACATTTAGAAGAGTACGGTAGCTTCATTCTTTCCTTTAATGGCGCAAAAATTATTAACTGTAAAACAGATGAAGAGTTATTCAGTAGTACGTTACCCCCTGAAATCGTTCACAGTCTATATGATATTAGTAAAGAAGAAAATGTATGGATTCACACATACATTGGCGACGATATTATCACTGAAAAAAACAACTCTTATACTGAAATTGAAGGTCAAATTACGGGTATGCCAATCGTAGAAGTAAATAACCTGAAAGAATCTGTACAACAACCAGTTGTAAAAGTATTGATGGTAGAAAATCCAGAGCATTTACAAACGGTAGAAGCAAAACTGCAAAAACAACTAGAAGGCCAATTAAGCGTGATGCGTTCGAAACCATTCTTCTTAGAATTTACTGAAGCCGGTGTTACAAAAGGAACGAGCTTAAACAAACTGATTCAAAAGCTTGGCATTAAGCGTGAAGAAGTTATCGCAATGGGCGATAGCTATAACGACCAAGCAATGATTGAATTTGCTGGTCTTGGTGTTGCAATGGGCAATGCACCTGATGATATTAAAGAAATTGCAAACTACGTAACAGATACAAATATGAATGATGGTGTCGCAAAAGTTGTAGAGAAATTCGTTTTAAAAACGGATGTACTTGTTTAATATTTTCATTCACAAAACCTATTTGAAGTCAAATACTTCAAATAGGTTTTTATTTAAATTCTCATGCTTTTGTGACTATATTTTGAACTTTGCACTATTCTCGTAGTGTAAACTTTCTTTTTGTATATAATGAAACAAAATAGACTATTTTATTTTGAAAAAGAATACAAATTTACTATATACAAGCATACGTTAAAGGAGGCTACTTTATGTTATCTACACCAATCGGACGATTAAGAGCAATTGGACTAGTTGAGGGTATTTCTTTCCTATTACTATTATTTGTAGCAATGCCATTGAAATATTTCGCAGGATTTGCAACAGCTGTTAAAATTACAGGTATGGCTCATGGTGTTCTGTTTATTCTATTCATCTTTGCAGTAATTCAAGTAACAATCGTACACCGTAAATCAATTTTATGGGCACTTGGAGCATTTGTTTCATCAGTTATCCCATTTGGTACTTTTGTACTAGATGCAAAATTAAAGAACGAACAACAATAATAAAAAGGTAGTTAACGACTGTTAACTACCTTTTCTATTTATAAATTTGGAATTTCCCAATCAATTTCTCTTTCTCCCATATTAGCTAAAATCGTATTTACTTTAGAGTATGGCTTACTACCAAAGAAACCACGTCTTGCCGATAATGGGCTTGGATGTACAGATTCGATAATATGATGATTCGGATTCGTAATTAACTTCTTCTTCGCCTGCGCATGGCGCCCCCACAATATGAAAACAACTGGCTTTGCACGTTCGTTCAACAGTTCAATCACACGATCTGTGAAGTGCTCCCATCCTTTTCCCTTATGAGAATTTGCTTCGCCTTGACGAACTGTTAATACAGTATTTAGTAGTAATACTCCTTGTTCCGCCCATTTTACTAAATAACCGTTATTCGGGATTTCATAACCATATTCATCTCGAAGTTCTTTATACATATTTAACAATGATGGTGGTGTTTTAACATCAGGTTGTACAGAAAAACTTAAACCATGCGCTTGATTCGGTCCATGATATGGATCTTGTCCTAAAATAACAACCTTTGTATTTTCATAACTTGTATACTGAAGAGCGTTAAAAATATCTTCTACCTTCGGATAAACAATATGCGTGCTGTACTCTTCTGTCAAAAAACTGGATAGAGTACGATAATACTCTTTCTCAAATTCTGGTGCCAATAATGGTCCCCAATCATTCTTTAAAACATTTTCCATACTGTCACTTCCTGTCTAATTAATTCAACATATCCTGTTTTGTAAATACTAAGAACGAAATAATAAGGGAAACAACTGCCCAAACAGTTAAATTCATCAAAGAAAATCCCATTGATAAGCCTTGTAATGCAGGTAATTTTCCTGATAAATAATCCGTTAATGATAAATTCACGCTAAAAATATATTTCGCACCTTCCCAAGATGTTGCGAACGAGCTTAAGATACCGCCTGCAATTAATGCAGCTAGCATAACGCCCATACCAGCTGGTGTATTACGAATTAAAACAGAGACCATAAATGATATAGTTCCGACAACGATAGCAACAAACCAGGCTAGTCCATACGCCATTAAGATGTATTGCCACTGCGGAATAAGATGCACAAAGTTCGTATTTAACGTTTCCTTATCAATGACGAATCCTGTTAAAACAGGTAAATTCCATCCCGAGTATCCAAATACAAGCCCTGATAATATGTAAGCAAACAAACCTACAAGAAACAGTATGAGCGAAATGAAAAATAACATCGTCACGTATTTACTAAGGAGTATTTTCCAGCGCCGAATCGGCCGCGTAAGTAACATCTTCATTGTCCCATCACTTCGTTCTCCTGAAACGATATCAATAGCGACAATCATTACGAGAAGCGGAATAAACAATGTAATTCCTTGTTCAATAAATGCTCTGACAAAAGTCGGTGCACCCGGTGCCATTGGGTTAATATCATGATCTAAATAATATTGTTGTTGCTCAACTCTTACCTTTAACCAATCACGCCATTCTTCTGGCAACCTAGAATTGTTCAACCGGTTCTGAGAATCAACAATTTGCTGTTGCAATGAAACCTTCCAATCAGTTGTACCGAGTCTTTTTTGTGTCGTTTCTATTTCACGATACTGCGCGTACACAAAAAGCGGGATCAAGATTGCTAAAATAAGCATGACAACAAAAATACGTTTCTTACGGTAAATCTTTTCTGATTCATTTAAAACTAGATTCGCAAATTCACGCATGCTGCTCACCCCTTGTGAGTTCAATAAATAAATCTTCTAGCGTAAATACAAGCTCCTTAACGCTATGTACATCTATTTCATTTTCTACAAATTTTTTATTCCAACTACTTATAGATGCAATATCCATGCGGCATAGTAATCGCTCGCCTTTTACACTCACTTCTCTTATTTCCTCGGCCGCTTCTAGCATATCTTTCGCCTTAGAAGTTGGTGTAACAATCCATTCTACACGATCACTTGCTGTTTTAATTAATTCTTCAACTTTGGCAACTGTTATCATCTTTCCTTTATGAATAATAGCAACGCGATCGCATATCATTTGCACTTCACTTAGCAAGTGACTTGAAATAAACACGCTCATATTTTCTTCTTTCACAAGCTTATGTATAAATTCCCTAAGTTCTCTAATCCCTGCTGGATCTAAACCATTCGTTGGCTCATCTAATATAAGCAATTTAGGATTCCCAAGGAGCGCCTGTGCAATTCCAAGGCGTTGTTTCATACCAAGTGAGTACGTTTTTACCTTGTCATGAATTCTTTCATCTAAATGAACCATTTCAGCAATTTCAATAATACGTTCATCTGATATATCACCTAACATACGAGCAAATTGCTTTAAATTTTCCCATCCTGTTAAATATGTATACAACTCTGGGTTTTCAACGATACTCCCAATTTGACGCATCGCTTCTCTGAAATTTTCCTTAATCGAATAACCACCGATAGAAATCTTACCTTCTGTCGCCTTAATCAATCCGACTAACATTCGAATAGTAGTCGTCTTTCCAGCACCGTTTGGTCCTAGGAACCCGAACACTTCTCCTTGCTTTACATCAAAGGAAATATTCTCTACAAGAGTCTTGTTTCCAATTACCTTCTTCAAGTCTCGTACGGAAAGTATCGTCGTCATTTTACCCCTCCTTGTTCTAGTTTTAATTTACTTACAACATTTTGAACTAAACGTTCTGCCATATACGTATAACCTACTTCATTCGGATGAAAATGATCAGAGTATAATAAATCTTTCCCGCGGTTTTGGAATAAATCAATTGTCGGTGTAATATACACATTTTTATCGTTTAGCGCTAACTTCTCTAAAGATGCATTCCAGTCCACAACAATGTTTGAAGACCCTTTTAAATCTTCTACATCTTCAAAAGGATTGTATAAACCAAGCCAAAAAATCGGACTATTTGCATTTAATTTACGAATTTCTTCTATAATTTTCTTTGCTTCATTTTGAAACGTTTCTGTATCAGGACGATACGTCTCTAAATCTATTTTCCCGAGCGATTCCCAGCCTGGGAACAAATCATTCCCGCCGATCGTTAACGCGATTACATCTGCTTGCTTAATTGAATATTGAGCGCCACTACTTTCAATTTGTTTTAATAAATCGGGCATTTTTGCACCACTAACTGCTAAATTTGTTAATGCAATTTTTTGCTTATAATCTTTTTGTAAATCCTCTTTCATTCGCCCAACATAGCCAATTCCTTCTTTATCACCAACGCCACGCGTTAATGAATCACCTAAACTAACGATTTGTAACGTTCCCGTTTTCTTTTTCTCTTTTGCCACTACATCGGTCTTTTTAATTAAATTTGAAGCTTTCGGATTTAATACATCATTTACACCTGAAACAAAGCCATATGCAAATAAACAGAAAGATGCAATTGTAATCAGTAGAATTACTTTTACTACTTTTGATCTCATATCAAAACCCCTTTTAGCCCTCATAGATTGTCCATAATTATACCAAACGAAATTTTGAAAAGCGATTTTCACACCTTCTCAATTATGTCGTTTCTCTATCTACTAACTCTGGTAATAACTCTATATGCTTCACATCTAATTTCTCTTCACTAATCTTTTCATATAATAATTCAAACGCTTTCACTCCAACGTTTTTACTAGAATGCGAAATCGTCGTTATACCCAATATATCTGCCACCTCTTGATCATCACACCCGATAATCGTAATATCCTCTGGAATACGAAATCCTTGTTTTTTTGCTTCTGTAACCATCCCCGCTGCAATATGGTTACAAGATACAAGGAACGCCGTCGGTTTTACTGACATATGAGCCCATTCTCTAATTACATTGCGTCCATCTTCCACTGTAAAACATCCCTCAAATTTCCAGGTCTCTAACGATGTTACGATACTCTGTTGAAGCGAATCTTCGTACGCCTTCTTTCGTCTTTGGCTATTAACGCTATTACTTCTTCCAATACAATATCCAATACGTGTATGACCGGCATCTATTAAGCTTTTCATCCCACGTGAAAATACTTTGTAGTAATCGATATGGACACTTGAAATATACTTCGAATCTATTTCTTCACACATAACAATCGGGCCGAATTTCGTATATTCTTCAAGCTTCTCTTTACTATTTGTCCGAGAACAAATAATAACCCCATCAAGCTTTTTCATTTTTAACATATTTAAAATTTCTAGTTCTCTTTCTTCGCTATAATTTGTCTGGCAAAGCATCATATTATAATTATTCTTTGCTGTTTCTTTTGATATCCCCTCGATAATAGCACTATAATATTGATTATTTACGTGTGGCAATAAAACGCCAATTACATTCGTTTTTCCTTTCACTAAATGAATTGCATTCACGTTTTGCGTGTAATTTAATTCTTCTATAATTGCTAAAATTTCTTTTCGTTTCTGTTCATTTACGTACGGATGATTATTTAGTACACGTGAAACAGTTGAAACAGATACTCCAGCAAGTTCAGCAATCTTTCTTATATTTGTCATCTCATTTTCCCCTTCTCACAAAAATTCTCCCTTGACCTGGTAAGCTTTCCACAATATATCCTTTCCTAGCAAATACATTTAGAAAGGATATACAACTATGCTTCGATTCAAATTAGAATATATATTTTTCATTGGCGGTTTACTCATTCTTGCCATCGGTATTAATATGATGACAACAATTACTTCCTTTGGACTTAGTCCTTATGATTCCTTCTTTATTGCACTATATCAAAATTTTGGGATAAGCATTGGTTTTTGGATTTTCATGATTAACTTTGCCTTTACACTTATCGTACTCTTTTGGAATAAAAAACAAATTACAATCGGTACAATTGTAACGATGGTTCTTATTTCTCTTTTTGTTGATTGGATTGGTTCCATTACAACTATTATGGACGCTATCCGCTCTCTTCCAAAATATATAACACTTATTTGCGGAAATCTATTCGTTGGAGCTGGAATTGGTCTTTACGTCTCTACAAACCTTTGCGCAGCGCCTCAAGAAGCTTTCGTTTTAACGGTTGCTGAAAAGAAAAAATGGACGTTTAGAAGAACAGAGATTTCATTAGCCTTTTTATTTTTAACGTTAAGCTTTTTATTAGATGGACCTATCTATTTTGGAACAATCATCTTATCCTTTACAACAGGCTGGATTATCCAAGCATTTATTCAAGTTGGTACGCAGATTTTAAATAGAAAAGAGCCTATTAAGCAAGCTGCTTAATAGGCTCTTTCTGTTTTATGGTAAGAGATACTACTTAGCATCCCCTTCAATTCGATAGTTCGCTTTCAAACAATCGATTTCTTCATACCCTTGCAACGTATGTAGAATATAATCATAATCAGCAAGAGACGCACGATGCGTTACAATTACAATTTCAGCCTTTCCTTTCTCTTCAAGCGGCATTTGAATAATCTTTTCAAAGCTAACGCCACGCTCAGAGAACAATGAAGTAATTTTTGCAAATACACCAATTTCGTCTTTTACATGAAGTCTTAAAAACTTTTTCACGACAATTTCGTCTGGCTCTTTTAATACTTTTTGATATTGTGGGACTACAGCACTATTTCCTGTTACCCCTAATCTAATATTTTGCATTACAGCAACTAAATCCGAAACAACAGCTGTCGCTGTCGGTAAACTTCCTGCGCCTGGTCCATAAAACATCGTTTCTCCAACTGCTTCACCGTACACATACACAGCGTTATATTCATTTTGTACTGCCGCAAGAGGATGTGTATTTGGAAGTAAAGTTGGTTCAACTGTAACCTCCAATTTTTCACCATCTCGTTTTGCAAGACCGATTAATTTAATTGTATAACCTAAGCTCTTACTGTATTCAATATCTTCCTCTGTAATAGAGGTAATCCCTTTTACTTTCACATCTCCAAGCTCTACATTTGTAGAGAAACCAAGAGTAGCTAAAATCGTCATTTTTCTTGCTGCATCTAAACCTTCTACGTCTGATGTTGGATCTGCTTCTGCAAATCCAAGTTGTTGGGCTTCTTTTAACACGTCGTTATATGCTCTCCCTTCGTCTGACATTTTCGTCAAAATAAAATTTGTCGTTCCATTTACAATTCCCATTACTTTCGTAATAAGATCTGAAGAAAGTCCTTCTACGATACTGCGTAAAATTGGAATTCCTCCTGCCACACTCGCCTCATAGAATAAATCAGCCTTATTATCTTTTGCTGTCGCTAATAATTCAGCTCCATGTAATGCCATTAAGTCTTTATTTGCAGTTACAACATGCTTTCCGCTTTTTAAAGCTTGTAAAATATATGATTTTGCATCATCAATGCCACCCATCACTTCGATGACAACATCAATATTTGGATTATCTAAAATTTCATTTGCATCTTGTGTTAATAGAGTAGAAGGTACCTCTACCTCTCTCTCTTTCTCAATGTTTTGCACTAATACTTTCGTTACCTTAACTGGACAACCTACTTGGTGTATGAGTCGTTCTTGATGATCCGTAATAATACGAACCACACCACTGCCAACTGTCCCAAGACCTAATAACCCAACTTGAATTTCTTTCATAGTACTGTCCACCCCTCAAAAATTGTGTTTAGATGAAATTATATGAGTAAAAAATCTGAAAAACAATATATTTTGAACATTCGGGAAAATATAAGTTAATCTTTACAAGGAAAACGTTGCCACGTGTTACACAATCTTTCTTTACAATATATAAGGGGTTTCTTGATACACGTAATAATTCAACCAATTAGAAAACAATAAATTACCATGACTCCTCCACCTAACAAGCGGCTTTTCATCTGGATTATTATGTTTAAAATAGTTTTTTGGCACATCAATATTTAATCCCTTGTCACGATCTCGTTCGTATTCTTGTTTTAACGTCTCACAACTATATTCGCTATGTCCAAGGGCAAAAACTTGCCTTCCTTCTGGCCCAATAACAAGGTGAACACCTGCTTCTTCAGAGTTTGCTAACAATGTTAATTCTTTCACTTCTCTAATATCATTCTCTCGTACTTCTGTATGACGAGAATGCGGAGCAAAAAACAATTCATCAAATCCTTGTAACAATTTCACATGTTGCTCGCAAACCTCATGTTCAAATACACCGAATATTTTTTCCTTAAGGGGATACTTTGGAACACCATAATGATAGTACAAACCAGCCTGTGCCCCCCAGCAAATATGGAGCGTAGATGTTACATTCGTTTTTGAATACTCCATAATACGTTTAAGCTCTTCCCAATAATCTACTTCTTCAAAAGAAAGAGTTTCAACTGGTGCTCCTGTAATAATGAGCCCATCAAATTTTTCATTTTCAATATCACGAAACGTTTTATAAAAGCTCGTTAAATGGTCCTGCGCTACATTACGAGACAGATGTGATTCCATATGAAGTAAATGAACATCTAATTGCAACGGTGTGTTTCCAATTAAGCGAAGTAATTGTGCCTCTGTGTCTTGCTTCGTTGGCATTAAATTTAATATAGCAATTTTCAAAGCGCGTATATCTTGTGTTTCTGCTCGCTCCTTCGTCATTACAAAAATATTTTCTTTTTGCAACACTTTGCGAGCCGGCAAATCTTTATCAATTATGATCGGCATGTGTTTTGCCTCCAACTAGAGCTGCTTCCAAATCTGCAATAATATCAGAAACATCTTCTATACCAACCGATAAACGAATTAAATCAGATGTAACACCAGCTAAACGCTGATCTTCAGCATTTAATTGTCTATGCGTCGTACTAGCGGGATGTATAACGCAAGTTCGTGCATCAGCTACGTGCGTTACAAGAGTTGCTAGTTTTACATTTGCGATAAATTCTTTTGCTGCTTCTAATCCCCCTTTAATACCAAATGTTAAAACCCCACTAGCACCTTTTTTCAAATACTTTTGTGCTAACGAGTAATTTTCATTACTATCTAATCCCGGATAATTCACCCATTCAATACGTTCATGATTAGCAAGCCACTTAGCAACTGCCAGAGCATTTTCGCTATGACGCTCCATTCGTAAATGCAAAGTCTCTAAGCCAATATTGCTAATATATGCATTGAATGGGCTCATACAATTTCCATAATCTCTTAATAGTTGAACACGTGCTTTCACAATATATGCTGCTGCACCAAAGTTTTGAACGTAACTTACACCATGATAACTTGGATCTGGTTCAACAAGCTCAGGATATTTTCCATTTGTCCAATCAAAGTTTCCACCGTCAATTACAATACCGCCTAAAGAGCTCGCATGCCCATCGATATATTTAGTCGTAGAATGAACAATAATATTTGCCCCATATTCAAACGCTTGGCATAAATAAGGAGTTGCTAATGTATTATCAACGATAAAAGGTACCTCTAATTCTTTAGCGGCAGCTGAAAATTCTTTGAAATTTAAAACATTCATCGCTGGATTTCCTAATGATTCTGCATAGATAAGTTTCGTCTTATCGTTAGCAAGTGCCGTAATTTCATCTGCCGTTAAATTTGGATTAAAGAACGTAACATCAATGCCAAGCTTACGTAAACTCACCCCAAATAAATTAAACGTTCCCCCGTAAACAGTTGAAGAGCAAAGTAAATGATCCCCACTACTACAAATATTTAAAACTGCGAGCATAATAGCTGCTTGCCCAGAAGCCGTTGCAACAGCTCCTACACCGCCTTCTAAATCTGATAACTTCTGCTCAAATGCGGCTAGAGTAGGGTTTCCAATACGCGTATAAATATATCCTTCTGCCTCTAAGTTAAATAGAGCTGCTAAATCATCCGAAGTATCGTATTTATACGTTGTGCTTTGATAAAGTGGTAAAACACGTGGTTCACCATTCTTTGGCGTATAGCCACCTTGCACACAAATCGTTCCTTTTCCCCATGATTCTCCCATCTCTCATTCTCCTTTCTTTTATACAAAATAAAAAACTGCCCCTTTCCTGAAAACAAGAAAGGAGCAGTTTGAAAACACGCTCTAAAGGCTCTTTCTTATCTCTCAGGATTACTACCTGCAGGATTTGGCACAATTCCGTTATACGGCTGTTGCCAAGGTTTCATCGGGCCTGTCCCTCCACCTTTTCTTGATAAGACTATGCAATTACCGTTGATTTTATAGCAATAATTTTCTAATGTCAAACAGTTTTTCTGAATGTTCTAAAATAAATGTTAACAGTTTCATATAAAGCAACAAAAGAAATATATTCTAGTCTATTTCAAAAAAGACCTTTAAAAAACTCAAATCAGTCTATAAAATTAAATAAGTAATTTAACCTATAAATTCAAATTCTCTAAAATTCAGCCTATATGTTGAATAGGCGGTCCTCTCAAAAAGATACTATATATATTCAATCCATTTTCCACTAGTATATTTCACTTTTTCCCTACTGAGATTTACATAACGGAGGTATAACATGACAAATAAAAAAGATATGCAGTACATACTTGCTCTATATGGCATTCTTCTAGGATCTATAGTAGGAGCTACAGTCTGGTTATTTTTAGTCACAATAAATATTGGAATCCACTTTATTTGGGGATACTTGCCTGAAGTTCTCTCTTATCCCTCTTATTACACCCTTTGCGTAACAATAATTGGCGGGGTCCTCGTTGGTCTATCACAAAAATATTTCGGTATATATCCACGCCTTATGCCTGAAGTGATGACTGAATATAAAAAAACTGGTCGAATCGAATATCGCTTTGTCCATCAGGCTACTTTAACAGCGATTATTGTTTTAATTTTCGGAGCTAGTCTTGGTCCAGAAGCCGCACTAGTTGGAATTATAGGCGGACTGTGCACATGGGTAGGGGATCGCTTTAAATTTGCCTTAAAGGGTATGAATGAGCTAACCGAGATTGGAATTGGCGCTACTTTAAGTGTCATTTTTAACGCACCATTATTCGGTTATTTAGCACCGAATGAAAATGAGGGGGAACAAATTGCTGCTTTTTCTAAAGGAAAAAAGGCAATTGTATACTTAGCTACTACTTTCGCAGGTTTTTCTGTTTATTTACTACTGAGTAAACTCGATAATCGTGGATCCTTTATTGTTGATTTCGGGGAAGGTGCACTTTCTTTCAATGAATGGATCGCATTTCTTCCACTTGCTAGTATCGGTGCTATAGTTGGTTTCTTTTATTTCAAGTTAGAATTCACATTAGAGAAGTTAATTCACCCTTTTAGGGAATACAAGCTGACACTCGGAATTATCGGTGGCATTTTATTAGGAATTGCAGGAACTTTTCTTCCGTACACATTATTTTCAGGGGAACATCAATTAAAAGAGTTAGTTGTTGAATGGAGCCATTTATCTTTTTGGATACTACTTCTTTCAGGGATTTTAAAGTTGTGTATTACTGCCGTTTGTTTGAACACAGGGTGGCGGGGTGGACATATATTCCCAATTATATTTTCCGGATCAAGTATTGGATACGCTATAGCATCTATTCTTCCTATAGATCCAGTAGCATCCGTTGCTATCGTAACGACAGCAATTTCGAGCTATGCGTTACGAAAGCCAATAGCTATTACATTGCTATTACTTATGTTTTTCCCGCTTAATTTACTATTGCCAATGCTTGGTGCAGCTGCTATTGGGAATGCCTTTCCACTCCCAAAACATAACGAAAATACAAATTAACAAAAATAGACAGTGGAGACGAAAGCTCCACTGTCTATTTTTTTATTACACATGCTGCTTTAATAACGCTTCTAACTCCTCAAAATTATGCACTTCATATGTCGGTATAATCCCACTATCATTTAACTTCCTTTCTGAATTAAACCAACAAGTATCAATTCCCGCTACATATCCACCTTTAATATCCGCGCTTAATGAATCCCCAATAATCAGCCCTTCTTCAGGTGCAAAGTTAGGAATCCGTTCAAAAACATAATCAAAATACTCTTTCATCGGCTTTTGAAAACCTGTATCTTCCGAAACAAAAACATCTTTAAACAATGAATGTAACCCTGCATTACGCAAACGTTTATCTTGCGTCTTAGAAACACCATTTGTCACTATATACAACTCATACTCCCCTTGAATTTGATTTATAAATTCAAACGCACCTTGCATGAGTTGATTTCCTTCTTCTAAGTAGTTACGGTAATTATTTTCGAATAATATTCCATCTACTTCTTCTCCATACTCTTTAAACAACAGAGAGAATCGTGTATTTACAACTTCATTGCGTGATAGTTCCCCTTTTTCAAAAGCATCCCAAAGACCTTTATTTATTTTTTTATAACGAGCCTCTATCTCGTCTGTTAAAGGGATTCCCTTCTCTTCAAAAAGCACCCGTAAAGCCACTTTTTCAGCCTTTTGGAAATCTAATAATGTATCATCTACATCAAATAGCAATGTTTTATATTTTTTCATAAACTCATCACACTCTCTTTTCTACAAAAACAAATTTACATAAATCGTATCATTCCTTCTTGTAAAGATAATAGGAGATATCTCATACTATAAATAGGGGTGAAAATATGAAAATCAGCAAAAATGAGGAAGAAATTTATCAATACATGCAAATCCATCAATTCCATACCCTATTTTCATTTCATGTCTTGCCATATGTAGAGCTACATTCTTTTCAAACGAAAGAGATGATATGTAGCGAAGGAAATACTCTCCCTTATCTCTATTACTTAATTTCTGGGAAGGCAAAAATATATATGAGTCATAAAAACGGGAAGGTTTCATTAATTAATTTTATTCAAGCACCATCTTTTATCGGGGAATTAGGATTAATAGGAGTAGAAAATATTACTAAGTCCGTTGAAGTACTAGAAGATTGTGTTTGTTTGGCACTTCCTCTTAAAGATTGTCAGCAACTTTTATTACAAGATGCAACGTTTTTACAGCACTTATGCAAATTTATTGGAGAAAAGACAATTACTCGCACTGAAAATTACGCAAAAAACTATAGTTATCCTTTTGAAAATCGATTAGCTGCTTTTATTTTATTAACAGAACAAAATAATTGTTATATAGAAAAGCATACTGAGGCCTCGGAATATTTAAATGTCAGCTACCGTCATCTTTTATATGTATTAAATCAGTTTTGCCAACAAAATTACTTAAAAAAAGACGGAAGAACCTATTACATACGAGATCGAATTCAATTAAAAAAACTTGCTGATGAACTAAAAATATAAAAAAAGCAGCATTAACGTTTACATGTTAATGCTGCTTTTTCGAGTGACGATTATAATTTTAATTAAAATTTACTTGCTACTTTAGCTGCTTCTTCAAGACCTGTAGCAATGATTTCTTCCGCTTTATCTGGGAATTGGTTATGTCCTTCAATAATTACTGTTTCCATGTTTGTTGCGCCGAAGAAGCCCATCATACTTGCTACATATTTAACAGCCATTTCTACCTCAGCTGCTGGACCTTCTGAATATACGCCGCCTCGTGCATTTAATAATGCAATCTTCTTATCACCAATTAGGCCAACTGGACCCTCTGGCGTGTATTTGAACGTTTTACCAGCACGGTTTAAATAATCAATATATGTGTGTAGCACTGCTGGAATCGTTAAGTTCCATAATGGGAAGCCGAAAACAACTTTATCAGCTTCTAGGAATTGATTTAAATACTTATCAGCAACTGCTACTGCTTTTGCCTCTTCTTCTGTTAAATCAAATCCTTTACCTGCCTTGAATGTACCATTGATCATGTCTACACCTACATATGGTAATTCTTCTTTATATAAATCCAGTTCTACTACTGTATCATTTGGGTGTGCTTCTTTATAGTTTGCTAAAAATGCCTCATATAATTTTACACTAACTGCTTGTTCCGCTGGACGGTTGTTTGCTTTAACGAATAAAACTGTTTCCATTATTTCTTCCTCCTAGTACTCACTCTTATGTTGTTATATGCTTTCAAAAAAGGTATCCCTTGTAATTGTTGTTTTGTTGCTTACAAATATATTTTATCTTTATATCAAGACAATTTCGTCCTCACATAGACGTATTTTTCCATAAAAAAAGTCCACCTTCTAAAGGCGAACTAGGTCTTACGACTTTTGTCTTATACAATTCCATTTTTCACCGCATATAACGCCGCTTGTGTACGATCGGATAAATTTAATTTACTCAAAATGCTACTTACATGCGCCTTAACTGTCTTTTCTGTAATAACTAAAACAGATGCAATTTCCTTATTGCTCATCCCTTTTGCTAATAGTTGCAACACCTCATTTTCTCTCGCTGTTAGCACATCTACTTGAATAGAAGGTTCTTCTTCCTTTTCTTCTACAGGTAATGTTTGAGAGAGAAGAGCATTTGCTATATCCGGATGTAATTGAATATTACCTTTATATGCACTTCGAATAGCCTCAACAAGCTGATCCGGTTCTACATCTTTTAAAATATACCCACTTGCTCCAGCCCTTAATGCAGGTAACACATGCGCCTGATCAGAAAAGCTAGTTAACACAATTACTTTCACATTTGGATACTCTTTTTTAATATATGCCGTCGCCTCAACACCATCCATTTCAGGCATATATAAATCCATTAATATAACATCAGGATTTGTTTCTCCTACTTTCACTAACGCTTCTTTCCCATTATTCGCTTCTCCAACTAAATCTAAATCTTCCTGTGTGCTTAAGAAAAACGCTAATCCTTTTAAAACGACTGTATGATCATCAACTAACAATACTTTTATTTTCACAAACTTCCCTCATTTTCACATCATAATGGTACATTTACTTTTACGCTCGTTCGTTTATTACTACTTACAATTTTAATTGTTCCACCAACTAATTCTACTCTTTCACGCATCGTAGTCATACCTAGTGATTTCTTTTCTTTTATATTCTTTTCCACAAAGCCCTTTCCTTGATCAACTATTTCTAATGATACATTTTTCTCATTCACTGTAAAATAAATCGTCGCTTCTTTTATACCTGCATGCTTACTTACATTGTTCAGTGCTTCTTGGCCAATGCGCCATAAAGCTTCTTCTACTACACGAGGTAAATCACGAACACCCGTAACTTGCTCCCTAATTTTCAGTCCCAAATTTTCACCGTACTGCTTTAGAGCTGGCAATAATCCTTTTTCTAATCCTGCTGGACGAAGCTGCCAAATTAATGTCCTCATTTCTTTCAAAGCTCCTTGTGCAAGTTCACGCATCTCATACAAAGATTGATCTACCTTTTCATTTTTACCTTTTAAAACTGCCTCGGCGCCTTTTGTCATGAAGGTTAATGAAAATAATTTTTGCGAAACAGAATCATGTAAATCTCTTGCTAATCGGTTTCTTTCTTCCATTCGTACAAGTTCACGGCGCTGCTCGTTTAACCTCAAATTCTCTATTATTAACGAAACATGGTTTGATAGCGCTTGAATTACATCTATTGTATTAGCATCAAACTCTCCATTATTCAAGCTAACACATAAAACACCAAATATATGGTTTTGAATATGTATTGGCGTAGCAATAACAGTTTGATTTAGATGCACATTATGCCCTATTTGATGTTTTATTAGAACTGGTTCATCTTGCTCTAACGCCTTGTTGGCCGCCTCTTTTACATCCTCTTGTAACTCTTCCTGAACGTAAGACGCTCGCAGAGATAATTCTTTTTCCTCCCTAATAAAAAGCGCTACTTGATTCCATTGAAATACTTCACCTACGTGATTTACCACCTTTTCAGGTAATACATTAAACTTATGAATCGTTTTTAAATCTTGAATGAAACGCTCTAATTTCACATAATAATGTGCTCTTCTTTTTTCATTTTCATATAATTTTGTTCGCTTTAAAGCCGTACCAATTTGGAAAGCAACCGATTGGAGTAATACTAATTCTTCTTCCGAAAAATGTGTTTTACCCGGACTTGCAACATTTAACAACCCAAATTTTTCTCCTCCAGCTTTTAAAGGAACCGTAGCATGATGAAGAATGCCCTCCGTATCTCCCCAATTATATTCAATTGCATTATTAATTCTTTTACATTCAATAATATTAACGGCTCTCTCTAATTTCCCATCTACAAAACCTCGTAAACACCAACACTCACCTTCGCACATCGGGCGTTTATTTTCATATGTAAGTGCCTCTGGTAATTGGTAATCAATCAACTTCGTATACTTCCCATTTTCATCTGCAAGAAAAATCCATCCTGTCGTTAAGCCTGTCACACTTAGTAATTTCTCTAGGACAGCTTGCAATACATGATACGTATCATTTGATGTATTTAATGTTTCTGCAATTTCCTTTAATATAACTAATTCATTTGTACGATTATCTCGAAACATACTCAGTCTCCTGCATACAAGATTTTAAATAGCTCTTAAAATAAATCATCTACTTTTCACTTTGTACTTATTCGTAACATTGATATAATGGTGAAAACATAGTTTTCATTATATCACTTGAGGGGGCTTTCATAATGACATTAAATAAAGCACTTACTATCGCTGGTTCTGACACAAGTGGCGGTGCTGGTATACAAGCAGATTTAAAAACATTCCAAGAACTTGGCGTATACGGAATGACATCTCTTACAACAATCGTAACGATGGATCCACATAACGGTTGGGCACATAACGTATTTCCAATCCCAGCTTCTACATTAAAACCACAATTAGAAACAACAATTGAAGGTGTTGGCGTAGATGCTTTAAAAACAGGTATGCTTGGATCGGTAGAAATTATTGAAATGGTTGCAGAAACAATCGAAAAGCACAATTTCAAAAATGTAGTAGTTGACCCTGTTATGGTATGTAAAGGTGCAGATGAAGCATTACATCCTGAAACGAACGATTGCTTACGTGACGTTCTTGTGCCAAAGGCATTAGTTGTAACGCCAAACTTATTTGAAGCTTACCAATTAAGCGGTGTGAAAATTAATTCTCTTGAGGACATGAAAGAAGCAGCGAAGAAAATCCACGCTTTAGGTGCCAAATACGTACTAATTAAAGGCGGAAGCAAACTTGGTACGGAAACTGCAATCGACGTCCTATATGATGGAGAAACATTCGAACTTCTAGAATCAGAAAAAATCGATACAACCAATACACACGGTGCAGGTTGTACATATTCTGCTGCAATTACAGCAGAACTTGCAAAAGGAAAACCTGTGAAAGAAGCAGTAAAAACTGCTAAAGAATTCATCACAGCTGCTATTCGTTACTCATTCAAAATTAACGAATACGTAGGTCCAACTCACCATGGTGCATATCGTAAATTCGTTGTATCAAAAGAACTTGTCTAATATATAAATAAAAACACTCACAAGGTTCATACATTGACTCTGTGAGTGTTTTTTATAAGCTTTATGTCTTCTGGTCATCTTATCTTTAAGATGCAGAGCTGACCTTATTTCTACCATTTCGTTTCGAGTAGTATAACGCATCATCCGCCGCTTGAATAAATTGCTCTGATGACCCTTCATACTCTGAAACCCCTACCGAAACCGTAATTTTTATTTTTGTTCCATCTAACAATTGAAATGGGTGACTTTCAACAACTGTACGAATTTGCTCGCCCATACAAATTCCGTAAGCTAATCCCTTATTCGGTATCAAAAGCGCAAACTCCTCTCCACCCTTTCGAAAAGCCAAATCTGGAAATTGTGAAGTTTCTCGTAAAATACATCCTACTTGTTTTAACACTTCGTCCCCTGCAGGATGCCCGTACGTATCATTTACATACTTAAAGTGATCAATATCTATAAGGAGTAAACAAAGCGAATCATTTTTCATGTTCTTATTACTAATATGACGATTCATCTCTAAATCAAACTGTCTTACGTTTCCTAAACCTGTCAATGCATCTATCGTTGCGTATTGTTTCATCTTTTGAAATAACTCATTGGATTGTAAAACATAGTTTGTACTTACGAATGTTATGTAACCTGTAGTAATACTTGAAATTAAATATAGTACAACTACAGATATATCATTAAATAATATATACATCGGTACTATCAAAATAGAAAGGCAGTATACGTGTAACCATACTAACTTTAACGTAATCGAAGTTTGTATTCTTGCAATAAAGATAACACCAATTCCACTTAATAAAATTGTATAGCAAGCCAATTCGGAAGCTAAAGAGTACTCAGTAAAAATTAGCCGAGTAATTAAAATTATAGTAACTGTTATACTACTAGCTACCGGACCTCCAACTATAATTGCCAAAATAACGGCTAAATAACGTAAATCCAACATAATATCTTCAATGTGTACACCAAAATGCATTAACAGTACACCTAATATTCCAGTAAAAATACCGATTACACACTTCTGCAAAAAAGAGAATCCTTCTTTTAACGGCTTATCTCTTAAAAGCTGACCTCCAACAAAAATAAAGGAAATAATAATTGTTGTATTTACAAATAAGTCCCTTAACATAAAATAATCTCCCTACTTTTCCATCTATCCCCTTCCTCACTTTATTGTATACGAAATCCCTATAATTCCCAAAGTTTTTTGTTTATTTTTTTGCTGTTCCACGTGAAACAGCAAAAAAAATAAAAAGGGCGAAAACTCGCCCTTTTTCATTAACAACAGCGTGATATTTTTCCACCCTTTGCGTTAAATCTTGCTTCTTGTGCCTCAGCAAAAAACTGCTTTTGACATACAATCTCTTCTTCTGGATGATGCTTTTTCATATGCTCTACGTATATTTCATAACTTGGTACCCCAACGAGCAAACTAATAAAGCGCTTCCTTTCCCCCCATACTTGCCACAGCTTTTTAAGCATAGTTCCTCGACTCACTTTCATCTCTAGGAATATATGGTGCCTCTTTTAACGGCATTGGCTTATTTCTTAATACTTGTATCCAAATTCGAAGTGCTGAAATTAACACAGCGATTACAACTATCATAAAAATCCCACAAAGCGCTGCATCGATATAATCATTAAAAATAATTTGCTTCATTTGAGTAACATTTTTAGCTGGTGCTAACACTTTCCCTTCATCTAACGCTCCCTGAAACACCTTCGCGTGAGATAGAAATCCGATTTTAGGATTTTCATGAAATAGCTTTTGATAACCAGCTGTCATTGTTACAATAAGCAATCCCACAGTTGGAATAAGTGTTACCCAAACGTACGCCTTTTTCCCCATTTTGAACAAAATTGTCGTTCCAAGTAATAATGCGATACCCGCTAACATTTGATTTGCAATACCGAAAAGTGGCCATAATGTATTAATTCCACCGAGCGGATCTATTACCCCTTGGTATAGGAAATATCCCCACCCTAATACACATAACGTTGTAGCTATTACATTCGCTAATGTAGAATCTGTTTTCGCAAAAGGCTTATATACATGCCCTAAAATATCTTGAATCATAAATCGTCCTACACGAGTTCCTGCGTCAATCGTTGTTAAAATAAATAGGGCTTCAAAAAGAATGGCAAAATGATACCAGAATGCCATCATCGCCGTTCCACCTATTACTTGCGAGAAAATATATGCCATACCTATTGCTAACGTCGGTGCGCCACCTGTACGTGATAAAATTGTTTGCTCTCCAACATTTACAGCAAGTTCTTTTAATTCATTTGGTGTAATAGCAAATCCCCATGAAGAAATAACTTGAGCTGCCTGCGATACATCCGTACCAATAAGTGCTGCCGGACTATTAATCGCAAAATAAGTTCCTGGCGTTAATACACAAGCTGCAATCATTGCCATCGCTGCTACAAACGACTCCATTAACATTGCTCCGTAACCAATTGGCTGTGCATGTCCCTCTTGCTCAATCATTTTTGGAGTTGTACCAGATGAAACGAGAGCATGGAATCCAGAGACCGCACCACAGGCAATCGTAATAAATAAGAACGGGAATAAATTACCAGAGAAAACAGGACCAGTTCCATCAATAAATTGCGAAACTGCTGGCATTTGTAAATTGGGTGCTACAATTAAAATACCTATCGCCAATCCAACGATTGTTCCAACTTTTAAAAATGTACTTAAATAATCACGTGGTGCTAATAGCATCCAAACTGGTAATGCCGATGCAATAAATCCATATACAATAAGCATAATAGCAATTGTTTCACCACTAAATGTGAACATACTTGCAAGTGTTGGGTTTTCTGCTACATACTGTCCTCCAACAAGAGATAAAATAAGTAGGATAATACCAATTACTGACCCTTCTCCAACACGACCAGGCCTAATATAGCGCATATAAACTCCCATTAAAATAGCGATAGGAATCGTTGCTGCTATCGTAAACATTCCCCAAGGACTTCCGATCAGTGCCTTTACTACGACTAACGCTAATACTGCTAATAAAATAATCATAATTCCTAAAATACCTATCATTGCAATTAGTCCTGTAACAGGTCCAATCTCATCCTTAATCATTTCTCCTAACGATTTACCATTACGTCTCATCGAAGCAAATAAAATGACAAAATCTTGGACAGCCCCCGCAACAACTACCCCAACAATAATCCAAATGGTCCCTGGTAAATATCCCATTTGTGCTGCTAAAATCGGTCCTACTAAAGGTCCCGCCCCAGCAATCGCTGCAAAGTGATGTCCAAATAATACCCACTTATTTGTCGGAACATAGTCTTTCCCATCGTTTAATGTATGGGCTGGTGTTTGCCGATTATCATCTAAATTAAAAACCTTTCTCGCTATAAATCTACTATAAAAACGATAAGCAACTGCATATACACATACGGCAGCTACTAAGAGCCATACAGCATTAATGGTTTCACCTTGTGATAAAGCTATTACCCCAAAAGCACCTGCTCCTACTGCTGTAATAACGCCCCAAAGTAAGATCGATTTCAATGTCTTCACATACAATTCCCCCAATACTATTTCTTAGTGGAGATTGTACTAAATTTTCTGAATATTTAACTTGAATCCTCCTTATCATGAAGGATTTTCAGTTTATCATGTTAAAATACTCTCATTACCTACTATAATTCAATTTTATTTCGAAGGCGTTTTACATAATTACGACTGACTGGAATTGGTTGCTCATCATACCTATCTAAATACAAATTATACGTGCCATTATAATAAGGTTTCAGTTCTTTTACATATGACATATTAATTAAATAGCTTTTATGCACACGTAAAAAATCATATGCATTTAGCTTATTTTCTAATTCCTGAAGTGTATATGTTGAAATATACTGATTATTCGTTGTGTAAATTGAAACAGTTTTATTTTCTTTATTTTTACTTACATATACGATATCTTCTGGAAGCATATATCGTATACCTTCTTGACTTTCTATCGGTAGTTTCCGCAAATAACTCTTTGCTTTCTCACCTTGTTCTTTACCTATTTTATATAAAAGAAATTGTAAATCTTCTTCACGAAATGGTCGTAATAAATAATAAAATGCTTGGAAACGAAAAGCTGTAATAGATTCCTCTATGTTTTCACCTACAAAAATAAATTTTGTATAGCAATTTATTTCTCGTAATAAACTTGCATATTCAAAACCAGTACCATCTAGTAATTTGGAACTTAAAAAAACAAAGTCTGGTATATGTTTTTTCATCATAAATAAAGATTCTGTTCCTGTCTTTGCTTCAAAACATTCTACATTTCTCATATTTTCAGTGAAATTTTCAGCTAACTCTCTTCTCTCTTCTGCCTCTTCCATGATCAGTAAAATTTTCATTTCTTCAACCACCTAATTCTTTGTCCATATGTCCTGCTGTATACATTCGCTTTTATAAGAAATAATCCCTTTTTCTTACTATACCATTATTTATCTAAAAAAACAGAAAAAAGGAAACCCCTTCGGTTTCCTCTCCCCCTTTATCCTACATTAACTGCCTAGAAAGAGCCGAGTAGTGTAGGGTAATAAACGATCAGGCATACATTTAAAATTTCACTTTATACTAATTCTCTTTGCTTCGTTTCTTGTCCAAGTATTACTACAGCGAATACACCAATTAAAATTGATCCGCAGAAAATCGTAAATATTAATGATAGTGAAGCTTCTGAGGCAACTAAATACCCCACTAATAGTGGCCCAAGAATACCACCAATACGCCCAAACGCTGCTGCCATTCCTGCACCTGTACCACGAATAACGGTTGGATACTGCTCAGGTGTATAGGCGTATAATGCTCCCCAAGCACCTAAGTTAAAGAAGGATAGTAACATACCTGCCACGATTAATACTGTTAATGAATCCGCAACCCCAAACAAATAGGCACTGCAAGCTGTCCCGATTAAATACGTAACCAAAACAAATTTACGACCGAGACGTTCAATAAACCAAGCAGCAGTGAAATATCCTGGAAGTTGAGCTAGTGTCATAATAAGTACGTATTGGAAACTTTTTATTAAACTAAATCCTTTTAGCACCATTACACTCGGTAACCAAAGGAACATTCCATAATAGGAAAAGACAACACAAAACCATAGAATCCATAGCATAATTGTTGCTTTACGATATTCCCCAGACCAAACTGATTTTATATTTTCAATAACAGATGGTCTTTTTTCAACTTTTTGAAACCTTGGGGAATCCGGTAAATTCCATCTTAAATATAAAGCATATAGTGCTGGAACTGCACTCAATACCATCGCAACTTCCCAACCATATTTCGGAATAACAAAATACGAGATAAGAGCTGCAATTAACCATCCACCTGCCCAAAAACTTTCTAATAACACAACAATTTTCCCACGCTCATGTGCTTCAACACTCTCTGATACTAGTGTAGAGGCAACCGGAAGCTCTCCACCAAGCCCCATACCAATTACAAAGCGTAAAACGAGAAACATCGCGAGTGTCGTCGTTAACGCAGTTAAACCACTACCGATAGAAAATAATAATAATGTAATAATAAAGACTGATTTTCGCCCTATTTTATCTGATAGTATCCCAAAAATAAGCGCTCCTACTGCCATACCGATTGAGTTAATACTACCTATCCAGCCCATTTCCTGGCTCGTTAATCCCCAATCCTTTTGCAAGGCTACCATTACAAATGAAAGCATTCCAACATCCATTGCATCAAATAGCCATCCAAGCCCAGCTATACCAAGTAGTTTGCGCTTCGAAATTTCTTTTACCTTGCCCACTAGAAGTCCTCCTCACACAGGTGTCTTTACACATCATTTTACATGTGTGAATTGTATAAGTAAAATACTTTTGTATAAAAAATTTCTCCTTCATCATTCCCAAAAAGTAAAACGTCTATCCCGATTGGTGAGGGCTAATAATCAGTAGGGGTGCCTCACTCATTAAAGTTTCAATTTATTAAAAATGAACAAATAAAAAAAGCAGCGATATTTCGCTACTTTTTCGAACGCATTACTTCTTTTAAAAATTCCGCTAATACTAACTGACGACGCCAGCGTGTTGGATTACTGCATAATCTATAAAACCACTCTAAATGAATCGCTTGAATCCATTTTGGTGCACGTTTTACTTCTCCAGCCCATACGTCTAAACTTCCACCCACTCCAACAGCCATTTTCGTTTCTAAACGATGCTTATTGTTTTGGATAAAGTTCTCTTGTCTCGGGAAACCGAGTGCAACAAGTAATAAATCTGGTTTTGCTTCTTGAATGCGAGAAATAATATTCTCTTCGTCTTCTTGTTTAAAATAACCATCTTGTGTACCGGCGATGGATACAGCTGAATATGTCTTTGTTAAATGATCTGCTGCAGCTTGTACAACATGCGGCTTTGCACCTAATAAGAAAACAGATACTGGTTTACTATCTTCTGATAACTTCGCAAGTAAATTACACATTAAATCAAAACCTGCTACACGCTCTTTTAAAGGTGTACCAAGCATACCACTTGCCTTTACAACCCCAATACCATCAGGTGTAATTAAATCTGTATTCAATAATGTTTGATAGAACTTTTCATCCTTTTTTGCGCACATAACAATTTCAGGATTTGCTGTTACTACCTGAAACGTATGAGTTCGTTCCGCCTCTAGTTGTTCTTTTAAATATTGGACCGTTTCATCCATTGTCATTGTAGAAAAAGGAACGCCTAGAATATCAACTGTTTGTACTGCCATAGTTAACTATCCTCTCTATCATTACAAGTTTTTCGCTATTAATTGCTTATATGTTTCTTTTGTATCTTCATATAGTTTTTGAAGTGAGAAGTTCATAGTAGCATGCTCATAAATATGTTTACCCATTGCTGCTAATTCTCCCGTTTTCCACTTATCATACGCTTCTTCTAAAGCTAATGCTAATGCCTTTCCATCACCTGTTGGCACAATCCATCCGTAAGTTTCATCTACGATTAATGGCTCAATTTCTCCAGCCCTAGTCACAATTGATGGTACACGTTGGTTTGCCGCTTCTAATAAAACTAGTGGGAACCCTTCACTATGGGAAGTTAATAAATTTACATGTGACGACGCAAATAATTGTTTTACATCTTGACGATGTCCTAAAAACTCTACTTTATCGTTAATCCCTTTTTCAGTAGCTAATGACTTTAGATTTTCTTCTAATGGGCCATCGCCAACTAATAATACTTTAATTTTCTCTAATTTTGTTTGTTGTAACGCATCGAATAAAACTTCATGTCCTTTGACGGGATGTAATCGTGCTACTTGGATTGCCGTAAATACATCTTCATCAATATTGAACATTTCTTTTTTATTATAGCCTTCTGCTTTTTCCTGATCGTATTCAATTCCATTATAAATAACATGCATCTTGTCATTTGAAATGCCTAATGCTGCCAAGCTTTTTTTCAATCTATTTGTTACAACGAAAAATAAGTCTATATTTTTTAAGGCTTTCAAATTTAATTTCGTAAAAATCCAACCTTTTAAGCCCTGTTTAGTAAAGTCTTGAAATGGATCACTATGAATAGTCGTTACCCATTTTGCCTTTATTCTCTTTTTCATTAAAGAAACATAGAAATTAGCCCTAGGACCATGTGTATGAACTACATCAAATTTTTCTTTATTAATAAATTCACTTATATTCTTTAAAATGGATAAATCATAGCGCGATTTTTGTGAAAACACATGGACTTTTATCCCTAACTCCCTTGCTTCCTTCGCAACAATTCCATCTTCAAATACTGCTAATTCTACTTCACCAGTTGGAAACTGATCGAGAAGTGAAATAATATGTGTTTTCCCCCCCCCATCTTCTGCTCCTGCATTCATATGCAATATTCTCATATTTTTTCCTCCTTTAAATCCTCGCTACGTTTCCATCTATTTTTATTTTACTGTACTAAAAAATAAAAGCTAACAAAAGTTAGCTTTTATTTTTATCATTCAATTTCTAGGTCTACTATTAGATAAGCTAACACCACTACAAAGTAAATTCCAACTCCTGGTGCTGTTAAAATATGTCCTGCAATATAAGCAATACCTAACGCTAACAATAAGCTTGCTGAAATCATTCCATATTTTATATTAAATATGTCCTTAAATCTCGTAGCAAATGCTAGTAGAATTCTTAGCCCGTAATAAATAAATGGAATCATTAGTAATACAAAGCCAATAATCCCGAAATCGTAAAACCAATCATGGAAGTCCATTTCAATTAGTTTTGGATCTGGCTGCTTTTGTTCATTGTATTTAAAGTTACCTGCATAACCCATTCCTAATAACTTTTGTGACATTGGCGCTTCTTTAAAGAACTGCTTATGTCTTTCTTCATATACTTGACGTCCACTGAAAATAAGGTTTTCTTGATTTTCTTTCTTTTGCTCTTTCTCAAGTTCTTTCTTAACTTCCTCTTCTATCTTCGCCTTTTCTTCTGGCTTTTCAACTTTATGATGATTTTCTTCTTTTGCTTTAAGTTCTTGTTCTTTTTTCAACTTATCTTTAATTTCTTGTTCTTTTTGGCCTTGCTGAGCCACATTTTGCTCTGATAAATAATTATTATGAATGCCCATATTTTGTGCTAATGGTGTTTGTTTAAACGTCCCAACTACACCAGCTAATAGGACAATAGCAATTACTGCGTTAAGTGCAAGAGATTTTTTGTTCGGATTTTTTCTATTAAATAATAATTGTAGTACAATGATCCCGATTGCTGCTGCCAACGTAGCACCAATTGAGCCCATTCCTACTTTTGTACCAACTTGAATTAATGAGTAAATCATTAAAAGTGATGGAATCCAATATAAAATATGTTTCCAGCTCTTTGTTTTTTGAATAGAATATAGTACCACAATAGGGAAAATAATAGCTAAGATTGAACCTAGTTCATTCCCTGCATAGAACCAACCTCGAGAACCAACCTTCATCCATTCATAACTACCAAAGTCAGTAGATGTTGAAATAGAAATAACCATAATTGCGTTAATGATTAATGTAGAATATACAATACTATTTCGAACCTTATCACTAATGTTAACTTTCGTTTTCAATGATTTTAAAGCTAAAATGTATGATCCCAGCATAATATATATATATAATGCTTTCGCAACGAATTTAACTTCTTCACTAAGTACAATAGGATCCTTAACTAGTTTGTTATTAATAAATCCTATTCCTAAAACGCCGGCTAATAATATAAGATAAATTAAAAACTTTCTATTTTCCTTCTCTTTTGCCTGAATTAAAATGTAAATACCACCAACAGCCATAATAAGGAATCTTACTAAAATTCCAACGGTAGCATTTGACTTTAATAAAGTGATGCTAAGAGACGTTAATAAATCTAAAACAGGCTGTAAAATAATAAAAAAGAGCAAAAAATGCTCAAATCTAACCCTAGCTTGATTTGCTAACATTCCAAGACCTCCATACAAAATCTTAACATTATCTTTTAATCATAATTTATTATCGTTAAAACACACCTAGCAATTATAACATAACTCATATTTAAATTGAGAACTTATTTTTATGCCGAAACTAACCAAATCCAGCTTAAGTAGTGCTAGAAAACATTATCCTTTAGCTATTCTTCCCTATCTCTATAAAAACTATCTAACACTCTTCCACTTATTATCAGCATTATAGTAACATTTGTTAATTTATTTATAAGTATGTAAAATTTAATAATTACATACAAACACCCACTCGGCTATCCTACAACTAAAGATTAACCTTGCTTCGTTTTCTCCTAAGCATTTTCAAACGCTTTCTTTATGTATTTTATCCGTTTTTATACATGTAACGAAAAGTAATTGTTATTTCCAATACTTTAGTGTATATTTTTTCTCTGGAACATCTTTAAGAGAAAGGGATTAAGGCCATGTTATTAATCGATATATTTACGTTTCTTGGCATTATCGCCGCTGCCATTTCTGGTACATTAGTTGGTTTAAAAAAAGATTTAGATTTATTTGGTGTCCTTTGTCTAGCTGTAGCTACTGCGCTCGGCGGCGGTATTATTCGTGATATCATGATTGGTAACCTGCCCCCTGTCGCATTTGTAAAACCCATTTACTTTTTCGTAAGTGTATTATCAGCATTATTTACTTGTATGTTTTTTGAGCGTATCAATAAACTTCAAGTCGTTATTATGCTTTCTGATGCTGTTGGATTAGGCGTTTTTACAGCTATTGGTGCAAATGCGGCAATGTCACATCATGTTGACGCCTCATTTCTAGTTGTTTCAATGGGAGTCATTACAGGTATTGGAGGCGGTATTTTGCGTGACATTTGTGCTCAAGATATCCCTTACGTATTCCGAAAAGAGATTTACGCAATCGCTTCTATCTTAGGAGCAATTAGCTTCCTAATCACATACGCTATGGGGGCGCACGTATTAGCTTTCTATGTTTGTTTATTAGTAACATTCGTTATTCGTGTCGTCACTGTAATATATAATGTGCATTTCCCTGTTTTCTTTAAAACACATGCTAAAATTAATAAAGGCCATTAAGAGAATTCTATCTAGAATTCTCTTAATTTATATACTATTCAACGAACTAATATAGAGTAATTATATATAAGCATATATAATTACTCTATATTAGTTTTAAAATTGAAAACGTTTTATATACAGGGGGAAGAATGATGCTTGGGGTTTTCAAAAAAAATATTAATAAAACAAATGCCAGTATAATCGAATTAAGTAAGGACCAACAAATAACTTTTAATGTACCTACTAATTCTGAATTAAAAATTCAAATGGATATGCTTCATATTTCAAAAGAAGATTTACAAGTTGTAAAAGTACTACAGCCTTTTATTTATGCAGAAATTGATTGGATTACTGAAAAATTCTATGCCAACATTACAAAACAACCTAATTTAATTACTATTATTGAACGTTACAGCTCTATTCCAAAACTAAAACAAACTTTAAAAACACATATTAAAGAATTATTCAGCGGTAATATGCATGAAGATTTTATTGAGCAGCGTGTTAGGATTGCCAAAAGACATGTACAAATTGGTTTACATCGAAAATGGTATACTGCTGCTTATCAAGAATTATTCCGCTCTATCATGAAGATTTTACAAACAAAAATAACAACAATCGATGATTTTTCCTATTCCATAAATGTCATAAATAAATTATTCACTCTTGAACAAGAACTTGTTCTTGCAGCTTATGAATCTGAATATGAAAGAATGCAAAAAGAGCATGAGAAAGAAAAAGAAATAACTGCTATGACAATTACGCATATCGCAACAGAACTAGCTGCTGTATCTGAAAAGACAAGCTCTTCTATTCAAAAACTAACCGCTAAGTCTGAAACTATTGTAGAGATTGCTAAAACAGGTACATCATTAGCTACAACATCTGAAGAAAAAGCGAATAAAGGGAAAGAACAATTAAACCAGCAAAACAAACGAATGGGATCTATTCAAATGAATATGGAAACGATTATTACAGATACTCATGAACTTCTTGATATTTCTAACAAAATTAACGAAATCATAGATATCGTTAAATCAATCGCGGAGCAAACAAATTTACTCGCACTAAATGCTGCTATCGAGTCTGCACGTGCTGGAGAATTTGGGAAGGGGTTTTCTGTTGTTGCTGGTGAAATCCGAAAATTATCAGAGCAAACGAAAGAATCTATCTTTAACGTTACAAAGCTCGTCGAAAAAACAAATGAACAAATTATCCGTGTCTCGTCTTCCGTGAAACAAATTAGCTCTCTCGTATCAGAAGGAACGGATAGTATGTCGGCAACAGATCGATACTTCCAAGAAATTGTAAAAGATATGTCTAACTCAAAAGAACAGAATAAGAAAATTGAACATGAGCTACAAGCTATTTCACAAGTAATGAAAGGAATTCAAGATGATTCCTCACAAATGGCTCTAACAGCCGATAATTTACAACTAGAACTAAATCGATAAGATAAAGTGAAACTTTAATCAGCCCTCAACAATCGGGCTTTTACAGGCAGTCCGCCCCCACCTAACTTCTTTGCTTTCGCTGATTTTGAGGTGGGGGTCTTACTGTCCGGAAAATAGCGGAATAAAATTCAGGTCCGGCATACTTTCCATTTTGCACTGACTACTAAATTTCATCTTCCATCAAAAAAAAGAATCCAGAATGGATTCTTTTTATTTTCTGAAAAATATTTTTTGACAATACACATAACTCATATAAACACCAAAGCTCTGCAAAATAAACAATGCCGGCATAATTACATTGTAATATGCCATATCTACTTGGAAAAGCCTTAACAATACGTAGCCACTAATTAAAAATAAGAACAACATATATCCTTCATTTTGTTGTTTCTTAATAAGGAAGTGCAATAGAGCTATAGTCATAAACAATGTTACGGCTATATATATCAGTTTTTCACATTTGAAAAGAATAGAATTTATCCCCTCATCTGAAAACTGATTTATCATCGGTTCTAAAAGTTTAAATCTTTCTCCCTCAATCTCTTTTAACTTTTGATCAATATGCTCTGTTACACTTTGATTTTTCGATATTTTTTCCTCATGTTTCGTTTTTCCAATTAAGACAGATTGAACATACGTCTCATTCGAAATCGTATATTGTGACAATCCCATTGCCTTAATTCCATAATTCACACCAAAATGAGTACTATAAAATAGAATAAGTATCCCTACCATCTTTAGTAACACTTTTTGTTTCGTTGCTGATTGAGACACTTCAATTAATAATACATATACAGTGATAAAAATAGGAAGAAATAATCCCATTGGAAAAATCATATTACTAAATGCAAATAAAACCGCTGAAAACACCCACATATAAGGATGATCTAACCCTTTATATAAAAGTATGTAACAAGCAAAATAAAATAAAAATATTGCAAGTGACTCAGGAGTTAATACGGAACTCAGCAATATATTTGGAATATACAGAGCATAAAATATAGAAGCAATACGACCGCATTCTTCTCCAAAAACCATTGCCGCAATACGATAAATAAAAAATGCGGTTCCTGCGCAAAATAACACATTAAATAGTTGTAAAGCGAATAATGTATCACCGAATATACGAATGATTACTGACTCATATATAATAAAAAGCAAATGAGTTACAGTCTCTATATTATTACCAATTGCAATCTGCTTTGCAGACTCATACATCACTTTCATATCACCAATTATTGGAGCATCTACAAATAACAGCATACTAAGCCTCACAACTATAGATATACTTATAAGAAAAATAAGAAATTGTTTATCTGTAAAACGATATTGTAGAATTGATGCCACTAACAAAATAAGTATGACGAAAATTGCCAATATGATTGTTACACTTGTTGTACTTCCTCCAAAGAATTGCTTACTTGTCTCAAATGCTACCCAACAACTATAAACGAAAAATGCGAGCATCGCACCGATCGTAATTTTATTGAAGAAAGATGAAAAATTTGTTTGTATATGATTCATATGTCCATTGCACCTCTATTTCCATTCATAACAAAATGATTCTATCATGAATGGGTACACGGCTGATAGGGAATTTCTATGACGAATACATAGTCATTACTTTTTACTTGCAATGTAAGCGAATCCTCTTTTACACTACATTTTAGATAAAATAAATTTTCTTTCAGTTACATGAATACAAATACAGAAGTTTAAATAATCCTCTTTTGGAATACACTTTACTTCATTAAATATCTAATATGAGTACTCCGTTTACACATATTATTCTGATTGAAAACAGACTATAGGGGCTGAATATATGGAAAAGAAATTCATGCGAGAATCTAAAGCAATTAAGACAACACGTGTTTTTCCTAACGATTTAAATAATCACCAAACACTTTTTGGAGGGAAATTATTAGCAGAAATTGATAGTATTGCTTCAATTGCGGCTGCAAGACATAGTCGTAAACATTGCGTAACAGCATCTATTGATTCAGTTGATTTTTTAACTCCAATTCACCAAGCTGATTCTGTTTGTTATGAAGCATTTGTATGTTATACAGGGAAATCTTCAATGGAAGTTTTCGTAAAAGTAATCGCAGAAAATTTATTAGCAGGCGAGCGTAGAATTGCTGCTACTTGCTTCATTACATTTGTGGCTATAAAAGATGGAAAACCTTCGTCCGTACCACAAGTACTACCTGAAACTCAGGAAGAACATTGGTTATACACAACCGGTTTAGAACGCGCGGAAAACCGAAAAAAGGGACGTTTAAAAAGTAAAGAGATGGCTGAAGTTTTAACTTTAAGTAAGCCTTGGAATATTTAACATAATCTTCTCATCATACATGCACAGGTCCTTCCTTGCATGTATTTTTTATTATAAAAAATACTATCGCTTGCCTTTGTATCAGTGGCTTCCTCCTAAAATCACCCATCAGTTTTTCCTTTATTTTCTTATACTTTTAATGGTATATTAAGTAAAGTTGTTTATAAATAACCATAATATAGTTAAATATGTAAGGGGTGGTGCGGTAATGTCTATCGAGGTACCAATTTCAATACCAAAAACTTTGATTATTATTCCAGCCTATAATGAGGAAGAAGCAATTGCAGATACATTAACAAGATTACTAGAACTAAAACAACATTTTACAGCGTTAAGCATTTGCGTTATTAATGATGGCTCACAAGATAAAACAGCTCAAATCGTAAAAAATTTCCCTGTTCATCTTATTAATCTACCATATAATCTGGGCATCGGTTCAGCTGTACAAACTGGCTATAAATACGCATATGAGAATGGATATGATATTGCAATTCAGTTCGATGCTGATGGACAACATAATCCGGATGATTTATACAAAATTATACAGCCTATTGCTGAAGGCCAATGTGATATGGTGCTAGGTTCACGCTTTACAGAAAAAACAGCTTACAAAGGTAGTATTTCAAGGAGAATCGGTATTTTTTATTTTACTGCCCTACTGAAAGTTTTAACGAAACAAACATTTATGGATCCAACTTCTGGATATCGTGCTATCAATCGAGAAGTAATTACGATTTTTGCACACAATTATCCAAAAGATTATCCAGAGCCAGAAGTTCTTATTCATTTAAAAAAGAAAAAACTTCGCATTAATGAGATATCTGTAAATATGCAAGAGCGACAAGGTGGACAATCTTCCATCACACCTCTTAAATCTGCATATTACATGATTAAAGTAAGCCTTGCTATATTGATGCAAAAAATCGTGAAAGGTTGATAGTGAATGCATATAATTACCTTTTCATTCATCTTTATTTTGTTATTATTCTTCTTAATTATTAATTCTATTCGTCGCGGGGCTTTAGAAACAAAATATGCTATTTTGTGGATTTTTGTTTGTGTTGCAATGGCTATTTTAAGTTCTACTGATAAAATTATAAATTGGATTGGAAAACTATTAAAAGTAGAATATCCACCATCCATCTTATTCTTATTTGGATTATTATTCTGTTTCATCTTAATTTTTGACCTAACAAGAAAAATTTCTAAGCTACACCATCAACTTGTAACATTAACGCAAGATTATGCATTATTAAAGCAAAAATTAAACGTAACACAAACTGAAACTGAAACTGATAACTAATAGTTTTCTATTCAAATATGAATATATATAAAAAAACATCTTAATTTCTTTAAAAATTAAGATGTTTTTTATTTCAAACTATTTTTTGCTAATTAATAATTTACTAATTTTCATAACCGTTGCCACGGTGCCTACTCCAATTATAATAAATAAAAATGGGATTAATGGTAATGCATATCTTTCATATGCGGCATAAAAACATGTTAAAGCTGTTTGCAGTAAAAGAATTGACCATAAAAATGTAGTCTCTCTCCACCTTTTTAAAAGGAAGATAAATGAAAGTATTGTACATATTAAAAACATCGTCTTAATAAAATTATGTATTTCATTCATATCCTTTGCAGAAACATTGAATACTTCAATATTATGTTCTATAGAATAATACGGTTTTTTCCACATAATTTCTGGCTTCAAGATTAAATAACTCTCTATCATGGAATTCCTATCTGTTTTCCACCATTCTTTCATTTTATCTTTCGCTATTTTTTCTTCTAATTCCATAAATTCATGTGCTTCCAGGTTAGGGTACTTTGCGTGTAATTCTACTTCAAGTTCTGCCATATTCTTACCTTCTGGGTAACCTTTCCCTTGATACGTTCCAAGTAATAACGGATTTCCTGCCCCAGCAGTTAGTGGAATAAACTTATCAAATTGAATGTAATTGCGGGCCCACCATGGTCCAAGTACGATAAGTCCTATTCCTACACTTATAATCGCTTGCTTCATCATAATGCGGAATGGATAGCGCTTCATTAAGAGATATATAAATAATGGTATTGGATATAAAGCAACTTGTACGCGTAAGTACAATGCTAAAAAGTAGAAAATTAATACAATTAGGAAATGTTTCGTTTTATGAGTATCAGCTAATTTTAAACTCCAATATAATAATCCCAATGAAAAGAATAGAAACGGTCCTTCTGTTAAAGTTAAATTTTCCACAACAATCTCTGGAGGATACACAGCTAATAAGAAAGCACCTATTAATCCTGCAGCGGGATTCAATAAATAAGTACCAATCTTATAAGTTAGTAAAATACTAAGTACCCCTAATAGGATAATAATTAATTTAGCTACAAAAAGGCCTTCATTGCCATTTCCAAAAAAGTAAAATACAGTAGCTAAAAACGCTGGAAAACCTGGCATAATATGAATAGTTGGTTTATCCGGCTCATGATATGTTAACATTCCTGTTTCCAATAAAATATTTGCCGTTTTTTGATAGCCTAGATCATCGCTAGCTAGAGTCAAATCTGCACCATGTGTTTGTAAAGTTGCAAAACGAAGCGCAAAACCGACTATCATAATAATCCCTAAAAGGATTACATTAGATTTGCGAGTAAATCGCCTTAACATCTCATCTTCTCCCTTCAAATACATAATTTTCAAATTATATTTCTATATTTTTACAAGACAATATATTCTATAATAAATACTTTTTATACAAAGTACAATAATAGAAAGTTGATTTACAAAGTTTATATGCGTTAAACTGATACAGATGTTCTTGTAATCTTCTTCCTTTCAAAAGGCTTGTATATATGGTGCAAGACATAAAAAATTTGAGGAGATAAAAATTCTATGATGGAACAAAAACAACTTGTTTCTGTTGTCATACCCCTGTATAACACAGAAAAATATATTGAAGAAACAATGCAGTCAATACTGGATCAAACATATAAAAACATTGAAATTGTAATTGTAGATGATGGAAGTAAAGATCAATCACCTTCTATCGTAAAAAATCTTGCAGAAAAATATCCGGTTCAAGTAAAATACGTTCACCAAAAAAACCAAGGTGTTTCAGTAGCTCGTAATACAGGGATTGAAAATGCTAGCGGAGAATATGTCGCTTTCCTTGATAGTGATGACTTATGGCATCCAACTAAAATTGAGAAACAAATCGAGAGTATGCATAAAAACAACATGGACGCGTGCTATTGTGGTTATATGAATTTCTACGAAGAAACAGGTGAAAAGGTTGAGCATACAACAAACTTTATTAAAGGTGATATGGCAAAAGCATTCTTAACACACCAAGTTGTTGCTCAAACAAGTACTTGGATTTTCAAACGCTCTATCGCAATGAATTATAATATCCGTTTTACACCAGGATGTAGCTGGGGAGAAGACTTGGAGTTTTTATTTAAACTAATGAATGTGACAAATGTATGCTATGTCGATGAATACTTAACATATTATAGAATCTTATCGGAAGGAAATCTTTCTTCTAAATATAAAGATTACGAATTAAAAACCACTAAAGAACTGGAAGTATTCAATCGTATGAAAGACTGGGTACATAATAAATCTCAAGACTTCATTACGAAAGACCCTCAGTCACTTATTGAGATTCTTGAGACTTATTTATTCCCTTATACGGTTATCAATAATGCTTGTATATACATTAAAGAAAACTCTCAATTGGATAATGCTCAAGTTCAATTAATCAAAAAAGATATAAAGAAATATTGCCGTAAAATCTATTCAAAAAACGGAAAGCGTAGTAAAAAACTATATGCAATGCTTTGGTTTGTGCGAATTAAATTTCTGTTTTCTTAAACCGAAAATATAGTACTCACCTCTCTTTCCGTAAACAAATCAAATTTACAAATAGGACAAACTAAAAAAGTCCTAAAGAATAGAAAGGTTTTTTCTCATGAAAACAAATAAGATTCTTAAAAATGCCTCCTACCTATTTGTAGGAAATATTACTGTTCGATTTGTACTTGCTATCGCGACGATTCTCTTTGCAAGATACGTTTCTCCTGGTGAGTATGGAATGTTTACAACTGCATTAGCAGTTTCCGCTGTTATTTGTTATTTCACAGATGCAGGTTTGACACATACGTTTATGCGTGAAGGAACAAGAAAGGATGCAAATATTAGCGTACTAATCAGTAGTTATTTACGCATTCGTTTCGTATTAGCTGTCGTAATTTCTGTACTCTTCGCTATTTTTGCTCAGTTCTTCTATACGGATGTCTACTTACGTGCCATGGTATATTGGGTTGTACTACCGACAATGTTTGGAGCAACTTTACAAGGCGTTGGAATGGCTTATTTCCAAGTAACAGAACGTATGCAATTTACAGCGATTATTTCTGTACTACAAGGTGTAACAGCCGCAGCTGCGCTTCTACTAGGAATGTCGTTGAAATGGTCACTTATGACAGTCGCTGCCATGTACGGGATATCTAGTCTTGTAACAGGAGTCATCGCCTTCATAATGGTACTGCGCCATACAACAGTTCATAAGGGCTGGGACAAAGGAATTTTAGATCAACTGCTGATTTTCACAATCAATGGCATTATCATTATGCTTTTACCACAGTTAGGCCCTATTATATTAGAAAAAGTTTCGACGTATGAGCAAGTTGGATTCTTTGGAGCTGCATCGAAAATACCTGCAGTCCTTTATCAAATACCTGGTGTAATTGCAGCAGCCTTCTATCCAAAATTATTTGCGTTTGGAAATGAAAAGAATATTGATGAACATAGAAAACTATCTCAGTTTGAATTAAAACTGATGTCTTTCTTAGGAATGGGGATCTCCATTCCATTTATCGCTGATCCAAGCTTTTGGATTGTTACTTTATTAGGTGAAGAATATGCGCCAGCTGGTGATGCTCTTGCCATTTTAGCCTTTATGGTCATTCTACAATCTATTAACTATCCACTTGCTGATAATTTAACGACAATTGGTCAACAATGGAAACGCGCAACAACAATGGGAATCGGACTAGCTGTTGCCGTTATAAGTTACATCGTCTTAGGTGGTCAGTTTGGAATGATGGGAGCCGCTATTGCCGCTATCCTTACCGAGATTACGTTATTAATCGGATTCACTCTATTTGTTCGTAAAGGCTTCTCTTTACTATTTAAAGGGATTATATTCAATACCTTAGCCTTTATAATCAGCTATATTCTATACCGTACAATATTAATTACCTTACCGCCACTAGTTGCTTTAACAATTACTGGTATATTATACGGTATTATCGGTCTTGCAATCGATCCACAAATACGCGGATTGATTTTAGGATTTATAAATAAAAAACTGGCTCGAAAATAAATAAAAATAAAAACTTCAAATCAAATTTGAAGTTTTTATTTTTATCTTCTTCACTTAAAAAATGAGCCCTTTTCCAATCTATATCTTAAATTGACTTGCCTTTCTGGAATGATTATACTTGGAAACGAACAGCACTAGATGTACAACAGCTATTATTAAGGTAATTCATAGTTAATTCTTCATGTAAATATTAACTATTCACGCCCTAAATTTAACACAAATTGCACAAATGAACACTTTATTAATACTATTAAAAATCGCCGATTCATACATAGTTTTTCTTCATCCTAAAACGATATCCAGAGATGAAGAATGTGGCAATTGCATTTAAGGAGGCTTATTTATTTAATGACTTCAGAAGTAAATAAAAGAACATTTTTCAGTAAAAGCACACTTATTATTATTCCATTATTAATAATATGTGCATTTGCTTTTCATTACTTTTTCCTAAAATCAGACAGTGTATTTTCTAGTACGGGAGATGCATTATCACAATTCAGTTTCTTTACATTCCTTTTACAACACGCATTTAAAGATGGGAATTTATTTTGGTCTTGGGATTATGGATTAGGTGGAGATTTATTCGGAGAATTTAGTTATTACTATAGTACAGCACCATTTTTCTGGCTTACACTTCTACTTCCTAAACTAAATTTTGACCAAATCTTTGAGCTGAAGCTATATATGAGTATTTTAAAAAGTACATTAGCGATGTTATTCATGTATGGTTCTTTACGTTATCACAATAAAACTATTTTTTCTTCTTTCATTTCTGCCATTATATATGGAGGATGTGTAACTTTCATTCGCCATTCTTTATTATGGGATTTCATGGCAGATGCTATAGTATTTTTACCTTTAGTAATATGGGGATTAGATAAATATATTTTAGAGCGAAAAAAGGGACTATTCCTGTTTGCAACAGCACTTATGCTTGCATCAAATTTCTATTTCGCTTTCATTACTAGTATTTTTATCTATATTTATGCCTTTTTCCAATATTTCGCTACACAGCAGGACAAAACAATTAAAACATTTATAATTTATTATATTAGAATTGCTTTTCTATATGCTTTATCACTAGGTTTATCTGCTGTTTGCTTTATACCATCTGTAAATGGTGTATTCAGTTCCGATCGACTTGCTACAAAATTTACTATACCGTTATTTTTTGAAGATACGTTTTATAAAAACTTAATGGAAAGTATCTTTTTCATTAATAATACAGAGGATTATCAGCTTGCATTCCCTGTTTTCATCCTCTTCCTTATTACTAGCGCGCTTCTAATACGCAATAAACTTGTCACAAATAAATTGCTCTTTACTGGGTTTATGTTAGTGCTATATATGCTTCCATATACGTATTCCGTATTTAATGGCTTTTCTGCTATGCAATACAGATGGTTTTACTTATTTGCATTTGTGGTTGCGCAAACTGTCGCCTACATTCTAGATTGGATGCTGCTCCACAAAAAGAATGTCAATTCTTTAATAGGTCCTTTGCTAGCAACAGCATTATTTATTTACGCATTCTATAGAAAAGTAAATATAAACGCACAGCCGCTACAAACGATTGATAAAATTTTAATTTGCACTACTATATTATCTATTATTACAATATTACTATGGCGCTATTTATCAAAAGTATCCTTACAATGTTTCATTGTATTAAATGTACTCGTCAATGTAATATTTATTAATTACTTCTATTCAGATTTTGCTCTTAGTAAACACTTTAATCAAGCAGGCGTGACAAAAGAATCATTACATGGGCCAGGTCTTGATAATAAGGATGAAATTGACGCAATTCGTTATATACAAAATCAAGATAAAGATTTTTATCGAATTATCAATCCAAACAATAATTATAAAAATACGCCGATGTTGCAAGGTTATCATGGTACAAGTACTTATCAAAGCTTAGTCAATTATCATGTTCATGACTTTATGAAGAATAAGTACAATGTTTTCCAAGGATATGATAGCCCATCTATGTTCTTCCAGTTAGATAAACGATTATTCCTTGAGAACATGCTAGGGGTAAAATATTATGTACTAAGTGAAGGTGCTAATAAAACCGAAATTCCTTATGGCTATAAGCATTTACAACAAGTAGGTCCTTACAACATTTATAAAAATGAATTTGCACTACCATTAGGCTATGTATACGAAGCTGGAATAAGTGAGGAAGAATTTTCAAAACTTAATTTTGCCGAGAAAGATCAACTTTTATTAGATGCTGTAGTTGTAAATGATGTTGGAAGTCTTCCATTAAAACAATTTAATACAAAACAGCTAGATTCAAAACAAATTAAGATTAATCCAAATAAAATGAAGTGGGAAAATATAGAGAAAGAGAAAGATATACTCACTGTTCATGAAAATGGGCGTATAATAGTACCTATTGATAATAACGATATGTTAGGTGATCTTCTTGTTGAAATTAAAATTAGAAATATAAACAAGGAATCATTTGGAGTTACCGTGAATGACAAATCTATGATAAAAGGTAATGAGGATGGAGCTTATGCTTATCCGTTAGAAAGATTTGTTTACAACTTAGGAAAAGATGCGAAGCCAACCGAGCTAATCATTTCTATTCCTACTCCTGGTCAATATGAGTTGAAAGACTTACAAATCAACAGTACTAACTATCAGACTGTCCCGAAAAAAGTAAATACTTTAAAAGAAAATAGTCTACAAAACATTTACTATGAAGGTAACTCCTTAAAAGGTGAGATTAATTCCACTAAGGATGGATTACTATATTTATCGGTACCGTATAGTAAAGGATGGTCAATAAAAGTTGACGGTAAAGAAACGGAATTTACGAAGGCTAATTCCACCTTTATTGGCGTTCCTATTTCTAAAGGGCAACATGTAGTTGAAATGAAATACGTCACACCTTATTTCAAAATGGGTCTCGTTATTTCTATCATTTCATTTATCATTTGCATCTCGCTTCTAGTTCTTGGAGATACGAAAAGATATTCAAAATTAAAAAATCGTTTTAAAAAAAGTTATTAAAATGAAGTGAAGTAAAAGTTGAAGATGATTGCTTCACTTTTACTTCATGCCCAGTTTAAAATTACACCTAAGGAGGTCCTAACATGACCCTTTCAATAGTAGTACCATGCTACAATGAGGAAAAGGTGCTTCGTGCCTTTTATTCAGAGACTTCTCTTGAAATTCATAAATTAACTACCGATTATGAATTTGTTTTTGTTAATGATGGTAGTAAAGATGATACCTTAAATATTTTACGTGATTTAGCTAGTGCAGATTCATCGGTACACTATATATCGTTTAGTCGAAACTTCGGAAAAGAAGCTGCAATGTTAGCAGGTTTAAAATATGCTACAGGCGATGCAATCGTTATTATGGATGCTGACTTACAACACCCTCCTACATTAATAAAAGAACTGTTAGAAGGATATAACGACGGCTACGACCAAGTCATTGCAAAAAGGACAAGAACTGGTGATTCACCCGTTCGCTCTTTCGTCTCTCGTCTTTACTATAAAGTAATGAATAAATTTGTAGATATTGAATTAGTAGATGGTATTGGTGACTTTAGACTTTTAAGCCGAAGAGCAGTGGATTCTTTAGTATCTTTAAGTGAATACAACCGATTTTCGAAGGGCTTATTCTCTTGGATTGGTTATAACGAATTAATCATTGAATATGAAAATGTATTACGTTCTGATGGAGAAAGTAAATGGACCTTCTCGAAATTATTAAATTACGGAATTGATGGTGTAATTTCATTCAATAATAAACCGTTACGTCTATCTATATATCTCGGATTACTAACAACCATTTTTGGACTTTTATATGTAATCACTACGTTCGTTCAAATCATCCTTGGTGGTGTGGAAGTTCCTGGTTACTTTACTCTCATTTCCGCTATACTATTTATTGGCGGTATTCAACTCATATTCCTAGGGGTTATTGGTGAATATATCGGTCGTATTTATTATGAAACAAAACGTAGACCACATTTTATTGTAGCTGAAAAGAAAGTTAGTGAAGTTAAACAAAAGGCATAACAAAAAAGTTACTTCTATAGGTAGAAGTAACTTTTTTATATCCTAACATTTACACACCCTTTTTTTGCATAGATATAATCATTTCTTTTAGCCCATTATAATACGAAGTTTTTGGTATCTCCCCGATACACCTCTCATATTTCTCCCCGCTTAATACAACTGGTTTTTCCGTCAAATATAGCATTTCCACAAATTCTTTCATCTGCTTATCAAACAGACCAATGAACTGGATCATTCCTCTTTTTACAGCTATTATTCGTTTGGTATATCCCGTTAATTCCCGTATGTGTTGAATCATTTCCTCACCTGTAATGACACCATAACCTGGTATGTTCCAATTTTGTCCATAGGCCTCATCATGTGAAGCTAATTCAACCATCGCTTTTGCACCATCTGGTGTAAAAATATATTCACGGGCAATCTTTTTATCTCCAACAAAGCTAGACATTTTATTTGCAAGTATTCCCTTTAATGTATGATGGACAAGTGTATTTTCTGCATTTGGACCATAAAAGTCTGGGAAATGAGCAATAAACATTCGTACATTAGCTTGTTTTGCCATCTCTTCAAGTTGTAAACGAATCTTCCCTTTCTTTGTTTGTGGTCTCTTTTTAGCATCTTCTTTTACAAGCCCTTCCCCTTGCCTTCCATACGCATAAATATTATCAACTATTCCTAGTTTGATACCGTAATGTTTCGATACCTCTAATATGTTTATTAATAATTTCTCTTGTTGTTTCTCCCAATCTGAATACGGAATATTTACAGCATGAAATATAATATCAACATCTTTAGCAGCATTCATTATATCCTCTTGTATAAATACGTCGCCTGCTACAACTTCTACATGTTTGTTCCCAGAAAATAATGCACCTAATCTCTCCTTATTTCTTGCAAAAGCAACTACATGAATCCCTCGGCCACATAATTCGTTTACAATTGCATAACCCATTGAACCAGAAGCACCTAATACTAAAGCCTTCTTCATTATAAATCCCCTCCTAAATTAATTAACCACCGTTCAATTAATGTTAAAAAGAAAATCACTTACATAAGAAGCGATTTTGAAATAAACTCTACATGTACTTTAGCCAAACCTTGTAGTTCTTCAAACGTTTGACCACTTCTGCAATAATGTGCTACAAATCCATGTAATGATAAAAAAACAGACCATATTATCATCGCATTTAATTTCCCATCACATAAAGAAGAAATAACCTTCGCAAATTTTTCATAGCTAACATTAGGACTATTTGCCAAACACTCTTTTAATTCGACATCTTTAATTAAAAACATAATTTCATAATGACTCTGATTTCTTAGACCAAATTCAATAAAACCGAATAAAACTGCTCTTAGTTGCTCTTCTCTCGATAATTTTTGATTACAAATTTCATCTAACTTTTTATTTAATAATTGAAAATCCTGTTCCACCATTGCGTAAAATAGCTCTGCTTTGTTTTTAAAATGATAATAAATCGAACCATGGCTATATCCAAGTTCTGTTGCAATTTTGCGCATTGAAGTATGTTGATATCCTTGTGCTATAAATAGCCCCCTAGCTACATTCATAATCATTTCTCTTGTTAGTTCTTGTTTAACCGCTTTCCTTGGCGACATATTTCATACCTCACACATTTAATTAACCATCGTTCAATTATATTATATATTTTCAGAAAATTAATGCAACCCTTTTTTTGAAAAAATATACATTTTGAAATGATGGCATTATATGAAAGAATTTAGTATCATGATTCAAGGTACTATTTCAAGTTGGACGGAGGATACTATGAGCTTATTAACAGTTGAAAAATTAGGACATACATTTGGCGATCGTACATTATTTAAAGATGTATCTATGCGATTATTAGCAGGTGAGCACGTTGGATTAGTTGGTGCAAACGGTGTTGGTAAATCAACATTCATGAATATCATTACTGGTCAGCTTATTCATGACGAAGGTCGTGTAGAATGGACACCAGGCACACATTACGGTTACTTAGATCAGCATACGGTTTTAACGCCTGGACGTACAATTCGTGACGTACTAGCGGATGCATTTTTACCGTTATTCGAAAAGGAAACAGCTTTAAATGAAGTTACAGAAAAAATGGGAACTGCTACACCAGAAGAACTAGAAGAACTTCTTGAACAAATGGCAGAAATACAAGATGCACTTGAAGCAGGTGGTTTCTATTTACTAGATATGAAAATTGAAGAGGCTGCACGTGGTCTTGGAATTGATGCTATTGGTTTAGATCGTGATGTTTCAGCACTAAGTGGTGGACAACGTACAAAAGTATTGCTTGCAAAGCTATTACTTGAACAACCAGAAGTGCTATTGCTTGATGAACCTACTAACTATTTAGATGTTGAACATATTCATTGGTTAACAACTTATTTAAAAGAATATCCACATGCGTTCTTATTAATTTCTCATGATACAGAATTTATGAACAAATGTGTTGATGTTATTTTCCATCTAGAATTCACAAAAATGACACGCTATACAGCGACATATGAAAAATTCCTAGAACTAGCAGAAATTAATAAAAATCAACATATAAACGCTTATGAAAAGCAGCGCGAGTTTATCAAAAAGCAAGAAGACTTCATTGCAAAGAACAAGGCTCGTTATTCAACGACAGGTCGTGCAAAGAGTCGTCAAAAACAACTTGATCGCATGGAACTTATTGATCGTCCGGAAACAGCAATTAAACCTGAATTCTCATTTAAAGAAAGTCGTGCAAGTAGTCGCTTTGTCTTTGAAGGTGAAAATGTAGAAATCGGATATACACATCCGCTACTACCAAAACTATCAATGACAATTGAGCGTGGTGAAAAAATTGCTATTGTTGGATGTAATGGTGTTGGTAAATCAACGTTACTAAAAACAATCTTAGGTAAAATTAAACCTTTAAACGGTAAAACAAGTCTTGGTGACTTCTTAGAGCCTGCATACTTTGAGCAAGAAGTTAAAGCTGATAATATAACACCAATTGATGATGTATGGAATACATTCCCTGGCCTAGACCAGCATCAAATTCGTGCGATGTTAGCAAAATGCGGATTAAAAAATGAACATATTTCTCGTCCATTAAGTCAATTAAGTGGTGGAGAACAAGCAAAAGTTCGTTTATGTAAGTTAATGGGTGAAGAAAGTAACTGGCTACTATTTGATGAGCCGACAAACCATCTTGATGTTACAGCAAAAGAAGAACTTAAGAAGGCTATGAAAGCATACAAAGGGACTATTCTTCTTGTATGTCACGAACCGGAATTCTATGAAGATTGGATCACAAAGGTTTGGGATGTAGAAGAATGGTCTCAAAATAGTAAGTAATCATTAATAAAAAACTCCTTGTGTAGACAAGGAGTTTTTTATTAAGAATTTTTTATATTGTAGTATCCTATAAGGCGTAAGCGAAATTCTTTTAATTCCGGATACACCTCTAAATTTGCTAACATACCTCTAATTACCGGAATTCTTGGATTAAGCAATCGCATTTCCGCCTCTAAAACATCTAATGTTACTAGCAGCTCATCGTCCTCTAATTGATCAGCTAGAGTGCGCTTAAATCCAATAATTTCTTTTAAAAAATGCTCTTTAACCTGTTCCTTAATGAGCTCTGATTTACAAAGAAATTCTCCAAGCTTTTCTTCATGTAAAATAGGCTCTTCCGAAGACTCTACCAAGCCATCTACTAGATTATCTACTCTTTTTAAAATAAAAGCAGAGACGTAAGATAAATCAATTTCTGTTGCTTGTAAAATAATTAATTCTAAATACCCACGGCATATGCCTTCCACCATAATTACTAAATCCAATAAATATGGCATAATCTTTTTACCATAAATGGACAATAAACTATTTCGATAAAATGCATGAGACTCTAACTTCATCCGCATCATAAAGTCTTCCACTTCTTTATTAAACGGAATCGCATTTTCTCTCGCATGCATAATAATAAACTCTTTATGCTTTTGTATATCATTAAACTGACAATGTAATTGTTTTGCAAATTTTTCACGTGGTAACAAAGACTCTTGCTCAATATCCAGCATTTTCTTTTGAATTTTGTCATAATAATATCGAAGTGTCGCTAATAAAAGCTCATCTTTCGATTTAAAGTACAAATAAAAAGCTCCCTTTGAAATACCACAAGTGGTGACGATTTCTTGTACCGACGTTGCATTTACACCCTTAGTCGCAAATAACTTCATAGCCGATTCTATAATTAAACGCTCTTTTTCTTTCATATCTTCTCTCCTAAATTTAATCTCGCATCTTATTATGGATTTATTATACCATCTCTTTTTATTGACGATTGACCAAACGGTCAGTTATATTATGTATTAGACTGACCAGTTGGTCAATATAATAAAAAGGGAGCGCAAACATGAACAAAATCATCAATTTCTCGTTAAAAAATAAGTTCGCAGTTTGGCTACTAACCATTATTGTTACTATTGCGGGAATTTACTCTGGCCTCAATATGAAGCTGGAAACAATTCCTGATATTACAACACCGATTGTGACAGTAACTACGGTCTATCCTGGTGCTACACCAGAAGAAGTAGCCGATAAAGTTTCAAAGCCGATGGAAGAACAACTACAAAATTTAAGTGGTGTTAACGTTGTTAGCTCATCATCTTTTCAAAACGCATCTTCTATTCAAGTAGAATACGATTTTGATAAAAATATGGAAAAAGCAGAAACAGAAATTAAAGAAGCTCTCACAAATGTAAAGCTCCCTGACGGTGTTAAAGACCCTAAGGTTTCACGAGTAAACTTCAATGCTTTTCCAGTTATTTCGTTAAGCGTAGCAAGCAAGAATGAATCTTTAGCTACCTTAACTGAAAATGTAGAAAAAAATGTTGTACCAGGATTAAAAGGACTTGATGGTGTGGCATCTGTTCAAATTGCAGGTCAACAAGTAGATGAAGTACAGCTCGTCTTCAAGAAAGATAAAATGAAAGAACTAGGACTAAGTGAAGATACTGTAAAAAATGTGATTAAGGGATCGGATGTATCTTTACCACTTGGCTTATACACATTTAAGGACACGGAAAAATCAGTTGTTGTAGATGGCAATATTACAACGATTAAAACATTAAAAGAACTTAAAATCCCAGCTATACCTTCATCACCTAACGGTCAAGGTAGTCAAAATGCTGGCGCTGGCGCACAAACGCCACAAATGAATCCAGCTGCTATGAACGGGATTCCAACAGTTACATTAGACGAAATTGCTGATATTAAAGAAGTTGGGAAAGCAGAATCCATTTCTCGAACAAATGGAAAAGAAGCAATTGGAATTCAAATTGTGAAGGCCTCTGATGCAAATACAGTTGATGTTGTAAATGCAGTAAAAGATAAAGTAAAAGATCTTGAGAAAAAATATAAAGATTTAGAGATTATTTCAACATTCGACCAAGGTGCACCTATTGAAAAATCAGTTGAAACAATGCTGAGCAAAGCAATTTTCGGTGCTATCTTTGCGATTGTTATTATTATGCTGTTCCTACGAAATATTCGAACAACGTTAATCTCTGTCGTTTCAATACCACTTTCTTTATTAATTGCTGTTTTAGTCATAAAGCAAATGGATATTACGCTTAATATTATGACACTTGGAGCAATGACCGTTGCTATAGGCCGCGTTGTCGATGACTCAATTGTTGTTATTGAAAATATTTACCGACGTATGTCGTTATCAGAAGAGAAATTGCGCGGAAAAGATTTAATTCGTGAAGCTACGAAAGAAATGTTTATCCCAATTATGTCTTCTACCATTGTAACAATTGCTGTATTTTTACCACTTGGACTAGTAAAAGGTATGATTGGTGAAATGTTCTTACCATTCGCCTTAACTATCGTCTTCGCTTTATTAGCATCATTACTAGTAGCTGTTACAATCGTACCGATGCTAGCTCACTCTTTATTTAAGAAAGAGAGTATGAGGGAAAAAGAAGTACATCATGAAGAAAAACCAAGTAAATTAGCAAATGGTTATAAACGCATACTTGCATGGGCTTTAAATCACAAAATTATTACATCAAGTATCGCTGTCCTTCTATTGGTTGGTAGTCTTGCACTTGTACCAGTTATCGGTGTAAGTTTCTTACCTTCTGAAGAAGAAAAAATGATTATTGCAACATATAATCCTGAACCAGGTCAAACGTTAGAAGACGTTGAAAAAATTGCAACAAAAGCTGAGAAGCACTTCCAAGATAATAAAGACGTCAAAACAATTCAGTTCTCATTAGGTGGAGAGAATCCAATGAGTCCTGGTCAATCAAACCAAGCAATGTTCTTCGTGCAATATGATAACGACACGAAAAACTTTGAAAAAGAAAAAGAACAAGTCGTGAAAGATTTACAAAAGATATCTGGAAAAGGTGAATGGAAAAACCAAGACTTCGGAGCAAGTGGCGGTAGTAATGAAATTAAACTATACGTTTACGGAGATAGCTCAGAAGACATTAAGCCTGTCGTAAAAGATATTCAAAATATCATGAAGAAAAATAAAGACTTAAAAGATATAGATTCTAGTATTGCAAAAACATATGCAGAGTACACTTTAGTCGCAGATCAAGAAAAGCTGAGTAAAATGGGCTTAACGGCTGCTCAAATTGGAATGGGACTTTCTAATCAACATGATCGACCTGTTTTGACAACAATTAAAAAAGACGGTAAAGATATCAATGTATATGTAGAAGCTGAAAAACAAAATTATGAAACAATCGATGACTTAACAAATCGTAAAATTACAACACCACTTGGTAATGAAGTAGCTGTGAAAGATGTTATGACTGTAAAAGAAGGCGAAACATCGAATACAGTAACACACCGAGATGGCCGTGTTTATGCAGAGGTTAGTGCCAAATTAACATCTGATGACGTTTCAAAAGCATCTGCTGCAGTACAAAAAGAAGTAGATAAAATGGATCTTCCTTCTGGTGTAGATGTTTCTATGGGCGGTGTTACTAAAGATATTCAAGAATCATTCAAGCAACTTGGCCTAGCGATGTTAGCTGCGATTGCCATTGTATACTTCGTTCTTGTCGTTACATTTGGCGGTGCCCTTGCACCATTCGCAATTTTATTCTCGCTACCATTTACAATTATCGGAGCTCTTGTCGCCTTATTAATCTCTGGCGAAACATTAAGTGTATCTGCAATGATCGGTGCGCTTATGTTAATTGGTATCGTTGTAACAAATGCTATCGTGCTTATCGACCGCGTTATTCATAAAGAAAATGAAGGTCTATCAACACGTGAAGCTTTATTAGAAGCTGGTGCAACACGCCTTCGTCCGATTTTAATGACTGCAATTGCAACAATCGGGGCTCTTATCCCGCTTGCATTAGGATTTGAAGGTAGCGGCTTAATTTCTAAAGGACTTGGTGTAACAGTAATTGGTGGATTAACAAGTTCAACGTTATTAACACTTCTTATTGTTCCAATCGTTTATGAAGTATTAAGCAAGTTCAAAAAGAAAAAAGCAAAATAACAAAAAAATAACCTCGCAGTTAGCGAGGTTATTTTTTATTTCCGAATACGATTAGGAAATCACCATATCCTTCTTTCTCTAATTCCTCTTTTGGAATAAATCGAAGGGCTGCAGAGTTAATACAGTAACGAAGACCATCTGGTCCTGGACCGTCTGGAAATACGTGCCCAAGATGTGAATCTCCTTCCTTACTTCTCACTTCTGTACGAGTCATATTATGACTTACATCCATCTTTTCTTTCACACTTGCTGACATAACTGGTTTTGTAAAACTAGGCCATCCACATCCACTATCAAATTTATCTAGAGAAGTAAACAACGGCTCACCTGAAACGATATCTACATAAAGACCTTCCTCTTTATGGTTCCAATACTCATTTCGAAATGGTGGTTCTGTACCATTTTCCTGCGTTACATAAAACTGCATCTCATTGAGTTTTTCTTTTAAATGAGCATTATCCTTTGGCCAATGTTGCTTAATAAAAGCATCTCGTCCTGAGCCTTTACGATATAACTCATAGCGGAATGTATTTTTCTTATGATATCCTTGATGATATTCTTCAGCTGGATAAAATGTAGCTGCTGGCAATATTTTTGTCGCAATTGGTTTTGAAAAGCGCCCACTCTGCTCAAGTTCTTCTTTTGAGGCTTCTGCTTTTTTATGTTGTTCTTCATTATGATAAAAAATCACTGTTTCATAAGACTGTCCGCGGTCGTGGAATTGTCCTCCAATATCGGTCGGATCAATTTGTCTCCAATATATATTTAACAATTCCTCATACGACATTTTATTTGCATCAAATGTAATTTGTACCGCTTCATAATGTCCTGTTGTTTCTGAGCATACTTCTTTATACGTTGGGTCCTCTTTATGACCGCCTGTATAACCTGAAACAACCTGTATAATTCCCTCCATCTCTTCAAATGGAGAAACCATACACCAGAAACACCCTCCAGCAAATGTAGCCAATTCTATCTTTTCATTTACAGCCATTACTTCACCCCTATTCTATATTCTCCTTACAGTATGGCATAAGAAACATAATGTTATAAAAGAAAAAGCATCGAACATCGATGCTTTTTCTCTACTTCACTTTATTTTGTTCCAACATCCTTCTCAATTTCATCACTTGTCACGTCTAAAACATCTAGTAAGAAAATGAAGATTGGAATACCGATAATCAGTCCCCATACACCTAAGAAGTGCTCTGAGAAAATTAATACCATAAAAGTATAGAAAATCGGTAAATTTGTTTTTTGTGACATAAACTTCGGATTTAATACGTAACTTTCAAGCGCATGAATCACTGTTACTATAACTAAAATATAAACAACGTACATAATACCGCCAATATTGTAAGCAATCATACAAAGTGGGAATAACGAAATGATAACCCCCGCTACTGGAATTAAGCCAAGCAAGAAGATCATTAACGCTAAACCTAATAATTGCGGGAATCCTAATATCCATAGTGCAATCACGGATAAAACACAGTTAACAACTGCAATTAAAAATTGTGCTTCGATTACTTTTCCGAATGAACGTGCAAATTTCTTACCGAAGTACTCAATTTCAGTATAGAAAATTGCAAGCCTGCTTTCTTTAAACTTTGCAGTAAAACCAACAATACGAGATTTTTCTAGTAAGAAAAACAAACTCAAAATTAAAGAAAGTAAAACTTGAAGGCCAAATTTACCAACATTCGTAATTGATTTATACAAAATGTCTACGCCTTGTCCTACATATTTAGAAAGCTCCATATGATTGACAGCATTAACTGCATACTTAATTAGTTCACTATCTGGTGGGTTTCTTAAAAATACATTGAATTGGTAAATCAATTGTGAAATTTGTATCGTTAATACTGGTAAATATTTAAATAGAGTAATAGCAATTCCACCAATTAACATTACATATAGAAATGCTATAATAATTTTTCGATTAATAGGCATGAAATGATCTAATTTGCGGGAAATAAACTTTTGGAATCGATCCATTAAATACGTGAGAATAAACGTAATTAATATTAAATTCAACATACTTTGCAGCCCGTATAACACGAGAGCAAGTATTACTAATACGAGTAACCTCTGAAATCCTTTGCTTTGAAACAGGTTTTTTATTTGCATAATCGACGAATACTCTCTCCTGTCCTATAAACTAAAACGTTAATAAGTAGATTTCTCTCTCTTTTCTACTTTTAATTATTCATTCATATTAAGATTTTTATAAACTCATTATATGCCTACCTTAACAGGTATATAGTAGCTTACTTCTTATTTTACAATACAATGACCTAATTCAAAACGTATTCTACATAGTATTAATGAAGATTTAAGGAAACTTACATTTTTTTAAATAGGTCTTACCACTACTGTAACATAAAAAGCAAGCTATCAGTAGAAATCTGTCCTACAAATAGCTTGCTTTTCTTATTTTTTAAGTAAGTTTTACTATCCAATGAATGGCATGAACATCGGGATGACAACTACTGTTACAACCCCAACTACCGTTACAGCAATACTTGCCATCGCTGCCTCTACCTCACCCATTTCAATTCCTACTGCAACTCCTAATGCATGGCCCGCTGTTCCAAGTGCTAAACCTTTTGCAATCGGATGTTTCACTCTAAATGTTTTTAAGAATAATGCTCCTAATGCGTATACGATAACTGCGTTGAAAATAACCGCAAACGACGTAATTGCAGGAATACCACCAATACTTTCTGAAATTGGTAACGCAATTGCTGTTGTTGCTGCTTGTGGTAGCATTGAATTCATTACTGCTGTATCTAAACCGATTGCTTTTGCAACAATGAACACGACAATTACTGAACAAATAGATCCAACCACGATAGCTGATAAAATTTGCCACCAATATTTTTTCAACTTATCCACTTGTTTATATAGTGGGATAGCGAATGCAATTGTTGCTGGCTCTAAGAAGAAACTAATCATTTTTCCACCAGTATTATATTCTTCAAAAGTAAAGTTACCTACCTTTAGAAAGACAATCCCTAATACCATCGCTACGAATAATGGTGTAAATAGGAAGAACCCTTTTGAATGCTTGAATAATAATGTTCCGATTCCGTATGCGATTAATGAAACGACGATTCCGAAATATGGAGTCATTGTGCTTGCCATGTTCATTACCTCCTAACAATATATAAATTCAATGGTTACGCAACCTTTCCGTGCTTGCGTCCTTTATTTACTACTTTCAATTCTTTTGTATCTTCTGTTTCTTTTTCATCTTTTCCTAAAATGAATTGTGCAAATAATCCTGTTACAGCGAGTAAAATAACTGTCGCTACAACAATTACAGTTAAAATTTGTACAAAGTATTGCCCCATTACACCAAGAGAATTAATAACTGAAATACCTGATGGGACGAAAAGGAATCCGATAATACCGGTTAAAGCTGTTCCAAGTGATTCAACTTGCTCCAATTTAATTACTTTTAAACATAATAGACTAAATAAAATAACTAACCCGATTACCGATGAAGGCATTGGAATTGGTAAATGCGTTGCAATAATATTTGAAATTAACATAATAGCTGAGAATATAAATGCTTGTGATAAGAAACTATATACTTTTTTCGTACTCATTTTGGCCACCTCTTTCGATTTGGTACCTTTATTGTATAGGATATAAACACTAAAGTAAGCGTTTACATAATGGAACGTCAAATATACAGAATCAGTTACAAATATAAAAGGATGAAATACAAAAGCTACTTCTTAAATACGAAGCAGCTTCTTGAGTTCTTTTGCATATGTACGGCTAACAGGTACTTTCGATCCTTCTTTCATGATTAAATTATAAGTAGAATTGAACCATGGCTGAATTTCAGTAATATGATTAATATTCGCAATAAAGCTACGATGGATGCGCATGAAGCTTGCTTGTGGTAACTTCTTCTCTAAAATTACAAGTGTATCATGTGTTACATACGTTTCCCTCATTGTTTTTACTGTTACTTTCCCATCTACAAGCCCTACATATATAATGTCTTCAATATTCACAAGTACGATTGATTCTTCAATTGGTAATGCTAATTTATGCATCTCTGCCGCTACATCTGTCCCCTTTATTTCGTGCTTCGTTTCTATTTGCGCTTGTTTTTGTTTTTTATACTTCTTTAATGTTTGCACAATACGTTCTTCATCAAATGGTTTTAAAATGTAGTCTAACGCATCTACTTCAAATGCTTGCAGCGCATATTGATCATAGGCAGTAGCAAATACAATTGCAGGTGGATTTTTCATCTTCTTTAATATATTCGCGATTTCAAATCCGTTATCATCGGATAATTGAATATCTAAAAACACAATATCTGGTCTACTTTGCATTAGTTCTTCTAATGCGTCTTCCACACAATCAGCCTCACCAACTATCTCAACTTCTTTCGTTCTCTCTAATAAATACTTTAGTTCATCACGTGCTAACATTTCATCGTCAACTACTAATACTTTTAACACCCGGCTCTTCCTCCCCTACTTTTTTTGGAATAATAAAGGTAATCTCCGTCCCTTTATTTAATTCACTTTCGATATGAAGCATCGTTTCTTTCCCAAATAACCCAATAAGACGTTCATTAATATTATATAAAGCTGTTCCAGTCCCTTTCTTTGATGAAACTACCATCTTTCCTAATTGTTCTAAACGTTCTTCCTCAATTCCCTGTCCATTATCTTTTACTTCAAAGTGAACCATACCCTCTTTTTCAAAAACATGCACTTCCACTTCGCATATTGGTTGCTTCTTCGGAAAAGCATGTCGCAATGCATTTTCAACCAATAGTTGAAGAACGAATGGTGGTACTAAAGTTGTCTTTAGCTCATCCTCAATATACATCTTTACCTCATACTTATTTGGGAACCTTGCTTGTTCTAGTGATAAGTATGCCTGTACGTGGTTTAATTCTTGCTCTAGTGGAATCAATAACTGACGTGCCCCTTGCAAATTACAACGAAAATACACGCTCAGCTGTAATAATAACTTCCTTGCTTTTTCTACATCTGTTCGGCATAAAGCTGATACTGTATTAATCGCATTAAATAAAAAGTGCGGGTTAATTTGTGCTTGTAATGCTTTTATCTCCGCATCTTGAAGTAATTTACTTTGCAACTCAGCTTCTCCTAACTCTAACTGCGTGGAGAATATCTTTGCTAACCCCTCTGCTAATTCTTCTTCAACGCGACTTAACTGGTTAGAATTTTTAAAATACAGTTTTAATGTACCTATCGTATTTCCATGTGAAGTTAGTGGAATAACAATAGCGGCTTGTAAGGGACAGCTTTCATGTTGGCAATTAATAACCTCACGTGATTTCGCCTTCATTATTTGCCCTGTATGTAAAACTTCTTTTGATAAACCAGTTATTAAACTATGTGAAGGAATATGGTGATCTGATGCTAATCCAACGTGCGCTAATATTTTCTCTGTATCTGTTAAAGATACCGCATCCGTTCCTGTAAAGCGGTGAATAATTTGTGCCACATGCTTACACGATTCTTCTGTTAAGCCTTGACGAAAATACGGTAACGTTTTATCAGCAATACGCAATACTTTATGAGTCTGAAGTGCTTTTGCATTCTCCTCCTGACGCAAAATAGCTTGTATCATAGAAAGTAAAATAAAACTTCCAAAACTATTTACAAGAATCATCGGTATCGCTATTGTTTTCACAACGCTAATTCCATCCTCTATAATTAATAAAATCATAAGCATTTCTAAAGATACGATAAAAACACTTAAAACTGCTGAAAACTTAGGAGTAATTGTACGATTATATTTTTTGAAAATATATCCGATATAACCAGTTATAATCCCCGCTAAAATAGAAGAGATTGCGCAGCTTAGCGCTGTCGTACCACCAAGCATATAACGATGAATACCAGCAATAAACCCTACTCCAACCCCTACGATAGGGCCACCAAGTAAGCCACTAATACCAACACCCATAATACGTGTATTCGCAATTGTACTTGACGAAGAAACACCTTGTAACCAATTTTCATTCATAATCGTATTTCCTGCTATTTCAATCCCAGTGTAATTGCTTACAATTGTAAATACCGAAAAAATACAAATAAGCTTAAGCTTATCTACATAGCCGTCCTGTTTATGAAGGAGGCGCCTGAAAGTTTTAATATGAGAGAGTAAAAATCCTAAAATAACTATAAGTCCGACTCGTTCAATCATCATGAGTACTAAATTTAGCATCTTTGATTCATTCCTTTTTATTTAGTTAGTTTTATTATGGGAAAATAATGAAGTCGGCGTCAAGAAGAACGAAATGTTTTTTGAAATATTTTACACATAATAACTTCCTCTTTATTTGACAATACAATAGAAGAGTGCTAAAAATAAAGTAATATAATACAGGCCTTTAACCCAACCCCGTGAGGTTGAGAAGGAAGTCGGAATACAATATACGTATGTTCTTTTCTTGGGGATACGTATGCTTTTTGACCTTCTCATCATATCAGGTGAGAAGGCCTTTTGTTATTCTTCCATAGCGACTGTAGAAAATAAGGAGGAGTAATAATGAACGTCACTACTGATGTACAACAAATAACAGAGGAGACGAAAGCGAAAAGATATAAAACATTATTTGGTTCTGCGCTAGGATATGCAGCAGAAGGTTTAGATATGTTGCTATTATCTTTCGTACTTGTCTATATTTTAAAAGAGTTTCACTTAAGTCCTGTTGAAGGTGGAAACTTAACATTAGCTACCACAATAGGGATGTTAATTGGTTCTTATTTATTTGGATTTATTGCTGATTTATTTGGACGTATTCGTACAATGGCCTTCACAATCTTACTGTTTTCACTAGCAACCGCACTCATTTATTTCGCAACAGACTACTGGCAATTATTAATTCTTCGCTTTTTAGTTGGAATGGGAGTTGGTGGTGAATTCGGAATCGGAATGGCCATTGTAACAGAAACATGGTCTAAAGAAATGCGCGCTAAAGCGACATCTGTTGTTGCACTTGGATGGCAATTTGGTGTACTGGTTGCTTCACTCCTTCCAGCATTTATTGTCCCGCATTTTGGATGGAGAGCCGTTTTCTTATTTGGATTAATTCCAGCTTTACTAGCTGTCTATGTCCGTAAAAGTTTAAGTGAACCGAAAATATGGGAGCAAAAACAACGCTACAAAAAAGAACTATTGCAAAAAGAAGCTGCAGGTAAATTAACACCTACTGAAGCAGAACAACTAAAACATATAAAAAAATTCCCACTTCGAAAGTTATTTGCCAGTAAAAAAGTAACAATCACAACAATCGGTCTTATTATTATGTCATTTATCCAGAACTTCGGATATTACGGAATCTTCACATGGATGCCAACTATTTTAGCAAATAAATATAACTATACATTAGCAAAAGCAAGTGGCTGGATGTTCATTTCTACCATCGGTATGCTAATTGGAATTGCAACCTTTGGTATTCTAGCTGATAAAATTGGTCGTCGTAAAACTTTTGCAATTTATTATATTGGCGGTACAGTATACTGTCTCATTTACTTCTTCTTATTCACAGATTCAACATTATTATTATGGGGAAGTGCATTGCTTGGATTCTTTGCAAATGGAATGATGGGAGGATTTGGGGCAATTTTAGCTGAAAACTATCCTGCTGAAGCTCGCTCTACCGCAGAAAACTTTATTTTCGGTACAGGACGTGGATTAGCTGGATTTGGGCCTGTTATCATCGGCTTACTCGCTACAGGTGGCAACCTACTTGGAGCATTATCCCTGATTTTTATCATCTACCCAATCGGGTTAATTACAATGCTACTATGTGTACCAGAAACAAAGGGAAAAGTATTAGATTAAACGTAAAAGAGGAAGCATCTCATTTAAGATGCTTCCTCTTTTACGTTTTTATTTATTTTGATTTACTAGCCTTCTGAAATAAGAATGCAGTTTTATCTTCTTCTTTTACAATACCTTGTTTTAATGCTAATTCTCCCGCAACTTTAGGCGCTAACCATAGCATCGGGAATAACAAAATTGATACCGGAACTGCCGTCACTACGATAAACGATTGTAGCGCATTAATACTTCCTTCACCCATATATAAAAGAATTGCTGCAACTGCTCCCATAATAAGCGACCAAAAAATTCGCAAACTAATTCTAGGATCTCCGTCTCCAGTCACTGCCATTGAAATGGAATACGCCATTGAATCTCCTGTTGTCACTACAAATAAAATTGTTAATAAAAGAAATGCTGGTCCAATAATATTAGAAAGTGGCAATTGTCCTGTAATTGCAATCATAGCTGCCGGCATACCAGATTCACTTAATGCATCCGAGATAGAACCAGGATTCATTAACTCATAAAACACACCTGATCCACCTAATATAGTAAACCAAAACGTTGTAATAATAGGTGCGATAATTCCAATTGCAATGATGATTTCTCGAATCGTTCTCCCTCTTGAAATTCGACTCACTAAAATTGCCATCATTGGTCCGTATCCAATAAACCATCCCCAGAAAAAGATTGTCCAAGATCCTAACCAACTTGTATCACCACGGTATGTGCTCATCGGTATAAACTCACTTACATAAAATCCAAACGAAGAAACAAACGAATCAATAATAAATCCACCTGGCCCAAATAGTAATATGAATGCCATTAACAAAATTGCTAATCTAACATTTAAATTACTTATAATTTGAATCCCTTTATCAATACCTGTTACTGCCGATATGGTAGACACGGCCACTACACAAACAATAATTGCTAATTGAGTAGTAAATACATTAGAAATTCCAAATAATTCTTGTAACCCATAACTTGCTTGTAAACCTAAAAATCCAATTGGGCCAATTGTACCTGCAGCTACTGCAATAATTGCAGCTGCATCAATTATCGTTCCAAGCAGGCTCTTTCTTAATTTTTCCCCAAAAATAGGATATAAAAGCGTTCGAGGTTTTAGCGGCATACCTTTATGATAATGTCCATACATCATAACTACCGCACTAATTGTACCTAAAATCGTCCATGCTAAAAATCCCCAATGCATATAACTTTGTGCTAAAGCAGGCATAACTGCTTCTTTCGTTCCAGCAGATATACCATCATGTATTGGTGGCACCGTCATCAAATGGTACATTGGCTCTGCTGCTGCCCAAAAAACGCCACCTCCGGCAAGTAATGTAGACATAATAATAGCAAGCCATTTTGCCGTACTAATCTCAGGTTTTTCTAATCCCCCAAGTTTAACTCTCCCATATTTGGAGAACGCCATACACATCGCAACAATAAATGTACCTAATAATAAAACTTGCCAGAAGGCACCAAAATATTTAATTGAAAAAGCGAAACTGTTATTAATCGCACTCTCTACATAATCCTTGTTCAAAAAAACTGCAATTACAAATAATAAAAGTGAACCACCGCTAATAATAAACACAGGCCAATCAGTTTTTCGACTCTTCATCCTCATTTACACTTCCTCCTTCCTCAGCAATCTAAAAAAACAACTTTATTATGTTTTATTGTTTAAACCCAAAACACAATAATTATATATGCATAACATTTTATCGACTTCCCACATACTTATGTTGTCCCTAAAAACATGCCAAATCCCTTATTAAAAAGAAAAAATCTCTTTCTCTTACATAAAAAAGCAAAACAAAAGACCTTATATTTCTATAAGGTCTTCGAAACAGAAATTTGATTATAACATAAGGAACTCCTTGGTTCAAAAATCCTCTTCCAAAAATAACCGAGAGTAAAGGCTTCCATTTGCTACATAACAGTAATTAAAAAAAATATATTTTGCAGAAAAAAACTGCACTAAATATTATTTATGAAAGAAATTTGGCTTCAAAATTTCATTCGGATACGGTTTATGATAAATATGAGTGGTAGCTGGAGACAATGGTGGAATAAGCCACACCCAATTACCTGTTACAACACGACCACAAGCAGCTTCTTGCTTCTCAAATTGCTGAAATTGTTGTGCAGCAGTATGATGATCAACAATACTAACTCCTTGTTTTTTAAAAGAGTGTAGTACGGCAATATTCAACTCAATTAGCGCCTTATCCTTCCATAACGTACCGTTTCTCGATGTATCTAAATCCATCATCTCCGCAACAGCCGGAAGTAAATTATAACGATCATGATCCGCTAAGTTGCGCGCCCCAATTTCTGTTCCCATATACCATCCATTGAACGGAGCGGCTGTATAAGAAATACCGCCAATTTCTAAGCGCATATCTGAAATCATTGGAACCCCATACCATTTTGCTCCAAGTGATGAAATAGGGTATTCTGGGTGTTCAATTGGCACTTCTTTTACTTCTTTCCTCGGAATTTCTTTATATGTAGGCGCCTTCCCGTTTATAGAAAATACAAGTGGCAATACATCGAAATTCGTACCTTCTCCTTGCCAGCCAAGCTCCTGACAAAAGTCCGTAAATGTAGCAGAATGCGAGTCACCGATCACTCCCATTTCTGTTTTATATCCTGCATATCGAATCAATTGGTGATTATAAATTCGTATATTATTTTCCTCACCTTGATATTGCTTAAAAATCGTAATGGTTGGTTTAACTTTTCCATCGTTCGTTGCATATTTAATATGATGAATTAATGCATTATATACACCCTCTTCATCATTTACTTCGCGCGCATCTAATATGTGCATCTTACTCCAAAATAGTCTTCCAATACATCTATTACTGTTACGCCATGCCATTCGTGAACCATGAACAAGTTCTTCAAATGTATGCTCATATGTCCCTGTCTTCTCTATCTCAATTTGAATTTCTTTTATACGTTCTTCTATCAATTGTTCTTTATGAAACTCCTTATAACAAATCGTAATAAAATTACTTGCTTCCTCTATTAATTGTTTCGTTTTACTCATAAACAATCTCCTTCTATTTCAACAAAACCTTGCTACTTTACAGTATAAGCAAAAAGGATAGGAGTCACAAATGAAATTGAGAGTGTTACTTTTATTGTAATATTTTTCAGAAAATTAACAGACTTACTATTGACTTATATGGAAAATGGGTGTATTTTTGACTCAGGTAAAGTATTTTTACCTAGACCAACTTTTTAAATAGAAAGGAGGTAATGTTATGTCTTCATTTCAATTGCCAAAGCTTTCATATGACTATGATGAACTAGAGCCACATATCGATAGCAATACACTTTCCATTCATCATGGAAAGCACCATGCGACATACGTAAACAATTTAAATGCTACTTTAGAAAATTATACTGAATTACATAATAAATCTTTAGAAGAATTGCTATGTAATTTAGATGCTTTACCGAAGGAAATTGTTACAGCTGTAAGAAATAACGGTGGTGGTCACTATTGTCATAGTCTTTTTTGGGAAGTGATGAGCCCACGAGGTGGCGGTGAGCCTAATGGAGACGTTGCAAAAGTAATTGATTATTATTTCAATACCTTTGACAACTTAAAAGCTCAACTTTCCAAAGCAGCTATTAGTCGTTTTGGAAGTGGCTATGGATGGCTTGTTCTTGACGGTGAGGAACTCTCTGTTATGAGTACACCAAATCAAGATACGCCTTTGCAAGAAGGGAAAATCCCCTTACTCGTAATTGATGTATGGGAACATGCTTATTATTTAAAGTATCAAAATCGGCGCCCAGAGTTTGTTACCAATTGGTGGCATACAGTAAACTGGGACCAAGTAAACGAGAAGTATTTACAAGCAATTCAATCACAAAAACATTAGTCGTATGTATAAGGTAAATTTGGTAATGTAAAATCAGTATTGTCGAAATCCTCCAGAATCCCCCGGATTGCCACCGGGGGATTTATGATTACTTCATTGTATTTATATAATGTTTTAAAACATTTTTTATTTCTAGTTTCAGCTCTCGGAACAAAAATCCAAATTTACGAGCCTTTCCATTATGTAACGTACAGTTAGTTACCTCATTATAAGGAGCTATATTTTCTCCAGCTTCCTGGATGAGTGCTTTTATTCCCGTCTTCTCTTCTATGAAATGAATAATTTCTTCCGTAGAAACTACCCCGTTACTACAGGCGTTAATTGGTCCTTTCACATTTTCCATTCCGCACCAAGCTAGAAACTCTCCTGCCTCTTTTTCATGTATAAATGACAAAGTTCCATCTACATGATCCACAACGATAGGTTTTTGGTTCACAACACATTCAACGTAAAATTGTAACCTCTTCGTATAGTCATTTTCTCCAATAACAACTGGAAAACGCACTGCAACGACTGGGAATGTTGCATATTGAAATAAAACCGCTTCGGCTAATCGCTTTCCTTCACTATAATTAAAATCATTTCTATCTCCATATGTAATTGCATATTCGTATGGATTAAAGTCCTCTTCTAACAAACTTAATGCAGGTTCATAGACAGCCATTGAAGATGTCATAATATACTTCTTCGTTTTTCCTTTCAAAACTTCACATACCATTTTCGCTGCATTTGAACTATAGCATAAATTATCGTATACAATATCATAACTTTTTCCTTCTAGACGCTCTTCTAGTAGCTTTCTATCTTCTCTATCGACAATTATTCTTTTTACTGCGCTACCAAAAGAATCTTCAGTGACTCCCCTTGTGGCAATTGTTATATCGTGTCCAGCTTGCAAAAGGTACTCTACTAAATGTTTACCAAAAAACCTTGTTCCTCCTAGCACCAACACTTTCTTCAATTTCATCATCCCCATTTTCATGATTTATGAGATACCACCTCTTTTATTATAAAACGCTAATATATAAAAAAGCATGAAATCAGTTTAACGATTCCATGCTTTTATGCAGATCATATATTAACGTACTCGATATTTATAAATACAATAACAGAAGTACAAAATAGAAATTACTGATACATAAACCCATAGTTCATATACGAATCCCTCTCCCCATACTCCCATAAAATAAAATAGTGAAGGTAAAGTCAATGTTACCCATGATTGTACGAAGGCAATCCTTCCAAGATATTGATTGATGTTCTTCTTTTGTGTATTTAATACAAAGAATAAATACCAAAGTAATGCCCACATAAACCACGTTAATGCATTAACAACATCATGGAATTGAACAAATGAAACAACCATATAGAATAAAGCAATAATTGCTACCCAAATACAAAACCATCCTAGACCACTACTATCCATTCCTTTTATAAAAGTAACACCTACATATAAATAAGTTAATCCAAATAAGAAAGTAGCCGCATATGAATACACTGTCCAATTGCTTTGGTCAGAAATCATGATCAAATAAAACGGAATAATAATTTGTAGTGCACCCACAAATAAATTAAAAACACCCGCACTTTTCATCTCTGCTTTCCCTAATATAACAAGACTATTTAAAAATAAAGCTGCCCCTGAAAGTAATAATCCTATATAACCCATATATATTCGTGTGAAAATCTTTACCTTTCACACTTTTAACCTCCCCACACTATAAAGTGATACTGATATTATTTTTCTTCCCATTTAAAACTACATACATAATTTTTCATCTGAATAAGTCAGACCTCCTACCTTAAAAAGGAGCGAACTTAAAACGCTTTCAATAATAAATAATCCTATCAAAACATGAACTAGGATTCCTTGATTATAAACGGACTCTAGCAATGATACAAGTGTTGGAATACTTTTCAATAATACGCTTTCAATTTCTATAAAAAATTAATAAAATAATACATTCCTCTATCTCATTCTACTACCTTCTAGCATAAGATATTGTAAAATCATATCATTTTAAGAAAGGTTTGATATTTATGCCTCTTCATTATCCAAATCATTCTGTTTTTCACTCTACAGGTGTGTTAACAAGAGAGCCTGCAACTATTTCAGCAGTCGTAAACATTGTAAATTTAGATGCATATTACGCTCACTATGTAAATATAGAAGTGTGGGATTGGTCTAATTATTCTAATCCTGTAAAGTTACCTGTATTAATTGGTGAAAATGTAGAAGTAGAATTCCCATATGTTTTACAAGGCAATCATCTCGCAGTCTTTTATGCTAATTTAGATGAGACTGTTGATTTGTATGAAATACGTATTTCTTATCCCGCTCACTCCAATATTATTGCAAATTGTTTCGGGCGAAGTCTCCCACCATATACAAGTCAAGAGGGAAACACAGTATATCACAAACAACTTGTTCGAATTCATTAATTCCTCCTATTATGTAATAGGTGGTGGTCCGTAATACATTCTTTCTTATAAGAAAATTGTATTACGGACCTAAAACGCGATAGTACCCCTTAGCAGTTTTTGATTGTTTCAAACCCTCAATTTTGTATAAGGAATAGGCTTGATTCAAAACCTTTAATTTCTTTTAATAAATTTACATATGCTCGCTGAAATTGCTCTTGTGTTGCTGGCTGATCATAAGTGAAGCTTTAATTAGTGGGGGGTTTTACGGGCAGTTGATCCCCCATCTATATCCTTTCCGATAATTTGCCTTATTTATAACAATACCTCTGTAGCACTTTTCAATCTTCATTCACTTACTACTAGGCTATATTAAATACAATTTCGTTCTAAAACGAGAAATAGAACGCATACTTAATAATCAATACCTTTACTTACATTGAAAATATTGATTCCTACATGTGTTGCCAGCCAAATATTCCTATAAAATAGCGAACGTTCTTTTCTAGGTTCGCTAATAAACTTAATAGAAAATGAATATAAAAAATGACCTCTTGCTTTTATGCAAAGGTCATTTTTTTATTCATCATTAAACTTCTAAATAGCCATTTTTATTATTTGATTGCCATTTCCAAGAATCTGCACACATCTCTTCTAATCCGCGTGTTGCCTCCCAGCCTAATTCACGCTTCGCTTTAGATGCATCAGCAAAACACACTGCCACGTCACCTGGGCGACGCTCTGTAATTTTATAAGGAACTTTCTTGCCCGAAACTTTTTCAAACGCTTTAACCATCTCTAGTACACTATAGCCCATGCCTGTGCCTAGGTTATAAGCATCTACTCCTGTTGTATTCAGTACTTTCTCAAGCGCCTTTACGTGACCATTTGCTAAGTCCACAACATGAATGTAATCACGGACTCCCGTTCCATCTTTCGTTGGATAGTCATTTCCGAATACACTTAATTCTTTTAACTTACCTACTGCTACTTGCGTTACATATGGCATTAAGTTATTTGGAATTCCATTTGGATCTTCTCCAATACGCCCACTCTCGTGTGCACCAAATGGATTGAAATAACGAAGTAACGCGATACTCCATTCTGCATCTGCAAATGCTACATCACGCATAATTTGCTCAATCATTAATTTCGTTTGACCATATGGATTTGTTGCACTTAATGGAAACTCCTCCGTAATCGGTGACGTTTCCGGGATACCATATACAGTTGCAGATGAACTAAAGATCATCTTCTTTACATTATGTTTCTGCATTACTTCACATAGCACTAACGTGCTTGTAATGTTGTTATGATAATATGTTAATGGAATCGCTACTGACTCCCCTACAGCTTTAAATCCTGCAAAGTGAATAACTGCTTCAATTGCATTTTCTTCAAAAATTGCGTCAAGCGCTTCGCGATTTAAAACATCTTCTTTATAAAACTTAAATTGTTTTCCTGTTATTTCTTTCACTCGATTTATAGATTCTACCGAGCTATTCGAAAGGTTATCCACTACTATAACTTCGTAACCGCTATTTAGTAATTCTACACATGTATGACTACCAATATATCCTGCTCCACCTGTTACAAGTATTGCCATAATTATAGTCCTCCATATTTCATTCATTATAAACTTCTCAAAGTATATCACATATTTCTTATCCTATGTTTAACATGCGAACACAGAAACTTACATTTTATCCCATAATAATTTTATAACATATATGATTCTAATCAGGTAATAAAAAAACGCCACATAATTTTTATTATGTGGCGTTTTTTTATTAAATTACGTAACAATATACACTTAGAAAATGCGCAAGACTACCTAATAATACAAAAACATGAAAAATTTCATGATGCCCCATATATTTAAACTCTAACCATTTTGGCTTTGTTCCATAAATAAATCCACCAATTGTATAAAAAATGCCTCCAAGTACTAAGAAAATAATGCCTCCTGTACTTAAATTTTCAGCTAACGGTGCAAAGAATAAAACAATTAACCAACCCATCGTAATATAAATTGCTGTCGATAACCACCTTGGACAATTAAACCAAAACATCTTAAATACAATGCCACAAATCGCAGTTGCATAAACTAAACAAAATAATAGTAAACCACTTGCTGAATTTAATGTAATTAAGCAAAAGGGTGCATATGTACCTGCAATTAATATAAAAATCATAGAATGATCTAGCTTCCTAAAGAAGTAAATAACACGTTCATTGGCCACAACACTATGATACACAGCTGATGCCGTATAAAGGACCATCATTCCAATACCAAACAAAATAACAGCTGTAATTGCAGCAAATGATGGCATATTAATAGAAACTTTCACAAGCATAGCTAATAAGGCAATAAATGATAATATCGCTCCACCTAAGTGAGTAAATGCGTTAACTGGTTCCCTTACATAAGCATTCATAATAACACCCCTCATATAATTACATGTAGTTTTAATAACTACATGTAATTATATACACATTTCTTTTTAAGGTCAACATTTACAATTCATTTGTTTCGTAATACCATATTTAAAGATATATTAAACATTAAGTTCCACTAAGTTATAAAAGTGAGGGATTTTACGTGGAAAATATAAATGAATTACTTGAGACATTACATTTAGAAAAAAATATTAAACTTGAGGATATTCCAAATGTTGACTTATATGTAGACCAAGTTGTCCAACTATTTGAGAATACTTATGCAGATACAACAAGAACTGACGATGAAAAAGTATTAACAAAAACGATGATTAATAATTACGCAAAAGGGAAACTATTTATCCCTATCAAAAATAAAAAGTATTCAAAAGAGCATATGATTTTAATTAGCCTAATTTACCAATTAAAGGGCGCACTCTCCATTAACGATATAAAAAGTTCATTAGAAAATATAAATGACTCCTTATTAAACGATGATTCATTCGAATTAAATGCGGTATATAAAAATTATCTTGCTCTTACTGAAAGCAATGTCGAAAGCTTTAAACAAGACGTAAATAAACGTGTTACAGAAGTAAATGAGATTTCTTCCTTAGAAGATACAAAGCTAGAAAAATTTCTACTACTAACATCCTTTGTGACTATGAGTAATATGTATAGACGTTTAGCAGAGCAACTAGTTGATGATTTGAAAAAATCATAAATAAAAAACTATCCACCTATTAAAGTGGATAGTTTTTTATTTACTTAATTGCCTCATGCACTTTTAATTGTTTCCCTTTAATCGTTGTAGTCTTCATGACTTTCAAGACAAGTGGTCCTTTTCCATTTAATATTTCAACGTAAGAAACGTTATCTTGTATCGTAATAATGCCTATATCTTCTGCTGTAACACCTTTAATTTTAGCAATTGTACCGACGAAATCTACCGCTCTAATTTTCTTTTTCTTTCCGCCATTAAAGTACAGCTTCATAATGCCTTTGTTTATGTCAGCATTTTTATCTTTCTTTATAATTGGTTTAGCATGTATCTTTTCTTCAAATGCAGCTTTCTCTTTCATAACTTCTTCTTTTGAAGGTCCAATTGCCTTTGGAATTTCAAAACCAATATAATCCTCAATCTCTTCTAAAAATCTATTTTCATATGGTGTTATAAATGTAATAGCTTTTCCACTATTTCCAGCTCGTCCCGTTCTCCCAGTACGATGTACATAGCTTTCTTTTTCAAGTGGAATATCATAATTAATAACATGTGTAATATTATCAATATCGATTCCTCTCGCAGCCACGTCTGTTGCTACTAAATAACGGAATTTCCCTTTTCTAAAATCATCCATGACTTCAAAACGATCTTCTTGTACCATACCACCATGTATTTTGTCGCAAGGATAGTTAGCTCGTTTTAACTGTCTATATACATGATCTACATTTTCTTGTGTACGACAGAAAATAATACAACTATCAGGATTCTCAATCGTTGTTACATCTTTAAGTAGTGAAAGCTTCTCGTCTTCTATCACCTCAAAAAGAGTATGTTCAATTTTATCCGTTGTAATCCCGGCCGCTTTAATTTCAATATGAATTGGTGAATTCATATATGTACGAGATAATTTTTCAACATCTTCTGGAAGTGTTGCTGAAAATAACATTGTCATTCTTTTTGTAGGTAATTCATCAATAATTGCCTCTACTTGATCGATAAAGCCCATATTTAGCATCTCATCTGCTTCATCAATAACTAAATACTTCAAACACTCTAAAGAAAGGGTACCCTTTTCAATATGATCCAACACACGACCAGGAGTCCCAACTACAATATGTGTCTTTTGCTTTAATTCTAATTTTTGACGTGCAAATGGAGATTTCCCATAAACTGCCGCAGCCTTAATCCTTTTGAATCGACCTATATTCGTAATATCTTCTTTTACCTGTACCGCAAGCTCTCTCGTTGGTGTTAAAACTAATGCTTGTGGTTTATTCTCTTCCCACTCCACCATTTCACAAAGTGGAATACCAAATGAAGCTGTTTTTCCACTTCCAGTCTGGGACTTCACAACAAGATCCTTCTTTTGTAATGCGACTGGAATAACCTCACCTTGTACTTCTGTTGGATGATCATATCCTAACCCAGTAAGTGCCCTTACAATTTCCTTACTTAATTTATAATCAGAAAAACTTTTTTTACTCATATATTAACCTCATTTTATTCTGTATTATTTTCTTTTTTATCTTTTGTATACGTTACTATCACCCTACTTATTATACTTGAAACCTCACATAAAAAGGTGGATCATGCCAGATTCATCTTTTTATATAGAAATAAACCTTATCATTTCATATATTGTTCAACTAATTGATAACATCTTTTGCTCGTATTGTTAGCATTAACCCTTTCATAGTACCCTCGCCCTACCAAAAAATAAAAAGAATACATACAACCTTGTGTAATTATCTCAATTTTTCAACCTTTTCCATAAACGAACAATACAATTGAAAAAACTTTTTAAATTCGTTTTTAACGTTGTTTTTCAGATATAAAATCTACTTTTTCAAAAAATGTTAAGAAATCCTTTGACTTCTTAATAAAAATAATGTAAATTATCCTATGGACGAACATTTTTGATTAATAAAAATAAAATATTCGTATTTTAGGGGTGTAAATGATGGAAAACGTATTCGACTATGAAGATATTCAATTAATTCCTGCAAAATGTATTGTAAATAGCCGCTCTGAATGTGATACAACTGTCACTTTAGGAAAACATAAATTTAAATTACCTGTCGTGCCTGCAAATATGCAAACGATTATTGATGAAAGAATCGCAACTTATTTAGCTGAAAACAATTACTTCTATATCATGCATCGTTTCCAACCAGAGAAACGAATCTCATTCATTAGAGATATGCAATCACGTGGATTAATCGCTTCTATCAGCGTTGGTGTAAAAGAGGACGAATATGAATTCGTACAACAATTAGCTGCTGAGCAACTTACACCTGAATATATCACGATTGATATCGCACACGGTCATTCTAATGCTGTGATCAACATGATTCAACATATTAAAAAACATTTACCAGAGAGCTTCGTTATCGCTGGAAACGTTGGAACTCCAGAAGCGGTAAGAGAATTAGAAAATGCTGGTGCTGATGCAACAAAAGTTGGTATTGGACCTGGTAAAGTTTGTATTACTAAAATTAAAACAGGCTTCGGAACTGGTGGTTGGCAGCTAGCTGCACTTCGCTGGTGTGCAAAAGCTGCAAGTAAGCCAATTATCGCTGATGGTGGTATTCGTACACACGGCGACGTAGCTAAATCTATTCGATTTGGGGCAACTATGGTAATGATCGGTTCTCTATTCGCTGGTCACGAAGAGTCTCCAGGGGAAACTATCGAAAGAGATGGCAAACTTTATAAAGAATACTTCGGTTCTGCTTCTGAATTCCAAAAGGGTGAGAAGAAAAACGTTGAAGGTAAGAAAATGTTCGTTGAGCATAAAGGTTCTTTAGAAGATACGTTAATCGAAATGGAACAAGATCTTCAATCTTCTATCTCTTACGCTGGTGGAACAAAACTAGATGCTATTCGTACTGTAGATTATGTTGTCGTGAAAAACTCGATTTTCAATGGTGACAAAGTATATTAATTCTTAAATTTAAAAAGAAGGAGAAGCATTTCTATGCTTCTCCTTCTTTTTCATATATAAAAATGTAAAATATTTTTATTTTACTGAATTTTCTAGTATCATATTTTTAGATGCTTTTAATAAGGGGGATGTAAGACATGAAAACTATAATTGAGAATCGTCTTGTTCGTGCGGAAGTACCTAACGAACTAAAATGGGATTTGTCTGATTTGTATAAGTCTGATGATGAGTGGCATACCGCATTAAACGTATTAGAAAATAATATACAGAAACTTGATGCATTTAAAGGACGGTTACATACTAACTCCACAACTTTATTAAATTGTCTACTTTTAGAAGAAGAGCTTTTAATGAAGTTAACAAAACTGTACTCATATGCAAATTTAAAAGAATCTACTGATCGTACAAATCCAATCATTCAAGCGAACTCTTCCAAAATTTCTGCTTTATGGACGAAAGTACATACTGCACTATCCTTTATTCATAATGAAATCCTCTCATTCGACGAAGAAACAATTGAAAAATATTTAACTGAAGAAACAAAACTCGAACCTTTCCGTAAGTCGTTACTAGAAATACTCCAAAAAAGGCAGCACACTCTCTCTCCTGAAACAGAAGAAGCACTTGCTGCACTTGGCGAAGTTCATAGTTCTCCATACAAAATTTACGGCATGACTAAATTGGCAGATATGGATTTCACTTCTATACAAGACGAACAAGGAAACGAACTCCCTGTTTCTTTCGCATTATTTGAAAGCAAATATGAATTTTCTCCAAGCGCATACATACGTAGAAAAGCATACTCATCATTTGTTTCCACTTTGAAACGCTATAAAAATACAGTTGCGACTACATATGCTACCGAAGTAAAAAAACAAGTAACACTTTCTCGTTTACGTAAATATGAATCCGTTACCCATATGCTATTAGAACCACAAAAGGTTCCACTTGAAACGTATAACAACCAACTTGATATTATTTATAAAGAATTAGCACCTCATATGCGCCGTTTTGCAGATTTAAAAAAGAAAGTATTAGGACTCGATCAAATGCTTTTCTGTGACTTACATGCACCTTTAGATCCCGAATTTAATCCGGCGATTACTTATGAAGAAGCAGGCACGCTCATTCAAGATTCTTTAAAAGTATTAGGCGATGAATATAGTTCCATAATCGAAAAAGGATTCAAAGAAAGATGGGTAGATCTTGCAGATAACGTAGGCAAATCAACAGGGGCATTTTGCTCAAGTCCATACGGCTCTCATCCCTATATTTTAATTACATGGCAAAATACGATGCGTGGATGCTTCACTTTAGCACATGAATTTGGACATGCTGGTCATTTCTATTTAGCAAATAAAAATCAACGTATCATGAACGTACGCCCATCTATGTACTTTGTTGAAGCACCATCAACTATGAATGAATTACTATTAGCTCAGCATTTACTAGCGACTACCGACGATAAGAGAATGCGCAGATGGGTCATTCTACAACTACTCGGCACATATTATCACAACTTTGTTACTCATTTACTTGAGGGTGAATATCAACGTAGAGTATATGCTCTAGCAGAAGAAGGACAGGCCCTTACAGCTACAACTTTAACTGAAATTAAAACAAATGTCCTTTCGACATTCTGGGGAGATTCTGTGGAAATCGATGAAGGTGCGGGCTTAACTTGGATGCGTCAGCCTCATTATTATATGGGGCTATATTCTTACACATATTCCGCAGGCCTCACTGCATCTACTGCAGTAGCTCAAATGATTAAAGAAGAAGGACAACCTGCTATTGATCGCTGGTTAGATGTGCTTCGCGCTGGTGGTACAATGAAACCACTTGAACTAATGAAACATGCCGGAATAGATATGTCAAAACCAGATGCAATCCGTAAAGCTGTTTCTTACGTTGGTTCATTAATTGATGAATTAGAGCATTCTTATCAAGAATAAAAAAATAAGCCCTCGCTTTATGAGGGCTTATTTTATATTTACTTCCCAAACCTTTTGCGGTATCCACATTTCCTACAAAGTTCTTCAACCGCAACTCTTTTTGAAAATCCATCGACAATGTTTGTTGCTCTTTCACCTTCTATAATGTTAGAAAATGAATCATTATTAATATTTCCAAGGTTAATAATCCCTTCACCATCTAAACAACAAGGAATAACCGTCCCATTGGCTAAAATCCCTGCCTGATTACGAAGTCCATGACAGAATCCTTTCCCATCGTCCTCTTCTTCATGTAATGCTGGCCACTGGAATTCATAGTCTTGATTAATAAAGACACGTTCTGCAATTTTTATACCTTTTCCTGGTGTAAGCTTCTCTTCAATCTGATAAGATAGATCAAATTCATTTTCAATTATGGATAATAACTCTCTATTTTTCTGGATTTCAGCATTTGTTTTATTATCCTGAGTTAAATTCCATAACCTTAACGATACAATTAAATCTGATTGACTTGTCGCTTCCCTAATGAAGGAAAGTATACTCCTTACATAGCCTTCTTTATCTTGCGAACCTGGGTGCCCATCAAAACTATGCAGTGAAAAATTCATTTGTCTTAACGCGGGCTTATTTAACAGTCTATGCCTTCTCTTATTAATTAACGTTCCATTCGTTGTAATATTAACTTTAAACCCTTTTTCATGACTTAAGTCTAATAGTTGATCTATTTTCGGATGGAGCAACGGCTCCCCCTTCACGTGCAAATAAATGTAGTCTGTGTGAGGTTTAATTTGGTCTAATCTTTTAGCAAAATCCTCTACAGAAATGAATTGCTTCTGCCTTTCCGTCGGTGGACAAAAGCTACACGCAAGATTACATACACTCGTAATCTCCAAGTAAAACTTCTTAAACTTCTTCACCTTTAATTCCTCACTTCTCTAACTACTTATACTTTTTCCTCTTCATATTACAGCATATTTTTATGGAAATAGAAACATACTTATTTTAGGAAATCTACATACCATCTAATAATATTTAAAAGACCATCGGTAATTTTTGTCCAATGGTCTTTTTATCCTTTTTATATGCAAAGAATAAATTTATTTATGATACAGTTCATCATAACTATTCTAAATAAGCTTATTTTTTATTATTTTCATAATTAAATTTAACAAAAAAGGTAGTGCCTTCCGATCCTGTTTGAATTTCTATTTTTGCATTATGGCGGGCAGCAATGGCATAACATACACCTAACCCCAATCCAGTTCCATTATGTTTGGTCGTGTAAAATGGCGTACCCAGTTTCTCTAATACTTCAGGCCTGATACCTTTTCCTTGATCCTGCACTGCAAGCACCACACAATTTTGACCTTCCTTGTAGGTGCTAATCGTTAGAACTTTCCCTGTACTCATCGCTTCTAAGCCATTACGATATAGATTCATTAATAATTGCCGTATCTCATTACGATTTAAAAGTAATTTCGGAATGTCATTTGTATCGAATTGAATATATTTATTTTGATTATACGTATCAATCTTTATTAAAGGAATAATATCGCGGATAAGTGAATTTAAATCTAACATCTGCAAATCCAATTTCCCTGTATTACCCATTGAGAGAAATTCAGTAATAATAGAATTGGCACGGTTAAGTTCTTCAATCATTAAATGAAAGTACTTATTATGTTTCTCATAGGTATTCTCTTCTTTTAATAACTGCAAAAATCCTAGTACCGTTGTCATTGGATTTCTAATTTCATGGCTGATACCTGCTGCCATTTGCCCTATTAAATCAATGTTAGATAATCTTTTCAATTCCTGTTCATATTTCTTTTTTTCCGTTATGTTTTTAAAAATACAACAAATACCATCATCATACGGGTATGCAATAACTTCGTGCCAATATTCATCTGCAGTAGAAAGAAATTCGAAATGAACTGTAGTTCGTTCTGACATCGCACGATGAAATTCCTTATACATAACTGTGTCGATATCACTCGGGAAAACATCCCATATATTCTTTCCTAATACATCTTTTGCTGTTTTTCTTTGTGGAAAATATTGGTGCTTATTTACGTACGTAAATTCCCATTTATTATTTAAAGTAAAGAATCCATCCGTAATACATTCAATCACACTTGTAACTTTTTCATTAGCAGCAGCTAGCTCTCCCGTTCGCTCTTCCACTATACTTTCTAGTTTATCCATATATAACAAATTTGAAAACGTAGGGGCTGTGGCATCAACGATAGATTTTGCTAGTTGAATTTGAGAATTATCGTAATTGTGAGCTTTTCCTTCTTTCCCAACGACGATTACCCCTAATACTTCTCCCATTGAAATCAATGGGATCATCAATAAATCCTTACTATCTATATTTTTTGTTTGAATAACTTCTTGGATCTTGACTTCATAGCTTTTCTCTGTCCAATCAGCTTCTGTCCAATCACAGCCCTTACTTAATTTCGTTGTTTTAATCGTTGTTTTGTCTAGCGGATCTAGAAGATGGGCAGTCATATTTTTACTCTCTAAAATCTGTTCTAAGTAAAAAAAGCATTTATCAAAACTCTCCTGTATCGAGGAACACATTGATAAATCACGGGTAACATTTAGTAACAGCTGCTTCTCAACAATAAGGTTTTCCTTTTGTGTTAAATTATTTGCGTTTTGAATTGCGACCGCGGCCATATTTACATAAGCTTCAACACTTTGAATTTCTGAATCTGTTAAGTTCATCGGAATCCCATAATCAAATAAAAAAACCAGACCAAATAACTCTTGCCTAAATGAGATAGGCAGAGCTAATAAGGACTTAATTTTAAACGCATCAACTGGTCTCGGATCTGGTCGATGATCCTTTGAGGTATCAGGAATATAGATGGTTTTTTTCGTTTCAATAACTTCTTTTGCCAGTAAATCTACTTCAGGATCAATTACCTGAGTATCGAGCGTTACGCCATTTATGGTCTCTGGTTTTCCTGCAAATCCTCTAAATGTTCCATCTTCCTGGGGTAAATAAATTCCAACAGCATCGCACCTAACAATCTCCTCTGATATCGCCATTGTCACACGCTGTAATACTTCACGTAGTTCTAATTTTGTATTTATTATTTTTGTTATATTCGCGAGCCTAGAATATCTCGTCTGATCACTTACCATTCACATAGCCTCCAGTTATAGGCATAATAAAATAAATATGATAATATCAGCGTCTTACCTTTGTTTTACATAGAATACCTTACTTATGGTAAGGTTCACCGCGATTAATCCGAAACGCTCTATACACTTGCTCAAGCAACACTAATCGCATTAATTGGTGTGGTAACGTCATCTTTGAAAAAGAAAGTGATTCGTTTGAACGCTTCATCACTTCTGAACTTAGTCCGAGTGATCCACCAATTACAAATGCGACTTTACTCTTTCCGTATGTAGCAAGGCGATCTAGACTTACCGCAAATTCTTCTGATGACTTTTGCTTTCCTTCTATAGCTAATGCAATCACATGCGTGTCATCAGAAATTTTATCCAGTATACGTATACCTTCTTTTTCCTTTACAATTAACATTTCTGCTTCACTTAAATTTTCTGGCGCCTTTTCATCTGGCAATTCAATTACTTCTACTTTTGCGTATGCTGATAATCGTTTTAAGTATTCTGCTATACCTTGTTTCAAATATTTTTCTTTTAATTTCCCAATTGAAATAATCGAGATATTCACACGTATCCTCCACCTTACAAACATGTTATCCACAAAACTTATCCACATATCCACAAACACTACCCACATATTGTGTGAGAATCTGTGTTCGATACAACATATGTCGCCTCATTTTGACAAAATTCACATGTTTTTTTCTCTTTTTCTGAGTTATCCACACTGTTGATAACCGGCGCAACTTCACACTCATCCACAATAATATCTAACGCTAATTCAACATGTTCTAAACAACAAGGTAAATTCATTTTCTTCACCTCACTTTTCTACAATAGAAAACAGGAGGTAGGCCCTCCTGTTTTTAATACTTTTGAATGCCTAATTTCACTGTTGTTGTTACTCTTTTTGTACCACGATAAAACGTAAGAGTCATTTTATCATTAATTTCCTTATCATATAAGGCCGTGCGGAATCCAATAATATCGCGAATCGGTTTTCCATCTACTGCCACAATAACATCATGTTCTCTTAAACCAGCATCCGCGCCTGGCGAAGGACTTTTCACATCCAAAATACAAACTCCTTCTGTTACAGTACCTGGTAAATGTAATGTTTTTGACCAATAATAGTTTGGAATTTCATTTAATGACCTAAGTTCAATCCCAACATACGGTCTTCTTACTTTTCCATACTTCTCAAGTTCATTCATAATCGGAACAGCCCTAGTCACCGGAATAGCAAGTCCGATTCCTTCTACTTCTTTTGCAGCAATTTTCATTGAATTAATACCAATTAATTGTCCTGCTGCATTTACAAGCGCACCGCCACTATTCCCTGGGTTAATCGCCGCATCTGTTTGTAACACTTCTACTTGCCAATCATAATGTCCATCTTGATCTAAATCTACAGGGACAATACGTTCATTAGCTGAAATAATACCTTGCGTAACAGTTCCAGAGAATTGCAGTCCAAGTGGATTTCCAATCGCAATAACTGGCTCTCCTCTACGAACAGTATTAGAATCGCCAATTTCAATTATTTTTTTCACATGCTTTGCATCTATTTCTAATACAGCTAAATCTGTGACTACATCGGTTCCTAATACTTTTCCAGGAACCTTCTTACCGTCACTTAGACTTACTTCAATACGATTCGCTCCAGCTACAACATGATTATTCGTTACAATATAAGCTTGACCATCTGTCTTTTTATAAATTACTCCTGATCCTGTACCAGCCTCTGAATCTGCCTCTGAAAAGTTATCTCGTTGAATGTTAATAACACCCACAACAGCTTCAGATGCACGATCAACAGCATCTACAAAGCTAATCTGTTTAATTCCTTGAGCTTCGGCCATATTACTTCCGCTTGCTTCAGCTTGCGGAAGCGTATCAGCAGAATTTGAAAATAAAGGAGCTCCAAACGCAAATAAAGAAGCTCCTACAATTGTTCCCGCTATACTAGAAAGAACTATACCTTTATGCTTCTTTTTTCCTGCACGTTTCATACGATAATTTTCTTCATCAATAAAGGACATATTTGTTCACCCATCTTCCTGAAAACAACTATATTCACCTTTATTGTTTACTAAAATGAAGAATTATACGTATTGAATTTTTGTAGGCATTTTTGGATCTGTATCGTGAATTTCAAAGGATTCACCCACTCCAAATCCTTTTTCCTCTAGTACTTGTGATACTGACATACGCGCTAGTTCTTTCATGTTATTATCTAAGCTTAAATGGGCTAAATAAATATGCTTTGTCTCATCTGTAATTACATCTGCCATCGCTAATGCAGCATCCTCATTACAAACATGCCCAACGTCGCTTAAAATACGTCGTTTAATGCTCCATGGGTAACGTCCCATACGAAGCATTTCCACATCATGATTACTTTCAAACACGAAAGCATTAGCTCCCTTAATAACGCCCTTCATACGGTCGCTTACGTATCCCGTATCTGTAATAAGCGCTAATTTCCTATTATTGTTATGGAAAGCATAAAACATCGGTTCTGCCGCATCATGAGAAACTCCAAATGATTCGACTTCAATATCACCAAATGTTTTCACATCCCCAACTGAGAAAATGAATTTTTGCTCAGTTGGGATATTTCCTATTAAATGTTCCATTGCATTCCATGTTTTCTCATTCGCATAAACGGGTAAATCATATTTTCGCGCCAATACACCTAACCCTTTAATATGATCACTATGCTCATGTGTTACAAGAATACCTGATACATCATTTATATTCAGTTCTGCTTGTTTAAATAAAGCCTCTGTCGCTTTACCACTTAAACCTGCATCGACTAGTAATTTTTTTTCATCGGTTCCTACGTATAGCATATTTCCTGTACTTCCACTTGCAAGTACGCTAAAATGCAACCCCATTATTTCTCACTCCAGTATGTTCATCAACCACTTGATTTTCCTTTTCCCCTAATTCCATAACTTGTCCTTCAATTGCATTCACAAAGAAGTCCTGCTTTTGCTCCGTTTTTAAATTCCATGTTGGAGCAAGTACTTGGTTATTAGAAGTAGATGCGGTAAGAGTGGCATAACCAATTTGCGCTTCTTTAACATGTGTATTTCCATGAATTTTATTTTTTAAATACAAATTTTCTAAAGCTGTTTGAGCCGTAATAATTTCTTGCTCTTTCGTTTTTTCACCTTCGCCCATTTCTTTTAAATCAGTTAGCATTGTCTGCGTATATGAAACAAGTTCATTTTTTTCATTTAATTCCACAACAATCATCGCCTGATTATTATAGAAAATAGGCTTATCTTTATATTTTTGGAAGAAATAAATTTTAGAGTCTTTCACCGCTCCAAATTCATACTTTTGTCCATCCAATACATAGTTCTTCAAAAATTCATTATACTTATCTTTTGATAGTGATTTCGTATTTAAAAAAGGCTCTTTTAGCTTACTTTCTATCGTGTACATATTTTGTATATGCGCCGTTTGATTTTTCAAAGACTGTATATCATCTTCTTTAAAGGCTTTATTTTCCGCTCTAATAAATGACTCTTTCTTCGGTTCCTTAGGGATATTCCCTATAGTAATTTTATTTGCTTTTAATTCTTGATCTATCTTTGTTTCTGCAATAAGCTCCAATTGATTACTATCTTGCTTTTGAATGAATTGAAAAATGAGAAAGAGGTCCAAAACAAAAAAGGTCACAATAAATATGGTTTTAATTCGATCCCAATCCATTTAGTCCTCCCTCACTCCACTCATAGATTTGCTGTTTACCCGTTTCACCTTCAACAAGCTTTACATACCAAATTGGTTGTAGTCGAACTACTTGCCCATCTAGTGATAACTTGTATCCAATACCAATATCCTTAATTACTTGTTTCTTTATCTCTGGATTATTTTCTAGGGATGCTATTACAACATGCCCTGACGGAAGAGTAACTTTCTGTTCTATGCCTTTAGTATTTAAAGACAGCAACGGTCTTTCATATTCCATTACTTCTTCTGATCCCCATTTTTGTCTCAATTCAGCTAATCCATCTGTATTGAATACGGAATATCCATCTTCATGTAAGCGAAATACTGTCTCTCCTTTATTCATATAGTCCAAACGATATGAATCCAAACTTCCACTGTGACCACTTACAAATTCAAAGCTTTTTTGTAACAGCATTAAATTATCTATCGTTTTCTCAGTTAAGACAGAAGAGTTTTTATACTTTAGCATGTGACGATCGTTTTCAATTTCCATGGATCTAATACCATCTGTAAATGTTTCTTTCGATATCTCAGTAATCGGACTTAAATAACGAGGATCACTAAACAGAGCATTCTTAAACGTATCAACTGCTAAATTAGATGAAATATATGTTATATTGTTTAACTCTGTCGTGCCATCTGGTAAAAATAACTTTTTCATATCATTGATTTGATAATCAAAATAGGGCTTTGCTGATACTATAAATTGATTTTGAGCATTTACAATATCTTTTAAATACACACCACTTAATTTTGCCTCATATATTTTAAAGTTATCACCATCAGAAACAAAGTTAATTTTAATTTCTTGATCCTTACTCCTAGAAGGATCAAGGAGAATACGATTAAAATGTTTAGGCTTATCTGTACTTTTCTCTTTCATGTTAAACATAGATTTAACTGCATCAAATGGGATATCAGTAGGGAAAACAAGTTCAATTTTCCCTTCACCATGCACATAGGATAGGAAATCATCCTTAGTGATTGATATCTCTCTAAACTCATGTAGTTCCCCTACTTCCAAAGGCTTATAGATTGATTCTATATCTGCCTCTCTTCTGCTCCCATAATGATTTTTATCTTTATGCACGATGATAGAAGTAGGACGGACAACATCGGAAATTTTAGTTTGATTCGTTCCTTCATTGCCCTGTACAAATTTTGCGTTTTGCATGGATGTAGAATCTGGCACATACGTCCATAGGTTAAAAGTAAGAAACAGGCTAATTACAACTAGGTTAATTAAAACTATTGTTTTAAAGTTTTCCATACTCATTCCCAATCGTCCTCTTCATCTGCTGCCATTGGTAACGTGAAATAAATAGTTGTCCCTTTTCCTTCTTCACTCTTCGCCCAAATAGAGCCACCATGTGCCTCGATCATTTCTTTTGCAATTGCTAATCCAAGTCCCGTACCACCCATTTGTCTTGAACGAGCTTTATCTACGCGATAAAAACGTTCAAAGATTTTATCAACGTTTTCTTTTGGAATACCCATTCCTTGGTCACTTACGCTAATTTCTAATAAATCACCGCGATCACGTAAGCGATATGTTACTGTTCCACCTTCTGGTGAATACTTTAATGCGTTAGAAATAATGTTATACAGCACTTGAGTAATTTTGTCAGTATCCATATCAATAAACCTAGACTTCTTAGAGAAAGATCGTTTGAAACTTACATTTTGTTCTTTAGACATTTCAAAGCGATCAATAATATTATTAAAGAAATCAGTAAAGTCGACCCATTCTTTCATTAAACGGTGCTCTGTACTATCAAGTTTAGATAGCTGTAACAACGCATTTACAAGTCTAATCATTCTTTCTGTTTCTTCTTGTGTAACCGTTAAAAATTGTGGTGCAATATTCGGATCCTGCCATGCTCCATCTGTAAGTGCCTCTAAATAACTGCGCATTGTCGTTAATGGCGTCCTTAATTCATGAGAGACATTCGCCACAAACTCACGGCGTTCCCTTTCTATACGCTCCTGCTCTGTTACATCATATAATACGGCAATTAAACCATTTGCCTTCCCTGTTTCTTTTTGAATAACAGAGAAACTAGCACGTAAAATATATGGTTCATTTCTCGTACTAAAATCTAATAAAACAGAATCTGGCTCTTCATATAAATGATCGAGCGTAAATTCTTCCTGTATCCCTAATACCTCTAAAACAGATTGATCGAGCGCTGTTTCACGAGAAACATTTAACATTTTTTCCGCAGGGTCATTTAGTAAAATAATATCCCCTTTTCGGTCAGTAGCAATTACTCCATCTGTCATATGAGATAAAACAGATGATAGTTTACGCCTTTCACTTTCTGTAGAAGAACGAGCTTGTTGTAATTTTTTTGATAAATTATTGAAGGATAATGCCAGTTGTCCAATTTCATCATGGCTATGCACCTTTACTTTTCTCGAATAATTTCCTTTTGCCATTTCGATTGCTTGTCTCCGCATATCTGAAATTGGTCTTGTAATTGTTTGAGCCAATAAAATCCCAAGTACGGCCGTTACTAATAAGGCAATTACTGTTCCCGTAGCAAAAATTTGATTTATATCCTTCATTTGTTTATATACATCTTCCATAGATGCAACGATGTATATAACACCAAGCGCATCCTTGCCATTATCATCTAGAATCGGGGTAAGCATAACTTGAACACGATGGCCTGTACTACCATCCTTCTCAATTTTCACTTCTGGCTTTTTTTGCACCAACACTCGCTGAACAGCTATATCAGTTGATGTTCTATTCACCTTATTCTGCTTTGATTCATCTGAAATAGCCAGTAACTTTCTATGCGAATCAAATACACTTACCTCTTGTATAACTTTTTTTTGATCAGAGGCAAACTTTCGAATAGAAGTTTTAATCGTTTCATCTGTTGACTCTGTTTCTGCTTTTGTATAACTTTTTTTAAATTCTTGTTTCAAGTTATATGATAATAAGTTTGTTTGCTGCGTTAAAGAATCCCTAAAACCTTGTACTAGGCTCTTCTCTAATTCCCTTACAAAATATACCCCAATAACTTGCATCGCTATTAATATTAATAGCATATATATAAGCACAAATTTTAAATGAATAGATTGAAAAAAACCAACTTTCTTCATATACTATTCCTGCTCTGGGTCACGCAAGTAATACCCTACTCCACGTCTAGTTACAATTAAAGTAGGATGGCTTGGATTATCTTCAATTTTTTCACGCAAACGACGTACTGTTACGTCTACTGTGCGCACATCTCCAAAATAGTCATAACCCCAAACTGTTTGTAATAAATGTTCGCGTGTCATAACTTGTCCTAAGTGTTTCGCTAAATAATGTAGCAACTCAAATTCACGATGTGTAAGCTCGATATTTTCCTCGCGCTTCGTTACACTATATGCATTTGGATTAATAACAATTGGTCCAATAACCATTTCTGTATTTTCTTCTTTTTCTGCAGCACCACCTTGTTGGTGACGGCGTAAATTCGCCTTCACACGAGCAAGTAATTCTCTCGTGCTAAATGGCTTCGTTACATAATCATCTGCCCCAAGCTCAAGCCCTAATACTTTATCAATCTCAGAGTCCTTTGCTGTAAGCATAATAATCGGCATTTCTGAACTTTTACGTATTTCACGACAAACCTCTAAGCCATCTTTACCTGGTAGCATAATATCTAATAAAACCATATCTGGTTGTTCTTCATTAGCTTTTTCAATTGCTTCATCACCATCATGCGCCATTACTATTTCAAAACCTTCTTTTTCTAGGTTAAACTTCAAAATATCTGCAATCGGCTTTTCATCATCAACTACTAAAATTTTCTTTCCCATCATCGTCTATTTCCTCCTTATAAAAATATGGTCAATAATCCCTAAACATATTGATGTTTACATAGTATGTCCTATATGACCGCATCCTTTGTTTAAGTATTTTCTCCTCTATTCTCATAGACTCATGTATGATCCACTTTTACACGGAATCCTATACGATCTATAGAAAAACCTCTAGCTTCAACTGCTAGAGGCTCCTCGTTCTATTTTAAAATAACTACTCAGTTTTGTAAAATTACATAAATAAAAAGGATATTAAGTGGGCCCACTTAATATCCTGAGAGTGGCTCGGGACGGAATCGAACCGCCGACACGAGGATTTTCAGTCCTCTGCTCTACCGACTGAGCTACCGAGCCAAAACTATATATAAAACCACTAATGGTGGTATAAACAAAAGTGGCGGTCCCGACCGGGGTCGAACCGGCGATCTCCTGCGTGACAGGCAGGCATGTTAACCACTACACCACGGGACCAAAAATAAGCATAAAAAAAACATGACCCGTACGGGATTCGAACCCGTGTTACCGCCGTGAAAGGGCGGTGTCTTAACCACTTGACCAACGGGCCACGAAAAATAAAATGGTGAGCCATGAAGGATTCGAACCTTCGACCCTCTGATTAAAAGTCAGATGCTCTACCAACTGAGCTAATGGCTCATACTCACCAACGTCATATTTTCGTGACGACAAGATGTATCATAACATGTATTCTGTATTCTTCGCAATACTTTTTTTCATTTTTTTATAAAAGATAAGAAAAAACTCATGCGGACATGAGTTTTTTCTTAAAATATCAATTAAGCTTCGTATACATTACGAACAATATTCGTTTGGTTACGATCTGGTCCAACTGAGAACATAGATAATTGAATTCCTGTTAACTCAGAAACACGTTCTACGTATTTTCGTGCATTTTCAGGAAGCTCGTCTAATGATTTTACACCAGTAATATCTTCTGTCCAACCTGGAAGCTCTTCATATACAGGCTCACATTTCGCTAAAATGTTTAAGTTTGCTGGAACTTCATCGATAACTTCGCCATTGTATTTGTAAGCAACACAAATTTTAAGAGTTGGAATATCTGTTAAAACGTCGATAGAATTTAATGATAGATCCGTTAAACCACTAACACGACGCGCATGTCTTACAACAACGCTATCGAACCAACCTACGCGGCGCGGACGACCAGTTGTTGTTCCGTACTCACGACCAACTTCACGAATTTGATGACCAATTTCATCATTAAGTTCAGTAGGGAATGGACCGTCACCAACACGGCTTGTATATGCTTTACATACACCTACAACGCGAGTAACTTTCGCAGGACCAACTCCAGTTCCAACTGTTACACCACCCGCAATCGGGTTAGAAGATGTAACGAATGGGTACGTACCGTGGTCAATATCAAGCATAACACCTTGTGCACCTTCAAATAATACACGGTGATTGTTATCTAGTGCATCATTTAATACAACAGATGTGTCGCATACATATTGTGCGATTTGTTGTCCATATTCGAAGTACTCCTCAAAGATTTCTTCTACACTGAAACCTTCTGTATCGTACATTTTTTCAAACAAACGATTTTTCTCTACTAAATTGCGCTCAAGCTTCTCTTTAAATGCTTCACGATCTAAAAGATCAGCCATACGGATACCAATACGAGCAGCTTTATCCATATATGCAGGACCGATACCTTTTTTCGTTGTACCGATTTTGTTATCACCTTTACTAGCCTCTTCTAACTCATCTTGTTTTAAGTGATAAGGTAAAATAACGTGTGCACGGTTACTTACACGTAAATTATCAGTACTTACACCACGGTCGTGTAAGTATTTTAACTCTTCAAGTAATGCTTTCGGATCTACTACTAAGCCATTTCCGATTACACAAATTTTCTCTTTATAGAAAATACCAGATGGAATTAAGTGTAACTTATATTTAACTCCGCCGAAAACAATTGTATGTCCCGCGTTATTTCCACCTTGATATCTTGCAACTACTTCCGCATGCTCAGAAAGAAAATCAGTGATTTTACCTTTTCCTTCGTCGCCCCATTGTGTTCCTACAACTACTACTGAAGACATTATTAAAGCACCTCCGCAATTTTCAAACGATCTATTCAAACAATATAATTGTACCAAAACCGAAAAAGAAGTCAACCAAAAAGCGAACATTTTTTTATTAAAAATCATTTTCGTTCGTAAGAATTATATTTTCACCTTATGAAAGCCTTATCTTTACCCCATAAAAAAAGAAACACATCTTATTATAAGAAATGTGTTTCTTTTTTATACTGCCTTTATGCCCCATCCTCAAAGCGTCGTTCTAAGTTAACGAACTTATTGAACTCTTTGACGAATGCAAGTTCCACTGAACCTACTGGACCGTTACGTTGCTTTGCAATGATAATTTCAATCGTATTTTTATTTTCCGTTTCACGGTCATAGTAATCTTCACGATATAGGAAAGCTACAATATCAGCATCCTGCTCAATACTTCCAGATTCACGAATATCAGACATCATCGGGCGTTTATCCTGACGAGATTCTACACCACGAGATAACTGTGATAAGGCAATAACAGGCACTTGCAATTCACGTGCAATCCCTTTTAAAGTACGAGAAATCTCAGATACTTCCTGCTGACGGTTCTCACCTGATTTCCCACTTCCTTGAATAAGCTGTAAGTAGTCAATTAAAACCATTCCAAGACCTTGTTCTTGCTTTAGTCTACGACATTTTGCTCGAATCTCATTTACCTTAATTCCCGGTGTATCATCAATATATATACCGGCATTTGAAAGACTCCCCATCGCCATTGTTAATTTCGCCCAATCATCAGAAGTTAGTGACCCGGTACGAAGTCTTTGCGCATCGATATTTCCTTCTGCACAAAGCATACGCATAACAAGCTGATCGGAGCCCATCTCCAAACTAAAAATCGCTACATTTTCATCCGTTTTCGTCGCTACGTTTTGTGCGATGTTTAATGAAAATGCAGTTTTCCCTACTGACGGACGTGCTGCTACGATGATTAAATCATTTCGCTGGAAACCTGCCGTCATCTTATCTAATTCAGTAAATCCAGTTGGTATCCCAGTAACTTCACCTTTTTGATTATGCAAAAGTTCAATTTTATCATAAGCATCCACAAGAACATCTTTAATATTTTGAAATGCTTTTGCATTCGTTTGATGGGATACTTCTAATATTTTTTTCTCGGCCTCATTTAAAAGGCCGTCCACGTCATCTTCTCTCTCGTATCCATCCGACACTATATGAGTCGCTGTTCGAATTAAACGGCGTAAAAGTGCCTTTTCAGCAATGATACGTGCATAATATTCAACGTTAGCAGCTGTTGGAACAACTTCTGCTAACTCTGCTAGATAAGACACTCCACCAACTTCTTCTAGTAATCCTTGATCAGCCATCGCTGATGTCATTATTACTAAGTCGATCGGTTCTCCTTTATCAGATAATCCAAGCATGACCTCAAAAATCTTTTGATGTTTCGTTCGATAGAATGAATCAGGTACCAATAACTCCGATGCTGACGTTAACGCATCTTGATCAATTAATATGGCACCTAAAACCGCCTGCTCGGCCTCTATATTATGCGGAGGGGTACGATCAGCAAGTACATCACTCATACGCAATCCTCCTTGCTTAATTTATTTTTATTGTTCACTAACATGAACTTTTACTGTCGCTGTTACTTGCGGATGCAATTTCACTGTTACATTTGTGTAGCCTAATGCACGAATTGCATCATCCATTTCAAATTTACGTTTATCAAGTTTAATTTTATGTGATTTTTGCATCGCATCTACGATTTGTTTGCTCGTAATAGAACCGAATAAACGGCCACCTTCTCCAGATTTCGCCTTTAATTCTACAGTTAATTTCTCTAAAGTCTCTTTTAACTCTTTTGCATTTTCAAGCTCTGCTGCTGCATCTTTTTCTTCTTTACGCTTTTGAGCTTCTAAAGTTTTCATACTGCTATTTGTTGCTTCAGCAGCTAATCCTTGTTTTAGTAAGAAGTTATTTGCATAGCCATCCGGTACGTTTTTTATTTCTCCTTTTTTACCTTTACCTTTTACGTCTTTTAGAAAAATTACTTTCATGATTGTGTGCCTCCCTGTAAATAGTCATCAATAACAAATCGAAGCTTCTCCTCAGCTTCATCTACTGTAACATTTTTCATTTGTGTGGCTGCATTAGTCAAATGCCCGCCACCGCCTAAGTTTTCCATAATTAGCTGCACATTCACTTCACCTAAAGACCTGCTGCTAATTCCAATGAGATTCTCACCACGTTTCGCAACAACAAATGATGCAATAATCCCTGTCATCGTTAATAACGTGTCTGCCGATTGCGCAATAAGCACTTGATCGTAGTAATCATCACTATCAACTTTAGCAATCGCAATTCCATTTTTATAAATGTACGCATTTTTTATAGCTTTTGCAACCCGTAAATACTGATCCATATCTTCCTTTAAAAGTTCTTGTACAAGCACAGTATCTGCACCATGTGAGCGTAAATAAGAAGCAGCATCAAATGTACGAGCCCCTGTCCGGAATGTGAAACTTTTCGTGTCGACAATAATACCTGCTAACAATGCCGTCGCTTCTAGCATTGTCATCTTTAAATTTTTAGGTTGATACTCAAGTAATTCTGTAACCAATTCTGCCGTTGAAGAAGCATATGGTTCCATATAAACTAGCAATGGGTCTTCAATAAAATCTTCCCCACGACGATGATGATCAATAACTACTACATTTTCAATTTTATGTAACAGTTTTTGCTCCATCACCATAGAAGGTTTATGCGTATCAACAACAACAAGTAACGACTCATCATTTGCAAATTCCATCGCTTGCTCTGGAGTAATAAAATGAGACCATAACTCCTCATTTTGTTTCACTTTGTCCATCAAGCGTTTAATTCCCTTATCAGAATCATTTTCATCTAATACAATATATCCTTTACGCTCGTTTAATTGAGCCACTTTTAAAATACCAATCGCAGCACCAATTGCGTCCATATCAGGAGCCCTATGTCCCATGACAATGACATTACTACTTTCTAATACTAAATCCTTTAACGCATGCGAAATGACCCTAGCACGTACACGGGTACGCTTTTCAACCGGATTTGTCTTACCTCCATAGAACTTAACTTTACCTGTCGCTTGTTTAATAGCTACTTGGTCTCCCCCGCGCCCAAGCGCAAGGTCTAAACCAGATTGAGCCATTGCCCCAAGCTCTGACAAAGGTAAATCACCTGATCCGACACCTACACTTAATGTAAGTGGTATATTCCTTTTAGATGTTTCTTCACGCACCTGATCTAAAATACTAAATTTCCCTTTCTCCATCTGCGTCAGAATACTTTCATTTAGCACAACGAAGAATCTTTCTGAAGATGCACGTTTTAAATACGCACCATACTTAAGTGCCCATTCATTTAGTCGCGATGTCACAAGACTTGTTATATTCGTACGTAATTGATCATCTAATCCTTGTGTAACTTCATCATAATTATCCAAATAAATTACAGCTAAAACAGTGCGTTGATCCTCATACATCTTTTCGATTTCCGTTTGTTCCGTTACATCAAAGAAATAAATTAACTTTTCTTCTTTCCTTACAAAAACACGAAACTTTCGATTATTTAAAGAGACTATATCATCAGAAGTTTCTCCTTTAATGAAAAGAAGTAATGTTTCTGATACATCGTAAAGGTGCCATCCAGCTAACGCATGCTGTCCCAGGCATGAAGATAAATAAGGATTTGCCCAATCAATCCCGTAATCCTTATTGTATAACAAAATACCAATCGGCATTTGGTTAAATGCTTCATTACTGACTTTCTTTACCCTCGTAATCATATCTGTCGTATGCTTTTCGAAATTCCTTTGAAAATTAAGTTCAAATCGTATAACGATAAAGAACACGATACAAAAAATGATAAAAGCAGCTATCCCCATAATTAAATGAAAATAACAGAGAATTGAAATGAGCACAAACACAAAAAATGCCAATACATAAACAGGATATAAAAACCACTGTTTCTTATCAAATTCAGGCATGTATACAACTCCTATAAAGTAAAACTAACTCACCTTCCAGTTAGTTAAACAGATTAAAATAGTATAAGGAATATTATTTTATTCCCCTATTTTAGAACGCAACGAAATCCCTAAGTCAATTATACCTAAGATTGTCACAAGAGGAAACAGCATCGGAATAAACATGCATACAATAAAACTAATAATAGGAACCCCTTTTGTAAAACCTTTTCTATACGCTAAAAAGGAAATGAATGTCAGCCCTTGCAGTACAAGCAATAGTGCAAATATGACATATAGGTTAGAAAATACCATATGTAAATATGATGTTGGATCTACTTTTATAAAAGTTGCTAACAAAATAAATATAACGTAATACCAAACAATACTCTTTGGTAATTGTAGATCTTTAAATTTAGGCCAAGGTATAATGTCGTGTTTTAACTTTTTCAAAACACTACCTGATATTATCACTGTAATCCAAGAAAAACATACTGAAACTAGAACAAGTATACTCGGAAATAACAATTGTAATATATCATTCATTTGTGTAAGTAACTCTTTTTGTTCCTTACTAATCGGCATACCTATAGCACTTACTATCTTTTCACTTTGCACCATACTTTCACTAAACATACTTTGCATCTGCTTCATTATATCTATGTTGAAAAACTTTATACTCGCAACATAAATAAGTACAAAACCAATTAAGTATGCAAGCGTCCCTGCTATTAAGATTTCCACTGACTTTTTTCTTGTTTTATACGTATACCCTAAAACAATCCCTATCAATCCAAACATAATTGTCTTCACTAAATTCATAGGTTGACTCACAATAACAGTAACAAAAAGTGCCACTACAAAAATCACAAGCACATTAGATAGTTTATATCTTATCGTTAATAGTATAAATGGTAACGGCAACGCAAAAGTTACAACAGTACCTAAAATTGGAACATACATAGATATAAGCAATAAAATTGCATATATAGCTAATAACGCTGCGCCTTCTGTAATAAACTTTGTTTGTTTCACATTTTAACCTCTCTTTCAAAAAAGAAAAGCATAGCAAAATGCACAGTAGAGTCCGACTCTACTGTGCATTTCATACGCTATTATTCACCAACATATGGTAAAAGTGCCATTTGACGAGCACGTTTAATTGCAACTGTAAGTTTGCGTTGGTATTTTGCGCTTGTCCCTGTTACACGACGAGGTAAAATTTTACCACGCTCAGAAACGAAACGTTTTAATAAATCAACATCTTTATAGTCAATGCGAGTGATGCCGTTAGCTGTGAAGAAACACACCTTACGACGTTTCGCACGTCCACCTTTGCGTCCTGCCATGTCTATTTCCCTCCATTCTTTGTTAAAACTAACAAATTTACTGTATTAGAACGGTAAATCGTCGTCGGAAATGTCGATCGGTTGACCTACATTTGAAAATGGATCGTCATTCTTCGTAAATCCAGAGTTCCCTTGATTACCTTGGTTACCTGAATTACTAGATTGACCAAATGGGTTAGAGCCTTGGTTACCGAAACCAGCTCCTGATGGTTGCTGATTGAATGAACCACGTTGCTCCCCACCGCCATTACGCGGCTCTAAAAATTGTACGCTTTCCGCAAGAACTTCTGTTACATATACACGTTTACCGTCTTGTCCATCGTAATTACGAGTTTGAAGACGTCCATCTACGCCTGCTAAGCTTCCTTTTTTCAAATAATTTGCTACGTTTTCTGCTTGTTTACGCCATATTACACAATTAATAAAGTCAGCTTCACGCTCACCTTGTTGATTCGCAAATGCGCGATTCACAGCTAACGTAAAAGTAGCTACTGCAACACCATTGGGCGTGTAACGTAAGTCAGGGTCCTTAGTTAAACGACCAACGAGGATAACACGATTCATCAATCGAACCACTCTCCCTTATATATCAATTATTTTTCTTCTTCTTTAACAACGATATGACGAAGGATGTCTTCGTTGATCTTAGCTAAACGGTCGAATTCGTTAATCGCTTCTGCGTTAGAGTTCACGTTTAAGATCATGTAGAAACCTTCACGTAAGTCGTTGATTTCGTAAGCTAAACGACGCTTACCCCACTCTTTCGTGTTAATGATTTCTGCACCATTGTTTGTTAAAACACCTGCAAAACGTTCAACTAAAGCTTTTTGAGCTTCTTCTTCAACGCCAGGACGAATGATGTACATAATTTCGTACTTTCTCATTACACTTTCACCTCCTTTTGGTCTAAACGGCCCATAATGGGCAAGGAGCAATTAATTTATAGTAATTACTCACGAGTTTAGATTATATCATAGTAAGTTATATGAATCAACTCACCAATACATAAAAAACTTGGCAAACATATAATATATTCGCCAAGCTCATATCTTTATTTTTCCTAGGAAATATTAGATTAAACGTTAAAACGGAAGTGCATAACATCTCCGTCTTTTACGATATACTCTTTTCCTTCTAAACGTACTTTTCCAGCTTCTTTTGCAGCTGTCATAGAACCGTTTGTCATTAAGTCATCGTAAGAAACTGTTTCTGCACGAATAAATCCACGCTCAAAGTCTGTATGAATAACACCAGCACATTGTGGTGCCTTCATACCTTGTTTAAATGTCCAAGCACGTACTTCTTGAACGCCAGCTGTAAAGTAAGTAGCAAGTCCTAATAAGTCATATGCTGCACGAATTAATTGATCTAAACCAGACTCTTCAATACCTAGTTCTTCAAGGAATACTTTTTTCTCTTCCTCGTCTAATTCAGCGATTTCTGATTCGATTTTTGCACATACAACGATTACTTGAGAATTTTCATTTTCTGCAAATTCTTTTACCATTTGTACGTATTTATTTTCCGAAGGATCGATAACATCGTCTTCACTTACGTTCGCTACGTATAACATTTCTTTTGTTGTAAGTAAATGAAGGCCTTTAACAATCTTCATCTGCTCTTCTGTAAATTCAACAGTACGAGCCGGTTTCCCCTCTTCAAAAGCCTCTTTTAAACGAACTAAAATTTCATGCTCATATACAGCTTCTTTATCTTTTTGTCTTGCTAATTTCGCAACACGCTCGATACGCTTATCAACAGACTCTAAGTCCGCTAAAATTAGCTCTAAGTTGATTGTTTCGATATCATCAATTGGATCTACTTTCCCTGAAACGTGCGTAATATTTTCGTCTTCAAAACAACGAACAACTTGGCAAATTGCATCTACTTGACGAATGTGAGATAAGAATTTATTTCCTAAACCTTCACCTTTACTAGCACCTTTTACGATACCTGCAATATCAGTAAACTCAAATACAGTCGGAACAGTCTTTTTCGGTTCTACTAATTCCGTTAATTTATTTAAACGCTCATCTGGTACTTCTACAATCCCTACGTTTGGATCAATTGTACAGAATGGATAGTTTGCAGATTCTGCTCCTGCTTGTGTAATTGCATTAAATAAAGTGGACTTACCTACGTTAGGTAATCCAACAATCCCAGCCGTTAATCCCATATTTTTCACTCCTATGTCTCAATCTTTCATCATTATAGATAGTAACGAAAAAAATGACAAGTTTCCGCCAAACGAAAAAAAGTAACAGTTACCTACTGTAACTGTTACTCTCCCTCTATTCTTCGTGCTTCACAAGTATTTTTTTCACCTTACGATCAAACTCTCTTCGAGTAATCATTACTGAATGGTCACATCCCTCGCACTTAATGCGGATATCCATTCCCATACGAATAATTTTCCAACGATTCTCGCCACATGGATGTGCTTTCTTCATTTCCACAACATCGTACAAGTTATATTCCTTTTGCTCCACTCTTCAAACTCCTCTCCATACTAAATTGCTTTTCCACTAACCAATTCTTCACGATTGTATAAAACCATACGTGGATATGGAATTTCAATTCCATGTAAATCAAGACGATTTTTAATCTCTTTACGAAGTGCCCTTGCAATAACTGCATGTTGCATCGGCTCTACTTCAGCGATAACGCGTAATATAACTTCTGATGCAGCTAACGTTTGCACACCTAATAATTGAGGTGTTGTTACCATTTTTTCATACTTTGAAGGTAACTCTACTAATAAATCTTCAATAACCTGTTCTGCTTTCGCAATATCAGCCTCATATGAAATAGATACATCAACAAACGCTACACTATTACTAACTGAGTAGTTAGTAACTTGAATAATACTTCCATTTGGTAAAGTATGAATTTCACCTGTCCAACTCTTTACTTTCGTTGTACGAAGTCCAATTTCTAAAACGACTCCTTCAAATTGACCGATTTTAACATAATCGCCAACTGAAAACTGATCTTCTAGCAAAATAAATAAACCTGTAATAACGTCTTTCACTAAACTTTGAGCACCAAATCCGACTGCTAAACCAATTACCCCGGCACCCGCTAATAAACCTGATGCATTAATATCAAACACACCTAAAATCGCAATTAGCATAATGAACATAACAACATACGCTACAATATTTTCAAGTAATTTCGCCACTGTAACTGTACGACGTTCTGAAATTTGAATTGGAGAACGACTCCCCATACGAAACGCATTTCGTACAACCGCTCTTGCAATTCGCACAACAACTGCACCAATTATTAAAATAATACATATTTTTAATGTCGCAACTCCAATATGAGCCCAACGATCAGCATCTAATAAATACTGTTTCGTAGAATTAAACCACTTCGTTAATAAATCCATGTACCTCTACCTCTCTAGCTAAAATTTCTTTTTAGTTATCCTTATTATTGTATCAGAAGTCCTCTAATTGCTGAAAAAATTTTATGATTTTAATCCTATTTTATCCCCGCCATTCAGGTATAAAATGGAACGAATATATATATACTAGTACTATTATTTCCGTTTTCATTCACATTTTGCAAAAATTACGCACTTATAGCTTTCCATTTTTCTCACCATATAACATATATTGAAAATTTATTAAAAGGATGGGTGCTTCATGAACATTGGAAGTTTTCGCTTACCATTTTTTGAGAAAGAAACTCAAAACGTTATGCACCAAGATCTAGAAGCCTCTGAGATAATCAGTAATTTCTTACTTACCCATATTCCTATTAAAACTAATATACCACTCATTCTCGTTTGTATCGGAACAGATCGTTCTACAGGTGACGCACTCGGCCCGTTAGTTGGTACAAAACTTGAACAAATAGACATAAAAAACCTCCAAATATTCGGTACACTAGATGAGCCAGTACATGCACTAAATTTAGAAGAAAAAATTCAGAATATACAGAAAAAACATCCTACTGCATTTATAATTGCTGTTGATGCATGTTTAGGAAAGTCCCAAAATATTGGGTCAATCACTACTGGAAAGGGACCTAGTAAACCGGGTGCTGCTATGAATAAGAAATTACCTGCAGTTGGTGATCTGCATATACACGGTATCGTCAATCTAAATGGGTTTATGGAGTTTTTCGTTCTTCAAAATACAAGATTAAGTTTAGTCATGAAAATGGCTGATGTAATCGCACAAAGTATAAAAGAGACGGATCAAAAATTATCCGCATTAAAAAAAGCAAACCATCTATAAATAATAAGATGGTTTGCTTTTTAATTTTTCTGTGCTAATAGTTCTAAAATACGATTTAAATCTTCTTTATTAAAAAATTCAATTTCGATTTTACCTTTTTCTTTTTTCGTCTCTTTAATTTTCACATCTGTGCCAAACTTTTCTCTTAAGAACGTTTCACGTTCTACGAAAAATATATTTCGCTCTTTTTTCACTTTTTTTGTTTCACGTGAAACGTGTTTATTAATCTCTTGGACGATTTTCTCTAATTGACGAACATTTAATCCTTCTTTTTCAATGCGTTTCAATAAGGACTTCAATTGTTCTTCGTCTTTTATCGTAAGTAAAGTTCTCCCATGAGCCATTGAAAGTTGACCATTTGCAATCATATCTTGGACGAACGAAGGGAGGCTTAATAACCGAGTATAATTTGCAATGTAAGGTCTGCTTTTGCCAAGACGTTTCGCTAATTGTTCTTGCGTTACATTTAGCTCATTCATTAACATCTGGTATGCCATTGCCTCTTCCATAGGATTTAAATCTTCTCGTTGTAAGTTTTCTAACAAAGCAAATTCCATCATTTGCTGTTCAGTTAATTGTCTTACAACCGCAGGTACCTTTTCTAAACCAGCCTCTTTTGCAGCACGAAATCGTCTTTCACCTGCAACGATTTCATATCCTTTAATACTCTTTCTAGCAATTAATGGTTGTAGAATACCGTGTTCCTTAATCGAAATTGCTAATTCCTGAATAGCCTCTTTATTAAAGTGTTTACGCGGTTGATATGGATTTGGCCTTAATTCAGTTACAATAATCTCCTGAATTGTTTCCTCTTCTTTCACATCTAAATCAGGAAAAAACACATTAATTCCTCTTCCTAATCCTTTAGCCACCTGCAATCACTTCCTCTGCTAAATCTATATATACTTCTGCTCCTCTTGATTTAGCGTCATACTGCATAATAGGTTTCCCATGACTTGGAGCCTCGCTCAAGCGTACATTACGCGGAATAATCGAGCGATATACTTTATCCCTAAAATACTTTTTCACTTCATCTATAACTTGGATCCCTAAATTTGTACGAGCATCCAACATTGTTAACAATACGCCTTGAATTGCTAAATTTTTATTTAAATGTTTTTGTACAAGTCGAACTGTATTTAATAGCTGACTTAATCCTTCTAGTGCATAATATTCACACTGTACAGGAATAATAACAGAATCTGCTGCTGTTAATGCATTAATCGTTAATAACCCTAAAGACGGGGGACAGTCGATAATAATATAATCATATTCATCACGAACTGGCTGTAATGCTCTTTGCAAACGTACTTCCCGGGAAATAGTCGGTACCAATTCAATTTCAGCACCAGCCAATTGAATTGTAGCGGGTAGAACATCTAAGTTTTCAGTTGCGGTTTTCTGTATAACCCCTTGAACATCTGCATCTTCCACAAGAACGTTGTAAATACATTGATCTAATTCAGATTTTTCAATTCCCACACCAGTCGTTGCATTTCCTTGAGCATCAATATCTACAAGAAGGACTTTTTTACCTACTTGCGCCAATCCAGCCCCTAAATTAACAGATGTTGTGGTTTTTCCAACACCGCCTTTTTGATTAGCAATAGCAATGATTTTTCCCATGATGTCACCTACTTTCAACCTTTCTATCTTATTCTAGTAACAATTACGTTTATTGTAACATGAAATAAAACTTTTTCTTTTACGTCCTTTATTAAACTTCAAAATTTATTTCTAAACTCCTTCTTCATTTAACAAGAAAATATAGTAAAAGAGACCTCTCCAATAGGATAAGGTCTCTAACACGTCATTATTATTTTTTCTTTGGAATTTTAATTGTAATTTGATAGTACTCATCAAATTCTTCTTCCTCAGAATTAACATTTAAACCACTTTCAGTAACCATTTGTAAAGATTGTCTAATTGTATTCATAGCAATCCTCGTATCTCGACTTACTGCTTTTTGCTTTGCCTTACGCTTCGGTTTTGCTTCCTCTAGTAACTTCGCAATTCGTTCTTCTGTTTGCTTTACATTCAGTTGTTTCTCCACAATTTCCTGTAAAACCTTCAGTTGTAATTCCTCATTTTTTAAAGGAATGAGAGCGCGGGCATGACGTTCTGTAATACTTTTTTCTAATAATGCACTTTTTATTTCTTCAGGCAACTTTAACAATCGCAACTTATTTGCGATTGTAGATTGTCCTTTTCCAAGTCGTTGTGCCAATGCTTCTTGTGTTAAATTATGTAACTCAATCAGCTTTTGATACGCCACAGCTTCCTCGATTGCCGTTAGTTCCTCACGTTGCAAGTTTTCAATTAAAGCTACAGAAGCTGTCTCTGTATCATTTAAGTTCTTTATAATTGCAGGAACCTTTTCCCAACCTAACTTTGTTGCCGCGCGAAAACGTCTTTCTCCAGCAATAATCTCATACTTATCGTCCTCATATTGCCTTACAACAATCGGCTGAATAAGTCCATGTGTACGAATCGTTAATGCTAGCTCATCAATACGCGCATCATCAAAAACTGTTCTTGGTTGATAACGGTTAGGGGTAATATTTACTATCGGAATTTCTTGTATTTCCTCATATACCTTTTTATCTATCTCTTCATGGCTTTCGTCTTGTAATTCGAATTCGCTCTCTTTATCTCCAAAGCCAAATAAACGAGAAAACGTATTTTTCATACATATTCCACCACCTTTTAGGCCTATTGACTATTCTCCATAAAATGTTTCCTATGAAACATTTACGTTTTCATTTATATAATTTAATCTTACGTCTAATAAGATTTATTTTTCAATAGGTAATTTATTGGGTGTTCCCGGTTTGCGTGGATATTTCTTTGGTGTCTTGCGCTTTTTCTCGATTAATAAAATATTACGTTCACTCTCTTCAAACGGTAATTGGAACGTAGACATCTCTTTTAACTCTCCGCCTAGCACCTCTAAAGCATACTTGCCATTTTCGATTTCTTCGTTTGCTGCTGCACCTTTCATTGCAATGAATGTTCCTCCAACTTTTACAAGTGGTAAGCATAGCTCACTTAATACAGAAAGACGCGCAACTGCACGTGCCATTACAATATCGTATGATTCACGTACACCTTCTTTTTTCCCAAATGTTTCAGCACGATCATGACAAAATGCAACATCACTTAATTCTAACTTTTGTGCTAAGTGATTTAAGAAATTAATACGTTTTTGCAATGAATCTACAATTGTTACTTTTAAGTGCGGGAAACAGATTTTTAAAGGAATACTTGGGAATCCAGCCCCTGCACCAACATCACAAATTGAGAATGGTTTTGAAAAATCATAATAAAAAGCAGCTGTAATGGAATCAAAAAAGTGTTTTAAGTATACTTCTTCTTTTTCTGTAATAGCCGTTAAGTTCATTTTTTCATTCCACTCTACTAATGTTTCAAAGTAGATTTTGAACTGCTCTAATTGTCTAGAAGAGAGGGTGATTCCCTTCTCTTCTAGCATAGATTGAAATTGTTCTATGTTCATCTAGCAATATCTCCTTACTATGTTATTGGTTCGATACGCGCGCAATTTTTCCTTGTTCTATATACACAAGTAAAATGGAAATATCCGCTGGATTTACGCCAGAAATACGTGAAGCCTGCCCCATTGAAAGTGGACGAACATCTTTCAATTTCTGTCTAGCTTCTGAAGCAAGGCTAGAAATCGCGTCATAATCAATATCTACAGGGATTTTTTTACTCTCCATTTTCTTCATACGCTCTACTTGCTGTAAAGATTTTTCAATATATCCTTCGTACTTAATCTGAATTTCAACTTGTTCTGTAACTTCATCACTTAATTCTACTTCACTTGGTACTAAAAGATGAATATGCTCATATGTCATCTCTGGACGACGTAATAAGTCACTTGCACGTATTCCATCTTTCAATTCACTTCCGCCAATATTGCGAATTAATTCTTGAACTTCAGGACGTGGTTTAATAATAATGCTGCTTAAACGTTCCTTTTCCTGTTCAATTTGTAATTTTTTATTTGTAAATCGCTCATATCGCTCTTCTTTAATTAATCCAATTTCACGACCAACTTCAGTTAAACGAAGATCAGCATTATCGTGGCGTAATAATAGACGGTATTCTGCACGAGACGTTAATAAACGATATGGTTCATTTGTACCTTTCGTTACAAGATCATCAATTAAGACACCAATATAAGCATCCTCGCGGCCTAAAACAACTTCTTTTTTACCTAAAGAACGGCATGCTGCATTAATCCCAGCCATAAGCCCTTGTCCTGCCGCCTCTTCGTAACCAGAAGTTCCATTAATTTGTCCTGCTGTATATAAATTTTTAATCTTTTTCGTTTCAAGTGTTGGCCATAATTGTGTTGGCACAATTGCATCATATTCAATCGCATAACCTGTGCGCATCATTTCAACATTTTCTAGGCCTGGAATTGTTCTAAGCATGTCACGTTGTACATCTTCTGGTAGGCTTGTGGATAAACCTTGTACATATACTTCTTGTGTATTACGCCCTTCTGGCTCTAAGAAAATTTGATGACGTGGTTTGTCATTAAATCTTACTACTTTGTCTTCAATAGAAGGACAGTACCTAGGGCCTGTTCCTTTAATCATACCAGAATACATAGCTGAACGATGTAAATTTTCATCTATTAAACGGTGTGTTTCTGTACTTGTATATGTCAACCAACATGGAATTTGATCCATAATAAATTTCGTTGTTTCAAAAGAGAACGAACGCGGCTTATCATCACCTGGTTGAATTTCCGTTTTACTGTAGTCAATTGTATTACTGTTTACACGCGGAGGTGTCCCTGTTTTAAATCTAACAAGATCAAATCCAAGCTCCTCTAAATGCTCAGATAATGTAATAGACGGTTGTTGATTATTTGGACCGCTTGAATATTTTAAATCGCCCATGATAATCTCGCCACGTAAAAATGTTCCAGTCGTAATTACAACGGTTTTCGCTGTATATTCTGCACCAGCTTGTGTAACTACCCCTTTACATATACCTTCTTCAACGATTAAACGCTCTACCATTCCTTGGAACAACGTTAAGTTTGGTGTTTCTTCAATTGTTTTCTTCAATTCATGTTGGTAAGAGAATTTATCAGCTTGCGCTCGAAGTGCACGTACAGCTGGACCCTTACCTGTATTTAGCATACGCATTTGAATATGAGTTTTATCAATATTACGTCCCATTTCTCCGCCTAATGCATCAATTTCACGAACAACAATCCCTTTTGCTGGTCCACCAACAGAAGGGTTACATGGCATGAATGCTACCATATCTAAGTTAATTGTTAACATTAATGTTTTTGAGCCCATTCGTGCTGCCGCAAGACCAGCTTCACATCCTGCATGACCTGCACCGATTACTATGACATCGTATGAACCGGCATTGTATCCCATTGTTTATTCCTCCTAATAATCTCTATCTTTCTAAAACATCACTATATTATTTTCCTAAACAAAATTGAGAGAACAACTGGTCAATTAGGCTTTCATGGACTGTGTCACCAGTAATTTCACCAAGTATTTCCCACGTTCTTGTTAAATCAATTTGCACCATATCAATTGGTACACCATTTTCTATTGCCTCAATTGCATCACCGATTGTTTGTCCCGCTTGTGTTAATAATCCAATATGTCTCGCATTAGAAACATATGTCATATCTGTAGAATCGATTGTTCCTTCAAAGAATAAATCAGCTATTGCCTTTTCGAGTTCATCTATTCCTTGTTCCTCAATTAAGGATGTTGTAATAACACGATTTCCCTTGGCTAACTCTGTAACACGTTCCATATCAATCGCTTGCGGTAAATCAGTCTTATTCACAATAACAATAAAGTCTTTTCCTTGTACCGCATGGAATAGATCTTCATCCTCATTTGTTAAAGCCTCGCTATAGTTGACAACAACTAATACTAAATCTGCTTGGCTCATCATTTCTTTTGAACGCTCCACACCAATTCGTTCAACAACATCTTCTGTCTCACGAATACCGGCTGTATCTATAAGTTTAAGAGGTACGCCACGCACATTAACGTACTCTTCAATAACATCACGAGTTGTTCCTGCAATATCAGTTACAATTGCTTTTTTCTCCTGAACAAGGCTATTTAATAACGATGATTTTCCAACATTAGGCCTACCGATAATTGCTGTAGCAATACCTTCACGTAAGATTTTCCCTTGTTTTGATGTTTCTAATATTTTTTCGATTTCCGAACGAACATGCGTTGCTTTCTCAATTAAAATATTATGTGTCATCTCTTCTACATCATCGTATTCTGGATAATCTATATTTACCTCAACATGAGCTAATGTTTCTAATATTTCTTGACGTAAGCGACCAATTAATTTAGATAATCGCCCTTCCATTTGATTAATTGCTACATTCATCGCACGATCTGTTTTTGCTCGAATTAAATCCATAACAGCTTCTGCTTGTGATAAATCGATACGTCCATTTAAAAAAGCACGTTTTGTAAATTCGCCCGGTTCTGCCAATCGTACTCCTTGCGCTAGAATAAGTTGCAATACTTTATTTACTGAAACAAGTCCGCCATGACAGTTAATTTCCACTATATTTTCACGTGTAAAAGTCCTCGGTGCGCGCATAATAGACACCATAACTTCTTCAATAACTTGATTTGTATCTAAATCAACAATATGACCATAATGAATAGTATGAGAAGAAACCTCTGTTAAATCCTTCCCTTTAAAAATACGGTCAACTTTCTCAACCGCATCATCCCCACTTACTCGAACAATGGCAATTGCACCCTCTCCAAGCGCTGTGGAAATCGCAGCAATTGTATCAAATTCCATGTCCTTTCACCTCACTTGCTTATTTATCTCTATTTCAACATGATTATTTCTTTCACTAAATTATTAGGATACCATAACGAACCTATCTACAAAAGAAGAATAACTCATTTTATTATATCCCCATGTAAAAAACACTAAACTTATTCACAGTGGATAAGTTTAGTGTTTTTTAGTTATCCACATCTATTTTTCGCTCGAAAAAACCGGCACTCATTTGAGCAACCGGTCATTTAGGAGATATTACAACATGCCGATGTGGTTCATTTCCTTCAGAAGTTGTTTTGATACCTTGATGATTTGATAATGCCTGATGAATAATTTTTCGTTCAAAAGATGGCATCGGTTCTAAAATAACTCTTTTTTTCGTATTAGATACTTGTTTCGCTAATCGATAAGAAAGTGATTCTAACGTACTTTTTCTTTTACTACGATAATTTTCAGCATCTAGTGTAATACCGATATACTGCTTCGTGTTACGATTTGCGACAAGTTTTGTTAAATACTGTAAAGAGTTCAATGTATTACCTCTTTTTCCAATTAAAACTCCTACATCATCACCAGAAATTGTAAATTCAATCTCGCGTCCTTTTACAATTTTACTAATTTCAACTTCCACACCCATATTGTGAATAACATTTCTTAAATATTCTTCACATTCCTGAATTGGATCTTTCTTCAATACAACTTCTACTACTGCAGGACGATTCCCAAATAAACCTAAGAACCCTCTTTTACCCTCATCGACAATATTTATATCTACTCGATCTTTTGATGTGTTTAATTGCCTTAAAGCATCCTCTACTGCCAGCTCGACTGTTTGTCCTTTAGCAGTAATTATACTCACTTGCTTGAGCCTCCAGCTTTGTTAGCCTTAATCTCTGGCCCTTTGATAAAGTACATTTGAGCAATACCAAAGATATTACCAACAACCCAGTAAAGTGATAATGCAGCTGGGAAGTTAATTGCAAAGATTAAAATCATAATCGGCATAAGCCAAAGCATCATTGCCATTTGCGGATTTTGACCAGCTGTTCCTGCCATTGCAAGCTTTTGCTGAATAAATGTCGTAATTGCCGCAACAACTGGTAAGATATAGAACGGATCTGCCTGTCCTAAATCAAACCATAAAAATGTATGTTCACTAATTGCTGTTGTTCTCATAATCGCATGATAAAACGCGAATAAAATAGGCATCTGAACAAATATCGGTAAACATCCTGCCAATGGATTTACACCATTCTTTTGATATAACTGCATCATTTCTTGTTGTAGTTTTTGCTGCGTTGCTTGATCTTTAGAACTATATTTCTCTTTTAACTTCACCATTTCTGGTTGTAACGCTTGCATTGCCTTTGTACTCTTCGTTTGTTTAATCATTAATGGTAATAATGCAAAACGAATGATAAGAGTTGTAATAACAATTGCTAAACCGTAATTACTGTTAAATAAGTCGGCAAAATACGTGATTAACTGAGAAAGTGGATATACGAAATATTCATTCCAAATCCCAGTACTTTTTGATGTAATCGGCTGACCCGTTTCACTACAACCGGTGGCAATCGCCATTAATGCAACGACCATGGCTAGTAAACCTAATTTCTTTTTCAAAGCCTACTCCTCCTTGTATCGGTATGTATATAGTGTAATTCATTTCCTTACGCTACTTTTTTATTCTTTTCATACCAGAGCGTTTAAAGACATGAATTAAGCTTTTCTTTACTTCTTCATATGTCATCTCTGCACAAGGCTTCCTTGCTATTATAACAAAATCTTTTCCAGAATCTATCTCATCTTTTAACTCTGTAATAGCCTGACGGACCATGCGCTTAATTCGATTACGAACTACTGCATTTCCTATTTTCTTGCTAACAGAAAGGCCGATGCGAAAGTTTGGCTGTTCTTCTTTATCTAATTGGTATACAACAAACTGACGATTCGCATTTGATTTTCCTTTTTGAAAAACCGCCTGGAATTCATCATTCTTCTTTATACGATGTTTTTTCTTCATATCAATTGACACTCCTGTATTTCATCAGCGGAAATTCACTATTATTAGAAAAAAAGACCACTGAACGATCAGTGGTCTACGCAGATAATACTTTTCTTCCTTTACGACGACGAGCTGCTAGCACTTTACGTCCGTTCGCTGTGCTCATACGGCTGCGGAAACCATGTACTTTGCTGCGCTTACGTTTATTTGGTTGGTAAGTTCTTTTCATTATATGACACCTCCCTGAGGAATATCTGTTAAAGACAGTCCTATAAATTATAGTTAATTAACTAGGAAAATGTCAATGGTTCTAGAAATTTTCATCAAATATTCATTTTGAACCTATTCACATACTTTTTCACAGCATCTATATTTCCTTGTGGATAAATGTTTTTTCACGTTTTTTATATCCACAAACTTTTTTCCCACTTTTACACAGTATATCGTGTTGTGGACAAGTTTATTCCACAAGGTATTGATTTTGTGGATAACTTTCTTAAATTCATTGCTATAGCCACTTTTTTTTGATATTATAGTTGTGTTTTCACTTTGAATAAGTTTTCCACACCTTTATCTTATCCACAATTTGTGTATAACATGTGGACAGTTTTAATCACATGTGGGTAAATAGTTGTCCACATTTGCTTTTTTTGTCGAAAACCCTATCTCATATACAAACGACGTTTTTAGGTTTTAAAATACGTTTCGTATAAATATACATTTTATATTTATTAGGTTGTACATTTCTTGCGCAACCTTATTCTTTTACCATCTTAGTAAAGGAGGGACACCTTTGGAAAATATCTCTGATTTATGGAATAGTGCCTTAAAAGAATTAGAAAAAAAGGTAAGCAAGCCTAGTTATGAAACATGGTTAAAATCAACAACGGCTCATAACTTGAAGAAAGACGTATTAACGATTACAGCTCCAAATGAATTTGCTCGTGACTGGCTAGAATCTCATTACTCAGAACTAATTTCGGAAACACTATACGATTTAACAGGGGCAAAATTAGCAATTCGCTTTATTATTCCCCAAAGTCAATCGGAAGAGGACATTGATCTTCCTCCAGTTAAGCGGAATCCAGCACAAGATGATTCAGCTCATTTACCACAGAGCATGTTAAATCCAAAATATACATTTGATACATTTGTTATCGGCTCTGGTAACCGTTTTGCCCATGCAGCTTCATTAGCTGTAGCCGAGGCGCCAGCTAAAGCGTATAATCCACTCTTTATTTACGGGGGAGTTGGGCTTGGAAAGACGCATTTAATGCACGCAATTGGTCATTATGTAATTGAACATAATCCAAATGCAAAAGTTGTATATTTATCATCAGAAAAATTCACGAATGAATTTATTAACTCTATTCGTGATAATAAAGCTGTTGATTTTCGTAATAAATATCGCAACGTAGATGTTTTATTGATAGATGATATTCAATTTCTTGCTGGAAAAGAACAAACTCAAGAAGAGTTTTTCCATACATTTAATGCATTACACGAAGAAAGTAAACAAATTGTAATTTCTAGTGATCGACCACCAAAAGAAATTCCAACTTTAGAAGATCGTCTTCGTTCTCGCTTTGAATGGGGACTTATTACAGATATTACGCCGCCAGATTTAGAGACACGAATTGCAATTTTACGCAAAAAGGCAAAAGCTGAAGGGCTTGATATACCAAATGAAGTTATGCTTTATATCGCAAATCAAATTGATTCAAATATTCGTGAATTAGAAGGTGCACTTATCCGAGTTGTAGCTTATTCATCTTTAATTAATAAAGATATTAATGCTGATTTAGCAGCTGAAGCACTTAAAGATATTATTCCAAATTCTAAGCCGAAAATTATCTCTATTTATGATATTCAAAAAGCTGTCGGAGACGTTTATCAAGTAAAATTAGAAGATTTTAAAGCGAAAAAACGCACAAAATCAGTTGCGTTTCCTCGCCAAATTGCAATGTATTTATCACGCGAACTTACGGATTCCTCTTTACCAAAAATAGGTGAAGAATTTGGTGGACGTGATCATACAACAGTTATCCATGCCCATGAAAAAATTTCTAAACTACTAAAAACCGATACGCAATTACAAAAGCAAGTTGAAGAAATTAATGGTATTTTAAAGTAGTAGCTGAATAGTGTGAATAACTTACCTTGTTTTACGCACAGTCTATCCACATGTAGATAGACTGTTTTTACATCCTTCAAAGGGGTTATCCACATATCCACAAGCCCTATTACTATTACTACTATTTTTTTATCTTTATTAATTAAATAAAATCTTATACTTACCGGAGGTTTTTCTTTATGCGTTTTACAATACAAAAAGACTATCTTGTAAGAGGTGTACAAGATGTAATGAAGGCAGTTTCTTCTCGTACAACAATCCCTATCCTTACGGGAATTAAAGTTGTAGCTACTGAAGAAGGGGTTACATTAACAGGAAGCGATGCTGATATTTCTATTGAATCGTTTATTCCTGTCGAAGAAAATGGAAAAGAAATCGTAGAAATAGCTCAATCAGGAAGCATTGTTTTACAAGCAAAATATTTTAGTGAGATTGTAAAAAAACTACCTAAAGATACTGTCGAAATTTCTGTGGAAAATCATTTTATGACAAAAATAAAATCTGGAAAATCAGAATTTAACTTAAATGGTTTAGATTCTGCAGAATATCCGTTATTACCACAGATTGAAGAACATCATGTATTTAAGATACCAACAGATTTACTTAAGCATATGATCAGACAAACTGTATTTGCAGTTTCTACTTCTGAAACAAGACCAATCTTGACAGGTGTAAACTGGAAGGTATATAACAGCGAGTTAACTTGTATTGCAACAGATAGTCATAGACTAGCACTTCGAAAAGCGAAAATCGAAGGACATAATATTGCAGATGAATTTCAAGCTAATGTTGTTATCCCAGGTAAGAGCTTAAATGAATTAAGTAAGATTCTAGATGAGTCTGAAGAAATGGTGGATATCGTTATTACGGAGTATCAAGTATTATTCCGTACAAAACATTTATTATTCTTCTCAAGATTGTTAGAAGGAAATTATCCAGATACAACACGTTTAATTCCAGCAGAGAGTAAAACGGATATTTTTGTGAATACAAAAGAATTCCTACAAGCAATTGATCGTGCTTCACTATTAGCGAGAGATGGCCGCAATAACGTTGTCAAATTATCAACTTTAGAGCAAGAAATGCTAGAGATTTCTTCGAATTCACCAGAAATCGGAAAAGTTGTCGAAGAAGTACAATGTGAAAAAGTGGATGGAGAAGAGTTAAAAATATCTTTTAGTGCAAAATATATGATGGATGCATTGAAAGCCTTGGATAGTACAGAGATTAAAGTTAGTTTTACTGGGGCGATGAGACCGTTCTTAATTCGTACAGTAAATGATGATTCAATTATTCAATTAATTTTACCAGTTCGTACTTACTAGGTAAGGAATAAGGGTTGCTAGTTTAAAGATGCTAGTGGCCCTTATTTGATTTTTGGGTATTACTTTCCTAATGTTAGTTTATTTAGTACAATGAAAGAATGAACACTTTCAGAAAGTGAGCGATTTTATGAAACATATTAAAATTTCAACAGAGTATATTACACTAGGACAATTTTTAAAGTTAGCTGATGTAATTGATACAGGTGGCGCTGTAAAATGGTTTTTACAAGAATATGAAGTGTACGTGAACAACGAACTTGAAAATAGAAGAGGTCGCAAACTATATGCGAATGATGTTATTGAAATTCCAGGAAGCGGAACTTTCCAAGTTCAGGCATAAAGGGGGAGCCCTTTGTTTATTTCAGAAATACAATTAAAAAACTATCGCAATTATGAAAAATTAGAGCTTTCCTTTGAAGATAAGGTAAATGTAATTATCGGCGAAAATGCACAAGGGAAAACAAACTTGATGGAAGCTATTTATGTTTTAGCGATGGCGAAATCTCATAGAACCTCTAATGATCGCGAACTTATCCGCTGGGATGAAGAGTTTGGTCAAATAAAAGGGAAATTACAAAAAAGAAACAGTTCTTTGTCTTTGGAATTAAATATTTCGAAAAAAGGTAAAAAGGCAAAATTAAATCAACTTGAACAACAAAAGTTAAGTCAATATATTGGCGTGATGAACGTTGTCATGTTTGCCCCAGAAGATTTAAATCTTGTAAAAGGAAGCCCTCAAGTAAGAAGACGCTTTTTAGATATGGAATTAGGACAAATAGCTCCTGTATATTTGTATGAATTAAGTCAATATCAAAAGGTGCTCACGCAACGAAATCACTTGTTGAAAAAAATGCAAGGGAATAGTAAGAATGAGGAAACGATGTTGGATGTATTTACCCTTCAACTAATTAAGCATGGTGCAAAAATACTGCAAAAACGTTTTGAATTTTTGCATTTGCTACAGGAATGGGCAGCTCCAATTCATCGCGGTATAAGCCGTGGATTAGAAGAGTTAGAAATTGTCTATAAACCAAGTGTAGATGTATCAGAATCAATGGATTTGTCGAAAATAAAAGAAGTATACTATGAAAGTTTTCAATCTGTGAAACAACGTGAAATTTTCCGTGGTACGACTTTAATTGGTCCTCATCGTGATGATTTACAATTCTTCGTTAATAGTAAAAATGTTCAAGTCTTTGGTTCGCAAGGACAACAACGAACGACCGCACTATCCCTAAAATTAGCTGAAATTGAATTAATTTATTCAGAGGTTAAAGAATATCCAATCCTTTTACTGGATGATGTTTTATCAGAATTAGACGATTATCGTCAATCACATCTGTTAAATACAATTCAAGGAAAGGTGCAAACATTTGTTACAACGACGAGTGTCGACGGAATTGAACACGAAACATTAAAAGATGCGAAAACAATTCATGTAACGAACGGCACGGTAGATTGTGAAATAGATAGGGCATAAACCCCTGTTTAAATGGAAAAGTAGGTGATCTTTGTGTCAATGGAACAAAAACAAATGCAAGAAAATGCATATGATGAAAGTCAGATACAGGTACTTGAAGGACTAGAGGCAGTTCGGAAACGCCCGGGTATGTATATTGGATCTACGAGTGGGAAGGGACTTCACCACCTTGTATGGGAGATTGTCGATAATAGTATCGATGAAGCGTTAGCAGGATATTGCGATGAAATTAACGTTAGTATCGAAGAAGATAATAGTATTCTTGTAACGGATAATGGACGTGGTATTCCAGTTGGTATACAAGAAAAAATGGGACGTCCTGCAGTAGAGGTTATTATGACTGTCCTCCACGCTGGTGGTAAATTTGGCGGTGGCGGTTATAAAGTTTCTGGTGGTTTGCACGGTGTTGGTGCATCTGTTGTAAATGCCTTATCAACAGAATTAGAAGTATTTGTACATCGTGATGGCAAAATCCATTACCAAAAATACGAAAGAGGTATTCCGGTTGCAGATTTAAAAGTCATCGGTGATACAGATAAGACTGGAACAATAACTCGCTTTAAACCGGATCCAGAAATTTTTAAAGAGACGACAGAATATGAATTCGATACGCTAGCGACTCGTATGCGTGAGTTGGCGTTTTTAAATCGTAATATTAAATTAACAATTGAAGATAAACGTGAACATAAGCAAAAGAAAGAGTTCCACTATGAAGGTGGAATTAAATCATATGTTGAACATTTAAATCGTTCAAAACAACCAATTCATGAAGAGCCTGTATATGTAGAAGGTTCAAAAGATGGTATTCAAGTTGAAGTTGCGCTTCAATATAACGAAGGATATACAAATCATATTTACTCATTTACAAATAATATTCATACGTATGAAGGTGGTACACATGAGGTAGGATTTAAAACTGCCTTAACACGTGTGATTAACGATTATGGTCGTAAAAATAACATTTTAAAAGATGCGGATAGTAATTTGACTGGTGAAGATGTTCGTGAAGGTTTAACAGCAATCGTGTCAATTAAACATCCAAATCCACAATTTGAAGGGCAAACGAAGACGAAACTTGGAAATAGTGAAGCGAGAACGATTACGGAGTCAGTATTCTCTGAGGCTTTTGAAAAATTCTTACTGGAAAATCCCAATGTTGCACGTAAGGTTGTAGATAAAGGGACGATGGCAGCACGTGCGCGTGTAGCAGCTAAAAAGGCTCGTGAGCTAACTCGCCGAAAGAGTGCTTTAGAAGTTTCAAGTTTACCAGGGAAATTGGCAGATTGTTCTTCTAAAGATCCAGCAATTAGTGAAATTTATATCGTAGAGGGTGACTCTGCGGGTGGATCTGCAAAACAAGGACGCGATCGTCATTTTCAAGCAATTTTACCGCTGAAGGGTAAAATTATTAATGTTGAAAAGGCACGCTTAGATAAGATTTTATCAAATGATGAAGTTCGTACAATTATTACGGCGATTGGTACAAATATTGGTGGGGACTTCGATATCGAAAAAGCACGCTATCATAAAGTTATTATTATGACCGATGCTGATGTTGATGGTGCGCATATTCGTACCCTATTATTAACGTTCTTCTATCGTTATATGCGTCAAATAATTGAGTGTGGATATATATATATCGCACAGCCACCTTTGTTTAAAGTGCAACAAGGTAAAAAAATTCAATATGCTTATAATGATAAAGAACTTGAAAAAATATTAGCTGAGTTACCAGCCCAGCCGAAACCAGGAATTCAACGTTATAAAGGTCTTGGAGAGATGAATCCAACTCAGCTATGGGAGACGACAATGGATCCAGAAGTACGTTCGTTACTTCAAGTTTCCCTTCAAGATGCAATAGAAGCAGATGAAACATTTGAAATTTTAATGGGTGATAAAGTGGAACCGCGTCGTAACTTTATCCAAGAGAATGCAAAATACGTGAAAAACCTTGATATTTAAATGAGTAATGACAGGAATCTAAGTATTCCTGTCTTCTACATATAAATCAATGTATGTGTAACGGAAATGTAAGAGGAGGTGCTCGTTGATGTCAGACAATCAACAACAAGCACGAATTCGAGAAATTAATATTAGTCATGAAATGCGTACCTCATTTTTAGATTACGCAATGAGTGTTATCGTATCTCGTGCATTACCAGATGTTCGTGATGGATTAAAACCTGTGCATCGTAGGGTTTTATATGCGATGAATGATTTAGGAATTACAGCTGATAAAGCGTATAAGAAATCAGCACGTATTGTCGGTGAAGTAATCGGTAAGTATCACCCTCATGGAGATTCAGCCGTTTATGAAACAATGGTACGTATGGCGCAAGATTTCAGTCAACGTTATATGCTTGTAGATGGGCATGGTAACTTCGGTTCTGTAGATGGAGATTCAGCAGCGGCAATGCGTTATACAGAGGCAAGAATGTCTAAGATTTCTATGGAATTAATACGTGATATTTCAAAAAATACAATTGATTACCAAGATAACTACGATGGTTCGGAAAGAGAGCCGATTGTATTACCAGCGCGTTTCCCTAATTTATTAGTAAACGGTACGACAGGTATTGCAGTTGGTATGGCAACAAATATTCCGCCACATCAACTTGGCGAAGTAATTGATGGTGTGTTGGCATTAAGCCATAATCCAGATATCACTATCGCGGAATTAATGGAATATATTCCTGGGCCAGACTTCCCGACATCAGGTTTAATCTTAGGGCGAAGTGGCATCCGGAGAGCTTATGAAACAGGACGAGGTTCTATTATGCTTCGTGCCAAAGTTGAAATTGAAGAGAAATCAAATGGTAAACAATCTATTATCGTAACGGAACTACCTTATCAAGTTAATAAGGCACGATTAATTGAAAAAATCGCAGAATTAGTTCGCGATAAGAAAATTGAAGGTATTACAGATTTACGTGATGAATCAGACCGAAATGGTATGCGTATTGTCATGGAAGTACGTCGTGACGCTAATGCAAACGTACTATTAAACAATCTATATAAACATACAGCACTTCAAACAAGTTTCGGTATTAATATGTTGTCTCTTGTAAATGGAGAGCCTCAAGTACTAAACTTAAAACAAAACTTATATCATTATTTGGAGCACCAGAAGGTAGTAATCCGTAGACGTACTGCTTATGAATTAGAAAAAGCAGAGGCACGTGCCCATATTTTAGAAGGATTACGAATTGCTTTAGATCATCTTGATGAAGTTATTACGTTAATTCGTAGTTCAAAAACGGCTGATATTGCAAAGCAAGGCTTAATGGAACGTTTCGGTTTAAGTGAGAAACAAGCGCAAGCGATTTTAGATATGCGTCTGCAACGCTTAACTGGATTAGAACGTGAAAAAATCGAGCAAGAATATCAAGACTTAATGAAATTAATTGCTGAATTAAAAGCGATTTTAGCAGATGAAGAGAAAGTTCTTGAGATTATTCGTGAAGAATTAACAGAAGTAAAAGAGCGTTTCAATGATAAGAGACGAACAGAAATTACAATTGGCGGTATGGAATTTATTGAAGATGAAGATTTAATTCCTGAGCAAAACATTGCGATTACGTTAACTCATAACGGTTATATTAAGAGGTTACCAGCTTCTACGTACAAAACACAGAACCGTGGGGGACGTGGTGTACAAGGAATGGGTACGAATGATGATGACTTTGTTGAACACTTATTAACAACGTCTACTCATGATCATATTTTATTCTTTACAAACAAGGGTAAAGTATACCGTACGAAAGGATATGAAATCCCAGAGTATAGTCGTACTGCAAAAGGGCTACCAATTATTAACCTATTAGGGGTAGATAAGGGTGAGTGGATCAATGCCATTATTCCAATTCGTGAATTTGGTGACGACCAGTTCTTATTCTTTACAACGAAACAAGGTATTTCTAAGAGAACGCCACTTTCATCATTTGCAAATATACGTACAAACGGTTTAATTGCAATTTCGCTTCGTGAAGAAGATGAAGTGATTTCTGTACGTTTAACATCTGGCGATAAAGATATTATCGTAGGGACAAGCAACGGTATGTTAATTCGCTTCAATGAACAAGATGTACGTTCTATGGGCCGTAATGCAGCTGGTGTAAAAGCTATTACATTAGGCGAAGAGGACCAAGTAGTAGGTATGGAAATTGTTGAAGAAGATACGAATGTTTTAATTGTAACGAAAAACGGGTATGGTAAGCGTACTCCAGTTGAAGAGTATCGACTACAAAGTCGTGGTGGTAAAGGTCTTAAGACTTGTAACATTACAGATAAAAACGGTAAGTTAGTAGCGGTTAAGTCTGTAACAGGTGAAGAAGACATCATGCTAATTACAGCCGCAGGCGTTATTATTCGTATGCCAGTTGATCAAATCTCTCAAATGGGACGTAATACACAAGGTGTTCGTCTAATTCGTTTAGAGGATGAGCAAGAGGTAGCGACAGTAGCAAAAGCACAGAAAGATGAAGAAGAAGAATCTAATGAAGAAGTTTCTTCTGAAGAATAAGAGGGGGATTTTCCCCCTCTTATTTTTTTATAATAATACTTGCATAGTAATAGAAAAGTCTATATAATAGGCAGAGTCAGCAAATGAGAGATACAAATTATCTTGAAAAACTTGTTGACGAAAATAATATACTATGATATATTATAAAAGTCGCTGAAACGCGATATTGAACTTTGAAAACTAAACGAAACAAACAACGTGAAACGTCAATTTTTATTTTTAGATGCTAGACAAA
>NZ_FRBJ01000015.1:0-61530 GCF_900142585.1 Bacillus sp. bc15
CTCTTTTTCCAATTGACGCTCCGAACGAATACCGTAAAAATATCCAATAAACATCATTTTAAATAAAACGATAGGATGGATTGACCGACGTCCATTGTTTTCACAGTAATAAGGGCGTAATTTCTCTTCAATAAAATCAAAACTAATTGTCGCTTCAATCGCACGAAGGAAATGATCTTGTGGAACCAACTCTTCTACAGAAACAGATACACGTTCATCACGATGATTTTTTAAAGCACCCATCATAAAAACTCTCTCCTTTTCCTCTTTTTTATCAGTGTTGACACATAAAAAGAGGTTCAGACACAAAAACAGGCTGTGGAGAAGACTTTCTCCACAGCCTGAAAAATAAAAAAAGAGCCCATCGGCTCTTTTTTTATTTTCCTTCATTCTTTTCTAGCACGTATAAATCTTCTTCCATATTCGTTAATTTCTCACTTACAAGCTTTCTTGCATCTCCAATTGCTTGATTATATGCAAACGGTCCAACTAATTTAATCATTTCTTCTATTAAACGCTCTGCTTGGAAACGTCCAATTTCATCTAAATCTTCTTCCATAAAAAATTGCTGAATTTGTGCTACAAGTTCTTCTTTTTTATCATTTGGTATTTTTATATTCATCATCGTTGTTACTCCTCTATATTTAAGATAGTATCTTCCTTAACTCTACCATAGAAAAACGATTACCAGGACAGCTTTTTGTAACTCCTTCTAACTCTCTATGACCGAGTATATTTTCTTTCTTTATAGCAAATTGCTTCATAAACAGTTTACATAAAGAATATAATGCATTCACTTGTGCAGGAGTTGGATCGTATTTATCGAAATTTCCCGTCATACATATTCCAATTGTATGGCGGTTATGGTCTTTCGCGTGCGCTCCAATATGTAAACCTCGTCCTTCCACTACAGTTCCATCCTTTTCGATAAAATAGTTGTAACCAATTCCGCTCCACCCCCTTACAGTTTGATGAAATTCATGCGTTTTATACACGTCCCATCCATCTTCAGCTGTATGGTGAATAATCAGTTTGTTTACTTTTTCTAAAGAAACTAATTCATCTTGAAATGTTAGATTGACACGTTTAATTTCCATTTGAACTGCCTCCTCTTAAAAATCAATCATAATAATCGTTTTATCATCTGGCCTTATTCTCTTTTCCGCTTCTAGCTCTTCAATAATTGCTATATATTCGTTTATACTATTCTTTCTTATATATGCAACAGTTTGTTCTAATGACCAATCTGGGTGAAATAACCCGTCTGAACAAATAAAAATCCCACTCACTTCATCTGTATGTAATTCACCATGTTGTAAATAATGTATCGCTTCTTTCATTCCATTTGCAACTGAATAACCATTTGGCATATTTGCAAGATAACGATTGTATTTTAACTGTTCTCGAACATCTTGAAAAACATATTCTTCTGGTACAGATAACCCTTTTTTACGATCTTCTTCCCTCTTCTTTTTTGCTCTTTTACTAATTCCTTCAACTGTGTCTTTCGTTAATACTTGCATCGTTCCATTTTGAAAAGTTGCGACAATCATACAGTCCCCAAGCTGCGCATATTCAATTTTCTCACCAACTATTTGGACTGCCGCGATACATGTGCACCACAAATGCTCTTTTTTTCTCGTGTCTACTTCATATTCTAACATTTTGCTTTGCAATGCTTCATTTGCTTTGGCAACTGCAAATTGTAAACTATGATTCTCTCGTAATGCAGTAAAATAACTTGCAAATAAATGCGAAGCGATGTATGCTCCATTATGTCCCTTTTCATCACGAAACGGGACAAGTGGTGTTGCACCATCACATACACCATAAATCTTTTTTTCTTTATTACAAAAATAAGAATCCTCACATTCTTGCTTCAACGGGCTTTTCTGTTGATATGTTTTTATCTTCACAACTGTATCCCCTTTCAAATGATAAAATACTCAAATTCTTTTGATTAATCTAATTTACCTAAATAAACTGTTTTTACCCAAAACTTTCAATATCATATATAATCTTGAAATAATATGAATTTTTCAGTGAAGGACGGGAAAGAAATGGTCAGATTCCTTGGTGTTATTATCGGTTCTATTATTATTGCGGTTGCCTTTAATCTTTTCCTTATCCCCCACAAAATTTTAAGTAGTGGAATTGGCGGAATTGCTATTATTTTAGGGATTGTAACCCCTGTAAACACAGGCATTATTAACTTTGTATTAAACTTACCTATCCTTATTTTAGGGTACATAGGTCTTGGAAAAAAAGTAATTTTTAACACAGTTGTCTCTGTAGTTGTATTATCTGTTGCATTATACTACGTTCCAGTAAAAGTCGTAGCAACAGACCCATTGTTATCTTCTATCTTCGGAGGTGTCATCGCCGGAGCTGGTATTGGTCTTGTTTTTAACTGTAATGGATCCACTGGTGGATTTGATATTATCGGTATGCTTTTATCCCGCAAGCGAGACATTAAACTTGGCGGATTCCTTATTATTTTAAATGCAGTCGTTGTAATAATCGCAGGATTCTTCTTCACCTGGGATGTTGCACTTACAAGCTTACTTTCAATTTATGTAACTGGTAAAGTAATTGATGCTGTTCATACAAAACATCGTAAAGTTACACTTATGATTGTAACAAATGAAGCAGAAAAAATGAAAAAACAACTTCTTTCAACTGTTGTACGTGGAATAACGTTACTTGATGGCGAAGGTGCTTATTCAAGCGAGAAAAAGCGTGTACTTATGACCGTCGTTTCTCGTGAAGAATTAGCAAGTATGAAACTAACAATTTCTGAAATCGACCCGAATGCTTTCGTTAATATTACAGAAACTGTAGAAGTGTTAGGACTTTTCAGAAGAAGTTAAAGACTAGGTGGGAATCCACCTAGTCTTTATTTTGCATAAATTCAATTCGGTTTCCAAATGGATCTGACACGTAAAATCGAATTACATCTGGCCGTGCATAATCATCAATCACTTTAACACCTTGCTCTATAAGTGTTTGCTTAAATTCATTAATTTCATTCACATAAAAAGCTGGATGAGCCTTTTTAGCCGGTGTAAAATTCCGCTCGACACCAATATGGATTTCTTGATTTCCGCATTTAAACCAACATCCACCTCGTTTTTTCAACTCTTCTGGCTTTGGAATTTCTTCCATACCAATCGTATTCCCATAAAAATCACGCGCCTCTTCTTCACACCCTACAGGTGCAGCTACTTGCACGTGATCAATCCCTTGAATATAATTTTTCATTTTCTCTCCCCCTCCTCTACCCTAATGTTATACGGAAAACAGCCGTCTGTAACTTACAAAAGGTTTATAAAACAATATAAGCTCCCCTTATTACCATCCTGCATTCACCTTGCAAAAAATAAAAAAAACAAAATTTATTCTATAACTTCTATTTTTTATAGAAATACACATTACATCTATATTATAGTTATGAATAGACAAATCTTTTTAGATGCTATTTGTACGGAGGAACTATTATGAGTCGTAAAAAATATTCACCAACTCAAAAAAAACGTCATCCGAACATTTCTAGACGTTTGCGAAACCATATACAAGATCGTTCATTAACAGAAATGTACGCATCTCTGTTCGAACACAATCCTGATAGTATTATTTCATTAAATTTAGAAGGAGTTATTCTACATATAAATCCTTCTGCCGAAAGAATATTAGGTTACACTTCTTTAGAATTAGAACAGAAAAATATTACCTCTATTTTAGAAGCCCATATTTCTGAGCAAGTATTACAAAATATAAAGAATACTGAAGCGGATAATCAACAAGAGTATATCTTATCTATTTATCATAAAAATGGATTCTTATTAGATGTTGTGACAAAACTAGTTCCTATTTTTGCTCAAAATCGTCTTACTGGCGTATATGCTATTATGAAGCCGCTTGAAAAATCAGAAAGAATTGAGAATATGCTAAAAGAAAGTGAGAAGAGATTACGTACATTAGTAAACTCCATGCCTGCGTTTGTTATATTTAAAGATCATGAAGGGCGCTGGCTTGAGGCAAATGATTACGCACTTTCTTGCTTCAATTTCCATCATGTACCTTACCACGGGAAAAAAGATAGCGAACTCATTCAATATAATGAAGCATACCGAGAAGCTTTTTTACATTGTGAAGAAATCGATGAACTAGCATGGCAACAAAGACAAATTCTTCATGGCGAGGAATTTATTATACATAGAGATGATTTCGATCTAATCTTAAGTATATCAAAAGTTCCGCTTTATCATCCTGATGGTTCTCGCAAAGGTCTTATCGTGATGGGGAGAGATGTTACTGAGCTAAAAGAAACTGAAAAGTTACTACGAAAATCAGAGAAGCTCGCAGTAGTCGGACAACTGACAGCTGGAATTGCCCATGAAATTCGAAATCCACTCACTTCTCTAAAAGGTTTTCTAACGTTGCTCCTCCCTGAAATAAGTGAGGAGCAGAAATGGTATATCGATGTTATGTTAAGTGAGATTTCACAAATGGAATCCATCACGAGTCAATTTATGGCGATGTCTAAGCCACAAGTATTATCTATCCAAACTTGTAACATACAAACTTTAATTGAAGAGGTAGTTACATTTATTTTACCGACTGCAATTATGCATAGCGTTCATATCATCATGGATCATTTTGATTACGTATATGATATTCAATGTGACGGTAACCAATTAAAACAAGTGTTTATAAACATATTAAAAAATGCGATAGAAGCAATGCCAAATGGCGGAAATATTTTCATCCAAACAAAACCATTAGAGGATAATTTCATCTTAATACGAATTATCGATGAAGGTTGCGGCATTCCTGAAGATCGTATCTCCCGTCTAGGCGAACCTTTTTATAGTTTAAAAGAAAAAGGCACAGGACTAGGATTAATGATGTGTTACAAAATAATTGAAGAACATCATGGTAGATTACACATTTCAAGCGAATTAAATAAAGGTACGATTGTTGATATTGAGCTACCACTTTCTTCATCTCATCTCGCAATCCAGTCTTAAATAAAAAAGAAGCATCTACTAACCGTTAGCAGATGCTTCTTTTTTTAAAATGCTTTGTCATACCACTCTTTTGCTTTTTCTACTTCACCCATCGTTAATTGATGCCCTCGATTTTCCCAATGCATTGTTACATTCGCATTTGCATTTTCTAATAGTACCTTCAATTCCTCTGACTCTGCTGATGAACAAATTAGGTCATTTGTCCCAGCAGCAATAAACACAGATTTCCCTGCTAAATTTGCTAATTGCATTCCTCTTCTAGGTACCATTGGGTGATGAAGCACAGCACCTTTTAATGCATTTTCGTAATGGAATAATAAGCTTGCTGCGATATTTGCCCCATTCGAATAACCGATAGCTACAATGTTATTTCTATCGAATTTATATTCTTTAGCCGCTTCATCTAAAAATTCATTTAATTCCTTCGTACGGAAAATTAAATCCTCTTCATCAAAAATGCCCTCTGCTAATCGGCGGAAGAAACGCGGCATCCCATTCTCTAACACATTTCCCCTAACGCTTAATACCGACGCTTCCGGATCAATTATTTCTGCAAGTGGTAGTAAATCTAATTCATTACCACCTGTGCCATGAAGTAATAACAACACTGGTTTTGACGTATCTTTTCCTTTTTGAAAAACATGTTTCATCATAATCCTGTTCCCCCTTTAATCACTTTAATCTAAATTTCTCACTTCAAATGGTAAAAGCGTTTGTTCAATCTGTTTTCTATGTTGTTCATATTGTTCCGGTAACTTTAATTCCTCACCCATCGTCTCTAACGATTCATCATGAGCGAAACCAGGAGGATCTGTTGCAATTTCAAATAAGATTTCACCATGTTCTCTAAAATAAATCGCGTTAAAATAATTTCGATCTTGTACAGGAGTTACGTGATATCCAAAACGCGACACATGCTCTTTCCAGTCTAGCTGATCAGCATCGTCAATCGCTCTCCAAGCTATATGATGAACTGTACCAACGCCCATTTGGCCACGACCGATTGTTGATAATTTCAAATCAATAATATTTCCAATATCAGCAGAAGAACGGAATCGAACAAATTCACCCTCTTCTCCAATTTTCTCAAGACCCATAATATGTTCTAACAATTCAGCTGTTTTTTGAGGCTGTGCAGATAAAAGAACAGCACCTCCAAACCCTTTAATTGCTACTTCTGGTGTAACTTCTCCAAAACTCCAATTATTTAATTCGCCTGCTTCTCTTTCAACTAATTCTATATGCAAACCATGCGGATCATCAAATTCTAAATACTCCTCTCCAAAACGAGTCATTTTCGTATACGAAACATCGAATTTTTCTAATCTATTTTCCCAAAACTCCATTGCACCCTTTGGTACAACGTAAGACGTAATTCCTACTTGACCATCCCCAATAATACCTTGACGAGCACCTGCCCATGGGAAAAACGTAATAATTGTTCCAGGTTTTCCTCCTTCATTTCCAAAATAAAGGTGGTACGTACCTGGATCATCAAAATTCACTGTTTGTTTCACTAAACGTAACCCTAATACACCAGCATAAAAGTCTACATTTTCTTGTGGATGCCCTACAATCGCTGTAATGTGATGGATTCCCATTGTTTTCTTTTCCATTTCTTCCACTCCTTTTTTATTTCATTATAAAAATTCTTTTACATTTAAATTCATTATTCATTTTGTCCATGCTACAAAGTAAAATCCGTCATTATAATTTTATCTCGAATTCGAGATATCGATTATAAAAATACACATTAACTTCCAGCTTGTCAATTCATCTCAAATTCGAGATAGTTTTTAAAAAATATTTACTCCATTTAAAATCTTTATTCAAAGTACAAATTAACTTGAACTCAAATTTATTATAAGTTACTTACTTTTAGTTGTCAATAAGTTCCTTATTTTCATTTTAAATAAAAAGAGAGTAAACGCCAGTTTCGTTTACTCTCTTCGCTAATCATTTCGTTTCTTCTTCCAATATTGCTTCCATCTCATTAAATTCACGATGAACTGCCTTAACGGGTTCTTTCGTTAATAAACTTACAACGATAACAGTTAATAAACTACAGAAAAATCCAGGTACCATTTCATACATAATTGCTTTTAAACTTGGAATTTTTACCCATGCTATAACAACTACTGCACCAACAATCATACCTGCAAGAACGCCCCATTTATTCGTTCTTTTCCAATATAAACTTAATAAAATGGCTGGTCCGAACGCTGAACCAAATCCAGCCCAAGCATAACCTACAAGTGTTAAAATTGTATCACTTGGATGATACGCTAAAACAACTGCGATCATAGCTACTACTAATACTGACAATCTACCGATAAATACAAGTTCTTTGTCACTTGCATTACGACGGAAAAATGTTTTATAGAAGTCTTCCGTTACTGCACTTGAAATAACAAGTAATTGTGAGGAAATACTACTCATAATCGAAGCCAAAATAGCTGATAATAAAAATCCTGTAATGTACGGATGGAATAAAATATTGGAGAATGTTACAAAGACCATTTCTGGGTCTTGTAATGTCGCATTATTTTTAGCATAATAAGCGATACCAATTAGACCAGTAAGCATTGCACCTATAATTGAAATCGTCATCCAACCGATACCGATTCTACGAGAAGTCTTTAAATCTTTAATAGAGGTAATTGCCATAAAACGGACAATAATATGCGGTTGACCAAAATACCCAAGTCCCCATGCTAAAAATGAAATAATGCCAAGTATTGTGGTCCCTTTAAACATATCTAAATGCGATGCATCGACTTGTTTAATCGTATTAAATGTTTCTGTTACACCACCGACATCCGTAAAAGCAACAATTGGCACTAGTACAAGCGCAATAAACATAATACAACCTTGTACAAAGTCCGTCCAGCTTACGGCTAGAAAGCCACCGAATAGTGTATACGCAACAACGACACCCACTGTTACAAATAAACCAATTTTATAATCTAGGTTGAAAGAATTTTCAAACAAACGTCCACCTGAAACTAAACCAGCCGACGCATAGAATGTGAAAAATACTAAAATGACGATAGCGGAGACAAAACGAAGTATTTTCGTACGATCTTTAAACCGATTCTCTAAAAAGTCTGGAATCGTAATTGAATCATTTGCCACTTCTGTATACGTTCGTAAACGTGGGGCAATGATTAAATAGTTTGCATAAGCACCTATTAATAAACCTATCGCAATCCATACACTTGATAATCCTGTTGCATACATCGCACCAGGTAATCCCATTAGCATCCAACCACTCATGTCAGAAGCACCAGCTGATAAAGCTGTAACTGCTGGACCGAGTCCCCTTCCACCTAACATATAATCTGATAAATCGGATGTCTTCTTATAAGACCAATATCCGATATACAACATACCTGCCATATAAATAGCAAGCGAAACCATAATTTCAATCTTCACCAAATCTCTCCCTTATTCCATAAGCCATTCAAAATTTCGAAAAATGACTTTTTCTATTTTCTTGTTTTCGCTTATGGTTCCCTACCTTAACAAACATTTTTTGTTCTTTCAAGTGAACGAGCACTTTTCATTACATGTGAAAACCTTTATAAACGCCTTTATCCCAGTGGATTACAATGATTTTTCAAGAAATTAGAGTAATAATATTCAGAAAATAAAAAGCCATACAAATGTATGACTTTTAACTCTATTTAAGCATAGCTCATCTTCTATTTACTAGTAGGAAACAATTCCGAAAGAGGAACTACTCTCCCCACCTCGTCTTTAAACACAATATGCTCTCTAGTTAAATGGCGCGGGCTCTTCACTCCCGCTGCCGCTGCTAATGAAAATAAACTATATCTCATACTAATAATATAATTCATGACTCGCCACTTCTTCTCATACGGATCTAACGCTTTTTGATAATGCGGATTCGTCGTGGCTACACCAGATGGACATTGGCCAGAATTACATTGAAGGGCCATAATACAGCCGCTTGCCATCATAAATCCGCGGGCTGAACTTACAGCATCCGCTCCAATCGCTAAAGCAATCGCCACTTTATCTGGTGTGATTAATTTACCCGATGCAAATACTTTAAACTTGTTACGGACACCATAATAATTTGCTGTATCGATAAATGTAAGTAATGCTGGAATAAGCGGCAGTCCCATACAATCTGCCATCGATTTATACGTTGCCCCTGATCCGCCTTCTGAACCGTCTATTGTAATAAAATCTGGGTAAATATTTAGTTCTTTCATTGTTTTTATTAAATCTTCCAAAGGCTCCTGCTGACCAATTACAATTTTCATTCCAACTGGTTTACCGCCGCTTTCTTGCAGCTGTTGAATAAAACAAAGTGTATCCACTGCATTCTTTAAAAATGAAAATCGATTCGGTGAATTAATCGTCTCTCCCTTTCGGACGTTGCGAACAAAAGCAATTTTCTCATTTACTTTTTGTCCCTCTAGATGACCACCACGTATTTTAGCACCTTGCCCAAATTTCAATTCGAATGCTCTAATATTACTTTCTTTCGCTTTCTCCATGAATTTTCCCATTGAAAAATTACCGTCCTCATCACGGTACCCAAATAACCCTGGACCAATTTGCGCAACGATATTCGCTCCTGTATGTAAATGTTCTGGAATAACGCCACCTTCACCAGTATTAATCCACGATCCGCCTGCCATTTTCGCTCCAAAACCACTCGCTAAAATATAATTTTCTCCAATCGCGCCGTAAGAAGTCGCAGATGCTCCAAACATGCCATGTAGTTTCCACGGATATTTACGGTTTTCACCGACTATAATTGCATCATCTTCTTCGTACAGCCAAAGATTCGTTGTATCCGCTGTCAATTTTTCTCTTCTTGAAAATAACCCTTCTTTATGAATCATGTACTTTTTACCTTCCCGCTCTTGCGAAAGATTCACACTTAATTCCTCAGTTAATATCGGAAATAATGTATTAGCAATATAATAGCCAGAAGCTTCAAAATCTCGTTTTGATCCAAAACCAAGTATTTCAGAGCGATATTTCGCTAAAAACATAACACTTTGAAAATCATAACGTGAGAAAGGCTTTCCATCCGTATCATGATCAAACCAATATTGTCGAAATTCAGGCCCTATCTTTTCCAGTAAGTAGCGCATTCTTCCTAAGTACGGATGTAACTTTAAAATAGAATGATGTGTTCGTTTTTTTATAAAAAATGTAATGATAAAAAAGATGATTAAAAGCAACATTAAAAATAGTAATATACTAATAATAACGAGTAGCGTTTCACTCATCCCGCTTCCCCCTATGAAATCCCATAATAAAAGGAGAACACTCGGTGTGCTCTCCTTTTATCTTTATTCATACTAACGTAGCAAGATGCTCTTTCGCGTCATATTCAACTAAACTTTCAGCATGTTTAATTCGATGAACAAAGTCTGGATTAGCAATTAACGGTCTGCCGAATGCCACTACATCAATTGTTCCTTCTTGCAACGCTTCTTCGGCCTCTTTCGGATTTAAATTACCAACCCCAACAATCGTACCATCCCAATATTTTCTTACTAGTTGATGAAAATTCTTTCCGTCAGCAATCTCTTGCGTATAATTCATCGTTGAGGGATGGATCATCGTTAATCCAACTTCTTTGAACATATTTACGAACGTTTCAATTGCAAGCTCAGGGTTTTCCCACATATAAGTAGGATTATCGCCTTTGAAAGCAGAGAAGCGAAGAAGTGTTTTATTAGCTCCAACAGCTTCTATTACAGCCGCCGTTACTTCTTTCATAAACGTTAACCTTTGTTTTAAATTACCGCCATATTTATCTGTTCTCTTATTCGCAAACTCATACGTAAATTGATCGATTAAATATCCGTGTGCACCGTGAATTTCTACTCCATCAAATCCAGCTTCGATCGCATTTTTCGCAGCTTGTGCGTATTGACCGATCACTTCTTGTATTTCTTCTAACGTCATTGCTTCTGGCGTATCAAACGGTTTACGAAAGCGTGGAACATTTCCCTCTGCAGCGATAGCCGACGGTGCTTGTGGCATTTGACCACCAATTATTTCATGATGACTCATACGCCCAACATGCCATATTTGAGCAATAATCGTCCCGCCTTCTTTATGTACTGCCTCTGTAACAGGTTTCCAAGAATCGATTTGTTCTTGTGTATAAATACCTGGTACTCCTGGGTTCCCTTTTGCTCTCGGACTAATGACAATTCCTTCTGTAATAATTAGTCCAATTCCATCCGCAGCACGTTTTCTGTAGTACTCCACTACATCAGCACCAACTACTCCAGTTTCATTATCTGCAAAGCATCTTGTCATCGGTGCCATCGCTATACGATTACGAAGAGACCAAGCTCCAATTTGAATTGGATCAAACAACTTTGTTTCTTCAACGTTTTCAAAAGATCCACCAGCGTTTACATTTGTTCCTTCATAAATACTCGCTGCTTTATTACTTGAACTTGTCATTTTTCTTCCCCCTAAAAAATCTTACTATAATCGCATCATACTTACTTTTAGATAGTAACGTCAATTTTTACGACTTTACAATAAAAAATTCGAATATCAAAAAAATAAAATACTATAAATAATATTAAAAAGGTTTCCTTAGAAGGAAACCTTTTTTGTTGACCATATATGTCTGTCAATTCGTTTATCTCTTTAATATAAAAAATACCTTATCAATAGAAGTGAATATGGTTCAGTATTCTTCTAAAAATAATACCTTATATACCTAAAACAATGAAAGCCCTACCTCTCTTTCATCCTTACGGCTCCTCGTCCGTGCCAGTGTGAATCAGGATTGCAAAAATCAAGTAACTATTTTATCGAAGTATTCAATTAAACTTCGAACATTCATAAATGAAATTAAAAAATAAAAATGGATTTGATTGTAATAATAACAATAGAGGTAATGCTCTAAAAGTGGTTTGAAAGAGTTGAATGTCTTTGAAATGATAAATTTTCTATAATTATGTTCCCAAAAAATTCAAGATCTTTTTTGGGATATAATACATTATTTGTAATGAACCTTAACAAAAGCTTTTTATCTGATTTTCTGTGATACCTTCAATTAATCCCAGTTCACTAATCAAAAATTCATATGCGTTATCTAACATCTTCTTTTCGCTTGCATTAAGTGCTTTTTCTTTCTGTATACGCATTAAATCGCGCACAACTTCAGCACCTTCTTGCATTTTACCCGTCTTTATTTTATCAGTGTTCAATTTATACCTTTGTTTCCACGTAAGTAATCTATCTGATTCCCCATGTTGAAAAATATCCATTATGTGTGCTAATGCGGTTATATCCGTCACTGGTCGTATATTCGAATTCAATATTCTCCCTGCTGGAATCATTAGTTCCATATTACTAGCCGACATTTTTATAACATAATACTGTTGTTTTTCTCCTGAGACTTCCTTCTCTTCTATGGCTTTAATTATACCTGCTCCCTGCATTGGATAAACAATGTTATCGCCAATTTGAAACAAATAATCCACCTCCATATATGGTAACCTTCTCAAGCTTAACACACTTTTAGTTTTTTAGCAAAATTTTTATTTTATCATAAAATCATTTTACGCGTCAATACTTCAAAAGCAAGAAATTAAATTTACATAACACACTATAAAAACCCGCAATTTTATTAACGGTTGCACCCACATTCATTCTCTTTTAACATAAAAACACATTACTACATTTGAGTAGTAATGTGTTTTTGATAAGGCATAGATAAAGATCTACTTTTCCGTCTATATACTAACCTGCTTACTAACTATTTCCCTCGCTAAAAGAAAACTCATAATCACTTGCGCTGCTACTCTACTCGTCATATCCCTGAAATCAAGAGTTGGATCAATCTCTACTATATCCATCCCTTGAACGAGCGGTTCTTTACCAAGGAATTCAATCGCATCTAGTAAAGTCGTACTATCCATTCCACCTGGCCCAATTGCTGGACAACCTGGTGCAAACGCTTGGTCTAGTACATCCATATCAAGAGAAATATAAATAGAAGTCACACCTTGTTTTCTTAACACTTCAATACTTTCCGTGATAATATCTTTTATTTCTCGCTCTCGTACGTCTTTCATTGTATACACTGTTACGCCATGCTCTATTGCATATTCATGGTAGGTACGTGCGTTAGAAAAATTACGAATTCCAATTTGAACAAGTTGTTTCCCTGTAATGACATCATTTTCTAGTAAACTACGGAATGGTGTACCATTTGACGGGCCTCCATCATCTAAATTACGTAAATCATGATGAGCATCAAATTGAATAATCCCGACCTTTCCTTTACTGTTTGCAAAGCCTGTTATACTCGGAAAACTAATCGAGTGGTCACCACCAAGAACGATTGGTATCATGTTCGGATTTACTTTCGTTACATGACCAACTGTTTTCGCAATTCGGTTATGACTTTCTTTTATATCCGTCACATGCATCGTAATATCGCCGCAATCATATAAGACACTTTCTTTCATATCGTGTTCTTCTGTAATTGCATATGTGCTGTATGCATCTAACATCGCACGAATTGTTTTTGGAGCAAAACTTGCTCCTGAATGACTAATAGATGGTTTAGAAAGGGGTGCTCCAATTAAAGCAGCACCGAATATTTCTACGCCTTCCTCCCAATCTTTAATCATCTCACTCCATTTTGTCACTTCACGATCAATAAACTTTGCATTTTTCTTTAAATAGTGGCCGTGCTCCACGATTGTTCACCTCTTGTATATGCAATATTACCATTCTTCCATACTGTATTCACATGACTTACGCCGTAATGATACGGTACGTAAGCATAATTGTAAGCATCCCATAAAACTAAATCTGCCTTACGACCAACTCTAATTTTCCCAGCTACATCACCACGGTTAATGGCATATGATGAGTTAACCGTTACAGCATTCCAAACTTCTTCTGGTGTCATTTTCAGTTTTAGCATCGCAATGCTCATAATAAGCTGAATATTTTCAGTTGGACAGCTACCTGGGTTAAAGTCTGTAGCTAACGCAACTGCAACACCTTCATCAATCATTTTACGACCGCGAGCAAAACTTTCTTTATTTAAATAGAAAGTTGTTCCTGGTAATAAAGTGGCTACTGTATTAGAGTTTGCAAGCATTTCAATTCCTTTATCAGAAGCGCCAACTAAATGGTCTGCTGATGCTGCACCGATTTCTGCCGCTGCTTCCGCACCACCAAGAGGGTCGATTTCATCTGCATGAATTTTCACATCAAAGCCAAGCTCTTTCGCTTTTAATAAAAACTCTTTTGACTCTTCGACAGAGAACACACCTGTTTCACAGAAAATATCAACGAATTCCGCTAATTGCTTCTCTTTCATTTCTGGTAGTAGGTCTAACATCCATTGTAAAAATTCTTTCGATCTACCTTTATATTCTTTCGGAACTGCATGAGCACCTAAAAATGTGGAAACTAAATCGATCGGATGCTCTTTTTGTAATTGTGCAGTTGCCTCTAATTGTTTCCATTCCGTCTCATCATCTAATCCGTAACCACTCTTCGCTTCTACAGTTGTAACTCCGAAAGATAACATACGGTCTAAATGGAATTTCGCTTTTTGAACAAGTTCTTCTTTCGATGCTTGTTTCGTTGCATTTACAGTCGAAAGAATGCCTCCGCCTTGTTCTAAAATTTCTAAGTACGGAACTCCTTGTAATTTTAGTGCGATTTCATTTTCACGAGATCCACCAAATACAAGATGAGTATGCGGGTCAACAAGACCAGGAGAAACCATTTTCCCGCCGCAATCAATAACTTCTTTCGCTTGTAATCCTTTCGCTTCTTCCGCTGTTCCAACGAAAGTAATTACATCGTTTTCAATTCCAACCGCACCGTTTTCGATAACAGGAAGCGTGTTCATCGCTTCCCGTCTTAACAAGCCATCTTCTTGATCCATTGTTAGTAATTGACCAATATTTATTAGTAAAGTGTCCAGCATGTTTTCTCCTCCTTATTTCATCATTGGAATGTTAACGCCTTTTTCTTTCGCAGTTTCCACAGCTAAGTCATATCCAGCATCCACGTGACGAACAACACCCATACCAGGGTCAGAAGTTAATACGCGCTCAATACGTTTTGCTGCTGCTTCTGTTCCATCTGCAACGATAACCATTCCAGCGTGAAGTGAATAACCCATACCAACGCCGCCACCGTGGTGAACAGATACCCAGCTTGCACCGTTTACACTGTTAATTAATGCATTTAAAATTGGCCAGTCTGCTACTGCATCACTACCATCTTTCATCGCTTCTGTTTCACGGTTTGGAGATGCTACTGATCCGCAATCTAAATGGTCACGACCGATTACGATTGGTGCTGATAATTCACCATTTGCCACCATTTCATTAATAATGCGACCAAATTTCGCGCGCTCACCGTAACCTAACCAACAAATACGTGATGGAAGACCTTGGAATTCAACTTGCTGACGAGCCATACGAATCCAGTTACATAAATGCTCATTATCAGCGAACTCGCGTAAAATTACTTCGTCTGTTTTATAAATATCTTCTGGATCACCAGAAAGTGCTACCCAGCGGAACGGTCCTTTTCCTTCACAGAATAATGGACGGATAAATGCTGGAACAAATCCTGGGAAATCGAAAGCATTTTTCAAACCTTCATCGAAAGCAACTTGGCGAATGTTATTTCCATAATCAAATGTAATTGCGCCTTTTTCTTGCATTGCAAGCATTGCTTCTACATGTTTTGTCATACTTTCTTTTGATAATTGTACGTAACGTTCTGGATCTTCTTCACGAAGTTTCGCTGCTTCTTCTAACGTATAACCTACTGGAATATAACCGTTTAATGGATCATGAGCTGAAGTTTGATCCGTAACTAAGTCAGGGATAATATTACGATTTACTAACTCAGGTAAAATTTCTGCTGCATTACCTAATAATCCAATTGAAATAGGCTCTTTCTTCTCTTTATACTCGTTTGCAATAGCCAATGCTTCTTCTAATGATTCTGTATACTTATCACAATATCTCTTTTCAATACGACGATCGATACTACGCTTATCTACATCAATCGCAATTACAACACCGCCATTCATCGTTACAGCAAGAGGTTGTGCACCACCCATACCACCTAAACCAGCAGTAAGTGTTAATGTACCTTTTAATGAACCATCGAAATGTTGACGAGCTGCTTCGCCAAATGTTTCATATGTTCCTTGTAAAATTCCTTGTGTTCCAATGTAAATCCAGCTACCTGCTGTCATTTGTCCGTACATCATAAGACCTTTTTTCTCTAGTTCACGGAAGTGATCCCAGTTCGCCCATTTTGGTACTAAGTTTGAGTTCGCTAACAGTACGCGAGGCGCATCTTCATGTGATTTGAAAATTGCAACTGGTTTTCCTGATTGAACAAGTAACGTTTCATCACTTTCCAACGTTTTTAATGAATCTACAATCGCCTGATAGCTTTCCCAGTTACGAGCTGCACGGCCAATTCCACCATATACAACTAATTCTTCTGGTTTTTCAGCAACTTCAGGATCTAAATTGTTCATTAGCATACGAAGTGCAGCCTCTTGAACCCACCCTTTCGTTTGTAACTCAGTACCTCTTGGCGCACGAATTGTTTGTTTTACTTTTTCCATTTCAATCTCTCCCTTTTCTCGTTTTATAGTGCTGCGTTTACATCCAATCTTTCTTTTATCGAATAATTCGTTTTTAACCAATGTGCAATATTTTCAATATCCGTTGAGAAGATGCGATCATTTGTAATAGATGGTACTTGCTGACGCCCTTGATGGTAGAAGCTCTTCGTCACTGTACTCATGTTTTCAATCCCGCGATATTCTGCCGCTTGCATCGCACAAATCATCTCAATTGAAAGAACACGTCTTGCATTTTGAATAATTTGATGTGCATGGCGTGAAGCAATTGTTCCCATACTTACGTGATCTTCTTGGTTAGCTGACGACGGGATTGAATCTACACTCGCTGGATGTGCTAATGTTTTATTTTCAGAAACAAGTGATGCTGCTGCATACTGCATAATCATCACACCAGACTGTAGTCCTGGTTCTGGACTTAAAAATGGTGGTAAATCATTTAATTGCGGGTTTACTAAGCGCTCAATACGGCGCTCCGAAATATTTGCAAGTTCCGCCATTCCTACTTTTAAGAAGTCCATCGCAAACGCAATCGGTTGACCGTGGAAGTTACCACCTGAAATTACTTTTTCCCCGCCATCAAAGATTAGCGGATTATCTGTTGCGGCATTCATTTCAATTTCTAATTTTTCTTTCACATAATTCAAAACTTGCCAAGAAGCACCGTGTACTTGCGGGATACAACGAAGTGAATAGGCATCCTGTACACGTAGTTCTCCTTGTTTTGTTGTTAACTTACTATCATGAAGAATGTCACGAATTCTGCTTGCTACATCCACTTGCTCTTTATAACCACGTGCTTTATGAACATTTTCATCAAATGCATCAATAATGCCTTGTAACCCTTCAATTGTCATCGAAGCAATTAGTTCAGCTTGATACGCCGTTGCTTCTGCTTCTATATAAGAAAGAACTCCTTGCGCTGTCATCGCCTGCGTACCATTAATTAATGCAAGACCTTCTTTCGCTTCAAGTTCAATTGGCTCAAGCCCTTCTTCTGTAAGAGCAACCATTGCATGAACGCGTTTCCCCTTATAGAACACTTCACCTTCGCCTAATAATACGAGCGCAAGATGAGATAAAGGTGCCAAATCTCCACTCGCACCAAGTGAACCTTGTTGCGGAACGACTGGGTGAATCTTACGGTTTACAAACTCAAGAAGCATATTTACAACGAGCGGTCTAACACCAGATACTCCTTTAAGCATCGTGTTCGCTCGTAAAATTAACATACCGCGTGATACTTCTTCTGGGAATGGATCGCCTATCCCACATGCATGTGACTGAATTAAATTATGCTGAAGTGCCTTTACATCATCTTTTTGGATAAGCACATCACTAAATTTTCCAAATCCAGTTGTAATACCGTAAACGACTTTTCCGTCTTCTACGATTTTCTCAACTACTTCGCGGCATTCTGCTACCTTTTGCATACTAGTTGGACAAGCTGTTACACCTTCTCCTTCAAGTAATAACCTCTTCATTTCTTCAACTGTCAATGTATGTCCTGTTAACGTAATCATCATTTTTCCTCCTTAAAAAGGCAAAAGGGGACCTTATCTTTTTAAGACAGACTTCTGTCCTAAAAAAGTAAGGCCCCCTTCTAACTAATAGACTATGGGCAAATCATATGTGATTAATTCCTAAACCAATCGCCTCATGCTCAGATCCTTTTACAGGTGCACCAATCGTTCCATAAAGCGCAACAGCAACCCATTCGCCTTCTTTTTTTCCGTCGTATGGTGTACCGCGCACAATCGCAAACCGAAGTCCTACTGTACGAAGAACGTCTGCTAACTGAATTTGACCTCTCGTCACTCCGTACAAAGCTTCCATAATTGCATGATAAAGTGCATGTGTTTCTCTGTAAACGTCTGTTTCAATAACTTGGTTGCTCTTAGCCGCTGTTTCCATTGCTGCGACAACCTTTTGCGAATTCATCGAACCCACTTTCCCCGTACAATACTTCCAACCTTTTGGAATGGATAATACAGGACTTTCATTTTCATCCGCAAGTGCCAACAGCATGGCCATACGACCAATTCGATGTGTTCCTTGAAGAAGCATGTGACTCTCTCATTTCTTTTGAATTATTTGAATATTACTTAATTTAAGAATATATGAAAACGGTTAAATCGTCAATAGTTTAAACTCACATTCAAACAATTTTTTCATCCCCTCCATTTGTGCACACAAATTATTTACACAATTTTTCCAAGCATGCTATAGTCTCACTAACAGATGCAAAGGGGCGAGATTTCAATGACGAAGCGAAAAGATATTCATTTTCGAATTGAAGAAAAATTACTTGCAAGGTTTGAAACTGCACTCCATTACGAAGGTTTAAAGAAAACCGACGTATTAACACATGCGATTCAGCAATTTTGCACGAAGGTGGAATGTGAAAAAATGAATGATGTAAAACGTCAATATAACGTTAGCAACCATTTACAAACACGCATCGACACACATACACATTACGAAGAAAAACACGTAGATTTAGATACGATTGTCATTAAACATTTACAACTTCAAGGGGAAGAAAACATATTAGAGGTTGGATGTGCTAGTGGAAAATTCCTTTCCCTTTTACAAACAAATGGTCATAAAGGCCCATTAACCGGATTGGATCAATCCGAAGCTATGCTTGCTGAGGCTGCTAAGACAAATAACTTAATAGAATGGAAACGAGGGGATGCTAGTAAACTCCCTTTCGAAACAAATTATTATGACCTAATAATCGCAAGACATATGTTATATCACATGAAAGATGTTGAAAAAACAATTCAAGGATTCCATAAAGTAATTCGTCCCGGCGGCTCACTTTTAGCTACAACAAATTCTAGCGTTACACTACCTCGTATAGTTGAAATGTGTAACCGCATGTTAGACGCATTTGATTTACCGAAAACAACATCATCAGTCACTCCATTTTGTTTAGAAAACGGTAAAGAGATATTACAATCCGTTTTTCCAACTGTTGAAGAAACAGTTATTCATAATGCGCTCGTTTTTCATCATGCTACTCCAATAGTAAACTATATTTCTAGCATGTTTCCGTCGCTAAATATACCTGATAATACATATCTTCACGCGGAAATGAAGGAATGGCTAAAAGAAGAAGTAGAAAATGAATTATCACTTCATAACGGTATATGGCGCGATCCGAAAACGTTAGCAATTTATCGATGTCAAAAAGAAAAAAGCTAGCATTTGCTAGCTTTTACACGTTTTCTCGTAAAAGTTTCTCCATTACTACATTGCCTTTACCACCATAAAAATTGGTATTATGTTCGTCTGCCACTCCAAAATAAGAGGCAATTGCTATTCCGAATGGTACAAATGCATGCCCTTGTGCTGTAATGATATTTGAGTGTTGCACAACTTCTTTATACACGAAATTTTCTATTGGAAAACAATCGAACTTTTGATAATCTATAGTCGCAGTATAAGAAATCCCCTTAAATAAGCCCGCTTTTGCTAGCGCATACGGTCCAGCGCAAATTGCCGCCACTAATTTTTCTTGTTCATGAAATTGACGAATGATTGAAAAAAGAGATTTTGCATCTTCCAACTGTACTTCTTCTCCACCTGGAATAAGTATCCCCTCATACTCATCTACACGTACTTTACTTACTTCTATATGTGGCTGCACTTGCAACCCAGTTTCACTTATAATCAATTCTTTTGTTAAGCCCGCTGTTATGATTTCATACTTCGTTTTCAGCAATGCCGTTGCTACTGTTATTTCAAACTCTGCAAATGTTGGGTATACAAATAAAAGTATTTTTTTCATAGTCCTCTCTCCTTTAACCAGTACATAAAATATACCTCTAGATCGTCCACTGTTAATCTATTCGTATCCAAATAAGTTACAGGAAATTGTTTATACCAATCTTTTTCCGTTTCTACTAATTTAAATTGCTCCTCAAATGTACTTCGTTTTCTTGTCCTATCGTTATTTTTTCTATCATATACATTCTTTTTCGTCACATCTAAATAAAAAATGGCATCTGAACGACATTCTCTTAATTTATATAATTCACCTTTCAATTCAGCTTCTATATCCCACTCTTCCCCTATAATCGTTGGATAAAAGAGTGTAAAAAACTCAATGTCTTCTGGTCCGCGATCAAAAATTACGACTGAACCTTTCACATTTTGAAACTCCTTAATTTTTGCTTCGATAAACATTTTTTGATTTATGATAAACCCTTCTTTTGAATTCATATCCAAATTTAATTGCTTTCGCTTTTCTACAATTGGATAAGGATTTTCATATATAACCGAAAGCCCACATCTCTCTAACCTTTTAGCCAATGTTGTTTTTCCGCTAGCCATCGGCCCTTGCAGTGAAATTACGTATACCATACCTCTCATTCCCTTACACTTTAGTACACCTATAATATACAGAATTTTTAAAACTCTCAACATTATATATATCATCTTGTTTCTTATTCCTATCTAACTTATAATAAAAAATAGAGATTATGACGGACGCATCAATAATGTAAGCTTGGAAATCCAAGCTTACATTATTTTTTGCTTTCCCTTTTCGAATAAAAAGAGTATACTAGATTAGAACGTATGTTCTTAATGATTACATACAGTAAGGAGATAGAACAATGGTATACGACACAAAAGCAATTTCTTGGAATGAGTCTTTAAAACAACTTCAACGCCGCTATACAAACAAACAAGTTGACCGAAAAGAATTTGAGGATATTGAACTGATGGAATTCTTCCGCGATAACGACTACATTTCTTTACCTACACATATAAGCGGCCTATCAAAAACACGTTTTACTTCTTACTCTATTTTCACAACTGAAGATAAAGATCGTAAAGTTGGCACACTTATTATTGAGTATGTTGAAGACGATAATAATAATTTATGTGTTGAACAACTATACTTCGTTTAAACTATAACGCTTGGTCAAAATGACCAAGCGTTCTTGCTTTCTATGAATCTCACTGTATATAATATGAATAAAAGAAAACCGCTATCATTAAGGGGGGATATGCTTGCTCGAAGGATGGTTCAGTTGGTTCATTGTATTATGGACGGTTATTTTATTAGGGCTTATGTCTATCGGTGGATACTTTATGTTCAGAAAATTTTTAAAACGATTACCAAAAGAAGACGGCATGTCCATTTTGGATTGGGAAGAACACTACATAAATAAAACGAGACATTTATGGGCTGACGAACAAAAACAATTGTTAGAAGAGCTTGTAAGCCCTGTTCCAGAACTATTTCGCGATGTTGCAAAATCAAAGATTGCTGGAAAAATCGGGGAACTTGCATTACAAGAAAACGCCTCTCAAATTACACAAGACTTAATTATTAAAGGATATATCATTGCCACACCAAAGCGTGATCATAAATTTTTAATTAAAAAACTACAAGAAAAAAAGATTGATTATTCTAACTATCAATCTTTACTCGCAAAGTAACTCCATATTATTTTCGATAAAAAAGACAGCGCCTTTAACGCTGTCTTTTTATTTGGTACATATACAGTTTTTAAGTTAGCTTCATATCTTTTTCATTATAAAAACCATCTTCTTTTTCCATTTCCTTCTGTAATTTCGTAAAGGAACGGTACATTGCAATTCTCCATGACACAATCATCGCAAACGCAAGTAAGTAGAACATGCCACTAAGTTGTCCTAAATCAAGAGATTGGCTTAAGTATGTTTTAAATACAATCCGCACTACAAGTAATCCAATTAATATAAAAACAAAGGCTTTTGAACGCTTCAAATAAATCTCTTGTCCTCTAATTTCAAACTTAGATGTTTTAATAAGAAAAATAGAGAAAATCAAACCGACACCAATTGCTTCTAACATTTCTGCTGGAGTTAATCGAAATTCAGGAAAAACATACATCAATGCGCCCGTACTCATAAAAAATGGTGGAAGTATAATTTTTTTCAATGTTGCAGGTTTCTTAGCTGCTTTTAAACGAATAAACATCGCACCGACAGCCATACAAACAGCAACGATACTGGATAAAACAACTATGTTCATATTTTCTCATCCTTTTTTGTGGCTATATGCAAAATATACTTTCATTATATGCTTTTCCGTTAGTATTTCCAACATTTTCGCAGAATAATACTAAAAACCGGTAAAACCACCAAATAAACTTGAGAAATATACGATAATTTTCGTCATCCAGTTAAAGTATAGGAAGACACCCATAACAATCATAATGTATCCTCCGACTTTCATGAAGGCCATACTATTTCTTTTAATCCAAGACATTTTCGTAATAAAGAATGACAGTACGAAAAACGGGATTGCAAATCCAAGTATGTAAGCAATCATGTATATCATTGCTGATTCTGGATTTGTTGCTGCTAATCCAATTACGGACACTAGAATTGGTCCGGTACATGGCGTCCACCCTGCTGCAAAAGCTAATCCAATTAGTACTGATCCAAAATAGCCACTTGGACGATTTTTAAATGTAAATTTACGGTCTTGCATTAAAAATTTCGGCTTAAACACTCCGACAATAATTAAACCGAACACGATGATAAAGATACCACCTAACTGTCTGATTAAATCTTTATAGTCAGTAAAGATTCCTCCAATAAAACTTGTACCAAATCCAATTGCAATAAATATAATTGAAAATCCAAGTAAGAAAAACGCTGTATGTATCATACTTCTTTTGCGAAGCATTGCATTTTCTTCTTTCAATTCAGAAACCGACATACCTGTTATGTACGATAAAAATGCCGGATAAAGCGGTAAGCAACATGGGGAAATAAATGATAAGAACCCGGCGCCAAACGCTAAAAAAATACTAATATCTTGCATCATTCCACTCCTCTCCCTAAATATTGTAACAAAAACACATAAAAATACTATGAACAATTCGTGAAATCACTTTTACAACGTGGCAATAAGAAAAAACATATTTTCTCACAGTTTCTAATAAAACGTTTTCATTTCCTTCTATTATATAGAAAAAACTCAAATGCATTATGAAACTCCTTTAATTGTTATTAACATAACAAAGGTAACATAGTTTCTCAAATAATTAGCACGCTACTAGTACGCCTATTTACATATTTGTTTAAAAATTATTTTTTTCAAATGCTGTCTCTATACAATACAAAGTTGATTTTATAATACTTCTACTATTAATAATTTCAAGATTATGCATAAATATCATACTTTTATTATTATTCTATAAAATGTCATACTTTTCTTTCATTTGACCCTTTATTTCTAATTTTGTATACTTCCCTCTAGTTATATATTTTCGATACGGAACAACTTCATATAGATGGGAGGAATTTTTCATGCTTCGTTATTCTCTTTTAGTTTTATTAGGAGCGTGTAGTTATGGAATTTTAGCTATTTTTGTTAAGCTTGCATATGCAGAAGGATTTTCACTTGGAGAGGTAATTGGCAGCCAATATTTGTTCGGTTGGATTATTTTGCTTGCTATTACACTTCTATTTTCTAGACATCGCGTTCCTTTAAAGCAAGCATTACTTTTATTCGTTGCAGGAACATCTGCAAGTTTTACCGGAATTTTTTATTATGCTTCATTAAAAACTGTACCAGCTTCTATTGCAATTATTCTTTTATTCCAATTCGTTTGGGTCGGAATTATCATTGAAGCAGTCGCAACAAAAACTTTACCTTCAAGAGAAAAAGTTATTTCTGTTATTTTCTTACTTGTAGGGACATTTTTATCCAGTGGTTTACTAGAACAATCAGCAGGTGCTTTCGATACGACTGGAATCATTTTAGGTTTATTATCTGCTGTTACATTCGCAACATACATTTTCGTGAGCGGAAAAGTTGCCGTTGAAGTACCTTCATTACCGCGCGGTGTTCTCTTAATGACTGGTGCTTTAACTTTAGTCATGATTGTATTCCCACCAACATTTATTTTTAATGGTGCCATTTCTCAAGGTCTTTGGAAATACGGTTTAGGATTAGGAACATTTAGTATCGTCATTCCATCTATTGCCTTTACAATCGGGATTCCAAAAATCGGTTCTGGCTTAGCGACTATTCTTGGTGCAGCGGAACTACCAGTTACAACAATTATGTCCGTATTCGTTTTAAAAGAGGCTGTACTATCTTCACAATGGTTCGGTGTATCACTTATATTAATTGGGATTGCAATCCCGCAAATTGCATACGCAATGCGTGGACGTTATCGTAAACATCCTACGCATAAAAAAGTCGTAGCATAAAGTGAAACTTTAATTAGTTGAACCAATCGGGCTTTTATGGGATAAACGAGAGAGGATTTTCATTTGAGAATCCTCTCTTTTATTGTTGTATACTTATGGTAAATATTTTGCTGAAGAAAGAAGGCATACTACATGGTATCTATTTCAAATCAACTAAAAGAAAAACTTATTTCCATCCGTCGACATTTACATGAGTATCCAGAACTATCATATGAAGAGTTCGAAACAACAAAAGCAATAAAAAATTGGTTAGAAGAGAAAAACATTACTATCATTGATTCCAATTTAGAAACAGGAATTATCGCTGAAGTGTCTGGTAATAAAAACGGGCCAATTGTAGCAGTTCGTGCTGATATTGATGCCCTTCCTATTCAAGAAGAAACACATTTGTCCTATGCATCTAAAGTACGAGGGAAAATGCATGCTTGTGGACACGATTTTCATACAGCTGCTATTTTAGGTACTGCTTTCTTATTAAAAGAAAGAGAATCTTCCCTAAATGGAACGATTCGCTTCATATTCCAACCAGCTGAAGAAAGTAGTAATGGCGCTTGCAAAGTTATTGATGCTGGACATTTACGTAATGTGCAAGCGATTTTCGGCATGCATAATAAACCTGATTTACCAGTAGGTACAATTGGCATTAAAAATGGTCCACTGATGGCCGGAGTTGATCGATTTGAAATTGAAATTCACGGAGTTGGTACACACGCGGCTGTACCAGATGCTGGCGTAGATCCTATTGTCGCATCCTCTCAACTTGTGATGGCACTGCAAACAATTGTAAGCCGAAATATAAGTTCATCTCATAATGCGGTTGTTAGTGTTACAAATATTCATGCAGGAAATACGTGGAACGTGATTCCTGAAAAAGCTACGTTAGAAGGAACGATTCGCACGTTCCAAGCTGAAACACGTGAAAAGATCCCAGCACTCATGGAGCGTATTATTAAAGGTGTATCTGATGCATTAGGTGTAAAAACGGAATTCCGTTTTTTTTCAGGTCCTCCTGCTGTTCACAACGATAAAGCTCTTACAGACTTATCTACTCAAGTTGCCACAAAGATGAACCTTAATATCATCTCGCCTAGTCCGTCAATGGCTGGAGAAGATTTTTCATTTTACCAACAGGAAATACCAGGTTCATTCGTCTTTATGGGAACGAGCGGTACACATGAATGGCATCATCCTGCTTTTACAATTAATGAAGAGGCACTGCCTATAAGTGCCGAATACTTTGCTTTACTAGCCGAAAGAGCACTTAAACAATTCTCATAAAAAAAGCCGTTCGAAGTGCATCTCAGCACCCTGAACGGCTTTTCTTATTAAGTTAAATCACGTTTTAAAAACACAGTATATGAAATACATAAAAATACGAACAAATAAAGTAGTAACATACATGATGCAAACGGGAATGTTACTCCATCAATAAAACTTCCATTCTTTGAAATACTATATAAATCTGTGTTTGCTGGCAATAAATATTTCGCCCAGTTATATCTAGTGGCTGCTAATAACGCAATATTGCCTGATAAAGCAAGGAATAGTGAAATACCAATTGCACCTCCACTAGATCTCGTTAACACAGAAATCATAAATGCAAACGATGCATACACAACCGTTGGTAACCACGATAAAACATAATATTTACTTGCTTCCACAAAAATATTTTGTTTTATTATATTTCCATCTTGGAAAATAAACTCACTCCATGCAGGCTGTTGGAATTTATAAATAACAAGTCCACATAAAGCGGAGAAAATCATATTAAATATAAACAATAAAGCTGCAAATATAACGATTGCTAAAAACTTTGCTGTTAAAATTTTAAATCGACTCGCCGGACGGATTGTTAAAAATTTATATGTTCCCCAGCTATATTCATTCGCAAAAATTGTACTTGCATACACGAGGATAAATGGGAGCAAAATTGGAAATACGATAAAACCTGTATCTCTCATGAAAGAAAGTGGAGAACTGCTTGCCGGTGCTGTATCCGTATCTAAATGCTTCATCTTAAGCTGGTATTCTTTTACAAGCTCATCCCCTGATTTTTCTGCTAAAATAGCCTCTTTTTTCATGCCAAGCTTTTTCTCAATTTCTACAGTACGTTCTGTATAATCTACTTTCCATCCTTTTGTTTCCGGTTCAAAATACTTTACCGTAACCCACCCTAATCCGATTATTAATACTGCAATAACCGCAAATGGAATAATCGTTCGCTTCCGCTTAAATATTTTATACAGTTCGTTATATACTAAATTAAACAATATCTTTTCCCCCTGTTAATTCTAAAAATTGCTCTTCTAACGTTTTTCTTTCTTCATATACACGATACACTTGAATATTTTTCTCAAGCAATGTACGAATAACATTTGGGATTTCTTCATCTTTTACGTTAATAATTAATTCATTATCCTTTACTAAAACATCATGCCCTAACATTTCCGCTGCTTTATTCGCATCATCTACACGTATACGGATCGTCTCCATCTCTTCACTTTGACTATGCTGAATATTTTGCGTAGCCACATATTCCCCGTGCTGAATAATGATAACTCTGTCACACATTAATTCAACTTCTGAAAGTAAGTGACTTGATACAAGTACAGCTTTTCCTTGTTCATGTGCAATTTTTTTTATATACATTCTCATTTCATGTATTCCACTAGGGTCTAATCCATTCGTCGGTTCATCTAGTACCAACACATCCGGATCGTGAATAAGCGCCTGAGCGATTCCTAAACGTTGTCTCATGCCGAGTGAATATGCCTTTACTTTACGATTAATTACTTGTCCCATTCCTAACAATTTCACTACTTCATCGATACGCTCTTCGGTCACATTACCATTCATTCGTCCGAAATATGTTAAATTTTCATACCCGCTCAAAAAAGGATAAAATTCGGGTGTCTCAATTACCGCCCCAATTTTCGCAGCGGTTTTTTCAAATTGCTGTTTCACAGATTGACCATCAATCCATACTTCACCTTCTGTCATACGGATCATACCAACCATCATTCTCATTAAAGTCGTTTTTCCAGCACCGTTTGGTCCGAGTAAACCGACAACCTCGCCTTTTTTCACTTCAAAACTAATATTTTGTACAAGTGTCTTTGAGCCGATTCGCTTCGTTAACCGATCGACTTTTACAATTGATTGTTCATTTGTCATTCTATACAACCTTTCCTTCCCATTCTTTGTCAGGTCTTTTCACTGTAACATGATTATTTTTACGTGTAAAATAGAAAAAAGCATGATTTCTCATGCCCTTTCTTTAAACCGCAACGAATTTTCATCTTTTAAACTTCGAACAAATCGATAACATTGCATCATCGATATTAAAACGACAGTCATCATAATTACACTAATAATTACAACTGCATATATTGTAATTGGCGCACTATTTACTCCTTGTATCCCTGCGATTTTCATAAAGATAACCGTAAATAATTTTAAAAATAACATCCCATTAACTAATCCAAAAACAAACGCTGCTCCATAAATGAATAATTGCTCCTGACATAATAAACATAGTACTTCTTTTCTTTTTATATTTTCTGCTACATAAGATGTAAACTCCTCTCTCCTCACTAGCAAAAGGGAGTACATCATTTTATATGTAGTAAAAATACATATGAAAATTAGTACAATAAACAGTGTGTAAAAATACATTTGAAATACAAATGCATCCCCTACTTTCAAAATAGCTCCTTCATTAAATTGTAACGATATCATAAAAAACAAAATCATAGTACTCATAGCAATCCACATAAATTGCTTCATCCTTTTGGTAGCAAATGTTCTAATATTTTTTCTCGCTAACCGACATAAAGACATAAAATTCTTCCCCTACCTTATTACATACGCATTCTATACTACTAGTGTATAAAAATATGACATTTTAAACATCGCACTACAATCGGAATTTCTTCTAAGTCTTTAGTCCTAGAAAACGAAATGATAAAAAATCACATTTAAAATATAATTGTAAAAAGGAGGAGATTGCATGCGTATAAAATTACTATCAATCTTGTGTTTATTATTACTCACAAGTTGTAGCCAAATAAAAAACAATGAAGTTGCCATTGTTGAGCCATACAAATTAACAAAAGAGCAAGCTTCTATTTTACAAATGACTCCTTTTCAAGAAGGAAATAGCATGTTTTATAACGTTACTCTTAAAAATGATAAAGATGAAATAAATGCTACAATTGATTATTATAACAATGGTAAAAAAACAAAAGAAATTGCTAATATAGCTACCTCACATTTTTCAAAAAAGAAAGTAAAGCTTTCTTTTTTACCACCACATTTCCAATTCGATAAAGATATACAAGAAAAAAGGCAGTGGTATCTGAATATTGAAGGTGGTTCAACACTTGTTCCTGAAGAAGCGCCACCAAGCGTAAATAGCTCTGCAACTACTACAATCCAATCTATAAAAAATTTAAAATACAATCAAAAAACAACTTTAGCTGCTGTAATCCAAACCAGTAAAGAAACTGTAAGCGTTCCTACCATTGATGAAGAAACAGGTATTGATCTACTCTTAAAAGAAAATGAACACGTTTATCTATTTAGTATCGAGCTAAAAAAAGAACAATAAAGCGGAAATGCAACTTAAGTTGCATTTCCGCTTTATTGTTTAATAAGGTGTACTTTTATGAATTTGAATTAAATCCATATTCTGTTACTACTATTGCTCATCTTCTACTTCTATTCTTTTCTTCTCTCTTGCAATTTTTAAAAACTCTAGTAGCTCTGGATTACTATTCATTTTTTTGTAAGCCACTGACATTTCTGCAACAAAATTAGAATCATATAACTCTTTATATACAACTTCTGTTTTATATAACTTATTTGCCGACACGGGTATTACTGTAATTCCAATCCCTGCTGCTACAAGCCCCATAACTGTTTGATACTCTGTTGCTTCTTGTACAATACGCGGACTAAATCCAACTTCTCTGCAAAGAGATAAAATTGTATCATACAAAGCTGGCCATACTGGTCTCGTAATAAATACAAACGGCTCATCTCGTAAATCTTCTATATGTATTTCATCTTTCTCTGCAAGTGGATGTGCCTTTGGTAAACATAAGGTGCAAGATAACCTTTGAATTGGCTCTAATTCTAATAATTGTGTTGGAATTGGTGGACGTAAAAAGCCAATATCGATACGGTTATCATGAAGTGCATGAACTTGATCTGGTGTTGACAATTCATGTAATGCAACAGACACTCTCGGAAATTTTTTTCTATATTCCCTAACAATTGATGGTAAAATATCATATATCGCCGCACCTACAAAACCAATTGAAAGTGATCCTACTTCTCCCCTTTGCGCACTTTGTGCAACTTCTACTGCTTTTTCAATTTGTTCAAACGCCTTTTTTACTTCTTTTAAAAACATTTCTCCTGCTTCTGTTAGTTCAACCTTTCTTTTCGTTCTTGAAAATAATGTAACTCCCATTTCTTTTTCTAATTGCTGTATTTGTTGACTAAGTGGTGGTTGTGTCATTTGTAAACGAGCAGCCGCCCGTCCAAAGTGTAACTCTTCTGCCACAACAACAAAATATTGCAAATGCCGTAATTCCATTTTTGGACACCCTTTTCACTTTCGATTAATATGTCTAATATATTAATAACATATAATTTATATATTAGACAAATATTTTGAATGAACGTATAGTAGAAATTGTTAATTCTTTTTTACAATTTTTATGTAAAAAAAGAAAGAGGTGGTTACTGTATGAAATGGTGGAAGTTAAGCGGACAAATTTTATTACTATTTTGTTTCGCTTGGACAGGTGAATGGATTGCAAAACAGGCACACCTCCCAGTTCCAGGAAGTATAATCGGTATTTTTTTATTATTAATTTCATTAAAATTTAACCTAGTTAAAAAAGAATGGATACAGGACGGAGCAGATTTTTTATTAAAAGAACTTATTTTATTTTTCATCCCTTCTGCAGTCGCTGTCATACGTTACAGAGATACACTAACACAATATGGAATCGATCTCATTTTAATTATTATGATTAGCACTCTTTGCGTTACCTTAGTTACAGGACTTTTAACAGAATTGCTACTAAAGCGGAAAGGATCAACGCAATGATCGGATTTCTTTGTTTACTATTAACACTATTCACATATTGGCTATCAAAAAAAATGTATCAACGTTGGAATTGGAGTCTACTTTCTCCTCTTCTCGTCTGTCCCATTATTTTAATTGCTTTATTGCTCGGATTAGATACACCTTATGAAACATATGAATCTGGTGGTCACTGGTTAACTGAATTATTAAAACCCGCAACAGTTGCTTTTGCATGGCCAATCTATAAATACTTTGATTTATTAAAGAAACATGGAATGGCTATCTTACTTAATGTCATTGTCGGTTCGTTTTTATCAGTCATTACTTCAGCACTACTAGCAAATTATTTTCAAATTGATTCATCACTAGAACATAGTTTAGCGCCACATATCGTAACAACACCAATCGCAATGGCTATTTCAGAAATGATTGGTGGTATGTCACAATTAACTGCTGTATTTGTCGTTTTAACTGCCTTAACAGGAGCATTGCTCGGCCCTTCTCTCATACGTATTTGCCGTATTAAAACAGCAATCGCAAAAGGTATTATGTTAGGAACAAGCGCAAATGGAACCGGTACATCAAAAGCATTCGAAATCGGTCCTGTGGAAGGAACAATTGCAAGTTTATCTATGCTTTTAACAGCAGGCGCTAGTTTAGTTATCGTTCCGCTTTTCTTGTCTTGGATACATTAAAGAAGCAAGTATTTACATACTTGCTTCTTTATCTATATATTGGCACAGCAATTCATAATCCTCTGGAAAAGCTAAACACAATTGTTCAACTTCATGTATCCCTTTCCAAGCAATTTCATGTATTAACTCATCAGGGTCTTGGATTTTCATATTACCGCCTATTTGTTTAACAAAATAATAATGGACATACACTGGAACACCGTATGTAATACCCTCTTTTTCATATATTTTATTTACAACTTCCACATTGTAACCTGTTTCTTCCCAAACTTCCCTGATACAACATTCTTCTAGTGTCTCTCCCTTTTCAAGTCCTCCACTTGGGACAGACCACCTTTTTTCTTCTCCCTCTTTGCCCTGCAGTACCATTAAAACTTCATTTCTTTCATTTACACATACCGCTGCACTACCTATCCATCTCTCCATAAACATCCCTCCCCTACTAAAATTCGCCTTCTTTATTATTTTCCCCTTGAAAAAAAGAGGAAAATAATAAAACAATGACGAAAAGTTACATCAACTTCATAGACAATCCCTTCTTAGAAATTAAAACTGGAAGGATGAAAATATGATTTCTAATTATGTTGTGGAATGTGTCTTTTGTGAAGAAAATCGAAAACCTCGCCAAGCTATTGTCACAGTTCCCGCCACTACTCAGCTACTAGCCCTTGAAAAAGTGCGCGCGGAATGCAAACGTCGCTTCGGAAAAACTGTATTATTGCAAACAGAAATTAAAGAAGAAATAAATTTCGAACAAAAAGAAAGCTGACCATAAATTGGTCAGCTTTCATATCCGATCATATTTTCACATGAAGATTAGGGGCATCCTCTTTAAGGATCGGGATTTTCCCATTATGTACGTTCCATAATGGTCATCGAACAATATATTTCTATGCAATTAACTATTGAATAGAATAGGGCAAAACTTGTTCGCATTTTTAGAAAAGGGATAGGGATATAATTCAAGTAGTACTTCGAATACTCGAACTTTACACTCATAATATTAAAACAAATCCTTTTATATGGGAAATATGAATTACCTATATAATTCATTCGTAAAATATATTAATAGTTTGCTATATTAATTTTATCCCGCTATTTGTAAGCAGTAACCCCCTACTGATTATAATTTCACTTTATTCCATCAATAGCATACAACCAGCTAAAACCGGTGTCATAATCATCGAAAACCTCAAAAGCGTTCGCGGTGCATAATTTGTAAACTTCGCGCCAATGTATGCCCCTAACATGGTCCCAATCAATACTTGTAATAACAATATATAATCTAAATATCCTTCCGAACTATATCCTATCCCGCCTCCAATTGCAATCGGTAATATAACAAGCATTGTTGTCCCTACAGATTGCTGAATTGTAAGTCCCAATAGAACCATTAATCCAAGTTGAATAAACGGTGCAGAACCAATCCCAAATGAACCAGCCATCATTCCAGTAACTAATCCAAGGCATACACATTTCAACAAGTAGTTCACAGAAAACTCTTTATGTTTATATAAAGACGACTTTTCTTTGTTTTGGAACATAATTAATTTAATAAACATAAAAATTGCCGATAAAAATAACATCCCAGCTGTAAACCAATGAAGAAGATGTGCTGGTATAAGTGAACCAAATTTAGAACCAATATAAGAGCCAATTGCGCCAAATCCCCCAACAATCCCGCCTATAATAAGTGCAACATTGCCTTCACGGTAATGACTTACAACACCTGATAATGTCGTAAATGCCATTGCAGTTAAAGATGTTGCAAGAGCAACATGAATAGGAATTTGGAATACTAAAGTGAGTATCGCGATAATAAACCCAGCTCCTCCAGCTCCAACAAATCCTAATAAAATACCCATTACTAACATTGTTATAATTATTGCCACAGACTTTCCCTCCAGTAACACAATTATCCATCATATTTATCCTTACATACAAATAAAAAGCATCCTAGATGGATGCTTTTTATTTCAATGATATGTACTTAATCTTGATTAATCAAAATAACTGCTGGACCAGCGACCACCACTCCAGCTACTTCTATCTTTTCAAATTCCTTTACTGTAATAGAGATAACTCCTTCTCTTTCCATCAATTCTTTACTCAGGACATCAGTCGGGATTGCTTTCACCGTCTTACCTCCTTTTCATTTATACAATATGATAAAGTGAAACTTTAATGAGTGGGGTTTTTGTCCGTACTTATTAATTATTACCCCTCACCAATCGGACTAATAATCACCCAATGCATCTATATATATGCATCACCTCCGCTTTCATTCCTTATTCCACTCAAAAACCTTCTCCCCCTTCCGTGACATATTGAAAAATAAAAAAGAAGCTATAACATATAGCTTCCCTCTACGTTTCTTTAATCTTTATGCACCGTATATTACATGACTTTTCCATCTCTATCAAATTGTAAAACAAGCTGTTCGCTATCTATTGGAATAAAGCCACGTTCAGTCCCAAGATAATACAAAGTGGTAACTCCTTCTTCCCCACTTCTCGTTTCCGTTGGAACTCCTAACAATTGGATAATTTCTTCATTTGATTTCCCTATTAATTTATATTTTTGTAATAGATCATCTACCATATGTACCCGCTTATCTGCATGATTTAACCATCTATTTTGATTAAACTTTGATGTATATTCATTTACACTTAGTTGTACAGTGCACACTATTAATGGTATGAGTGCTACTATTAAAACCCCCAACATTTGCTTCTTTTCTTCATTACGATTTTTAGAAACATATAAAATAGCCCTTTGAATCATGACTAATAAAACAAATGGTATGAATACTACAAAAATGCTCCTTACACTTAAGGGTATATGGACCATATCAATGACGAATATAAATACAATGTACATTACTATATACAAACAAAAATAGACATACAAAATGCCACGTAGCATAGCGTTCAGAAAGATCTCCCCTTTTAACTCACTATATAATTCATCCGGCTAATCATTTCTCGAATCTGTTCTAATTCTTGCACTGTATATACTACTTTCCCTGCTAAGATTTCATTTCTGAAGAACGTTACAATTTGCTCCCGATCTTTTAATCTAGGTGTTTCCTCACTAGAAAGATCTATTATTTCTTTTCCATTTTCATTATAAAAATATACAACTGGTTTTACCTTTTCTTTTATACTATTAGCCTGCATTTCTTTCAAACAATTGTATAAAATTTGAGATAGTTTCTTCGCCTTATATACTGGATTTCCTTCATTTTTCACTTGCATAGTTGACGAATCTTTACCTACTATATATTCAAACGTCTCTTCTTTTTCAACTTCTTGTTGATACTTACCCATTTCATCAATCATAAATGAATATATACCAGCATTTTCTTTCGTTAAACCATGAATTAATTTCTCTTCCCATTCTTTCGTCTCAAGTAGATAAATACCAGTTTTGCACAAGATGAGATGATGGATTCGATTATCGTTTATTTCACTATTATTTTTAATAAAAACATTCGGCATGATTTCAATTTCAGCATCTAATATGATGCCTTGCTCTATGAATCCTCGCTTCATATAATGTAATGTTTCATACGTATTCATTTCAGCGCCGTTTTTAGTATATTCTCGTAAATTTGCAATTAATTTTTGAAACATATGTATTTCGTTATTATGTTTATTTTGTATTTCACTACGTTCTTTACTATGTTGCATAGCTAATTGATTTTTCATCATACGCATATTTTCAATTTCTCTATTTGCACTTACTTGTAAATCATTGTATTTTTTCTGTTCCATATTTTTTAAATTATTTTGTTGTTCTTTATGCTCTATCACCGTAGCTGCAATTTCGTTTTCATACGTTTCAATTGCTTGTTTCTTTTCAAATTCTACTTGCTGACTCTCTGATTCTAACTGTTTATTTTTATAAAACAGCACAAATACTACAGCTAATAATATTAAAACCGCACCTATTAGCACATAATTCATATTTTTACCCCTTTATTTCATTTTCTATTATTTTTTAAAATATATCTACTATAGTATACTATGGTTTCGATATAGACTTTGTAAAAGTTGTATATTTTTAATAAAGTGAAACTTTAATCAGTGGGGGTTTTGTTCCTTCCCCACTGATTATTAGTTGAACCAATCGGGCGTTTACTGGCAATTGATCCCCCCTAACTTCTTTGCTTCCGCTGAATTTTGAGGTGGGGGTCTTACCGCCAGTTAATGCGGGATAAAAGGCACCTCTGACGGGGCACCTTTTATTTTCACTCTATTGTACACCATACTGAATATAACTTGGATCGTAGTATATCCATTGATTTGTCCCTAAGCAAAGCCATCCATCTTGCTTACTCCATACTCGATACGATTCACCATGATGTAACTGTCTTATAACATTTCCTTTTAATGATGGAGCGTCACGTAAATTTACATTATCACCAGTAATAGTCGCCACATAATGTTTATACTGAATATAACTCGGATCATTATATACCCACTGATTTGTCCCTAAACAAAGCCATCCATCTTGTTCTCCCCAAACTTCATATGTTTCGCCACGATTCAATTGGCGAATTATACTAGACTGCAAAGATGGTCCACTTCTCAAATTCACATTATCTCCATTAATTATAGCAACCCCGTACACTGGAGTTGCATTATTAGGCGGAGAAACATTCCCTCCACCACTTGCTCCATTCCCTTGTAAAGCTTCTAGTGAAACTGCAGCTGATACATCACAATTTCCTACACCTGAAATTTGTCCAGAATCTGTGTACTGCCATGCTGTCCACGCTGTCCATCCACCAGCATCAGCAGGCGGTGTACTCGAGTATTTAGCAATCCAAAGTGGAATATCACTTAATCCGCTAATTCCGAACTCATTAATATACCAAACTCCTGTATATAACATTACATCTTTTCCAGTAGCCTGTTTCACATAATTTATGAAGCTTCTTGCCCAATTCGATATAGCGCTACCAGTTAAATTACTATTACTCGGATCTTTTGGTGATTCTAAATCCAGAACTGGCATTAAGTCTGTCTGGTTACTTTGTAATATACTCACAAAATATTTCGCCTCTGAAATTGCATCATTTTGTTCTGGACGTGCAAAATGGTATGCACCAATTAATACATTCGCACTTCGGGCTGCTTGTACATTTTTAGTAAAAGTAGGATCAATGTAATTTACACCTTCTGTCGCTTTTGCATACGCTGCTGGAATTCCAGATGCCTTCACTGCATTCCAATCAATATTCCCTTCCCAATGAGACACATCAATAAACGTAACATTTGAACTCGATCTGTTTTGCATATAAAATCTCCTATCAATTTTTTTACTTCGTATACATACAATATGTACAAGTTTCATAAGAGGACACGACATTTATGCTATAGAAACAAAGAGTAAATATATTTTGTATACAAAATAAAAAAGACCTTGTATTTACAAGGCCTTTTGCAAACTCCCTTTATTTTGTAACAAGTACATATTATAATACAAACCTTGCTCACTTAGTAATTCTTGATGTGTTCCTCTTTCTACTATCTCTCCATCATGCATCACAAAAATTTGATCTGCATCTTGAATTGTAGATAACCTATGCGCAATGGCTATCGTCGTTCTACCTTTTCGCATTTGTTGCAACGCTGTTTGAATAGCCTCTTCTGTTTCTGTATCGATATTAGCTGTTGCTTCATCTAATACTAATACTTTCGGATTCGTTGCTATCGTTCTAGCAAAAGCAATTAATTGTCGTTGACCGCTTGAAAATGCTGCACCTCTTTCTACTACTTCTGTTTCATACTGCTCTGGTAACTTTTCAATAAACGTATTCGCTTGCACAAATCGAGCAGCTTCTTTTACTTCTTCATCCGTAATTTCTTCATTATACATACGAATATTTTGCTTTACATTTCCAGCAAATAAAAATGCATCTTGCAATACGAGTCCTATTTTCTTTCTAATTTCTCGTTCTTCAAATTTTTCTAAATCTACACCGTCTATTACAATATTTCCTGACTTAAGATTATAAAATCGCATTAACAAATTCATAATCGTACTTTTTCCGCTACCAGTATGCCCAACAAAAGCAACCGTTTGCCCTTGTTTCACGTGAAATGATACATTTTTTAAAACGTCACGCTTTCCATCATACGAAAAAGTAACATTTTTAAATTCAATATCTCCATCCACAACTTGAGGATTCTCATTGCCTTTTTGAACCGGTGCTAAATCTTTCTCGTCCATTAAATGAAATACACGTGATGACGAAACAAGTGCCTGTTGGAAAAAGGACAATTTCATCATCATCTCATTTACAGGTTGGAAGAAACGATGTATATAGTTAACAAAAGCATATAAAACGCCTACTTCAACAGGGCTCTTTAAAGCATCAATCCCAAATAAACCTAGTACTAAAGCAATAGCTACAATATGTACTAAATCCGTAGCTGGTCGTAAAAGTAATGCGTCTAACTTCAATGTACGTCGCCCTGCACTATAATGTTTATTATTCACTTCTTCAAACTCTTTTCTCATACGTTTTTCTTGTCTGAACACTTGAACAATATTCATTCCTTGTATGGACTCGTTCAATTTTGCATTTAACACGCTTAGTTGATTACGTACTTCTAAATAAAAAGCTGCACTTTTCCGGCGATATAATACCATAATCGCGAACATTATCGGAATTAATACGAGAGAAAATAACGCTAATTTTACATCTAATAAAAACATCGCTATTAAAATACCTACTAAAAAGACTACATTTTTCACAAATGTTGATAATACACTGACATAAAAATCTTTAATCGCTTCCGTATCATTCGTTATACGAGATACGAGCGTACCAATTGGCGTACGATCAAAGAAACTTAATGATAGCTTTTGAACATGTTCATATACTTCAACTCGCATATCTTGAACAATCTTAAAAGCAATGTTCTGAAAGTACAATAGATTTAAATACGTAAATAATACTTTTAATAAATGAGCAACTATGTAAATTACAAATAAAGTAACGAGTGCTGATCGTTCAAAATCCCGCGGTACTAGGTGTTCATCGAGGAATTGTTTAATTAAAAAAGGCCCCATCATTTCCGTTACTGTCGCACCAACTAAAAAGATAAATGCTAAAGATAGCAACCCTTTATATGGCTTCATATAAGAAAGCAATCTACTTAAATCACTTCGCTTCTTCTCTACCATCATACGCCTCCTTTCTCAACTAAAGCTTCTAATTGCTGACTTTCATACATTTCTTTATACCAGCCGTTTTCCTTCATTAATTCCTCATGTGTACCTCTTTGTACAATTCTACCTTCATCAACAACAAGAATAAGATTGGCATGCTGAATTGCACTTAATCGGTGTGCAGTAATAATCGTCGTTTTCCCTGCTCTTTCCCTCTTTAAGGCACTTAAAATTGTCTCTTCTGTTTTTGCATCTACCGCTGATAAACAATCATCCAAAATTAAAATTTCAGCATTTGTTAATAAAGCACGAGCAATAGAGATTCGCTGTTTTTGACCACCAGATAACGAAACGCCTCTTTCCCCTACTACTGTTTCATATCCTTCTGAAAATTGGAGGATATCATTATGAATACAAGCAATATCCGCAGCTTCGGTAATTTCATTATATGTAGCATCCGCCTTTCCAAAGGCAATATTCTCACCAATACTTGCTGAAAATAAAAAATGATCTTGCGGCACATATGAAATAGCAGAACGGACACCATGAAGTGTTAAATCTCGAATATCTCGCTCCCCAACTTTTAATTCACCATTAAAATGATCATACTCACGGATTAAACATTTTAATAAAGTCGTTTTCCCTGCACCTGTACGTCCTACAACTCCTAGTGTTTCGCCCTTCTTCAAATCAAAGTGAATATCGTTTAAATGTAACAGTTCATTTTTCTTATACGAAAATGAATCAACAGCAAACGAAACATTACCGCTCGCTATCGTATGTACAGCATTTTCTCTATTTACTACATCTGATTTTTGTGAAAGAATTTTTTCTACACGGTCATATGAAGCACGCCCACGCTCCATAATATTGAACAACCATCCAAACGCTAACATTGGCCAAACGAGGGTACCTAAATATGTCGTAAATGTAACGAGATCACCTACTGTTAATTCACCTCTTACAACTAATACCGATCCGTAACATACTGCAATTAAAAAAGAAAATCCAACGATAAGAGCGATTGTCGGATCAAATAACGAATCAATACGTGCAACTAACACATTTTTATGCACAACATCTTCTGATTTTTTTCGAAACGCCTGCAAATCTTCTTTCTCTTGCCCAAGCGATCGAATCACTTTCATTCCACTCATACTCTCTTGCACTTTATCATTAATTTCCGAAAACGATTGCTGTGCTTTATGAAACCTTTTATGTAATAACGTTCCATAATAATTTGTCGAAATGGCTACAATCGGCATCGGAATTAAACTTAACAATGTTAACTTCCAACTAATTGTAAAACCCATCGCTACGAGTACACATCCCCCAACAGCTAATGAATCAACAAGCGTTAAAACACCCGCTCCAGCAGTTTGCTGGATCGCTTGAATATCATTGGTCGCATGTGCCATTAAATCACCTGTTCGATTTGACTGATAGAAAGATGGACTCATCTTTGTAAAATGTTCATATAAATTTTTTCGTAATTGGCGAGCTAATTTTAACGAAGACCCGAAAATCATAATACGCCATATGTAACGTAATATGTACATCGTAATACCTACAATTACTAATAGTACAACCCAATTTAGTAACTTATTGGTCGTCAATGTTCCATCATTAATTTCATCTACAACGATTCCAATTACTTTTGGTGCTACAAGTTCTAAAAGTGCAACGCCAAATAATAAAATAATTCCGGTTATGTATGCTCGTTTTTCTTGTTTAAAAAACCACGCTAAATTCATAAACACTTTCATTTTTTTCCTCCTCCCTTAAAATGAGCGATGTTTTCAGTTTATCAAAAATACAGAATTTTTAAAAGTTTTAAAAACTGTAACTAACAAAAAGAAAGACACTCTTAGCGAGTGTCTTTTAGCGCTTATTTCATTTGTTGCTTGTTCATTGCGCTCATCATTTGATTGATTTTCTTTTGGGAAGGTTTTTGTCCCATTTGCATCATCATCATTTTTAACATTTGTTCGTTAATTGGTGGATTTTTTTGTAAGTAATTCATCATGTATTTGCGGGCAATGAAAAATCCTAACGCCACGCCTGCTACTAGTGCTACTACGCCCACTAGAATACCTAACCAAATTGGCATATATTTTCCTCCTTCATGTTGTCTACCTTACAGTGTACTAAAACCTTTTCAATAAGACAAGATACAATTCGACATTTTTTACACATATGTTCGTACTTGTTTTAGAGGATTCAGCCATCCGTACTTTGTATTTTCATAATCCATAGCTAAAAATGTTAATTCACACTTTCTTAACACCTCAAAGAAAGTCGTTTCCATAGAGACATTTCCAGAGGTATTCATGCGAATATAGTGCGGTTTCACCATTATTTCACCGTACTCCGCTCCCGTATAAAGTGTATGTGTATGATGTGTTCTATCATATTTACCAAGAACGCGCAAAGCTTGTTCTAATTTATGATGAATTTTCATTACTTGCAATGGTTTTGTTATATACATCATTTGTTTATATAACACTTTTTTCTCCGAAAGGGACCCAGATTCTGAAAATCGAGCAAATAAATCAAAAAACAAATATTCACGACCAAAATAAGATTTCGCAATATCCTCTTGAATTAAATACAATTCATACGTTTTCATTTTTCCCCTCCCAATCTGGACAACCTTTTCTCTTCATTATATATAAGAAAATTTGCAATGATTGTCTGACTGCGGAGAGATAAAAAACTTTTTCTGTCGAAAAAACTCATTTACATAGAAAAATCTCTCCATGCCGGAGAGATTTTTCTGAAATCATTAAAGCATTTCTTTTACTTTACGAACAACGTTCTCTACAGTAAATCCATACTCTTCCATAATCTTCTCACCAGGAGCAGAAGCACCGAATGTATCGATACCTAACACATCTCCTTCAAGACCTACGTAACGGTGCCATCCGAATGTAGCACCCATTTCGATTGCGAAACGTTTTGTTACTGCTTTTGGTAATACAGATTCTTTGTACTCTGCAGTTTGAGCTTCAAAACGATCCATAGATGGCATGCTGACAACAGCTGCGTCAACACCGTCTGCTGCTAATGCTTTTTGAGCTTCAACAGCTAGGCTTACTTCAGATCCAGTTGCAAGTAAGATAACATCAGCCGTTTCTTTCTTGCTTGAAGAAACTACATATGCACCTTTTGCTACTTTTTCATACGTATCATCTTTTGCACCTTCTAATGTTGGAAGGTCTTGACGAGTTAATACTAAAGCAGTTGGTTTGTTTGTAGATTCTAAAGCCAGTCTCCAAGCTGCAACAGATTCGTTACCATCAGCTGGACGGATAACAGAAACGTTCGGCATTGCACGAAGCGCTGCTAATTGCTCGACTGGTTCATGTGTTGGACCATCTTCACCAACAGCGATACTGTCATGTGTGAATACATACGTTACTGGCAATTGCATTAATGCTGCAAGGCGAATTGCTGGACGTAAGTAATCAGAGAATACGAAGAACGTACCACCGTAAGTTTTTAAACCGCCATGTAATGCAATACCGTTCATTGCTGCACCCATTGCGAACTCACGTACACCGTACCAAATGTTTTTACCGCTGTAATCATCTCTTGTAAAGTCTTTTTCGTTATTCATGTATGTTTTGTTAGAACCAGCAAGGTCAGCAGATCCACCGAAGAATGATGGTACAGACTCTGCAATTGCATTAATTACAGCACCAGAAGAATTACGAGTTGCTGCTTTTGATCCTAATTCATAAGTTGGTAAGTTTTGCTCCCAACCTTCTGGAAGTTGACCGTTCATTGCTGCTTGGAATTCGTTTGCTAATTCTGGGTATGCTTGTGCATATTCACCTAGCATAGTGTTCCACTCTGCTTGCGTAGTTTCACCAACATCTTGTACTGTTTTACGGAAGTTGTCGTATACCTCTTCTGCTACGTGGAAATCTTGCTCAGCAGTCCAAGCATATGCTTCTTTCGTTAATTTTGTTTCTTCTACACCAAGTGGAGAACCATGTGAAGCTGATTTTCCTGATTTGTTTGGAGAACCGAAACCAATTGTCGTTCTTACTTCAATTAGCGTTGGGCGTTTTTCGTCAGCTTTCGCTTCTTCAATTGCTTTCGCGATTGCTTCAATATCGTTTCCATCCTCAACACGGATTACTTGCCATCCGTATGCTTTGTAACGATCTTCTACACTTTCAGAGAATGAACGATTTAAATCGCCATCTAATGAAATATCGTTTGAATCATAAAGCACAACAAGGCGACCTAATTGTAAATGAGCAGCTAATGAAGATGCTTCAGCAGAAACGCCTTCCATTAAATCTCCATCACCACAAATAGCGTATGTATAATGATCTACTACATTATACGCATCACGGTTATATTTAGCAGCTAAATGTCTTTCAGCCATTGCCATACCTACAGCAGTTGCAATACCTTGTCCAAGTGGACCAGTCGTTGCATCTACACCAGCTGTATGACCGTACTCAGGATGTCCTGGAGTTTTGCTTCCCCATTGACGGAAGTTCTTTAAGTCATCCATTGTTACATCATAACCAGATAGGTGAAGTAGGCTGTATAATAACATTGAACCATGACCTGCAGATAATACGAAACGATCACGGTTAAACCACGTTGGGTTATTTGGATTGTGTTTCATAAATTGAGTCCATAATGTATAAGCCATTGGTGCTGCACCCATTGGCATTCCTGGGTGACCAGAGTTTGCTTTTTCAATCGCATCGATGGATAATGTGCGAATCGTGTTGATAGAAAGTTGTTCGATTGAATGTGACATGCTATTCTTCCCTTCGCTTATATTAGTAAACGTTTTATACATTTATATGATAGCTTCCCACGCAAGATTATACAACATGTATCGACAAATATGTTGATATTTTTTTGATTTTTTATAAAAAAATCAATGTTTCCGGGAATGTATGGGCATTCAATATGACATACTTTTTCATTATTTTTATTTTAAAAAGAAAGAGAATTATCTGTATATTTATACAAATTTCTTCTATACTTACTTTTTTAAATACGTTTTTAAAAACATAAAAAAGCATCTAACTTCGATGCTTTTCAAATAAGTTAAACAATCCGTTTCCGAATCGAACTTGAAATCAAATCAATTATAATTACCATTAAAATAATACCTAATAAAATAATCCCAACACGAGACCAATTCCGTGAACTCAGCGCAAAAATTAAAGGGGTACCAATCCCTCCTGCTCCAATAACCCCTAAAATCGCAGCGGATCGTACATTAATTTCAAATCTGTATAACGTATACGATAGAAAATCTGGTAACACTTGTGGTAACACTGCATACCAAAGTATTTGAAAACGGTTTGCTCCTGTTGCTAGCAACGCTTCCGTCGGTCCTTTATCTATGTTTTCAATTCCTTCTGAATATAGTTTCCCTAACATTCCAATAGAATGTAATCCTAAAGCTAATACTCCTGCAAAAGAGCCTGGACCAACAGCTTTTATAAATAAAAGAGCCATAACTAATTCAGGAAACGTACGAACAAAACTAAGTACAAATTTCCCAGATCCTGAAGTTAATTTTCCACTACTCATATTCGTTGCCGCCCAGAAGGCAAACGGAACAGATAAAAATGCAGAAATAAATGTACCTAATATCGCAATTGCCAACGTATCAATTAATCCATGCAATAAATCTTCACCATCTGGCAAAGATACATACGACCAGTCTGGATTTAATATCCCTGTCATAATTGCTTTCGTGATTTCACCTGCTGTGTCCTTTATCCCTTCTAATGGTACTCCTGAAAAGGCCCATACATATACAACTGTAAGTGCTATTAAAATAATCCAGCGATATATACTCGGTTTCTTCGGTTTTGGCACAATCATCGTCGTTCTATTCATTATAGTTTCTCCCGCAACAATGTACTAATGTAGTCAATTAACAAAACAACAATAAGGGTATAGATAATTATAGAAGCAGTTTGTTGATATTGTAAAAATCCAAGTGTACGATCATAATATAGTCCAATACCACCTGCTCCTACTAAACCTAGAACAGCCGCTGCACGTACATTCACCTCAAATGTATATAGTACATAGGAAACAAAGTGTGCTTTTACTTGTGGAATGACTCCATAAACAATCCATTGTACCTTAGTAGCCCCTACAGCTGTCATCGCTTCTAGTGGGCCAGGGTCAATTGATTCAATTGATTCATACAACAATTTCGCTACAAGTCCAATTGAAAAAAAAGTAAGAGCCAAAATACCTGGAAGTGGCCCAATTCCAAAAATCGCTACGAAAATAGCCGCCAATAATAAATCTGGTATTGTTCGTATAAAATTTAAAATCATTCGAGCTAGACTGTATAAAAATGTGTTAGTAAACACATTACTTGCTGCAAACAATGCAAGTGGAATAGCTAAAATCGCTCCTAAGGTCGTCCCAATAATCGCCATACGTATTGTATCTAACATCGCTGTTGTAATAACTTGAAAATAACTCCAATCAGGTGGCACCATTTCTTTCAATAGATCTACGATATTTGGAAAACCGTCTACCAATTTTGAAAATGATGCATCTACTTGTACACTACTACTCCACAGCATTAAAATAACTAAAATAAACGTTAACATATGTTTCAATTTACTCGGCGGCTTCGGTATTTCATTTGAATATATCGTCACGTCATTCATTTTACTGCCACCTCTAATAATTCGCTTTTCTGAGCAACGTCCCCATAAATTTCAGCAAATTTTTCATCCGTTGCTTCTTCTACTAAACCGTCAAAAACAATTTCTCCTGCATGTAATCCGATAATGCGTGTCGCATATTGTCTAGCCAAATCAATAGAATGTAAATTTACAATTGTCGTGATTCCAAAATCTTCATTAATTTTTTTCAAATCATCTAGCACTTGCTTTGTCGTAAGTGGATCTAACGATGCAACAGGCTCATCTGCCAATATGATTTTTGCTTCTTGCGCCAATGCTCTAGCTATCGATACACGTTGCTGTTGTCCTCCTGATAATTCATCAGCACGCGCATATGCTTTTTCTAAAATATTCACTCTTTTTAATGCTTGAAATGCGAGCTCCACATCTTCTTTCGGAAACAAACCTAACGTTGTACGTAATGTAGAATGATATCCAACACGACCAGCTAATACATTTTTTAATACTGTTGATCGCTTTACAAGGTTAAAACTTTGGAAGATCATACCGATATCCCGGCGCATACGCCTTAATCCTTTTCCTTTCGCAGAAGTAATAGACTCACCTTCAATAATGATTTCTCCTTCGGTAATCTCATGAAGACGATTTACGGATCTGAGAAGTGTAGATTTTCCAGCTCCGGATAATCCGACCATTACAATAAACTCACCTTTTTGAATCTTTAAATTTATATTATTCAATCCCCTTGTGCCATTCGGATACATTTTGGAAACATTTCGAAACTCTATCACACATCTTACCTACTTTCAATGTATTATCAATAACTAAAAAACGGCAAACTAACTGAAATCTCACACCTTCCAGCTAGCCGCCATTTCACTATGTATTATTGCGTCTTCACTGTCTTTCCATATTCACGAACAATATCAAATTTACTATCATCAGATTTAATATATCCTTCATGAGAATATACTTCTTTAATGATTTTACGGCCTTCCTCATTTTTTCCAATTTCAATGAAAGCATCTTGTAATTTCTTGCTCCACTCTGCATCTAAATCCGAGCGTACAGAAATTGTATCGTTCGGAATTTTCTCAGTAAATTTCACTATTTTCGTTTGATCAAATATATTCGGATAATCCTTTTTTACAATATTACGAGCATCTTGGAATACAACAGCTGCATCTACATCACCATTTAAAAGAGCAATAAGTGACTGATCATGCCCTTTTAATGTAACAGGTTTCACATCCTTTAGCGGATCAATTCCCTCTTTTAATAGAACAGCTGCAGGCCATACATATCCTGCTGATGATGTTACATCTTGATAACCAATTTTTTTACCTTTTAAATCTTTTACACTATTTATATTAGAGTCTTTTTTAACAACAAACTCAGATTTATAATAATCTACTAAATCTTTTGTAGGAGCTCCTGTTTCATCCTCTACTCCAAAACGTTGTGCTTGCAAAATTACATTTGCAGCCTTCTTTTCATGTGCTAATACGTACGCTGTTGGCGGTAAAAATCCTACATCTACTTGTTTAGATGCCATCGCTTCTACAATTGTATTGTAGTTAGTTGAAATACTAACTTTTACCGGAATATTTAATTTATCGCTTAATAGCTTTTCCAATGGTTTTGCCTTTGCCTCTAACGTATCCGCATTTTGAGAAGGAACAAATTGAACATTTAAGGTCTTTGGTACATAACCTTTTTTCGTATCTTCATTTTTACTTGCACTGGACTCTTTCGTCCCGCAGCCACTTAATAATCCGGCCGCTAGTACAACTGTTGTACTCATTGCAAAAACTTTTTTCAACATATTAATGCCTCCATTTTTCTTGTTATAAAATAACCTTCCGTAAACATGAAGAAATATATCACATATTTTGATACACAATTGGGTATTTACAGAATCTTTACACATTCTATACATTCACATCAAAATTCACTTCACATATTTGATATGATTAATTGGAAGATAACAATAGAAAAGGTGAGTCATATTGGAACAAAATCAAACTGTAACTTTAAACATCTTATTAACAAGCGATATACATGGCACTGTTTATCCTATTCACTACCAAGATAACTCCCCAGCAGAACTTGGTTTAGCTAAAATTTCTACTCTTATAAAAAAAGAACGTTCCCAAAATACAAACGTTCTTTTAATTGATAATGGCGACTTTATTCAAGGAACACCATTTACTTATCATTACGTTACATACGAAAAAAACAAAAAAAATCCAATGTCCTTATTAGCGAATTACTTACAATATGACGCTGCAATTATCGGCAATCATGAATTTAATTACGGGATGAATATATTAAATAATGCTGTGACTACTGCGAACTTCCCGTACCTATCAGCAAACATATTAGATAAAAACATAAACAAACCCTATTTCGGAAAACCTTATTTAATCAAACAGATTGAATCCAATATAAAAATCGCTATTTTAGGGGTAACAACACATTACATCCCAAATTGGGAACAGGCCCATCACATTAAAGATTTACTATTTGAAGATGCATTAAAGACTACAAAAAAATGGGTTTCTTATATTCGCGAACATGAGAAACCCGATTTATTAGTCGTAGCCTATCACGGTGGATTTGAAAAAGATTTACAAACCGGGGAACCTACTGACGTGTTAACAGGTGAAAACCAAGGATATGCAATGTGCCATGAAATTGAAGGCATAGATCTTTTACTAACAGGTCATCAACACCGAGAAATTTCTCACACAATGGCTAACGGTGTAACAATTTTACAGACCGGATGCAATGGACACTCAGTCGGCAAAGTAAAAGTAACATTCGAAAAAACGAAACGTAAATGGGTAAAAAAAGAGAGCTCTTCTGAATTATTATCTGTACAAGGAATTGAAGCGGACCAAGATGTACTTTCATTGGTAGCCGATTACGAAGAGAAAACACAAAAGTGGCTTGATCAACCTATTGGAATCATTCAGGGGGACATGCAAATTTCAGATGCTATGCAAACTCGTTTGCACGATCATCCTTTTATCGAATTCATAAATAAAATACAGATGGATATAGCTAAGGTATCAATTTCTTGTACAAGTTTGTTCCATAATACATCTCCAGGTTTCCCGGAACATGTAACAATGCGTGACATCGTTTCTAATTATATTTATCCAAACACATTAAAAGTAATTAGAATAACTGGAGCTGATATAAAAGCCGCTCTTGAACTCTCTGCTTCTTATTTCACATTAAAAACAGATGGATCCATCATCGTAAGTCCTACCTACATAGAACCAAAACCACAACATTATAATTATGATATGTGGGAAGGGATTTCATATGTATTAAACATTTCAAAACCAATTGGTGAAAGAGTAGAATCTTTACAGCATAACAGTGCTCCTCTTAATATGAATGAAGAATATGAAGTTGTAATGAATAATTATCGTGCAAGTGGCGGGGGAAATTTCTTTATGTTTCAAAACAAACCGGTAGTAAAAGATATACCCACAGATATGTCTGAACTTATCGCTAATTATATATTGGAACATAAAACGATAGAAGCAACCGTTAATAACAACTGGAAAGTTATTAAATAACGATTTTTACAAATAAAAAAAGATGGGCTTCGCCCATCTTTTAATTTAATTTTGCATTATCTTGCTTTTTTAAAGCTTTTAATTTCGTCGGTGTAACATCTGTACCTTCTTCGTTAACAACTTTAATTCCTTTAAGTTCGTTTAACATATTTTGACGAAATCCTTTTAAATATTGTTCACGTAGCGATTGACGCTCACGTTGCTCTTCTTCAGTTAAACCTTCAGCTTTTGCTTTTTTCGCTAAGAAGTTAATGCGTTCAACGAGTTCGTGATTAATCATCTCGAATCCCCCTTCTAATCAAAACTGATTATTATCATACAATAGTTACTCTTCTTTATCAAGCAATTGCTTCGTATACTCTACATATCTACGATGTACAGTCGCCTTTGAAACATTATGACCAAATCCACGTAATGTTGCTGCAATTTCTTCAAACGTGAGTTCACTTTTTCGCAAACGTACAATTTCCTCAATTGGCACTTCTTTTTTCTCTCTTCCTACACTTAAATGACGATTTTTTAAATTATTTTCTGGACGATAACCTTTTTCTACTGCACGTTGCATACCTCGTTTAATTTTCAAATTATGAATCTTTCTTTGATATTCTTCAACAATACCAATAATATCTAATACCATCGAATCAGAATCCGACAATTGTAATTCACCATTATGTGTATGCGTATATACTTTTATGCCTTCTTTATGTAAACAATGCATTAATGCGATCTTCGCATTTCCTCTACCAAGGCGCGTTTCATCTTGTATAAGTAACACATCAATTTGTTCGTCTCGAATTGTATCCAGCACCTCTAATATACCGTCACGTTCAATTGTATATCCACTAGCCTGCTCTTCAATCACCTTAGTAACATTCATTTGATAGCGCTCAGCTAAATGCAATAATTCATCTTTTTGACGTAATAATGATGTTTCTTGCGCTTCTTTCGTTGTACTCACACGTGCATAAATAATTGCATTCATTTTGAACCCCTCTTTCTCCCTATTATTTCCCTATAGTGTAACATAAATCCGCCATTTGTTCGAACTTATGTTTGTAGAATGTTTTTTCACATGTTATACTTATTAATAAGAAAAATGAAAGAAAACGAGGTGTTAGAAAACATGGAAAAGTTAACGAAACGCCAGCAAGACATTCTCGACTTTATTAAGCTAAAAGTACAAGAAAAAGGATATCCACCTTCCGTACGTGAAATTGGTCAAGCAGTCGGCCTCGCTTCTAGTTCTACAGTGCACGGACATTTATCACGATTAGAAGAAAAAGGATACATTCGACGCGATCCAACAAAACCACGTGCCATTGAAATTTTAGGTGAAGACCGAATGGATACGGAAACACAATCTGTTATTCAAGTTCCAATTGTCGGAAAAGTTACTGCCGGTTTACCAATTACAGCGGTTGAAAGCGTAGAGGAACATTTCCCACTTCCAGCTAGTATTGTTGCTGGAGCAGACCAAGTGTTCATGTTACGTATTTCTGGAGATAGTATGATTGAAGCTGGTATTTTCGATGGAGATTTAGTTGTTGTTCGCCAACAACAGTCTGCATATAATGGTGAAATTGTAGTCGCTTTAACAGAAGATAACGAAGCAACTGTTAAACGTTTCTATAAAGAAAAAGACCATTTCCGTCTACAACCAGAAAACTCTTCATTAGAACCTATCATTTTAAAACAAGTGTCAGTTATCGGGAAAGTAATTGGCGTATATCGTGATTTACATTAAAAATAATAAAAAGAAGATAATTACCTTATTTATATACGGTAATTATCTTCTTTTTTGTATTTTGATAGATTTCCATACATTCTATTTCTTATTAACGAGTTTCAATCGTCACATCTCCCGCAGCCGTTTTACCGCTAATCTTTTTACTACCATTGCCAATTGTTACGTTATTATTTTCTTCATTAAAAATTGTTACATCTCCGGCAGCACTTTGCCCAGTAATTACCGCATCTTGTGGTTTTTCCGATAAAGTAATATCTATGTCTCCCTCAGTTGAACTTGCTTCTAGATTATACTTGGAATCATGATCTTGAATATTTATTTCCCCACTTTTTGTTTTTGCGGTCACTTTCCCTAATACCTTCTTAAAGTTCCACCTCACCAGCTTTTGTCGATCCTTCCACATTCTTAGCCGTTACTTGTTTCAACTCTACTTCTCCAGCAAGTGTTCTAACACTTACGCTATCACTTTTCACATCACTCATTTCGATTTGTCCAGCAGATGAATTTACTTTTACATCTTGATAAGAGCGTTCGGGCACAAGGAGAGTCAATTTAGACGTTTGAAACCTAAAATCATAAAAAGAAAAATCAAATGAAGCACCTTTTTCTCTTTCCCCAATAATTTTTAATGTGTCACCATCTTCTGCAATACGAATCTCTTGTTTACGTACATCTCCTGATTGCTTTACATAAAAAGAAGAATCAGGAGATTTTTGGATAACAATATCTCCGGCATCTAACTTAACTTCTATATTTTTTAATGTTTCGTTTTTAATTACATCTTCTTTATCGCCTTTTTCAGCAGTTTGTACTGCTTTTTCATATGTTTGGGAAATTCCTATTACTCCAATAATGATACAAGCGATAGCGATTAAAAATAGTTTTTTCATCATTTACTCTCCTTTTATCATTTTGAAGTTCCATATTACATATCGTACACACAATCTCTTAAACCACTTTGTACTATAAAAAGCGATAATACATAACAATAAACCTACTCCAACAAACGTTATACTAACGAAAAGATCCAACCATATAAAAGTACCCATAAATACTTTTCCAATAACGAAAAATGGTGTTACTACACTAGCAATACCACCAATCCAAAAAGAAAATATAAAAGCAACAATTGCGACTAACGGGCCTAACACAATAATAAAATTAAACAAACTAAGTCCAATCGCTGCCATAACAGCTCTTGTCACATTTGAAGTCGATGGATTTTTTTTCATTTCATCGAAGCGATACATCGCAAGTAACTCTTTTGCGATTACTTTCGGAGAACCAAGGCCCTGAATTATTTCTGATTCAGTTTTCCCCTCTTCTAGTCCAAACTGAAAGTGCTCTTCATAATCCAATAAAATATCTTGCCTCTCTTCCTCTGGTAACTTTCTAAGATAACTTGATAATTCTTTAAGAAACCCTTCTTTACTCATCCCATTCCACCCCTTCAATAATTTCTTGTACCCCTTTCGCAAAATCACGCCATTCTGTTACTAACAAATGAAATTGCGTCTCCCCTCGCTCTGTTAATTGATAATATTTACGAGGTGGCCCTTCCGTAGATTCCTTTAAATACGTTTGAAAATACCCTTCTTTCGTCAAACGACGTAATAAAGGGTATACTGATCCTTCCGATATTAAAAATTTATTAGAGATTTGCTGAACAAGTTCATAACCGTAACTATCTTTACGTTTTACAAGTGCTAATACACAAAGTTCAAGCACACCTTTTTTAAACTGAACGTTCAAGTGCCATCCTCCTTCCCTATCTTAGTACTGTTCAATACACGGTACCTGATTTATCCATAATATACCACTTAGTATTGTTTATTGCAAGGTACTAAGCTATATTTATTCCTTAAATTTAGAAAATGAACTAACGAAATTCTGAATAAGACTGTGTTATAACTGAGCATCATTACGTTAATATCATTGAGTAATAATCTGATTCACAAGCCACAAACTTATAGCCTTGCAGATGAGGACATAAAAATCATCGCTCGCGTTGTACAAGGCAGTAAAGAATTATTAAGTTTTAGCACAAGTGATTAAAAAAGATAAGATCAATTCTTTTGAAAAGATTTTCTTAGTAACATGATTCAAAATAACCAAAAACAATCCATTATCTAGTAGTTAACATATCCAATAACTTCACTAAAAAAGCCCTGATACCGTAGTATCAAGGCTTTTTCATTTCACAAATTATATAAAACTTACATTTATCTGATAATGTTTTTCTATGATATCACTACTTGTTATTAATTATTGGCTTTTATGTGGCTGTTTTTCATTTTGCAACCATATAAAATTGTAATAATAGGGAATTAAAAAACCCTTGATACGAGTTGTATCAAGGGTTCAAGCCTCTTAGTAAAGAGACATATATTGATCGCGTTCCCATTGGTGAACTTGTGTTCTAAAGATATCCCACTCAATCTCTTTCGCTTCGATGAAGTGCTCAAGTAAGTGTTCTCCTAGTGCACCGCATACTACTTCATTAGATTGTAATGTAACTAACGCTTGCGCTAATGTTGCTGGTAAGTCAACGATACCTGCTTCTTCGCGCTCTTCTTTTGTCATTACATAGATGTTACGGTCTACTGCAGCTGGTGGAGTTAATTTGTTTTTAATTCCATCAAGACCTGCAGCTAATAATGTAGCCATTACTAAATATGGGTTTGCAGCTGGGTCAACACTACGTACTTCTACGCGTGTACTAATACCACGAGATGCAGGGATACGTACTAACGGGCTACGGTTTTGTGCAGACCATGCTACGTAACAAGGCGCTTCATATCCAGGTACTAGACGTTTATATGAGTTTACAGTTGGATTTGCTATCGCTGTAAATGCTGGTGCATGTTTTAAAATACCTGCGATGAAGTGACGAGCATCATCACTTAGTTGTAAGTCACCGTTTGCATCAAAGAATACGTTCTCACCATTTTTAAATAATGATAAGTTACAGTGCATACCTGAACCGTTCACACCGTATAGTGGTTTCGGCATAAATGTTGCGTGTAAACCATGTTTACGAGCAATTGTTTTTACAACAAGTTTGAATGTTTGAATGTCATCACATGAGCGAATTGCATTTGCATATTTAAAGTCAATTTCATGCTGCCCTGGAGCAACCTCATGGTGAGATGCTTCAATTTCAAATCCCATTTCTTCAAGTTCAAGAACGATATCACGACGACAGTTTTCCCCTAGATCCATCGGCGCAAGGTCGAAGTATCCACCGTTATCGTTTAATTCTAATGTTGGATTTCCTTTTTCATCAACCTTAAATAGGAAGAATTCTGGCTCTGGTCCAAGATTGAAGTCTGAAAATCCTAAAGCTTCCATTTCTTTTAACACACGTTTTAAGTTGTTACGTGGGTCTCCATCAAATGGAGTGCCATCTGCATTGTAAATATCACAGATTAGTCGAGCTACTTTACCTTTTTCAGCTGTCCAAGGGAAAATTACCCAAGTGTCTAAATCAGGATATAAATACATATCAGATTCTTCAATACGTACGAAACCTTCAATCGAAGATCCATCAAACATCATTTTGTTATCAAGAGCTTTCGTTAATTGTCTCACTGGAATCTCTACGTTTTTAATTACCCCTAAAAGGTCCGTAAATTGTAAACGGATATACTTTACATTCTCTTCTTTCGCCAAACGGAAAATATCTTCTTTTGTGTATCTAGACATTATAAATTCCTCCTTAGTCCCTCTAATCGCCTTCAGAATCAGTTATCTTTAGTGAAAAAATCTTGAAATGTCACCTTGTCGCAATGAAGTTCGATTGAATCTACCTGTATGTTGTAATTCATCTCGAAGTATTTTGCGAAGCTCAGTTTTTGAAATTTCTTTCGTTTCTTCTTTTACTTTCACTGCTTCTGTTTGATTTTCTTTCATTAGTAACACTTGCTTAATACCAGCCATATTCAAGCCTTGATCTAACAAATCTTTAATCTCTAACAACTTATCTACATCGTTAAATGAAAATAATCTACGATTCCCCTTTGTACGGGTTGGAGAAACAAGATTATGCTCTTCATAGTAGCGAATTTGACGTGCAGACAATTGTGTTAAATCCATAACAATACCAATTGGAAACAGCGGGGCAGAACGTCTATCTTCTTTCATTTTTCAGTTCCTCCTTCGCCTTAACTGCTTCTCATTTTATAACATGTTATGTTTAGTGTCAATAGATGTTAGCTTTTCTTACATGATTTTTTATGAATTTTTTCATTCTTTTTTCTAATCGCAGAAATCGTTACTTTTATACGAAAAAAGCTGCCGATATCGACAGCTCCCCTTTAAGAAATTGTTAATAAATTCTTTTCAATCAATTCATCAATCGCAGAACAAATCGCAATTTTAACATGCGAATACGTTAATCCACCTTGCACATATGCAACATACGGTGGTCTAATCGGACCATCAGCAGACAATTCAATACTTGCACCTTGAATAAATGTTCCCGCCGCCATAATTACATCATCTTCATAACCTGGCATATAGTTTGCATACGGAGTAAAATGCGAATTAATTGGAGATGCATATTGAATCGCTTGGCAGAAGGCAACCATACGGTCTTTATCATCAAATTGAACAGATTGAATTAAGTCTGTTCTTGGTGCATTCCACGCTGGTGACGTGTTCATTCCTAACTTTTCTAAAAACGCAGCTGTAAAAATTGCACCTTTCAGCGCTTGTCCTGCAACATGTGGCGCTAAGAAGAACCCTTGATACATTTCTTGCAGACTGTATAAAGACGCTCCAGCTTCCGCACCAATTCCCGGAGATGTTAAACGATATGCACACGCTTCAACATACTGTTCTTTACCGACAATGTAACCACCAGTTTTTACAATTCCCCCGCCTGGGTTTTTAATAAGCGAACCCGCCATTAAATCTGCACCAACATGACACGGCTCTTGCTCTTCAATAAACTCCCCATAACAATTATCTACAAACACAACAACATCAGGTTTAATTTCTTTAACAAACGCGATCATCTCTTTAATTTGAGAAATAGTAAACGATGGACGAGTAGCATAACCTTTTGAGCGCTGAATACCGATCATTTTCGTATTACTATGAATCGCTGCTGCAACAGCTTCAAAATCAACAAGCCCACCTTCAGTTAGCGGAACTGCATTGTAACCAATATTATATTCTTTAAATGAACCTACACCTTTCCCACGCACACCAACGATTTCCTCTAACGTATCATACGGTTTCCCAGTAATGTACAATAACTCATCTCCTGGACGTAAAATACCGAATAACGCTGTAGAAATAGCGTGAGTACCTGAAATAATTTGCGGACGAACAAGTCCAGCTTCCGCCCCAAATACATCAGCATACACTTTTTCTAACGTATCACGGCCAATATCATCATAACCATAACCTGTCGTCGGGATAAAATGCGAGTCACTAATTTTATGTTTACGAAAACTTTCTAATACACGAAACTGATTACTTTCAATTACTTCATCCGCACGTTTATGTACTTCTGTAATCTGATTCTCTACTTCTTTTACGATTGGAGCAATTTTTTCTCCATTTTTCAAACGATCAAACATTTTTATTTTCTCCTTCTTCCACTAAAAATCTCTTTAATTGCACATTAAGCGATGAATGAGTAAAAATATACCCTGCACAATCATATACAAATTTATCTTCCAGAAACTCCATCTTTGCTAATAGCGTTTCTGTCTTTAAAAGCGTTAATAACTTACCTTCACTCGGAGGGATTTCTACTCGATAACGATCCATTTCTTTCTTCATTTTCATTTCTATCGCTTCTTTTATACGCAATAAATCACTTTCTTCAAAAGCACTAGTCATTAAGAAATCACTTTTCGGAAACGGAATAAAGTTTTGATGTAATTCATCTTTTTTATTATATAACGTAATAATAGGAATATGATTAATTTCAAGTTCTGATAATAATCGTTTTACTGTTTTTTCATGCCCTATGTAGTTAGGATCCGCAGAATCAACTACATGTAAAATAATATCTGCTTCCCCCGCTTCTTCCAGTGTTGAACGAAAAGCAGCAATTAATGAAGTGGGTAAATCTTGTATAAAACCAACAGTATCAGTTAGTAATACTGTATAACCAGAAGGTAAGGGCATCTTCCTCGTCGTTGGGTCTAGTGTTGCAAACAGAAGGTTTTCTTCAAACGTATTAGCTTCCGTTAATCTATTAAACAGTGTCGATTTCCCTGCATTTGTATAGCCTATTAATGAAATTTGAAATACTTTATTGTCTTTTCTTCTCTCACGATATCTTTTTCGGTGTTCCACAACAACTGCAAGTTGTTTCTTTATTTCATCAATACGCGATCGAATATGACGACGATCCGTCTCAAGTTTCGTCTCACCCGGTCCTCTCGTTCCAATACCACCACCAAGACGTGATAAGGACAACCCTTGCCCCATAAGACGTGGCATTGTATATTGCAACTGAGCTAATTCTACTTGAAGCTTACCTTCCCTCGACTTCGCACGTTGCGCAAAAATATCTAGTATTAGTTGCGTTCGATCAATTACTCTCGCATCTAATACTGAGGATAAATTCCGAATTTGACTCGGCGTTAATTCATTATTAAATATAATAACATCCGGCTCTAATTCTTCAGTTAGCATTGTAAGCTCTTCTAATTTCCCTTTACCTATGTAAGTTGCCGGATGAAACTTTGGTCGTTTTTGCGTTGTTGAAACTAACACTTCCGCTCTCGCAGTCTTAGCTAGTGATGCAAGCTCTTTCATGGAATGCATAAATTTTTCATCATCATCTTGCGGCAATTGACAGCCTACTAATATGACTTTTTCTTTTTCTTCCATCAAATATGTTCACTCATCCTTTTCGAAATTTAAACCTTCTAATATAATAGCAGAGGAAGCACATTTCATCTAGTTAGCGGGGGAGAAAATTCATGGCATGGGAGATTTTTAGCATCATAGGCACAATCGCTTTCGCACTAAGCGGAGCCATTGTTGCAATGGAAGAGGATTATGATATTTTCGGGGTGTATATTTTAGGAATGGCAACCGCATTTGGGGGAGGTGCCCTTCGTAATTTATTAATCGGTTATCCGATTGTCGCGTTTTGGCAACAAGACATGTTATTCCAAATCGCACTTTTATCAATGACTATTATTTTTCTTTTTCCAAATAAGTTAATTAGACATTGGAAAAAGTGGGAAAATATCACTGACGCTATCGGCTTATCAGCATTTGCTGTACAAGGAGCATTATATGCTCAAAAATTAAATTTACCAATTAGTGCCACAATCGTGGCAGCTGTTTTAACTGGTATCGGCGGCGGTATCATTCGCGACCTTTTAGCCCGCAGAAAACCTCTCGTTCTTCGAGCTGAAGTATATGCCTTTTGGACAATTTTAGCAGGTTTCTTAATTGGCGCTCAAATTATTGTTAGCGATTGGGCCCTTTACATTTTATTCATTTTAATTGTTTGCTTCCGCATGGTTTCTATTCATTACAAATGGCATTTACCGCACAGACGTATCGAAACGAAAGAACGTTCAATGCATAAATAGCAATCTAACCTCTTTACATATCGTAAAGAGGTTTTTCTTTTCTAACGATTTTTTCTTTATATAATGTTTATACTAATTTTTAAAGTGAGGTGAATACAAATGACAAACCACGTTAATAAAGGAGCTCAAAAAAGTTCAGTAAACCAATTTGGACACGACCCTAATTCAGCACACGAAAAGAGCGCTAAAATGGAACGCTTCCATAAAGCGCACCAAGAAAAAGCAAAAAAAGAGTAAACGAACTTATACACAAAAATAGACGCACAGTTTATGTACTGTGCGTCTCCTCTTCGAGCATCAAATCCATACTCGATATTCCAATTAAATCATTTTTATCATACGTATCTTCTTGCAACAACCGCATCGCCTGTGTACGAATTGATTTTTCAACAATATTCCGTACATATCGCCCATTACTAAACGATGTAATTTGCGACGAATACTTCACCGCATGTAAATGATCCCTAAATTTCCATTCAGCTTCTTTTGATAACTGATATTCACGATCTTCATACATTCTCTTTCCAATTTCCAATAGCTGATTTACCGAGTAATCCGCAAATTCAATAATAAATGGAAAACGAGATTGCAGCCCTGGATTTAATGAAAGAAAGTGATTCATCTCTCTTGAATATCCAGCTAAAATCAATACAAAACCATGTTGTTTATCTTCCATATGTTTTACAAGCGTATCAATTGCTTCTTTTCCAAAGTCCTTCTCTCCTCCTCGAGCTAAAGAATACGCCTCATCAATAAACAAAATACCTCCCATTGCTTTTTTTATTAAGTCTCTTGTTTTTTGAGCTGTATGGCCGATGTACTCTCCTACAAGATCAGCACGTTCAGCTTCAACCAAGTGGCCTTTCGATAGAATATTCATCTCAAACAGCAATTTCCCTATCATTCTAGCAACAGTTGTCTTCCCTGTACCCGGATTCCCTTTAAACAGCATATGAAGCACTTGCTTCTCAGACTTCAATCCCTTCTCTTGTCTTTTTTTATTCACATAAATCCAAGCATATATTTCTTTTATTATCTTTTTTATATCATCCATCCCAACAAGCTTCCCCATCTCTTCTTCAATTCTCTGCAGCATTTCATGTTTAATTGTAGTTTCATTTGAAATTACCGTTTTATTTTCTGCGGCTGGCAAAGAAATTTTCTTTCGATGGTTTAACACAATATTAATTTGATTGTTGTTTTTCTTTCGCATCGATTGTTCCATACAATCACCTCATTTTATCCCGCTATTTGCGAGCAGTAAGACTCCCACCTCGACATTCAGCAAACGCTTGGTATTTAAGCGGGAGATAACCGCCCGTAAATGCCCGATTGGTTCAACTAATAATCGCAGAGGATGAACAAAATCCCCACTGATTATAGTTTCACTTTATCCACTCACCAAATATTATTATTCCTGTCCCCCTTGTAAATGCCTATTTTCAGAAAAGTTTGCTATAATATAAGAAATAATTAAGGTGGTGGGACTATGGAGACAACGGAATTCCATGATACAATACAAGCCTTTTCTATTTTTTTATTGAATAAAGGCCGAAAACCCTCAACTATTAAACGTTATGTTTATGACGTTGAAGACTTCGGACATTGGTTAGAAAAAAACAAAAAGCTCCCTTCCAGTAATATATGGGCTACACTTTGTACAAAAGACTACGAAGATTACTTTTCCGATTTAAAAACGAATCGACATTACTCAGAAAAAACGATGCATCGTGTATTTACTGTATTAAATAGAATGCATCACTTTCTAAACATTCCCAATCCATTGAAGAATATGGAAATATCTATTCAACCAGACCGTACACTTCGTAACGAAGATTTCATTTCACCTGATGAAGAAAAAAGATTAAAGTATATAGTCACTTCATTAGAAGGACTTTCAGAAAAACAACTTCCTGTGCGCCCTTTATTAATGGATCGCAATATTGCTATTTTAAATCTATTGATCGACTACGGTTTATCCTTACAGGAACTTACAGCATTAACAATGCATCACGTTCACTTTGAAACTAACACATTGTCAATCCCAGCAACCGCAGGTGTAGAAAGAACAATTACATTAGCAAAAGAAGACAAAAAACAACTATATAATTATTACAAAAGTATCCCAGAACCAGTTCGTCCTAAGTATCATAGTGATGATTCATTGTTTGTCGCATTTGATTTTAACCGTGGAACATACAGGTGGGTATATGAAAATGATGCACCAAAGGCATTAACGGAAATTGCTATACAAAAAATGATTCGCCTCGAAGTGGCTAGAGCCAATTTACGTAAAGGAATTTCAGGACAACATTTTCGTAACACCTATATTTTAAACTTAATAAAAAAAGAAACTCCTGAATCAGAAATTATAAAACTCGCTGGATTCAAATCAAAAATTTCATTAAAGCGATATTATCAATACGCAGAAAATAGAAAAAACGCCTTATTGTAAGGCGTTTTTTCTATTTTTTCTTTAAACAAACGATTTTACTATGACCATTTAACTAATTTCTGCATCTACTATGATGAGTTTCGTTCACATTTTCGTGAGAAAGGAGAGATTTAATGTCTCGTTATAACGACAATCAAAACAAATTCTCCAAACCATGCTTTCCAAGTAGCGCTGGACGAATCCCAAATACTCCATCAATCCCAATTACTAAAGCTCAACTTAGAACATTTCGTGCGATTATTATTGATTTAACAAAAATAATCCCAACACTTTTTGCAAATCCATCTCCCCAAAATATTGAAGATCTAATCGATACATTGAACCTACTAAGTAAATTTATTTGTTCACTAGACGCTACTTCCTCCCTGAAAGCACAAGGGTTAGCTATTATTAAAAACTTAATAACTATATTAAGAAATCCAACCTTTGTAGCAAGCGCTGTATTTATTGAGCTTCAAAATCTCATTAACTATTTACTATACATTACAAAATTATTCCGAATTGACCCTTGCACACTTCAAGAGCTTCTTAAATTAATAGCAGCATTACAAACTGCTCTAGTTAATTCTGCTTCGTTCATTCAAGGACCTACCGGACCTAC
>NZ_FRBJ01000009.1:0-227672 GCF_900142585.1 Bacillus sp. bc15
AGGTTACCCACGTGTTACTCACCCGTCCGCCGCTAACTTCTTGAGAGCAAGCTCTCAATCCATTCGCTCGACTTGCATGTATTAGGCACGCCGCCAGCGTTCATCCTGAGCCAGGATCAAACTCTCCAATAAAGTTAGTTTGTCTAGCATCTAAAAATAAAATTTGACGTTTCACGTTGTTTGTTTCGTTCAGTTTTCAAAGAACTTGTCCGCCGCTTCAGAAGCGACTTCATCATATTAACATCTTCATTTTTCGATGTCAACTAAGTTTTTAAATTTCTTTTTTGTCGTTTTCTGCGTTTCCGCATCAGCGACGTTTATTAATATACCATCATGATTTTTAAATAACAAGTGTTTTTTATAAAAAACACAAAAAAATTATCTATCCTACTTTCTTCTATAGAAAGAATTATTATCCTTCCTACTAAAAATAGTTATTCTGATTGTATACTACTACACTTCATTCAACCAAATTGCATTTCACAATACCTTCCCAGGTTTTCATTCTCTTCTATATTAAAGTTTATAATAATTATCCTTCTATAGAATAACGATATAACTTAGCCGTAAGAAAAAATCCCATCCACATTAAACAATTTCAATGCAAATATAAACTTAAGAATATTATTAGAATTTTTTTACATTTAATTAATGTAAAATATCCATTTTTTGTTATATAGTAAGAAAGGATGTACTCAACTATAAATAAACCAATGGAGGAATTATTTTATGGATAGGTTAACAAAGTTTTCATTAAAAAACCGAGCTGCCATTATCATCATGATTTTTCTCATTTCCATACTCGGTGTTTATTCCGGCTCTAAATTACCTATGGAATTTTTACCAAGTATCGACAATCCAGCAATTACCGTCACAACCTTATCTCAAGGACTCGACGCTGAAACGATGACAAAGGATGTAACTGATCCTCTCGAAAAACAATTTCGCAATTTAGAACACGTCGACACCATTACTTCTTCTACATACGAGGGATTATCACGTATCGACATTGCGTATACATCAAAAGCAAACATGAAAGATGCAGCACGCGAAGTCGAAAAAGCCGTCAATACAATTAAATTACCTAAAGATGTAACCAAGCCCGTAGTTAGTCAACTAAACACTTCTATGATTCCACTCGCCCAAATTACTATCCAGAAACAAAACGGGTTTTCAAAAGCAGATGAAAAACAAATTGAAAAAGAAATCGTACCACAACTCGAAAACATTGATGGTGTTGCTAATGTTATGTTTTTCGGAAAATCCACCTCTGAATTATCTATCGTACTTGATCCGAACCAATTAAAAAACAAAAACGTAACATCACAGCAGGTACTCACTGTTTTACAAGGAAAAGAAACTTCTACTCCAGCTGGGGCAATTACTGTTAATCAGGAAGAATACAACCTCCGCATCATTGGGGACATAAAAAATGTAAATGACATTAAAAACATCACTGTGGTACCCCAAGTGAAATTGCAAGACATTGCTCAAATCGAAATCAAACAACACTACGATACAATCTCACATATAAACGGAGAAGAAGGCACTGGATTAATCATCATGAAAGAACCGAGCAAAAATGCAGTTGCAATTGGAAAAGAGATTGATAAAAAAGTTAAAGAGATAAATAAGGAATATAAAAATCAGTTTTCCATTAAACTTTTGGCCTCAACCCATGAACAAGTTGAAAATGCTGTTACTAGCATGGGAAAAGAAGTAATACTTGGAGCAATCGCTGCAACTCTAATTATCTTAATCTTTTTACGTAACTTCCGAACAACACTCATCGCTGTTGTCAGTATTCCATTATCTATTTTATTAACACTCTTTTTACTACATCAATCTAACATCACACTTAACATTTTAACCCTTGGTGGTTTAGCTGTTGCGGTTGGACGTCTCGTCGATGATAGTATCGTTGTCATCGAGAATATTTTCCGCCGTTTACAAAAAGATTCTTTCTCTAAAAATATTATTCTTGATGCAACAAAAGAAGTCGCCGTCGCAATTACTTCTTCTACTTTAACAACGGTCGCTGTTTTTTTACCTATCGGCCTCGTATCAGGAGCAATCGGAAAATTAATGTTACCTATGGTATTAGCAGTTGTATATTCTATTCTATCATCCTTAATCGTTGCACTCACAGTCGTTCCACTTATGGCTTTTTTACTACTCAAAAAAACAAAGCATCGAAAGCCAAGTTCTTCATCACGATATGTCGCTACGTTAAATTGGTCTCTTTCTCATAAATTCATTATTCTACTTACTGCATTTTTATTATTTGCAGGATCAATTGCAGCCTATATATTACTACCGAAAGCAAACATAAAATCTGAGGACGACACAATGTTATCTATTAACATGACATTTCCAGCCGATTATAATGCTGAAGCTCAAAAACAAAAAGCATTTGATTTCGAAAAGAAATTACTTTCTAATTCAGATGTAACAGACGTTATTTTACGAATGGGATCTAGCGCAGAAGATGCACAATGGGGGCAAACAACTAAAAATAACCTTGCTAGTATATTTGTAGTCTTTAAAAAAGGTTCTGATATTGATCAATATATTAAAGAGTTAAAAAAGGAAAATAAAACTTTTAAGCCTGCTGAACTTGATTATATAAAAACAAGTTATTCAAGCTCTGGCGGCGGCAACAACTTACAATTTAACGTAACAGCTACTAACGAAGCGGATTTAAAAGAGACGGCTACTATCGTCGAAACAAAACTAAAAAGCATGGATGATCTTTCTAAAGTAAAAACGAATTTAGAAGACTCTAAGAAAGAATGGCAAATTCATATTGATCAAACAAAGGCTGAACAACTAGGTTTAACACCAGAAATAGCTGCGCAACAAGTAGCATTCCTTATGAAGAAGTCACCTATTGGCGAAATTACAATTAATAATGAAAAAACTACTATTATGATAGAACACAAAAGGGAAAATATTACCAAAAAAGAAGATATTTTAAATACAAACATACTATCACCTACTAATGGACCAATTCCTTTAAAAGACATCGCAACTATTTCAGAAAAACAAACGCAAACAGAAATTTTCCATAAAGACGGAAAAGAAACAATTCAAATTACCGCCGAAGCTTCAAATGAAGATTTGAGTAAAGTAAACACAGCAGTAAATAAAGCGATAACTGACTTAGATTTACCTAGCGGTTCAAAAGTAAATATCGCAGGAGCTACTGAATCTATGCAAGAGAATTTTACAGATTTATTCAAAATTATGGGGATTGCAATCGGGATTGTATATTTAATTATGGTTATCACCTTCGGGCAAGCACGCGCTCCTTTTGCAATCCTATTCTCCTTACCGTTAGCTGCTGTCGGTGGTATTTTAGGATTAATCATCTCAAGAACACCTGTTGATATAAATTCCTTGATTGGCGCATTAATGTTAATCGGGATTGTTGTTACAAACGCTATTGTATTAATAGAAAGAGTCCAACAAAATCGGGAACACGGAATGGAAACTAGAGAAGCCTTACTTGAAGCAGGTTCTACTAGACTACGCCCAATTATTATGACAGCTATTACAACAATCGTCGCTATGCTCCCACTCCTATTTGGCCAATCCCAAGCAGGAAGTATGGTATCAAAAAGTTTAGCCGTCGTTGTCATCGGCGGTTTGGCAGTCTCGACTGTTCTTACATTAGTAGTCGTTCCAGTTATGTATGAACTATTAGATAAAATCGGGAGAAAAAGACGCTCCCGTAGGAAAATAAGCACTTCTACAGAAACACCTGATATTTAAAAACAAAAGACGTTATCTTCACAAATGAAGATAACGTCTTTTCTCTACTTAGTCATATAATCCATCATTTTTTCCACATATTGCTCTATAGGTTTACTAGAATCCACAATAAGGTATTCATTATTTAAAGGTCTTTGACTACCATTTAACCACTTTTCAAAACCTACTTCCGACTCCACCTTTTCAATTTGACTGATCATACGCTTACGTATTTGCAGTCTCCTATTAATCTCTTCCATATCATTAAGATAACACTCAATATATTTATATTTCACACCATGTTTAGTTGATAATTTAATTCCTTTTTCAACCATTCCCTCATATAAACACGGACTATCCAATATAACACTATGCCCTTGTTCTAAATAAGAATCAATCAATACCCATTCGGCATCATACGCAAGCCCACCAACAATCGTTGATTCAATTCCTTTTACTTTTAATGATTTTAACAACGCGGATTTCAAAACATCATGATCTATAATTACAGCACCTGTTAATTTCGCTATATACTTAGAAACTGTCGATTTTCCTGACCCAGGAAAACCTGACATTTGCAGAAAAAACAAATTAAAACTCCTCTCTAAATTACATCTGTTCTTCTTTATAATTAATCACAAATTCAACAATCATTACATCCATTCCTTCTATATTAAAATACAAAAGAACCCCCTACTTATAAAATAGCGAGTTCTTCTTTATAATTTATGCCGCTTTTACCTTTTTCGTTGCTTTACTTTTTCTTTTCGTTCCTGTAAAGCGCTTGTGTAATATAGATGCTATCAAGCGTGAAATAACATTGAATAGTAATACCATAATAATTAATACAGCTGCAGATTTTGTCGCAATCAACTTCGCATCTGGAATAACTCCTTCAGAATTTAATTTCCAAATGTGAACCGCTAATGTTTCAGCTGGTCTAAACGGATTTAAAGGATGCGCAGGACTTGAGAAATCCGCTGCTGAATTTAAAATCGGGGATGTTAAACCCGCTGTGTAAATTAATGCTGCCGCTTCCCCAAATATACGACCCGCCGCTAAAATAATCCCTGTAATAATTTGTGGTAATGACGATGGGATAATAATACGAGCGATTGTTTGCCACTTCGTTGCACCTAATCCAAGACTTGCCTCTTTTACATTATGAGGAACTTCTGAAATCGCATTTTCACAAACACGCGTTAAACCTGGTAAATTTAAAATAGTTAAAGCAAGAGCACCACCCATTACTGTGTATCCCCAACCTGTCATTGTAACGAACACTAACAAACCAAATAAACCAACAACAATAGAAGGTAAAGACGCCATCGTCTCTATACATAGACGAACAAAATTTAAAAAACGTCCTTGTTTTGCGTACTCTGCTAAATATATTCCAGCACCTAATCCAAGAGGAATAGATATAATAAGCGTTATAACAAGCATGTAGAAGGAATTGAATAACTGCGGACCAATCCCACCACCAGCTCTTGTATTGCTTGGTTCTCCAAACAAGAAATTAGGATCCCAAAATCCCCATCCCTTTTGTAAAATCTCAAATACTAAGAACACTAGCAAAGCTACAACTAAAGCCGCAACCGCATAAAAGATACCCGTCCAAACTTTATTTACCGTTCTTGCATTCATTATTATCGCTCACCTCTTTGCCCAATCGCTCGAATTACTAAAATAAACAGGAATGAAATAACAAGTAAAATCATCGCTAAAGTCCATAGCGCATTGTTCCAAGCAGTTCCGTTCAATGTATTCGTCATGTCCATTGTTAAAATACCAGTTAACGTCGCTGTCGGACTATATATTCCTTCTGGTAATTTAATCGTATTCCCGATTACCATCTGAACCGCTAACGCTTCACCGAAAGCACGCGCTAAGCCTAAAACAACACCTGTTAAAATCCCTTTTTTCGCAGCAGGAACAATCACTCGGCTAATCGCTTGCCATTTTGTTGATCCTAGACCATAAGAAGCTTCTAAATAATCAAATGGAACAGAACGTATTGCATCAGAAGCGATACTAGCAATAGTAGGTAAAATCATAATACTTAATACAACAATACCCGCAATTAAACTAAAGCCTACTCCCCCAAACGAATCACGTAATAGTGGTACTAAAATCGTAACCCCTAATAATCCGTATACAACCGAAGGAATACCAACTAACAATTCTAGAACAGGCTTCAATACTTTATTTCCAAACTTTGGCGAAATTAAATTCATGAATATAGCAAGAGCTATAGCAATTGGTGCACTAATAATAACCGCACCTAACGAAACCACCGTTGAACCTACAATGAAAATTAAAGCCCCGAAGGATCCTTGATCAGCATTTGGATTCCATTTTGTCGATGTTAACATCTCAGTAAATGAGATACCACTTTGTGTAAAAGATTGAATACCTTTACCACAAATAAACGCAATAATAGCTAATGTAATTAAAACAATAAAAATACCACAAAACGTAACAAGTGATCTTCCTATATATTCACTTTTCACGTAATTAATTTGTTTTTTCCCCTTCATCACAGGACAGACCCCACTTCACAGATTGAAATGAACAGGACTGGCCTTGCAGCCAGCCCCATAAAACTTTATTACTTATTTAATTTAGACATTGGAATGTAGCCCATATCTTCTACTTGCTTTTCAAAGTCTTTACCTTTTACATAATCGATGTAAGCTTTTGTTGCTTCTTTCGCTTCACCTTTTGTTACCATATACTCGTAAGACCAGAATGGATATTTACCAGACGCAATGTTTTCAACTTTCGGTTCAGCACCATCAATTTTCACTGTTTGTAGTGCACCTTTTTTATCTCCAACCATGTAAGACATCGCTAAATAGCTTACTGAACCTGGAGTAGAATTGATAGCTTGCTCTACTGCACCGTTAGAATCTTGTGTTGTACCAGTTCCATCATTAATTTTCGCGTCTTTCATAATCGTTTTTTCAAATGTAGCACGTGTACCAGATGAAGCCGGACGATTAATTACGTTGATTTTTTCATCTTTTCCGCCTACTTCTTTCCAGTTTGTTACTTTTCCAGTGAAGATATCTTGTACTTGTTGCACTGTTAAGTTATCAACTTTTACATCTTTATTTACGACAAGAGCGAATGCAATACCCGCTACCTTGTTATCTACTAATTCTTTCGCCTTTTCAGCATCTTTTATTTTATCTCCAGACGGAACATCTGAATTACCAATTTGTACTGCACCAGATGCTACTTGGTTAATCCCAGTTCCACTACCGCCACCTTGAACTTGAATAGAAACTTTTGAATTTTTCTCCATGAATTTCTTTCCAGCTTCCTCCGCAAGAGGTAGAAGAGCTGTAGAACCAGCTGCTGCAATCGTACCTGATAATTCTTGTTTTGTATTATCGCTTCCTTTAGCAGTTTCTTTACTAGTTGTATCTTCTGCTTTCCCACACCCAACTAATGCTCCTGCTACCACTAAAGCTGCTAAAGAAAATTTAATACCTTTTTTCATAACCATGTCTTGTACCCCCATTTGGATTATCACTTTTCGAATTCATTTTCTTTCGAACACAAATTCATTGTAGGACAACAATATTATGTGAGTGTTAAGCAATTTTTAATTTTAAGTAAATGACGATAATCATCCTCAAAAGCTAGGAATCCCAACATTTGTAGTTAAAGAAGCAAACAAAAACCACACTAACTATGCTGTAATGTAAATTTATTCTTAACAATGTAAATTCAATGTAAATGTTTTTCTCTCTTTTTCCCTTTTAGTTAAAGTTACATTTACAATTCCGCTGTATTTTGTAACTTTTTCACGCCTAATTTATGCACATTAAAAAGAATTTCAGTAATATTTTTTAGTACAACTAAATAAATTGGAACAATTCTAAAATTAAATGAATATTTTTAAAGTACTAATTGACAGCATCATCCAATGTAGTCTACTATATTACTAACAAAAAGTTTACCTAAGGAAACTTTTTAAACTAACACTAAAAATATAGAGAAGAGGTAACTTTTATGGTATCGGCTAATACTAAACCCCTTTCCGAGTTTAAAACAGGGGAGTTTGTACAAATTGAGAAGATACAATTAGAAGGAACTATGAAACGACGTTTATTAGATTTGGGATTTATCCCAGGGGCAACGATTAAAGTATTGCAACGCAGTCCACTTGGAGATCCGGTCGCTTATCAAGTGAGCAACACAACTATTGCACTGCGCAAAGAAGAAAGCTCCCTTATTTTCGGGGTATTAATAGGAGATGATTTCAGATGAGCAAACATCGTATTGCTTTAGCTGGTAACCCGAATACCGGGAAAAGTACATTATTTAATACTTTAACAGGTTTAAAACAACATACTGGAAACTGGACGGGAAAAACTGTTTTAAAAGCTGAAGGAGAATATGAACATAACGGAAGTAATTATACATTAATAGATTTACCTGGAACTTACTCACTATACTCAAATTCCGCAGACGAAGAAGTAGCGAGGGATTATATTATATTTGAAAAACCAGAAGTAACTGTAGTTGTCATAGACGCAACTGCTATGGAAAGAAATTTAAATTTAGCACTCCAGGTGATGGAGATGACAAATAATGTAGTCATTTGCATTAACTTAATTGATGAAGCCGAGAAAAAAGGGATTGTTATCGATGAAAAGAAATTAGCAAAATCACTTGGTGTACCTGTCGTTAAAATTTCAGCACGTAACCGAGTAGGTATTGGTCATTTGCTAAATGTTATTGCAAAAGTAGCAAATAAAAAACTAATTCCAACACCAATTAAAATTACTTACAGCGAAAAAATCGAAAATATGATTCAGGAATTAGAACCACAAATTTATAAAGTGTTCGGTGATACGTATCCAGCACGTTGGATTGCGTTACGTATATTAGATGGAGATAAAAATTTCTTAACTACACTTCAAAAACACCATAATGAACCACTTGTAAGGGAGGTCGTAATTAATGGAATCTCACTCAGCCAGTAAAGCTCTTCCATTAGACTATATTATTCAACATGCACAAACACTTTCAAAAGAAGATATACGAGATGATATAGTCGGAGATATTTACCGAACATCTGCAAGCATATGTAAAGAATCTGTCCAATATACAAATACTGATAAATTATATCGTTCCGAAAAACTAGATAAAATTTTCACATCTCCAATCTGGGGATTTCCAATTATGCTCGGTATTTTATCTATTATTTTTTATCTTACAATTGCAGGCGCTAACGTACCATCTGATATGATTGCCGAATTCTTCGGATGGGCCGAAGGATATTTAACATCTTGGTTCCAAGCAGCGCATGCACCTGAATGGTTACATGGCATTTTAATACTTGGTTTGTTCCGTGGTATCGGTGCTGTTATTAGCGTTATGTTACCACCTATGGCAATCTTTTTCCCTATGTTCGCGCTATTAGAAAACTACGGATACTTACCACGTGTCGCGTTTAATATGGACCGCTTATTCAAACGATCCGGCGCACACGGGAAACAATCTTTAACAATGGCAATGGGATTTGGTTGTAATGCAGCAGCCATTATGTCAACACGTATCATTGAATCACCACGTGAACGTATGCTAGCAATTTTAACGAACAACTTCGTTCCTTGTAACGGTCGCTGGCCTATGTTAATTTTAATGGCTTCACTATTTATGGCTGCTGGTTATACAGGCAGTATGCAAACATTGGTTACTGCTGGCGTTGTAGTTGGAATGGTTGTAATTGGTGTTATTATGACATTAACTGTTTCTTGGGTACTATCAAAAACAGCCTTAAAAGGGGTTCCAACTCACTACACACTGGAGTTACCTCCGTACCGCAAGCCAAAAGTTTGGAATACAATTGTTCGCGCAACACTCGATAAATCAATCTACGTTTTAAAACGAGCTATAGTTGTTGCTGCCCCTGCAGCTGCATTAACTTGGTTACTTGCTAATATTTTTATTGGTGACACAAGCTTACTTATGTATTTTGTAAACTTTCTAGATCCATTTGCTAAAATGTTAGGACTTGACGGCTTTATTCTAGCTGCATTCATTCTTGGACTACCCGCTAATGAAATTGTAATTCCAATTTTATTAATGTCTTACTTATCAACTGGGGCTTTAACTGAAATAGATGATTTTAATCAAATTAAAAATCTATTCCTAGAAAATGGTTGGACTTGGTTAACAGCGTTAAACACAATGTTGTTCTCACTTCTTCATTTCCCGTGCGGAACAACACTTGTTAATATATACAAAGAAACAAAAAGTGCAAAATGGACATTCTTATCGTTTGCAATCCCTACCGTTATCGCCATTGTTGTTACATTCCTCTCTACACAATTGGTACATTGGTTAGGGCTTGTATAAAGCAAAGCATACATAGAAGGCATCCCCCTTCACATATGCTTTGCACGAAAGAAACCTGAAAATTATTCAGGTTTCTTTTTTTGTACATCAGTATTCCACGGCTGTGCTCCATACGTTGTGAGTTTTTTATGAATGAAATAAATAGCCCCCGGCAGCACCGCCATTAATATCGTGCAACTAATTCCTAATCCAGTAAACAACTTTCATCACCTTATTTCACTCTTTTCGGTAAAGCTGAACCTGAATGTTCAATTGTTGGATGAACGTGAACAGTAATTTCAGCATTACTAAAGTAATTTTCGCCTTGATCCCAATTCTTACTTACCTTTTTCCACTCTTTATAATTATGTCGCTTATACACTTCCCCTAACTCTAGTACATCTACCTTATATTTTTTTTGAACAAGTTTAATTGATTTTTGAATACGCTTCTCCATTTCTTCCGATATATCCTTCTCTAAACGCTTTTCATTCAAAACCTTTTTATGATCACTGAAATGCAACTCAGCCAATGTGCCTTCCAGAGATAAATGAATATCAAACTTTGGTTTTGTAGCATTCGTTGTGGATACTTTAATTTTTCGACGTAACTTATGAATTTCATATGTAATAAGTTGATTCTTTTTACGGATGGTAAAAAAACCTCCAATTTTTTTGCCTATTATATAATTCATCCCTACTGTTTCTTCCCCACTCAAATTGCCTACACATTTATTATCCTTTCCACGAAACAATGCTGCACCGTTCATTTGTACTCCTTGTTTTGTTAGTTCCAGAATAGGTAATACAAAACTTCGGTTAGAGATCATCTTTTCCTGCACCTCACCAATTCTTGCAGCCTCAATCATTTGGGCATTTTTCGGAGGGTGTTCAGCTAACATATCAATATACTGCGCCGGTAAATTTTCAGGCTTGGCACTTTGTTTTAAAATAGCTTCGGCATTTTTATTAGAAACGAACAAACGAATATTTCTTCTCATCTCATGATCGCGAATATATACATCTAACGTATTTTGTAAAATGTATGGATGTGAAAGTAATTCTTCAGAGAAAATAATCACCTGTATATGAGGGAAAAATAATGTACGACTAATTTTTTTGGCGATTATTCTTATTTGTTCAAATACACTATCTGCTTTTGCACTAACATTAATATAATTTTCGCTATCCCCTTGTCCACCCTGTTGAGACAATTTACTGGGGAGTACCATCTGATAGGTCCCTTTCATAATTGGATTCGCTTTCTTCTCCTTCACAATATCGTAAGCCGCTCCTACTACAAATCCTCTTTCTTCTATCTCTTCTAACTCAGAACACCCACTCATAAATCCAGTTAAAGCCATAACCATTATAATTTTAAGAAGGTGTTTCATTTCCACCATTCCTTCTTTTTATTTTATATACAATTAAAACGAGCAAAGGAGCTAACACAACAAACCCCATATCTATCCAAGCTAAATAAGTCCCATAACTTGATAAAGTATTTAAACTACTAGGTATCATATTCACCATAAAAATAATAGGGGCACTTATGAAAATAAAAATTTGTTTCTTCACTTTCGGAAACATAGCACAAAACAATAAAGATGCGACGTCATAATACATTGCTGTAGTGTTATAAATAGTAATAATCCAAGTCGTAAAAAAAATCGCATCAAACCTTTCTAAAAATCCTCCACCAATTTCAATTTCTTTCCCTAATTCAATTGTTGGATATGTCAATCCACGTGTTGTCATATACGTAAAAACGCTAATACAAGTTACATAAATTAAAATGTATGACAGCACGTTTACCATCACCGCTTTCGCGACTGCCATTGGCGCTTTTTTCGCTGTCTTATCATTCAGCAACACCGCATAAAATAAAGCTACTTCAAATCCAATAAACGTAAAAATAGAATTTTTAACTCCAACAGCATATTGACTTACTTTCGTTTGAAAAGCTGGTAGTAAATTATTTATTTCCATTAAATTTATATTCAATAAAGAAAGAAGTACTATCGCAATTAAAACAATAGGCAAGAATAAAACATTTAACCTTAATAAGGCTGCTCTTGATCCTGCTATTCCATAAATAACAACTAATAAGAAGAAAAAAGACAGTAGTTGTATTGGTGTATCACTAAATAAATACGTTTGAGAAATAACTGAAATCATTCGCGATTCATACGCTGTCAAAGCAGCAAACGTTAATACTAAAATACTACTAATTGTGTATGCAACAGGCTTCGTCAAATGCGCACTCGTATATTGAACAAAATTTTGTTTTGGAAATAAGATAGCCACTCTCGTCACAAACCAGCCTAAAACTGCGCAAATCAGTCCACCCAAAAGCAAGATAATCCAACCGTCCGAAAATAAAGTTTGGTTAGCGATATCTCTTGGCATAGACAATGCCCCTATACCAATAATGGTCGATGATACCGCAAACCCAATTTCCCGAGATCCAATCTCTTCATCGCCATACTCAAATGGTTTCAATTATTTTCGCTCCTTTGGACGTATTGTAGAATCTTTTGTTTGTAAGTACTCCGGTCTATCTTTCAACATCGCTTTTGGTATGCGAATAAATTCTTCTTTCCAATCTTTATAAAATGCAGGAGCAATTGGAGTTGTATACGGTATACCAACACTTGTTAAATTTGTAATATGAACAGCAAGTGCAATCAGAGCTAGAATGATCCCATACAACCCAAAAGCAGTTGCAGCTAATACAAAGACGAAAAGTAAAATCCGGAACGTAATCGTAATACTATATACAGGAAGCGAGAACGTAGCAATCGCAGTAACTGCAATAATAATAACTAAAAACGGATTTACAATCCCTGCATTTACCGCAGCTTCTCCAATTACAAGACCTCCTACAATCCCTATCGTTTGTCCCATCGGTTTCGGCAATCGGATTCCAGCTTCTCGTATTAATTCCATAGTCAAGGCCATCATTAACGTTTCAATATATGCTGGGAACGGAACACCTTCCCTCGCACCTGCAATTGAATAAGCCAGTTTAGAAGGAATAAGTCCTTGATGATAAGATACAAGTGCTACATACATAGCTGGTAACAAAACCGCGATTATACCTGAACCCATACGTAAAAATCTTAGTAACGTTCCAATCACCCAGCGCTCGTAATGATCTTCTACAGATTGAAAAATATCAACAAACACAAGCGGTGCAATAAGAGCAAACGGAGATCCGTCTACTAAAATGGCCGCTTTTCCCTTCGCTAATGACGCTATAATATTATCTGGCCTCTCTGTATTCAAAAACTGTGGAAATGGAGATAAATTATTATCCTGAATTAATTGTTCAATCGTACCTGTTTCCAAAATAATATCTGTCACTATTGATTGAAGACGGCGATCTAACTCTTTTACAATGTGAGGATTAATAATATCTTCTATATATACTAGGGTTACTTCTTTCTGCGATCGCTTCCCCATAATATAAGATTGGAACCTCAACTTTGGATCGCGTAAACTGCGTCGGATTAACATTTTATTCACATTAATATCTTCATTTAATCCAACTCTCGGTCCGCGTATTAAATCTTCTGTCACTGGTGGCTCTAAACTTCTCTTCTCCCAAGCCCTACTATTAATAACGATAGCAGTTTGAATATTATCAATTAATATAACTGTATCTCCCGCTAAAATCGCATTTATAATATCCGGAAACGTTGTCTTCTTACCCACTTCCGCAATAGAAATAAAACGATCCAATAACGTCTGAACGACAGCCGCTTCATTTTGCACTTCTTCATATTGAAGAGTACGAACTACATATTTATAAACATTATCCTTGTCTGTTAACCCACATAAAAACACAACCGCACAACGTGTAAAACTCCCAGCAAGAACAACTTCTCTAATTGTTAAATCATTAGGTGAACCTAACTCATCCCTAATTTCTTTCATAACTTCAAATAAGTTACCTTCAAGCTCTAACAATTTCCCCACCTAACTTCCTTTTCAACAAGTTTTTAGTTAGATTCCGCTAATAGAAGAAAATATATACAAAAAAGAGCTATCTCTTTGCAAAGATAGCTCCAATAAACGAATTACTTTTCTACTATTGTAGTGTTTTTCTTTATAAATACACCTTTTGTAAATCCACTAACTACAAACATCACAATCATATTAATTAACAATGCGACTATGCCCACATTCAAATCTTTTATATACTGCGGAAAACTCGGAAACATCGTAGCTATAGTTGAGCCAGATAAGGTAATATATGCGACCACTAACAGCCCAACTCCCATTCCTGCAATCGCTCCTTGCTTCGTAACAATTTGGCGCGGAAACAAGCTACATACAAGTGCAGGGAAAAGTTGCGTAACGATACTGTACCCCATTAAGAGAAGTGCTCCTATTGTTTCCCCTCCTTTAAATGTAAATAAAACTGCCACGAGCGTTACTACAGGCACAAATAATTTTGCCATCTTAGCAACTTGTCTATCTGAAGCAGACGGAACGATCGTTCGATAAATATTTTTTGCTAACAGTGTAGAAGCCGCCATAACAAGCATAGAGCCTGGAACCAATGCCGTTAATACTCCCGCACTACCAATAATCCCAATAAACCAAGGATCAAAAGTTTGTAAAGCAAGACGGACTAACGAAAGATCTACATCCGCTCCCTTTAACCCAGGAACTTGCAATATAGCAGCAAACCCTGCGAAAAATACGAAAAGTAACACTAAAGAATACAATGGCATAATTGTTGCATTTTTACGAAATACTTTTTCATTTTTTGCAGAAAAAGCAGAAGCAAATGTATGAGGCCACATATAGAAACCGAGGGCCGTTAATATAATAGTAGAAACAAACCAAGAAATACTCATTCCTTCTTCAGGTAAAGATAAAAATCCTGGTTTCGCTGCTTCTACAGCTTCAAACATCGGCTGAAATCCTCCATAATAATGATACGGTAAATATATACCTAAAAACATAACGATAAACAGTATCATAATATCCTTCAAAGCAGCCGTCCAAGCTGAACCGTGTATACCTGAAACCATTACATATATAGTTATAACAATAGCACCAATCCAAACCGCAACAACAGGTGATACCCTTCCGTAAGACGCTTCTGAAACGATAATTCCCAGTCCCTTTAACTGTAAAACAAGATATGGGATGATGGAAATAACACCAACAATTGAAACAATAAGTCCAAGCGCCTTACTTCTGTATTTCTTCGCAAAAAAATCCGACTGCGAAACAAGGTTATGCTCTTTTGCATACTTCCAAATCGGTGGCAATAAAAAATACGATAAAAGATAAGCTAGAGCACCATAACCTAAAATATAAAAGGTAGGTGCGCCTTTACTATATGCCCAGCCGCTTCCTCCTAAAAATGTAAACGTCGTATAAATTTCACCTGCCATAAGGAGAAAAACAAAAATAGTACCAAACCCTCTTCCTCCAACTGACCATTGCTCTAAATTCATATCTTTTCCATGTTGTGCCCGAATCCCTAAAAATAGTGCGAGAAACAAAAATAAAATAATGATAAGTAATGCAGTCATTTTACATCCTCCTTATTAGCAGGATCAAGCACGTACACAAGCCCCATACAAAGAGATGTAATAAACACTGATAATAATACCCAAAATAATAAAAAGGGCATCCCTAATACGTAAGGAGTAACTGAATTCGCAAATATTGGCCCAACTACTAAACAAAGAACTGGAATAAGCGCTAGGATGTGTATTTTCTTCATCTCATTCTCCTTTACTTATAAAGTTCATAATGGCTGATACAAAGACTTCCACTCCAATCGGTAATGCATCTTCGTCAATCGTAAAACGAGGGTGATGGTGAGGATATATAATACCTTTCTCTTTATTTCCTGCTCCGATAAAAAAGAATGTCCCCGGTGCCTTTTGTAAAAACGCTGAAAAATCTTCTCCAGCCATCGTTGGCTGTAAACGAACAACTCTATCCCTTCCATAAAGTTGTAATGCCGTTTGTTCAATAAGCTCTGTAGCTTCATAGTCATTTACAACTGGTCGATATCCATATTCATATGAAAATGTATATTTCGCTCCGTAAGATTCCGTAATATACTTCACAATCCGCTCAATCTTCTTCTCTGTTTCACCTCGTAATTCATGTCTTAAACTTCTCACTGTCCCTTCAATCTCGGCTTGCTCTGGTATTACATTATGAGTTGTCCCCGCATGAAATTGCGTAACAGATATTACGAGCGAATCTAATGGATTCGTGAGGCGAGATACAATTTGCTGAAGTTGCGAAACGACTTGTGTTCCGATTACGATACTATCCACCGTTTCATGAGGGATTCCAGCATGTCCACCTTTTCCCTCTATCTTAATTTTAAAAACATCCGGTGCAGCCATTGCAGGACCATAAATAACACCTATTTTCCCAACCTCTAACGACGCCCAAAGGTGAGCACCAATAATATAATCCACACCTTCCATTACACCTGCAGCAACCATCTCCTCTGCACCACCAGGAAAATTTTCTTCAGCATGTTGGAATAGAAAACGAATCTCCCCTTTAATCTTCTCTCTTTCTTCTACTAACTTATGTACAACCCCAAGTAATATCGCTATATGTCCATCATGACCACATGCATGCATTACACCTTTATATGTAGAAATAAAATCAAACTCATTTTCTTCATGAATAGGAAGAGCATCCATATCGGCTCGAACCGCAACTGTTTTGCCCGGATGTTTACCTACTAACTTTGCCATCACACTATATTTAGTCGGCCGTGACACTTCTAAATATGGGAATTTCCGAAGTATATCGAACACAAACTGCGATGTTTTTTCTTCTTGAAAAGATAACTCTGGATACTTATGAAAATGCCTTCTCCACTCAACTAACTGATTTTTTGACAAAACAAATTCCTTTGCAACATCCATACTCCTTCACTCCTTCTTCACCAAGTTAAATGTTATTATAACGTGAATTGTTAACTTTTAAAAGAATCTTCTAAATTTTCTGTAATAATAACTCAAAAAGAAAAAGCCACCCAAAAGATGACTTTTTCATTATTATAAAATAGTAATTGCTTGTTTTCCCATTTGCTCCCAAGCTTTCTCAAATTCTGCTCGCGGAACAGCCAAACGCGGATTATTTTTAAGAGGATCATTTACATATACAAAGTTTTGATCATATCCAATTACTACTGCACTATGCTCATAATATGTAATTTTCACTTCACCTGAACTCGTATTCCATGTTTCAAAACTACTTTCAGCTAGCGGCTTAAACGTCGTATTAATAATGACCCATACCGGTGAACCAGAACTAATTACTTTATATATATCTTGCATGTCTCTACCTGTTAAATTAATTACTTTTTCAGGAACATATTTTTCTGCCAAATTAAAAATTGGTTGATTATATACACCATATCCAGGCTCTGCCTTTGTATAAATATTTCCAACAAACCCTTCGTAAGGATTTCCCCGTACGCCATTTTGTTCAAATGGAACACGATGAATTTCGCTAGCAAGTTGCATCTTATCTACTTGTACACCTTTATATTGCAACAACATAGCTAAACTTGTCACTTCACATCCTCGAGGTAATTCTGGTAATTGTTTAATAAACGGAACATCCTCAATCATAGCTGCTTCTTTCATTTCAGATAGAAACTCTAAGCGTAGAACTTGCGCCTTTTGCATAATTTTATCTTTTCCTATAAAAAATGCAGCAGCAAGTATAATCCCAAAAACAAAAAGATATTTTAACTTTTTCATTATAAACAAAACTCCATTAATTATTATTTTACAGACACAACTCTTATCATTGTACCCTTCTTCTTACTAGTTTGCTAGAAAGATCATGTGAATTATCGCTCATAGAATTAATTATAAAAATTCTAATTATTTTTAATAAAAAGAAAAATAAATATACATTTCCAGAATATTTTGCTAAAATCAAAATTGTTAACATGGTGAAGATATCACCATGTTAACAAACATTCTTAGAGTATTTAGTCATAGTTCGTTTTTTTACATACTCCATTCATTTCATAGTAAATAAACCGAGTGTGTGTTGCATCCCCCACTAATGATTAAAAACTCAGAATAAAACGAAGTTCACACATTCAAGAAAATACGGGGTGAGGGGCATATGAATCAACAAATTGAACAAACAGATTTAAAACGAACAATGAAAAGTAGACACCTATTTATGATTGCACTCGGCGGTGTTATCGGAACCGGGCTATTTATGGGATCTGGTCAAATTGTCCATAATGCCGGACCTGGTGGTGCTATTCTTGCATTTTTAGTCGGTGGATTTGTTATGTATTTAACGATGTTATGTCTTGGTGAATTATCCGTTGCTATGCCAGAAGCAGGTTCATTCCAAAGCTATGCAAGCAAATTCATTTCACCTGGTTTTGGATTTGTTGTCGGTTGGATGTATTGGCTAAATTGGGCTGTTACAGTTGGCGTAGAGTTAACAACTGTAAGTATTTTAATGAAACGCTGGTTTCCAGACGTTTCTTCATGGATTTGGTGCGTTACATTTGCAGCAGCGCTATTTCTCGTAAACGCTTTATCAGCAAAAGCATATGCAGAAGCAGAGTTTTGGTTCGCAAGTGTAAAAGTTGCAACAATTGTTATTTTCATCGTACTTGGTGGCGCTGTTATGTTCGGTCTACTAGACTTTAATGGAAAGCCAGCTCCGATGCTTCATAATTTCACTGAAAATGGCGGGCTATTTCCAAACGGTGCATTAGCTGTTCTTCTTACGATGATTACAGTAAATTACTCCTTCCAAGGAACAGAATTAATTGGAATCGCTTCAGGAGAAAGTGAAAATCCTGAAAAAACAATTCCAAAAGCAATCAAAAATACAATTTGGCGAACTCTCTTCTTCTTCGTCTTAGCGATATCAGTTGTTGTAGGTTTACTCCCGTGGCAAGAGGCTAATCTAGTCGAAAGTCCCTTTGTACTTGTATTTGATGTAGCCGGTGTCCCATATGCAGCAGACATTATGAACTTCGTTATTATTACAGCTGTATTATCCGTTGCTAACTCTGGTCTATACGCAAATTCTCGTATGCTGTGGGCGATGGCAAAACAAGGAATGGCAAGTCCAGCGTTTACTAAATTAACTAAAAGAGGTGTACCGCTAAACGCATTAATTTTCAGTCTGATTTTTGCAAGTCTTTCTTTATTAACAAGTGTATTTGCGGCAGATACTGTCTTTCTAGTTTTAACATCTATTGCAGCGATGGCTGCTGTTGTCGTGTGGATGTCAATCGCCGCTTCACAGTTTTTCTTCCGTAGAAATTTCGTGAAAAATGGTGGCGACATAAATGATTTAAAATATCGTACACCGCTCTATCCACTAGTTCCAATCGTAGCGTTCTCGCTCAATTTCATTACATTTGTTAGTTTGGCTTTCATTCCAGATCAAAGAATTGCTCTTTATTGTGGCATTCCATTTATGATTACTTGTTACATTTTATACCAAGTTAAATATAAAAAAATTGTCAAACTTGAACAGCCACGAACTGTCACACAATAAATAAACTAAATATACAAAATATTCAGCTATCTTTCTTATGATAAGATAGCTTTTTTCTATTTCTTGGATATCCTGGTATAACTTTATTTATCTTAAAATTTTCACAATCACGTTTTTCTCTGGAAAATAGTTTACAATGTAATCAAGTTACAAATGATATTCACCTTAAAAAGTGTGCATTTGTGTCTATTTTTTAACAATATATCAAAAACTATTGCCTTCTATAAATTAATAGGTTTATATTGTTTTATTGGCATAGTTTCAATCCAAGGAGAAAGGAGATTTTCAATCGTGCAACTAAAGAAAGCGTTTTGGAAGTTGGCTTCGCTTCTTCCGTTATCATTACTTCTGTTCCTCGGTGGCTGTGATAAAAAACTCGCAGTATTAAATCCGCAAGGACCTGTTGCAAAAGCACAGTATGATTTAATTGTTTGGTCATTCTTGCTTATGTCATTAATTATCGCAATTGTATTCATTCTGTTTACAGTCATCTTGATTCGTTATCGTGAAAAACCAGAGAATATGGACTATGAGCCACCTGAACAACACGGTAACACATTACTAGAAATTATTTGGACGCTTGTTCCTGTTATTATCGTTATCGCATTATCGATTCCAACAGTAAAAGCAACTTATGCTTCGGAAGAGGTTCCGAAAGAGTCCAAACATATTAAACCAGTTGAAATTTATGTTACATCTGCAAACTGGAAATGGTTATTCAGTTACCCAGAGGAAAAAATTGAAACCGTTAACTATTTAAACATCCCAGCTGGTGTACCAATTCAATTCAAACTGACTTCTGTCGGCCCAATGAATGCTTTCTGGGTACCAGAACTTGGTGGTATGAAGTACACAATGGATGGCATGATTATGGATCTTTATTTACAAGCTGATAAGCCAGGTTCTTACCTAGGCCGTAGTGCGAACTTCTCTGGTGAAGGATTCACACACATGGAGTTCGAAGTTGAAGCGAAAACTAAAGAGAAATATGACAAGTGGGTTAAAGAAGTACAAGAAACTGCTCCTAAACTAACAGAAGCTAAGTACAACGAAATTGTTAAACCTGGTGTAGTTGGTCGTATGACATTCTCTAGTCACCACTTAAGTTATGTAGATCCAAAATCACTTGAATATTGTGATTACAACTACTACAAAAACAAAAAATAATAGCTATTATTCCAACAGATTGGAGTGAACACAGTGAAGCTTGATGAATTCTTTGTCACAGGTGACCCGATTATTTACGGTGCAGACGCTTCTATCGTTCTTGTGACATTAGCAATCATTTTCGTACTAACAAAGTATAAAAAATGGAAATGGCTTTGGGACGAATGGTTAACAACTGTTGACCATAAAAAAATCGGAGCCATGTATATTATTTCTGCGGTTATCATGTTATTCCGTGGTGGTATGGATGGTTTAATGATCCGTGCACAATTAACATTCCCAGAAACAACTTATTTAAACGCTGAACACTATAACGGAATCTTTACAACGCATGGTACAGTAATGATTCTTTTCATGGCAATGCCATTCGTTATGGGATTAATGAACCTTGTAGTACCATTACAAATTGGTGCTCGTGATGTTGCATATCCGTTCTTAAATGCTTTAAGTTTCTGGTTATTCTTTGTCGGAGCAATGTTATTCAACATCGCTTTCGTAATCGGTGGTTCTCCAGACGCTGGGTGGACTTCTTACTTCCCAATGGCAGGTACAGAGTTTACTTCAGGCGTAGGAAATAACTACTACGCAATTGCATTACAGATTTCAGGTCTCGGTACGCTAATGACCGGTATTAACTTCCTTGTTACTATCTTAAAAATGCGTACACCTGGTATGACTTTAATGAGAATGCCAATGTTTACTTGGTCAATCTTAATTACAACAATTATCATTATTTTCGCTTTCCCAGTATTAACAGTTGCTCTTGCATTAATGACATTTGACCGTCTATTCGATGCTCACTTCTTTACGATGGCGAGCGGCGGTATGCCGATGTTATGGGCCAACCTGTTCTGGGTATGGGGTCATCCTGAAGTATATATCGTTATTTTACCGGCATTCGGTATTTTCTCTGAAATCATTAGTACATTCTCACGTAAGCGTCTATTCGGTTACAGTGCGATGGTATACTCAATGGTTGCAATTTCTTTACTAAGTTTCGTCGTATGGCTTCACCACTTCTTCACGATGGGTGCAGGTCCAGCGGTTAACTCATTCTTCTCGATTTCGACAATGGCGATTTCGATTCCAACCGGTGTTAAGATCTTTAACTGGTTGTTTACACTGTATAAAGGACGTATCCGTTTTACAGTTCCAATGCTTTGGTCATTGGCATTTATTCCAAACTTCGTAGTCGGTGGGGTTACAGGGGTTATGCTTGGAATGGCAGCAGCTGATTATCAATACCATAACAGCTACTTCCTAATCGCTCACTTCCACTACGTATTAATTGCAGGTACAGTATTCGCTATGCTTGCTGGATTCACATTCTGGTATCCAAAAATGACTGGTCATATGTTAAATGAACGCCTAGGTAAATGGACATTCTGGATCTTTATGAGCGGATTCAACATCTGTTTCTTCCCAATGTACTTCTTAGGTTTAGACGGTATGACTCGTCGTATGTACACTTACTCTGAAAGTCTTGGATGGGGATGGCTAAACCAAATCGCATCTGTTGGTGCGGTAATGATGGGTATTGGCTTCCTACTTCTTTGCTACAACGTAATTTGGAGTGCACGTCACGGTGAACGTGACACAACTGGAGATCCATGGGATGGCCGTACACTTGAATGGGCAACTCAATCTCCTGTACAACATTACAACTTCGCGAAACTTCCTGAAATCAAAGAAGCTGATGCTTTCTGGTACATGAAAAAACGCGGAGAAACAGTTACACCAGCAGCAGAAGATATCAAACCAATTCACATGCCAAGTAACTCTGGTGTGCCTATTATTGCGTCTTTATTCTTCGGTCTTGCAGGTTTCGCATTAGTATTTAGCTGGTTCTGGCTTGCAGCAATCGGCGGCGTTGGTATTTTAGCTTGCTTAATCTATCGTTCATTCGATTATGATGATGGCTACTACGTAAGTGTTGATGAAATTAAAGAAACAGAACATATAGCATGAGAGGTGAAATGACATGGCGGCTTTAGATAAAAGCTTACCTTTGGAATATCAATCCGAACAAAGCAGATTGAATATCCTAGGATTCTGGATTTTTCTTGGGGCTGAAATTATGCTGTTCGCAACACTTTTCGCCTCTTATCTAGTCCTTGCTGGTCGTACGGCAGATGGCCCAACTCCAGCGCAACTGTTTGAACTTAAAACGCTTTTAATTCAAACATTACTACTTTTAACAAGTAGTTTCACATGTGGTATCGTAATTCACGAAATGCGTAAGCACAACCAAAAAGCAATGCTTGGATGGTTCATCCTTACATTACTTTTAGGTGCAGGTTTCCTATTCTTTGAAATCGAAGAGTTCATTATGTACATCGGTGAAGGCGCAACAATTCAAACAAGTGCTTTCCTATCTGCATTCTTCGTTCTTCTTGGAACGCATGGAGCCCACGTAACAGGCGGTATCATTTGGGCAATTTGTGTTATTATCCAAATTTTAAAACGAGGTTTAACACCAGTTACAGCTCGTAAAGTATTCATTATCAGCTTATACTGGCATTTCCTTGATCTTGTTTGGGTCTTTATTTACACACTAGTTTACTTGAACGGGATGGTGGCGTAGATGGCTCAAAACAACAATCAAGCAAACGGGCATGCGCATAGCGGATTCCCTTGGTCACACGTTTTCGGATTTATTTTATCGCTTGCATTAACGTTTCTAGCGTTATACGTGGCACTTTACACAACATTGCCACTCTCAACAGTCTTAACAACTATTATCATAATGGCTGTTGCGCAAGCATTGTTACAATTAATTATGTTCATGCATTTAAAAGAAGGAGAAGGAAGAGTTCAAATTCTTACAATGATATACAGTTTCTTCGTTGCAACTGCAACAGTTGGTTTAACTGTATGGATCTTCTTCTCAATGTAATGTACATGAAAAAGACTGCTGAGGAATCTCAGCAGTCTTTTTTTATTCTCCTCCCCCATTACATCCACATTACGGAATTAACAGCAGAATCATGAAGAATATACTTATTATGACAAATGTTAAGAAAAGTCTTTCTTTATGAAATCGAATCCATATGCGTTGCTTTTCTACCTATTATATGGCTAAATAGGTACTATATTTATTTGAAGGGAGAGAACGCAATGGAACATCATACTTCTGTTCTATCACTTATGGTTGTCGTTGCAATCGCGTTTTTCGTTCCCCTTTTGTTACAACGCTTTAAATTAAAAGCACTTCCTGTTGTCGTTGCAGAAATTATTGCAGGAATCTTTGTAGGTAAAAGTGGGTTTAATATTATTGAGCCAGATATGTGGCTTCAAGTTTTATCAACATTAGGATTTATCTTCCTCATGTTCTTAAGCGGTTTAGAAATTGATTTTTCTATCTTTAAACAAAAAGGGAAAAAAAATACGACAAACGAACCAAATACATTTCAAGCAGCAAGCATTATCTTCTTATTTATTTTCATCTTATCTTATGCCCTATCATTACTATTCGTATGGCTAGGATTTGTAGATAATGCAATGTTCATGACTTTAATTATTTCAACTATTTCTTTAGGTGTTGTTGTACCAACACTAAAAGAGAACAACCTAGGAAAAACTGCAATCGGACAAATCATTTTATTAGTTGCTGTTATTGCAGACTTAGTTACAATGATTTTACTCGCTGTTTTCGTCGGATTAAATTCCGAAAGCGGCCAAAGTATGTGGCTCTTACTTCTTCTATTCGGTGCCGGTATTGTCATTTACTTTATTGCAAAACGCTTTAAAAACATTCCATACTTAGATAGTTTAAAAGCTGGTAGTGTACAAATTGATACACGGGCTGTTTTTGCACTCATTTTAATCTTAGTTGGGTTATCGGAATCTGTTGGAGCAGAAAATATTTTAGGTGCCTTCTTAGCAGGTGTACTTGTATCGTTATTATCACCCAATGAAGATATGGTGGAAAAACTTGATTCCATCGGCTATGGTTTCTTCATCCCTATTTTCTTCGTAATGGTTGGTGTAAATCTAGAGGTATGGTCTATTTTTAAAGAGCCTTCTAGCATGCTAATGATCCCAATCTTAATTGTAGGACTCTTTATTTCAAAACTCTTACCATCACTCGTCTTACGAAAATGGTATCCACGTAATATCGTACTTGGAAGTGCAATCTTATTAACATCGACACTTTCTTTAGTTATCGCGGCTGCACAAATTGGTGAAAAACTAGGGATCATCAGTCCAAGTTTATCTGCCTCTCTTATTTTAAGCGCAGTTATTACTTGTATTTTTGCACCTATATTGTTTAAAAAAATGTTCCCAAAAGTAGAAACACCAAAACCAAAAGTAGCTATTATTGGCGCGAGCAGAATTACCCTTCCGTTATCACTAGATTTAAAACGAGAAGATTATGACGTAACGCTATATATGATGCGTCAAAACAAAATAAATGATGAGGAAGCGAAATCGCATGACTTCCCTATCGTGAAATTAGATGACATCACAATCGCATCATTAACTGAACAAACAGCATTTGATGCAGATCGCGTCGTTGTTGCAACAAGCGATGATGAACAAAACTTATTATTAGCAGAACATGCAAAAGAGCTAGGTGTTGAACATGTTATTGCAAGTGTAGAAGATCCACTTCTACAAGAAAAAGCAACGCAAGAACATATCGCTGTATTCTCAACAATTAACTCTACACGTATTTTATTACGTGCACTTATTGATAAACCTAGTCTCGTTCGCTTAATTACAACAGCAAACGAAACAGTACGCGAAGTTGAACTACGCAGCAATAAATATAACGGCATTGCGCTTCGCCGCCTTCCGTTTTTAGGTGATGTACTTGTCATTCAAATCTACCGCGGTAATAAAGCATTAATACCACATGGTGATACAAGACTACAACACGGCGATACATTACTTGTAACAGGTTCAAAAGAGCATATCGATACACTAAAAAACATATTAGAGTAAAAAAATGCCCCTCACATAATTGAGGGGCATTTTTTTAATTTCATATGGTAAAATGTTACTATCACATATTATGAGGATGGATTACATTATGTCTATTGTAACTTTAGCTCTCTTATTATTAGCGGAAGTACTCGTCGCCATTATTCTCATCGGTGTTAGCATTGAAATTTGCAGCTATGGTTGGAAAAAATCAAATGGAGTTAAATACTCATTCCTTTTTCTTTCACTCCTTCTCGGAACCGCTAGTATACTCGGCCTTCTCGCTGCACCTGCATACTTCTTTATACAACTTATAGAAAAAGGTTTATAAGAAAGGATGATAACATGATTACTGTGCAGTATATTGATGCATCCGAGACACACTTATTACGCCAAGCGGTGTTGCGTCCCAATCAGTCCCTAGCAGACTGTAAATACTCTTCTGATTACGAAAAAGACACATTCCACTTAGGTGCCTTTATAAACGATGAGTTGATTAGCATCGCTTCCTTCTCAAAAGAAATATATCCTGATTTGCAAAAAGGTATCCATTATAGACTACGAGGAATGGCAACATTACCTAACTTTCGGAACAAAAGAGCTGGAAGCTCCTTAATTCAGAAGGCAGAACAAATTTTAAAAGAACGGAAAGCAAACATCCTATGGTGTAATGGCCGAATTACTGTAACTGACTATTACAAGCGATTAGGCTTTCAGGAGCATGGTGAAATCTTTGAAATTGAACCGATTGGCCTTCATAAAGTACTGTATAAAAAGATATAAGAAAGGCTTTCCTCAATACGGGAAAGCCTTTCTTATATTTCAATCTTCACTTTTTATCTTTTTCATATATATGTAGATAAATAAACTAGGAACTAAAAAACAAGCAAACATAATAAGTGCTGTTATACTGATTGCTTTTATCGAAATATTCGGTGTTACAATAATACAAATAGCTAACAGTCCAATAACAACACCTACCGGAATGAATAATAGTTTCATGAAATAGCTACGTGATACCCCACCTGTATGCTCATATGCCTCTACAGAATGTTTTAAATTTAAGAAGTTAATGGCTACGATCCCGCCCATAAATACCATTAATAGATCCGAAACACTTTCATATCCTGCTCCTTGCAAAACATAACGGTAAAAAACAATGCCTAGTATGATGATATTTTGTAAAATGAAAACTAACCTAATGTGTTTTAACCCCTCAATCATTAAACGTTCATCTTTCACGATTTTCACCCTATCACTCCTTTTCCTCCCAAAACAAATCATTCAATGTTTTATCTACCGCATAACAAATTTTCAAACATAAATCTAAAGATGGGTTGTATTTCCCCTTCTCAATTAAACTAATCGTTTGCCTTGTAACGCCTACTTTTTCTGCTAATTTTTGCTGTGTTAAATCTAACTGAACACGCGCGACTTTTATTTTACTTACAGCCATTCATGTTCCTCCTCCACCTTTATTGTAACATATACATTCCATTAGGTAATTTATATTTTACTAAATTAATTTAATTTCCACATTATCCCGATTGATGCGGGCTAATACACAGTGGGGATAAATCCCCACTACTGCCTATAGTTTCACTTTATTATACACAAAAAAGGAGCCTCTCATAAGAAGCTCACTCTCCTATATCTATATTATAAGAATAAATGACATCCAAATAAAATTGTAAATAAGTATAGTAATGGATGTACTTCCTTTCCTTTACCCTTCACAATTTTCAAAACTGGATATACTAAAAATCCAATTGCAATTCCATTTGCAATACTAGACGTTAACGGAATACCTATAAAAATCAAAAATGCTGGTAACGCATCTTCAAATTCATTCCAATTAATATCTCGAATGCTTTGTGCCATTAAACTACCTACTATAATTAATGAAGGAGCTGTAATAGCGGCTACACTTGATAAAGAAGCAATAACAGGACTGAAAAATGCCGTTATAATTGTTAGACCAACAACTACAATCCCTGTTAATCCAGTTTTCCCACCTGCAGCAATACCTGCTGACGATTCAATCGTCGCTGCTGTTGGGCTTGTTCCAAAGATAGAACCTGTAGTCCCGCCAATTGCATCTGCAATAAACGCTTTACCAAAACGCTTCTCTGTATTGTCTGTAATTAAACCTGCTTGTTTAATTAAACCAAGTAATGCACCTGTTGTATCGAATAAAAGTACAAGTAAAAATGAAAATACAACACCATATAATCCGTATTCAATTACATCTGAAAATGCATTGATTGGGTTTGAAACGATAATACCCTCTGGCAAATGAGGCATCGCCACAATTTTATCAGCAAACTTCAATTGCCCTGTAAAGAAGGCGATAACTCCTGTCACAATCATACTAATAAATAATGCACCACTCACACGTAATGCCATTAATACCGCCGCTAATATTAAACCAATTAAAGTTAAAATAACAGCTGGAGAATGAAAATCACCAATCGTAACTAAATTAGAAGGATGATCCACGATAATTCCAGAAAGGCGCAATCCAATAAAAGCAATAAATAGTCCAATTCCACCTGCAATTGCATGCTTTAAACTATCAGGAATTGCTAAAATTAACTTTTGCCTAAACGAAGTAAAAGATAATAAAAGAAAAATAATCCCCGTTACAAATACAGCTGAAAAGGCAACTACATATGTAATCCCTTCTGCCTTCTGTACAACAGAATAAGCAAAATATGCATTCATTCCCATAGCTGGAGCAATAACAATCGGGTAATTCGCGAAAATCGCCATACCTACTGTTCCAACAACGGTTGCAATAATTGTTGCTGTAAACGCTTGGTCAAATGGTACACCTGCATCAGATAATATTTTTGGATTGATGACAAGAATATACGCAAATGTAAAAAAAGTTGTGATGCCAGCTAAAAACTCTTGCTTCACAGAAGTGTTATATTTTTGTAATTGAAACATGCTTATGTACCCTTCCTACACCTGAATTATTATCACACATTCTTTTCTTACTAGTATGTGAGAAAATATAATACTTAATCTTAACAATCAATAAAAAGAAGAGTCAATATATTCCCTAATAGTTCGAATTTTAAGTTTAAGTCTGACAAGTACAGATGTAGTACAGTTCATTATGATTATTTTTGTAGCATAACAGATAGAAATGTTTTATAATTTGAAATAGTTAAATACTTAGTAAACGTATTCAAATATTGTTCACTCTACAAGGGGGATTCTTCTTATGCAGCACACAAACAAATCTGGAACTTTAAATCGTGGTTTAAAAGAACGACATATTACTTTAATGTCACTTGGCTCAGCTATTGGCGTTGGGCTATTTTTAGGATCTGCTTCCGCTATTAAACTAGCCGGTCCTTCTATTTTACTAGGCTATATGATTGCCGGACTCGTTATTTTTTTCATCATGCGAGCTCTCGGGGAAATGGCAATTGAACAACCTGTTGCCGGTTCTTTTAGTAAATATGCATATGATTATATCGGCCCACTCGCTGGTTATATTACTGGCTGGAATTACTGGTTCTTATGGGTTGTTACTTGTATGGCTGAAATTACAGCAGCTGGCATTTACATGCAGTACTGGTTTCCAGATATCCCGCGCTGGACTTGGGCGTTACTTGCTCTATTGTTAATGAGCGCTTTTAACTTCTTATCAGTAAAAGTATTTGGAGAACTTGAGTTTTGGTTTGCTCTCATTAAAATTGTCACAATTATCTGTATGATAGTAGTCGGCGCTGGTATTATTTTATTCGGATTCGGAAACGGTGGTATCGCTACTGGTATTTCAAACCTTTGGTCACATGGTGGCTGGTTCCCAAATGGTTTTTCTGGGTTACTACTCTCCATGCAGATGGTACTATTCGCTTATTTAGGCGTTGAATTAATCGGTGTCACAGCTGGTGAAGCTCAAAATCCGAAGAAAACACTCGCAAAAGCAATTGATAATGTGTTTTGGAGAATATTACTGTTCTACGTAGGAGCTCTATTCGTTATGATGGCAATTTATCCATGGAACGAACTTGGTGAGAAAGGAAGCCCATTCGTATTAACATTCCAGCAAATTGGTATCGCGAAAGCAGCAGGTATTATTAACTTTGTCGTATTAACAGCAGCTCTTTCTTCTTGTAACGGTGGTTTATTTAGTACAGGCCGTATGCTATTTACATTAGCTCAGCAGAAAAAAGCTCCTGAAAGATTTGGTCGTTTAAATAAAAATGGCATTCCAAGCCAAGGAATTGTAGCAACTGCTATCGTTTTACTCATTGGCGTTATATTAAACTATCTCGTACCTGCAAAGGTATTTACATGGCTTACTAGCATTTCAACTTTCGGCGCAATTTGGACTTGGGGCATTATATTAGTCGCTCAAATTAAATTCCGTAAAAGCTTGCCTACTCAAAATAAACAAAAGTTATCGTATAAAATGCCTTTATACCCATTAAGCTCATATTTCTCACTCGTTTTCCTTGTATTAGTACTAGGTATAATGGCGTATTCAGAAGATACACGAATTGCATTGATTGTCGGCCCAATTTGGCTTATCGGCTTAGCAATCGTATATTACATGAAAGGGTTTCATAAGATTGATGAAACACCTAACTCAAAAATTAGTTAAGCAAAGCACCCCTTCCTTATTACTTGGAAGGGGTGTTTTTATATCTATATAAATATTTCTCAACAAAATTCACGGTATTTTTACAATCTTTTAATATTTTTTATGTTTTCCGTCTTTATTTTTACAGAAAAATAAATTACATTATTAAAGCACATATATTTATTATTAGGGGGATTCTTCTATGAAGAATAAAAAATGGATTACATTTTCTTTAGCAACAGCAATTACACTAAGTATAGGGACCTCGTTCATACCGTCTACTTATGCCGAAAGCTCTGTAGACCCAGCTCCTGAAATTGCTGCAAAAGTTGTAAATCAAAACAATGGGAAGAAAGTATTATTCGATAATACACACGGTCAAACTGCTGGGACAGCTGACTGGGTTATTGACGGCGGCTTTTCTGACTTCGGAAATGGCATTGCAAAAAACGGTTATCACGTAAAAGAACTTCGTAAATCAACACCTATTACGTACGAAGACTTAAAAGGTTACAATGTATTTATCGTTCCAGAAGCTAATATTCCTTACAAAAAATCTGAGCAGGACGCTATGTTACAATATGTAAAAAATGGCGGTAGTATCTTCTTTATTGCCGATCATTACAATGCGGATCGTAATAAAAATCGCTGGGACTCTTCTGAAGTATTTAATGGATATAGACGCGGTGCTTGGGATAATCCAGCAAAAGGAATGTCTAATGAAGAAGCAAATTCACAAGCTATGCAAGGAGTAGAAAGCTCTGATTGGCTATCTGACAACTTCGGTATTCGCTTCCGCTACAATGCACTTGGTGATGTTTCAGCGAAAACAATCGTATCGCCTGAACAATCTTTCGGAATTACAAAAGGTGTTTCTTCTGTAGCAATGCATGCTGGTTCTACTCTAGCAATTACAAACCCAAAACTAGCAAAAGGACTTGTTTACCTTCCAGAAAATCCATCAAAATGGAATAACGCTGTTGATAGTGGCGTTTATAATGGCGGTGGTATTGCAGAAGGCCCATATGCTGCAATTGCAAAAGTAGGACTTGGAAAAGCTGCCTTTATTGGTGACTCTTCTCCTGTTGAAGATGCTACGCCAAAGTACGTTCGTGAAGATTCTGGCCAAACAAAGAAAACTTACGATGGTTATAAAGAAGAAAACGATGCGATTTTATTAGAAAACATCGTAAATTGGTTATCGAATAAAGAGACATTTACAAGTTTAGATCAAGTAAATGGTTTACAACTTGATTCACCTACAGCTCTACAAACATTTGAACAGCCAAGCTTATCAACAGAACCACAACCTGAACCTTGGAGTGCACCAAATGCGGGTTATCAATGGTTTAATACAAATACTTTTAAACCAGGTTCATACGGTTATAACGGTGCGGTAACAACAAGCGACTACGTCGTTACACACCCTAGCATTCTACCAAACAATGAAATTTTCCAAATGAAGATTCAAGTAAACAACTTACTACCTAATACAACTTATAACAACTATTCTTTAGGTATATTCACTACTGGTGGAACACAAGTAGCAAAAATTCAAAATACAAACGGCACTTGGCCATCTGCTTTTGGATATAGTAGTGCCTTCTCTTTCACAACAAACAGCTTAGGCTCTGCTGAGAAAGTTGTAAATGTACAGATTGATTCAAATACAACTGGACAAGCAACACTTCGTCTACGTCAAAATACAACAACGAAATATAATGAAACTGTAACGATTAATAAAAAATAATGAAAAAGGCAATCCATACATGGATTGCCTTCTTTTCACTTCTCTTCCTTCGAGAAAAACATTCTTGAAATAACGATACCTATACTACCGACGATTAGGAATAACACTGCCCTAATCATCATCGAAACCTCTGGTAAGTCAAGTAGGAATAACTTCCCTACCGTTACTACTAATACGATTAATCCAGCATATAATATTTCATTCATCTGTCTATAACGGCCAAACCAAACTGCAAATAACGCATATATCATCCATAATAACGATACAGATACGCTAATTATACTTCCATCTGTAGAAAGAACTTCACCAATTCTAGTGATTGTAATAAATACAATGACCATTAACCAGTAGAGCGCTATAGAGTACACATACTTACCAATACTCGCTAACACTTCTTTCGCTTGTCTCATGCAATAATAGAACGTTCCTATTAAAATAAGATGAGCAACAAAACCTGCCGAAATAAATTCATCAAACGGACTAAAAATCGTCTGTATCATTCCAATCGCGTAAATCGTTGCACTAACATACAATTTTATCTGTTGTTTTCCTTTAATAGAAGTAACCATTCCAAGGAAACCTTGTAATAATAGTACGATCGCTGCATTCACTAAACTATACTCGTATAAAATCGCTAAACTAAATGCTCCCATCGCGAAACCAAATAAGAGATTTGTAAATATAGAATGTCTATTCTTCCTATACTCAAGCACAAACATAGCAGCGTGCACAATTGCACTAATAATCAATCCCCATGTTGTAAAATCAGGTATTTTGGCAATAGCTAGTATAAAGAAAACTGCATTCGCACTAAATATCGCCAAACGTGGTTCTGGTATAAAACTTCTCTCCGTAAACATATGCCAAAATAATAGTAAATGAATCAAACCATATACAATCGTTAACTGTATTTGCAAGTTCTCTACTAATATTGACATAACAGCAAAGAAGACAAAAAGAACAATGGCCGCAACAGCGTAAGAAATCATATATAAGTATTTATAACGATTTTTCAATCCATACCATAATAAACTAAGTGTTAATATCGTCTCGTATCCGAAGAAAATATAAGGATTAGGAGTCGTACTATTTAACAAGAATGGCACGAAGAACGCTCCTACCGCTACGAAGATAGTAAGGTATTCCGAGTTATATCTTTTCGCTAAATAAATCCCTAAAATAACCCATGCAATATTAAAGAGAAACGCGATACTTGCCGGAATAAATGCATACAAATAATGTGCCGCAAACGTCGTTAAAACAATCCCCGAAATACTTCCTCCAACCAATACTAATCCTAACGCCTGCCGCTCTCTTTTAATTTGAATATCTCCTATATAATACAAACCGATAGATAATGCGATACCAAACACAATTCGTATTGCTGGTGTTAATAAACCAGCATCTACCCCTGCTTTAAATAACCAGATCACTCCAAGCAACATAATACCGACAAATACACGCGGTAACCACGTTTGACAAAACTTAATAATATTAAATGGCTCTGGTTTAAAAGCAGATATATCTACTTGTTTTACCTCATATTCTTGCACAGGCTCTTTTATCGTAACTATTTCTTCTTTTGGCTTTTCCTCCATTACCGTTTCAATATATTCTTTCTTTTCCTTACTAACATGTTGCTGAGCGTTCTCTACTTCTATTTCCCTTTGCTTCACTTTTAATTCAGCAAGTGCTTCTTGAATTGTTTCAATTGCCGTTTCGAGTGCTTCTATTTTCTTATCCAAATCCTTCTTCATACGCTACCCCCTTATTCGTAACTCTCATTAAACCTATATATTACCAATTATCTTTATCATACTCTTAGTCTATTCATTTTCAATAGTATTTTTTCCAAAAAAAGAAAGATGCCTTCCCAAAATAGGAAAACACCTTTTTACTCATTTATTCTTATTTAGAACAATGCTAACGATGACACCAACACACACGCCTATAATAGCTGGAACTATCCACCCAACACCTTCTGTATAAAATGGAATGTATTTTAATACTGACGTCCACTGATTCATCATTACATTTTTATTTAAAATATCAATTGCACTAAATATTGCTACAAACCAAACAGTTACTGCATATACGTATGCATACTTCCCAATATACTTATGGAATAACCCTAGAATAATAAGCGTTAATGCAATTGGATAAATAAATCCAAGAATTGGTACTGATACTTTTAAAATTTGCGTTAATCCTAAATTAGCTAAGATCATACTAACAACGCTTACTATAAATGCCCACACTTTATAAGATACTTTCGGAAATGCACTCGCAAAAAATTGACTACAAGACGTAACAAGTCCAATTGAAACACATAAACAAGCGATAGTAAAAATAAGACCTAATAAAACGACTCCGCCCTGTCCAAATAATGTAATCATAACTTGTGCTAACACTTTCGCACCGTTATCAAATGTTCCTAATGAGCCACTAATTGCCCCCACATATCCAAGGATGACATAAATAATAGATAATAATAGTCCTGCCCCAATTCCAGCAATACTCATATATTTCGCTAAACCTTTATCATCTTCAATACCCTTTGCACGTAATGCATTTGCAATCACAATTCCAAAAATTAAAGCAGCTAACGCGTCCATTGTTAAATATCCATCTAAAAATCCTTGAAACATAGGAGCTTGTCCATAATTCCCCGCAGCCTCTTTCACGCCACCTACTGATGTAAACATACTTTTTATAAAAATAATGGCAATCATACATAATAATAATGGTGTTAAAACTTTCCCAAACAAACCCATTAACTTAGATGGTGATAAACTTAACCAATAAACAATACTAAAGAAAATAACTGTATAAAACAATAATACTCCGCTTCCTGCTTCAGGGAATAACTGACCTGGCCCCATTTCAAAGGCTAAACTTCCCGCACGTGGTATACCAAGCCCAGGTCCAATAAATACATACACGATACATGGAAAAATAATTGCAAATGAAGAATGAACTCTACCCGCTAACGTTTGAAAACTTCCTGCTTTTGCAATAGAGATAACACCTAATATAGGAAGACCTGTTGCTGATATAATAAATCCTACTAATGAAATCCACACATGTTCTCCTGCTTCATATCCAAGAAAAGGTGGGAATATAAGATTCCCTGCTCCAAAGAACATCGAAAATAACATAAGACTAATAAGTAAAATTTCTTTTTTCTGTAACAATTTCATTTCTTTCTCCTTCTTTAATTTCATCTCTTATGAAATCAATTCCACATATAAAAAAAGTACAATAACCTGCTTCCTTACAAAGAAAACATAGTCCATAGTCTATCACAAAAGAAACACCCCTTCTATAGCTATCCCCCTTTTCCAATTTCTTCTGAAAAATCAACCTTTATTGACTTATAATAGTTAATAAGGTAAAATATTAAATGTACAAAATTATTAACTTTGTTTTTGTTTGTGTCAGGAGGAAAATAAAATGGAATCAACGATACAACTAGAAAAAGAACAACAAAGAAAAAAGAAACATCCTCCAGGTTTATACTTACTCTTCTTTACAGAAATGTGGGAAAGATTTAGTTACTATGGATTACGAGGATTATTAACATTATATTTAACGACAGCTTTAGTAAGCGGTGGTCTTGGGTTTAGTCCCGCATGGGCACTCTCTATTTACGGATTTTATACTGGAGCCTGTTATTTCACACCAATGATTGGTGGTTACTTAACAGACCGTTTTCTAGGTAGACGAAAAGCAATCACAATTGGTGGTATAACAATGGCAATCGGTAACCTTACACTATTTGCCTTGCAAAACCAATTAGGCCTATACCTCGGATTAGCGCTTATTATTATCGGTAACGGATTCTTCAAACCGAACATCTCTACACTGGTTGGAGAATTATACGAAGAGAACGACCCAAAACGTGATAGTGCATTTACCATTTTCTATATGGGTATTAACGTCGGGTCATTTTTAGCTCCACTCGTTTGCGGATTTTTATCAGAAAATTTATTCAAAACAACAGTTGATGGCGTTGTACATTACGGATTCCGTTACGGTTTCTTAGCCGCTTCAATCGGAATGATCATTGGACAAATTTTATTTACAACACTCTCAAATCGCTTCCTTGGTAATATCGGTAAAAAACCAACTCGCGATTTACAAACAGCTGCTGGACAACCATCAGTAGGAGATACACCGTTAACAAAAAAAGAAAAACAACGTACCGCAGTTATCGTCATTTTAACATGCTTCGTTGTCTTCTTCTGGGCTGGCTTTGAACAAGCTGGTAGCTCATTAACATTATATACAAACAAATTTGTAGACCGCTCTGTGTTCGGATGGGAAGTTCCAACATCTTGGTTCCAATCGGTCAATCCATTATTTATTATTTTACTTGCTCCAGTCATTTCTGCATTATGGGCAAAACTTGCAACTCGCAAGCAGGGTGATTTAAAAATCCCAACTAAAATGGGACTTGGGATGATCTTGCTCGGTATCGGTTATATCATTCTCGTTATCGCTACATTAAAAACAGGTAGTGATGAACATAACATTACAGAAAAAGCAAACTTACTATTTATCGTCTTTACGTATCTTTTCCATACGTTAGGTGAGCTATTCTTATCACCTGTCGGACTATCAATGGTTAGTGCGCTTGCTCCGGTAAAATTAGCATCTTTACTAATGGGTGTATGGCTAGCAAGTTCAGGTATCGCCAACATTTTAGGCGGACAACTTGCAAGCTTCACAACTTCACTTGGATACGCTGAAGTATTCACAGTTATTGGCGCTGTGGCAATTGTATTAGGTTGTGTTTTATTATTAATTTCTAAGAAATTAGTAAAATGGATGGATTAAAAAAGATGAGGAATTTCTCCTCATCTTTTTTTATGCTGTTTTACCTTTTTCGATTGCTTGTTCGTACAGCTCTTTATGTTCTTTATATTCACTTGGTACGAAACTCTTATAGAAGAATGAGAACCAGCTGTCTCCCTTTTTATACCCTTCTTCTCGAATTTCCGCTGCTTTTTTATTCGATTTAAATCCTTCAGTAAACCATTTCTTTAACAATTCATTTCTTTCATACTTAGCAGGAACTTTTAAATCATAGTTTTCAAATGCATACTTATAGCCAGCTTTTTCTACTGCCTTTTTTGTAGATTTATAGCCTTTTTCATACGCTGTTTCATATGCCTTCACGTATACTTCTTTCTCTCTATTTCCAGGATTCTTTTCAGCTAATTCTTTCCCGGTCTTTTCCCCTAATTCAGCTTGCTCTTTTTCAATTTTTTCTACTCTTTCTTTATTCCCTACTTTGAACCCGTCTGCAAAATTTACCTTAAACTCTGGAGCAACTTGACTATCGTCCATCGTCTCTTGTGCTAAACCTTGTTCTTTTCCTTTTTCAAAATGCGTTTTCTTCTGCTCTTCTAAAGACCATGCGGCTGCATAAGTCGCTTTAAACGCTTGTTTATATGCATCAGATTTTCCAGCTACATGCACTTCTGCATCATTTTTTCCTGCTTTAAAATCAGTTTCTCCATTCTTTTGACCTTCAAGTTGACCTTTTTCCATATCAGCTTGGCGCTGCGCTTCCTCTTGTTTACGTGCCTCTTCAGCTTTTCTTTGTTCCTCGGCTACACGTTGTCTCTCTTCTTCAGCTTTACGCTGTGCTTCTGCATTACGTTGTTTTTCAGCCTCAGTATTGCGCTGTGCTTCTACTTGTCTCTCAGCTTCTACAGCACTATTATTATTCTGGCTAGGAGCTGGGCTCGTTGCACCACTACTAGAAGCTGGTTTATTGTGATAATGATATTCCCCGTACTGTAATCCCCATTTCTCACAATTTGTACGACACGTATGTCCGCCATTAGCATCTGTACGCCCTGGATGCGCATAAGCTGAAATTGGAGCTACCAATAACGCTATACTCGTTGTTAAAAGAAGTTTCTTCACCTGTTGTCTCACTCTTGTTCCTCCCAAAATATAGAATCCTAAATTTATTATACATAAATAGAAGAATACTTAAATACCAACCAAAATATTCTATTATTTCTCAACATTAGTAAAAAAGAAGGTGAACTCTTTAAAGAGTTCACCTTCTTTTTTACTTCTTCGCCTTCGTTCCTACTAAATCACCAGCAACAACATAACGCTTAGAATTATCCTTTACAGATACACATGTAATAAGCGTTATCTCATCTTTCCCATGATCCTCTACAACTTCCCACTTATCAGGAGTTACTTCAGATACACCAGTAACCGCATACTCATATTCATTTTCATTGTCATACAAATAAATTTTATCGCCTCTTTTCAAAGAAGCTATATCACTAAATAAAACACCTTTTTTAGACATGTTATGTCCTGCTAGTGCGTAATTTCCTTTTCCCATAACTTGATTCTCTTTTACTGTCGCTGCACCTGATAATAAGTTTTTTTCAGTAGAAGCTTTCAAAACAGGCAGTTCTACTGAAACACTTGGAATCGAAATACGACCGATTACTTGTTTCTTATCTAATGATGCATTCGCTACTTCCGCCAAGTCTGGTTGATTAATTTTGGAAGCATCTACAAATTCCGTCTCATGCTTTTCATAATCCATCTTTTGAACAGCCTGCACATTTTCAGTCTGTTTCTTTTCAGCCTGATATCCATCATAAAATGGCTTTCCAATTAACACGCCACCTACAACAAATAGAAGGATTGCTACTATACTATAAATTCTTTGCTTATTCATATACAATTCCTTTCCCTTACAAAATCTTACTCTATATAAAATGATAAAATAATATCGCCATATGTACAAGTATTAGCTTAAAAAGAAACCTTCTTGCCGGTGCAAGAAGGTTTCTTTTTAAGCTAATTTATTTCTGTATAGTGATACGTGAAATACTGTCATTTGAATAAAGAAAATCGAAAATATAATATATAATGGGTATCCAGGAAGATATTCATTAATAATAGGCGAAAAAGTTAAAAATCCAACTGCACAAGGTAACACAAACCATAACGATACAAATGTTGTTCGGCAAGCTTTATCCGTAATCGCTTTTTCACGTTCATCTTCTAGTGGAAATAATAATGGATACATCCAAAAAGATAAATTCTTATATTTTTTCTTTTGAATTCTATAAAAAATTGTAACTATAATTGCTCCAATAAATAATAAAATGAATGGTACTCCATTAAACCATACTTCAAATGGGAATTTCTCGTTTTTAATTATATCTGCTAACTCTGTAATGACACTATAAAATTCAACAAATGTCCAGCATGCTAAAGCAGTATAAAGCACGTTTATGATATAAGAAAAAACAATTCTATTCATCCTCTTCCCCCTCCTTATTTAAAACAAACACATCTTCCATCTTTAACTGAAACACATCACAAATCGTAAGTGCTAATAACAACGAAGGAACGTAATCCCCTTTTTCAATTGCTGCAATTGTTTGTCTCGTTACTCCAACCTTTTCTGCTAATACGCTTTGTGTAAAGTTAAAACGAGCTCTTAATTCTTTTACTCTGTTTAAAATGGTCAAATTTACCACCTCTCACCATTATCGTATGCTATCCTTAACAAAATGTAAACTCAACTTAACATTATTCTTACAAAAAAATCCAACTTTACGTATTGTAAAGTTGGATTACGTTTTAGTTTAAAATTGTAAGCTTAACATTTTTTCTGCCCCACTTACTAGACGAAGCTTTATCTGGCATTAAAACATCAATTTTGTGACCTTTAATCGCGCCACCAGTATCTGCTGCAATTGCTTCTCCGTATCCTTCAACATATACACGAGAACCTAATGGGATAACAGATGGATCCACCGCAATTAATTTCATTCCTGGGTTTGCAGTTAGATTATAGCCTCCCCATGCAGAATATACTTGTTGACCTGGTGCATAGCCATTTTCACCTGGATCTGCTGTATAAGCTGTTGCATGTACATAAAGTTCTTTCCCGCCAGCAGTTGGCTTAGAAGACGGTTCAGGTTGTGCAGGTTTTGCAGGTTCTACCTTCGAATTATTATTAGCAACTGGTTCAGCCGGTTTACTAGCTTTTTCTTGCTTTTGCTTTTCAGCAATTTCTGCTTGTGCTTTCGCAAAAGCTTCTTGCTCTGCTTTTGCAGCCGCTTCTGCTTTTGCACGCTCTTCCGCCGCAATTCTTGCTGCTTCTTGTTCACGAGCAATTGTTTCTTGTACTGCCTTCATATTTGATTCAATTTTAGCTTTTTCTTCCGCTGCTAAATTAAGTTGACTTGCAACCTCATTATATTTAGCTTGAACTGTTTGTAAGTTATCTTGACGTTTTTTCAAGTTATCTTGCAGTTCAGCTTGCGCTTTTGCTAATTTTTGTTTATCTACTACTAAAGATGCTTCTTTTTCGTCAATTGTTTTCTTATCTTCTTCAATTTGACGAAGATCTTGTTCTTGTAGACGTAAAATTTCTTTATCAGCTTCTAGAATAGTAGAAACTGCGTTCATACGTTGTAAGAAGTCTGCAAAGTTTTTTGACTCTACTACAACTTCTACTACTAAACTTGTATTTGAGCTGTTTTGAACAGAAACCATACGTTTTCTCATAATATCTTTACGAGCAAGGACTTTATCCTCTAAAACGACAATTTCTTCCTTTTTTTGTTCAATCTGCTTATGTGTTTCATCGATTTTACGTTGAATAGCAGCTTGATCCTCTTTATTTTTTGCAATTGTATTATTTAAATTATGTAGTTCGTTTTCGATACCTTTAATTTCTTTACTAACAGCTTGCTTCTCTTGCTCTTTCTTTTGCATTTCTGCATCGTTTTGTTGCAATTGCTGTTGCATGTTGTTAAGTTTCTCGTCGTTTGACTCTGCTTTTACAGCGACTGTACTAGAAAGACCGATAATTCCTGCTAATACTAGACTACTGATTCGCTTAAAATAGTTCATAATCCGACTCCCTTCTTATACAGTTATACATGATTTATTTTACAGTTTGTTTACAAAACGATTAAATACAGTTTATTTTTCGTGACAAAAAAAAGAGAATTATGAATAAAATGTAATAGATTCTTAAATATTTAACAATTCCTATATTTAAAAAATACAAAAGATGCTAAAATCCAAATATAGAGAAAATATAACTTTCGAAGGCGGTTGAAATAAATACATGTTTACTCAAAAGAAATCACTCCAACATACAATTGCTCAATTAGAAGAGCGTATACAAGAATTAGAAGCAGAATTAAAACAAAAAGATATTGAAAAACAAGAGACTATTTCTACTATCCACGATCGTGTACAAAGCGTTGTCCAAGAGCACCAACTTGTAAATAACCAACACAATACACTCCAAAATTTAGTTCAACAATTAAGTTCATGTTTCGAAAATGTTTCAACACGTACGACACATTCCAATGAGTTAAATAATGAAATGTTACAAAAGGAACAAAGCTTAATTCAGTCTATTGCAGAAATTATTGACTGCTCTAATGAAGGAAAAGAATCCGTTCACCGCTTACTTATTGTAATTAATAAATTAGGTGAACAATCCCAACGCACGTCTAATAGTATGAATCATCTAAGCGAACGCTCAAAGGAAATCGAGCAAATTGTAGAAGTCATTCAAAACATTGCAGCACAAACAAATTTACTTGCTTTAAATGCGAGTATTGAAGCCGCACGTGCTGGAGAACACGGTAAAGGATTCGCTGTCGTTGCCAATGAAGTAAGAAAACTAGCAGAAAGTACAGCAGAAAGTACAAAAAACATAGGCAACTTAACGAAAAAAATTCAAGAAGAAATTGAAAAAGCATACGATAACACAAAAGATAATTTACATTTAGTCGATGAAGGTGTAGAAATGAGCGCCGATACAAACGCTAGAATTGAAAATATTTTAGTTATGATTGAAACGTTACAAAATGGTGCTACAAATGTTATTAAGGCTATTGAAAACCAAAAATCTTGTAATGATGACATATTACGAGAATTCGCTAACACACAACAAATGTTCCAAAAATTAAATACTACTATTATGAATCATATTCATGATGCTGAAAAAGTCGATGTTCAATTGTCTAAAAGTCTTCAAGGAACAGTAAATTCTTAATTAAAAATAAAAATCCCTTATACTGCTATAAGGGATTTTTATTTTATTTCGAATATTTATTTCTTTTCAATATTCATCCATATCTTTGTTATAATGGAAAAGTTGTTTCTTTCAACTAATAAACAAGGAGGTTATTATGGAACAATTTTACTACGTTTTAAAATATTTAATTCTCGGTCTGTTCCAAGGACTAACAGAACCAATTCCAATTTCTTCAAGTGGTCATCTCGTTTTAGCACAACATTTGCTAGGACTAAAAATAGAAGGGTTTAGCTTCGAACTACTTGTTAATTCAGCTTCATTATTAGCTGTATTACTTATTTATAGAAATGATTTAATTCGTCTAACGAAGAATGGTCTCTCTTATATATTTACAAGAGCAGAAGACGCAAAATCAGATTTCTTCTTTATTATTTATCTTGTTATTGCAACCATTCCAGCAGGTGTTATTGGTGTTTTATTTAAAGATTACATCGATCAGTACTTAAAAGGTGTGAAGATGGTTGGGATTTCCCTTCTTATTACTGCTGTCGGCCTTTGGATTATTAGAAATTTACGCGGTCGTAAAAATGATGGCGACCTTTCTATGAAAGATGCAATCATCGTCGGATTAGCACAAGCTTGCGCACTGATTCCCGGAATAAGCCGATCTGGTGCCACAATCGTAGCAGCAATGTTACTTGGTATGAAGCAAGAAACAGCTCTTCGCTTTTCATTCTTACTATACATTCCTGTTAGCTTAGGTGGGTTATTGTTAAGCATTACAGACATTGCAAATGATCCAAATCTAGACACATTATTCGTGCCATATGTTGTTGCATTCATCGCAACATTTATCATGACGTATATTTCACTAAAATGGTTTATGAACATTATGGCAAAAGGAAATTTAAAATATTTCTCTTTCTATTGTATTATCGTAGGTGTACTTACTCTTATTTTCTTATAAAATGAAACTTACAAATTGAAAGCGAGTCATTCTATTACACTAGATGACTCGCTTTTTTATACCTGTATTAAGTTAAAATCTATCATTTACTTTGAATTTTCTGAATAGTATGATATCATTTGAGTTCACTATTATAGTGAAGCTATCTTTCCTACTATTATCGTAAAAGAGGTGTTTATATGTTTATTGTTACTAAACTCATTCATATTAAGTACGGATATGAAAGTGAGCTTCTTTATGGGCTTAAACAATATTATCCTTCTCCCGGAACGAACGGTTGTATTAACATAGAGTTTTCACATGTTCATCCTACAAATGATAAGGCAGAATATATGATTCGTATGTTATGGAAAACACAACAAGATTACCATACATGGCTTTCTCAAAGAGAAAGAAATGTAACTTTGAAGCACAAAATACAAGGCTATATCCTTTCTTCCAAATCAAATGCTAGCTATGTACATTAACCCTTCTCTTTTTATTCCTTACGAGGGGAAAAATGATAAAGTGGAACTTTAATCAGCTCTCATCAATCGGGCTGTTCACAAATAACGAGATAAGGCCCCTCTTACTTTTCATACTGTAAGAGGGCTTCTCTTATGCATACACTTTCTTCTCTTGACAATACAAACGAATAACATGTTTATTTTGTTGAAATACATCATGCGTCAGACGAATAATAATAAAGTTTCTTTTTGTTTGATCATTATGAACAAAAATCTGTTCTCCCTCCTGAAAACGCCATGCACTTTCAAAAGTCGTAATATGATCCCCACTTACAGAAAAAAGTTCATATCGCATTTCTTGTACCCTCTCTCAACTTATATAATCATAATATCCTCATATTAAATTTATTATAACTTAATTCCTATAAAATTAGTAATTATTTCTATTTCGAAAGATTTTAACTTTGTATTTAAATATTTTTGGCGCTATAATGATAAACGAATTTTCATTGAAAGGAGTTTTACTTTGACTGCATATTTATTTCCAGTAAAAACAGCATTTATTTTATTTCCCTTTTTAGCAATGTTTCTTTTAATCCCTTTTTTAATATTTAATTATCGAAAATACGGTTATTTAAATAAATGGCGCTCATTTATTTTATACTCATTATTACTTTACTTATTAAATGCCTATTTTCTTGTTATTTTGCCGTTACCACAAACGTTTGATACTTGTAGCCTACAACCAGCTAATACACAACACATGCAACTCTCACCATTTTATTTCATACAAGAGATTAGTAGTCATACATCGGCAGTTTTAACGAAACCAGCTACTTATTTCTACTTATTAAAAGAGTCTGCGTTTTTACAAGTGGCATTTAATGTTCTATTAACTATTCCATTCGGTATTTACTTACGTTATTATTTCCGACGTAGTTTCTTACAAACAATTTGCATTTCCTTTTTCCTTTCACTATTTTTCGAGCTAACACAAGTGACTGGATTATACGGTATATACAATTGTGCATACCGATTATTTGATATCGATGATTTGTTTTTAAATACATTAGGTGGCGTAATTGGTTTTATCATTGCCCCAATATTTACGTACTTCCTTCCGAAGACAAATGAGTTAGATAGTCATATTGATTTGGAAACGAAACCAGTCGGATTCATTCGTCGCCTTATCGCGATGCAAATTGATTGGATTTTCTTATCTATCGTCGTACCTGTCGTTAAAAACAAAGGAAATTCTTTCTTCGTTTCTAATATGCAATCTTACACGAATATGTATGAACTCATTTTCATTACGTGTTCAATCCTTATTTATTTTATTCTTATTCCATACTTTACAAATGGAAAAACAATTGGGAAAGCATTGCTCCGCATTCATCTGAAAGGAAAATCAGATCGTATTACATTAAAAGAACTATTTATTCGCTACGGTATATTTTATTTTGCGTTAGGCGGAATCAATTATATTCTTTCTAGTAGCTCTATGTTAAATCATACAGAGCCTTTAGTATTACTCGTTACATTGTTATTCCTATTTATCATTAACGGCCTATTTATTATTCATGTTTTACTGCATGTATTTAGCCGTGATAAACTACTATTTTATGAACATATTAGTCATACAAGAAATGCAATTACGCTAAAAAAAGCTGACAAATAATTATTTGTCAGCTTTTTCATATACATAATTTGAAACTTTAATCAGTGGGGGTCTTACTGCCCGGCAAATAGCGGGATAAATAACTTTTCTGCATAAGGATTAAAAAACATTCCAAGTTCATCTAGAGACTTCCTCGCCTGTAAAAACGAATGAAACTCTGGATATATATCTTGTAATTGCTCATACGATAATGTATGCATTTTCCCCCAATGCGGACGCCCTTCATACTTCAGAAAAATTTTTTCCACTTCGCCAAAGTAAGCAGCATATTTCATACCTTTATACATATGAACAGCGATATACGCTGAATCTCTTCCATAGGCTGGACTAAGCCATATATCATCACCCTTCACATAGCGGCATTCGATCGGGAAGTGCACCTTATACTTTTTCTTTTCAATAAGATTTGAGATTTCTTCTACCACAGTCCTCATATACTTTGAAGGAATGCTATACTCCATTTCATAAAATGGTACCGTACGTGATGTAGCAAATACTTCATAGCTCGGGCCAATTATTTTTGTGTTTGGTACAGCCTTAGCTGATAATCGACTCACTCCTTTACTTATAGAAGGAAACCATTTACACCCTTTAGATAGCAAAGAGAACATCCTATTTTCAAGTAACTCCACCTTTAGTTTATGCCATTTCAAATCACTGCCTGTATTCGTTGTTTCGTTCGTAAGTTTTACTTGTACTTCATCAGAATAAGGAAAAACGAAAAATTCAAAGTGACGATGCTTCTTATACTCTTCTAGTTTGTTCATTACAGTAGATAATGACTGTTTTTCACTTTCATAAACGAGTGAATACGCTGGAATAACCTTCAATTTTATCTTTACAATGATACCTAACATTCCAAGTGACAACTGAAACGCTCTCCAATATTCTACGTTCTCAGCTTCCGAACAAACTATACTCTCACCATTAGATAAAACGGCCGTAATCTCTATAACTTGTGTTGATAAACTCCCAAAGGTAATACCCGTTCCATGAGTCCCCGTACTAATCGCTCCTGCAATAGATTGTGAATCAATATCCCCTAAATTTTCTTGCGCATAACCTTTTTCCTCAAGTAACTTCCCTAAATCATATAACTTTGTTCCTGCCCACACTTCAGCGACCATCTTCTCTTCATCAATATTCACAATGCCCTTCAATTCATCTAAAGAAACTAAAACTTCTTCGGTTTGCACAAGGGGTGTAAACGAGTGTCCTGAACCAACAACACGAATTTTCCGCCCCTTTTTTCGTGCAAGCCCCACTACTTCTACTACATCTTGTATACTTTCTGGATACATCGTATAATGCGGCGTTCCTTCTACATTCCCTGTCCAATTCCTCCACTTTTGTCCCTTTATAGAAAGCATTGGCCATCCCCCCGATATGTTGAATACTCCCCAACAATCTCTCCTTTTTTAACACGATACAAAAAAGGAAAGCGCTCACATAATTCACCAGCCTTACTATGACGAAACAAAATGGACTCTCCTATATCCACTCGTTCCTCGCCGCTATAAAAAATTGGCGTTTGTACCTCGCCAGCACCTTCTAAAGCTAATAGTTTTGCACCCTTCGGTCTCCAAACTTCAGGCTCTTTATCTTTTCCAACTGCTCCTGAAGCAATATATCCACCACCTAGGCAAGTGTAAATAAACGGGACTGGTTTACGCACAACTGGTAAAGCAAATCCGACCGCTGGATGAAATTTCACCTCTTTATAATAATCAAACAGCTTCGGAGAATAAAAAGCAGAACCTATTGTAATCTCTGAAACTGAATTATCTTTCTCAGTTGTTTTTATGCTTCCTGTTCCGCCTCCATTTACAAACCTTAGCTCAATACCAAGTTTTTGTATTGCTTTTACAATATATTCTCTTCTTTCTTTCACTTCTAGCACTGATTTCTGCTTTAAATACGAAATCACTTTACTCTTCAGCCATTGATTCGGTATATGGTCTCCCACCCCAGCAATTTGAGCTTCATAACCCATCACACCATCTAACATTAAATATGATGACCTTCTCACCTTTTCTACTACTTTCAACGCATCCTGCACATTTTTTACTGGGGATCTTTGTACACCAAAATGAAATTGAAAGAAACGACTACTCATATCAATATCCAAACAAACACGAAAACATCCTCTAGATTTCTCAGCAATTTTTTCTAAATACACAATATGCTCTTCACAATCCACCATACAAGTTATAATGAAACCTTTCTTTGTTAGCAAACTAATTTCACACAAAGCTCTTTCATCATAAGCAGGATATCCGAGCAATAAATCATTAAATCCTTGTTCTATTAAAAATAAAACCTCTCTAGGTGAAAAGCACATAATACCTTGAAATCGATCATTTGCAGCTAAAATCTTTTGCATAATCGGAACAGAACGTAACGATTTACTCGCTATACGAATCTTCTTATTTCCACTTAACTCTATAATCGATTGAATATTTCTATCTAAAGCCACTTCATCCAAAAATGCACACGGTAATGGAACTTCTTTAAAAATTCCTCGATCCACATTTTTCTCTCCTCTTTTCAATATGTCTTATACATATTGGAAAGAAAGTATGATTTTCCTGTTTGCAAATAAAAAAAGTTTCTTCTTTACGAAGAAACTTTTTGAAACTACTTCATAGAAATAGTCGCCTCTACTGGATAATGATCAGAGTAATCATTATACGTATATTTTTGGAACCACGATGTAACAGTCCATTGTGGAGATTTCGGCTGTAACACCTTATTCTCTATATACGATGGGTTCGCATGGTCTTTGCTTGCAATAATATAATCTAAATATTCGGCAGGACTATCAGGGAAATTATATTTTGCAATACTGTTTGTCGTTGCATCCCAAGTCGCTGTATGTCCAGTATAAGATGGTACAGAAGCGTTCAATGTTTTAAACATAGATGCATACTCTGAATCATTATTGTTCTCTGCATTTATCTTATTTACGTTCATATCACCACCAATTAACACATACTCATTATTTGGTATATTTTTATTTTTAATAAAATCTTGAATTTCTTTTAATTGGTTCGTACGTACAGATGCTGGTGAAGTTTTTCCGCACATACTATCTTCAGCCTGCAAATGCGTCCCAATCACGTGAACGAAACGATCATTTTTCTTAATTTTCGTGTATACAAATCCTTTATTCGATAAATTATCTGGCCCGCATCCTTTTGCAAATACATATTGAATCTTTTCAGCGATTGGCCATTTGCTCACAATCGCAACGCCACCATCTTCAGGAGTTGAAGATGAATAGTTTCCTAACGTTTTATCCCATTCGCTTCCACTACTACGACCTAATACTGCTGTTTGATTTGGATATTCTTTCTTCAAATTGCCTAATAAACGATCTGAAGCACTATTATCAAACACTTCATTTAATATAACAACATCTTGATTCTTTATATAATCTGCCGCCCCGATTAAATCAGCACGCTCAGTTTGTCCCCAGTTCGGATATAAGTTTGTTGATAGCATATATACATTATGCGTCATCACTTTTAATGTATCATTTTGATTTGTAGATGCTTCTGCTTGAGCTGAAGTTCCGCTATATAAAGCTCCTAAACCAACCCCTAAGCTAAGTACACCTTTTAGCAATTTACCTTTCACGTTTCATACCTCCATGTATTGTATAGTAATAAAAAGGCCAAATACTCTATTCTGAGATTTGACCTTTTTCAAATACTTAACGATTTCCGTACGTATCAAACCAAAGCTGAATGTATCCAGCAGTAACACGTTGTGCATCCATTAAACGCTTACCTGTCATTGGTGTAACTTCAGCGCGCCATTTATCTGCATATTCTTGTGATACAGCTGCTCTTACGAACCAATCTTTCGTATTATCATTTACAATGCCAGCGTAATCTTGTTTCGCAACTACTGCCGCTCCATGAATCCAATCTTCTGGATTCGTACCTTTCCAGTTCCAATACCCATTTCCATCCGTTACTTTATAATTATCTTTTATCGTATCTACAAAGTTTTCATATTTAGAATGGAATCCTTGTGGATACGAAAGGTTCGTAAAGTTTGCCGCATGCATTGGTTGGTTTACATCCCCTAAATAATGAAGAGATAATCCTAAATAGAAGAATGCTTGTTTCATATCTTTATTTTTGTAAGACTCACCAGCTAATTTAAAATATTTAGCTCCAGTTTCCTTTGCCTGCTTTGCATACGGAATATAAGTTTTCCCATTGTCAGGGTCATAGAAATGTGAAGCAAATGTGCTATTATCATAATAAGGATTTTCATAGTCAGCAGCATAAATACCGTTCTCTAACTCAGTACGCCATTCATTTAATAGTGCAACTCGATCTTGTTTTACAAGTGTTGTATTACGAGACATAATATCAATTGCACGGTTTACAATCCATAAATGAGAATTCACGCCTTCTTTATGTTTATCTTCAGCAGACCAGCGCGGAATAACTCCAAATCTCTGTCCCCCATCATTTTCATGAGCAAATGCAACACTTTGTAATGGAGCAACTAATGTAATAGCTGCCGCTAAAGCAAGTACTTTCTTTTTCATATAAAATCCTCCATTTTATAATTGAATTATTGTAAACATTTTGTTAGGATCCTATGATGTCGTCCGGTTAACCTATGACTAGAATATCCCACCTTTCACGAAATTTCTATCACTAAATTAAAATATGCAAATGTTCATATCATTATAACTTTATACATAGTGAATATAATGAATGAATACACTTTCATTTTAATAAACTATTATTAAGTTTTGTCTAAACTAATGTAAAAAAAGAGTAAAGCACCCACATGCTTTACTCTTTTTTTCTATTCGATAATATACTTGGCAATTGTACATTAACTGCCAACTTATGTATAAATCCAAACACTAATCCGATCCCTATAAATATGTATAATATCGTAAATATCTTTCCGAAGTCAGTTTGGGGACTAAATTGCCCATCACCGACAGTAGTCAGCGTCACAACGCTAAAATATAAAGCATCCAAAGGACGTAACCCCTCCACTGTACTATAAAAGATTGTACCAGATATTAATGTCAAAATTGTTAATACGAATAACACTTGAAATTCTTTATCTTTCCATGCTCGCAAACAAGCTTTTAGCATCCGTTTCAATGTCAATATAAATGAAAGCATTAGACTTCCCCTTCCAAACAAAATACCTTTAGTTACAGGAAAGTCTATCACCTTTCTGTACAGAAAAAAAGTAGCCCTCTTCTATTTCTAGAAAAGGGCTACTTTTTTCGATTCTATCTTATTTAGGTGAAACAAGAATTTTCACTTGGGTTTTATCTTTTACAAGTGCTTCAAATCCTTCTTCAACAACTTGATCCACTGTAATTTTTTTCGTAATTAATTTCTCTGCTTGAATTTGTCCAGAGCTAATCAATTTAATAACAGCTGGGAAGATGTGACGGTATCCTAAAATACCAATAACTTCTTTTTCTTTTAATACTAAGTTATTTGGAGTAATTGTTGCGTCTTTTTCCCATACACTAACAATTACAGTTTGTCCTTCGAAGCTTGTACTTTCAATCGCTTGGCGTAGTACAACTTCAACACCTGTTACTTCAAAGCTAACATTTACACCTAAACCATTTGTTAAGTTACGAATTTCAGCTAACACATCTTGAGTTGCTGGGTTTAATACATAATCCGCACCTGCTAATTTCGCTAACTCTTGACGTTCTTTAGAAAGTTCAACTGCAATAACAGGAGTTGCTCCTGCTGCTTTAGCTGCTTGGATAACAAGAAGTCCAATTGGACCGCAACCAAATACCGCTACAGCTTCCCCTTCTTTTAATTTACTTTGACGTACTGCATGAACTGCTACTGCTGCTGGTTCTACAAGCGCACCTTGTTCATACGTCATTTCATCTGGAATGTGATGAACCATATCTTCTGGTACTACTGTATATTCAGAGAAACCGCCGCCTTCTCCGCCAAGACCGTGGAAAACAAGTTGTTCACAAACATTGTAATGTCCATGTTTACAAGCTTCACATTTACCACAAGAATAAATTGGCTCTACAACAACGCGGTCTCCCACTTTATGAGATGTAACTCCTTCACCAATCTCTATTACCTCACCACTAAACTCATGACCTAAAATAACAGGTGCTTTCACATGTGTTAATGGATGTTCTTCTGTTGGAATAAAAATAGGCCCTGCTAAATATTCATGCAAGTCTGTCCCACAAATACCACACCATTTAACTTTGATTTTCACTGTTCCTGGTTTTACTGTTGGTTCTGGTACTTCTTCTACTCGTACATCACGTTGATTATGCCAAAGTAGTGCTTTCATTTTATACATCCCTCTCTATGTATATACTTAACCTGGTGAAGTTTACAACTCTATTATAATACTTCTATCCATATATTTCAAAAAAACAATCACGTTCCCACTAATTTTTTACAAATAACGTTCAATATTTTGTCACTTTGTACTTTTTTCCACATCTGTTAATTCAATTTCATTGCAGGTGAAATTAGCATTGTGCCATAATAGCATAGGAGAGGTGAATATCGCTTGAAATATTTTATTTACTTTATCGTTATCGTGGCATTTTTAGATACATTTTCACAATTACCTATTATGAGTACTTTCGCTCAAAGCCTTGGAGGAACTCCTCTTATTATCGGTCTAGTTGTCGGTATGTACTCATTCGCTAATATGATCGGTAATATTATTGCTGGAGCCGCTGTCGATAAATTTGGTGCAAAAAAAATCCTTTATATAAGCATGGGAATTACGAGTTTCATAGTCTTGTTATACACCGTTGTTCAAAGTGGTGAACAACTATTAGTTGTGCGCTTTATGCATGGATTTAGTGATGGCTTTTTAATTCCTGCTGCCTTTACATTTTTATCAAAACAAACAAATGCAAAAAGACAAGGAAAAGCAATGGCTCTATCTGGTGCTGCTGTTGGAACAGCCGCAATCGTAGGACCTGCTTTCAGCGGTATTATGAAAGCAACAGCTGGCGTAGAGTGGGTCTTCATTACTATTTCTATTTTAATGGCTCTTGGTACAATCGTATCTCTATTCTTCTTACCAAATAACGTATCAAGAAAAGATACATCAAGAACGCAAATGATGAACAAAGAAGATATGGTTGAACTTTTAAAATCAGAACCGTTATTACAAGCATATATTGGTGCTTTCACATTAATGTTTTCACAAGGAATTGTCACTTATATGTTACCAGTAAAAGTTGAGGCATTAGCGCTTAAAGCATCCACAACAGGCATGATGTTAAGTGTATTCGGTATAACTGCTATCCTCTTCTTCTTGCTTCCAACAAATCGTATTTACGATCGATTTAATCGTTCGAAACTAATGCTAATCGGAATTGCAGTTATGGCATTCGCATTATCTTTACTCGGATTATTTGCTACAAAAGGTATGCTCTTTATCGTAATGATGATTTATGGAATTGGATTCGCAATCCTCTTTCCGTCTATTAACGCTTTACTCGTTGAAAATACTACAGACGATAATCGTGGAAAGGCATTCGGATTATTTTATGCCTTCTTCTCATTAGGAGTTGTTGCTGGCTCCTTTACAGTCGGCGCAATCGGAGCATCACCTAGCATCAGCTTCATTATCGGGACAGCATTTTTATTAACATTTGCTGGGATGATTTATGTAAGAAGCAAAGTAAAAAAGACAATGATGGGATAATCCATCGTTGTCTTTTTTAAAATGCATATTGATATAATCCGTAATATAATGGAAGCGTTGGAATAATGCCAATTAATTTAAATATAAAAGGTAATGGCTCATCTCGCTCTTCATATAAACGAAAAACAAAAACTGCAGTTAAAGTCCAAATGACACTAAACAAGAAGATACATTTCCAAACAATTGAGGTTAATATTTGTATATCAAATACAAAACCAAAAAGCCCTATCCACGTAATAATAGATACTACAAAGTCAAACTTTTGAATTGGTGTTTGAAACATACCCCTTACTAACGAAATAATAGCTAACATTGCTACAATAACTAAATATATTTTCCAAAGCATAATGATAATCTCCTATTCAATTTAACTTTTAACTTTCAGCAAACCATATTTAATAAACAATATAGCATTATATTTTTCATAGAAATAATACAATGGATAACAAAATAAAAAGAAAATAAGTACAGTTGGTACATTGTCTACAATAGAAAAATATTTTACTAGTAATTCCTTAATACTCTCTCCAATAATAATAAACAATGGAATTATACAAATCATCGCTAATATTAAACATGGTGTTATCCTGATTTCTTTCAACTTCACCTTACAATGTGGACACCTTAATGAAAAAGGATGCGGGAGATCAATAATATGCTGTACAGTAATATCCCCTTCACACTGTGGACATTCAATAACTTCTTTCATTTATCGCTTACTCCTTTCTATCTATAAAAAGAGCCCTATTGAATAGAACTCTTTTTTGCCCAATATATTACTTTTGTGTATAACCAAATAACAATGTAAATAAATTGAGCCGTAAAGGCAATAATACATCGCTTCTTTTAAAAAGAAAGTTTATAAATACCGACGATACTTCGACAATTTCCTCGGAAATATTTCCTTTCCCCACATAATTTGATACACTACACATGAATAAACACTTGTATTACATAAACTAAAATAATAACTTACTGTACAAATTAAAAAGCACACTCTTCATATGAAGAATGTGCTTTTATGTTATTAACGTTTAATCCAAACAGCGCCTGCCGATTTATCTTCTGCCTGTCCAACAACTTGGAATTTAAGTCCAAGGTTTGGAACTTTTCTTCCTGCATCTGCAATTTGCTTGTTACTATATACTTTTGAATCATCAAAAGTTGTAACACCTTGTAATCCAGAATAGTTAAACTGACCACGTGTTAATGAATTTACACTCCATGCTGGTGTTTTATCAAATGAAAATGCAGCATCTGCAATTTGCATGCCCGTATTACCATATGCTGGTTTTCCGTTTAAATTACCAACTAGCGCTTCTGGATGAGAATCTACAACACCAAGGAATCCTTCACCTGGATGCACCCCAACCCAGTTATCTTTGAAACTATCATCTGCATACCAAACGACAAGACCTGTATTATACACTGGACCTTTTCCTGCTTTTAAACCATTATCTGATCCCGCATAGTTTCTCCACTCTAAGTAGTAATAATGAGCTTTCTTCTCTGTCCCATCAGAAACAACAAAACCATTTAAATTCATTTTAGACTGTCCTTCTGCATCATCAGAAAATACAACTTGTCCATCAACAGTTACATTTACATTGTCCATCGCAAAACCTTTATATGTTACAGCCGGATCTGTAATATAGTCTAATTGTAGTTTCACTTTTTTGCCTTTAAATTGACTTAAATCATATGATTTATCAATCCATTTCCCATCTGTTGTATCTTTATCTCCTTGGACTACTTTTTCTCCAAGTCTATCAATTAACGTCTTCGTTCCATCTTCTGTTACTGCATGTACTTCGACGAAATCGCACTCTGCTTCTAACTCATAATTTGCTTTATAATCGAATTTTGCATTTGTTCCTTTTGTTAAATCAAAGAAAGGTGTCTCTAACGTTGTATGCATATCATCGCCTCTTGTACTATAATATGCATGCTTTCCAAACTCCGGTTTAATCGTTTCAACACTTTTACCTGGTAAGTTAACACGTACAACGCCTGGACGATTTGATTTCGTAACACTTTGATCAATATAGGTAGGAACTCCCACACCACTCTTAATTTTATCGTAATCTACTTCTAATATTTTTGCCCAGTTGCCACCCATATTCTTTTGTAAGAAGTCTTTATTTTGTGGTGAAAAACTTGTCGGCTCCGTTCCTGCGATTTTTCCTGTCCAACTACCTCCACTCATTAACGACCAAGCTTCGACAGGTGAACCATTTCCAGTATATTTCGTGTCATATTCATCTGGTAATCCAAGATCATGTCCAAATTCATGCGCAAACACACCTACAGCTCCATCTTCTGGTTCAATTGTGTAATCATGTGCTGCTACTTTTCCACCAAAGTAATCTACTTTTGATTTTGTACCTTCAATCGCTACTGGATCTACTGCTAATTTTGAACGATGTGACCAGATCGCATCATCACCTAATTTACCACCACCTGCTTCTTGACCAACACCAGCATGGATTACCATTAAATGATCAATTACACCGTCAGGTTCATTTTGATTCCCATCCCCGTTTGTATCATATCTATCAAACTGATCAAACTGAGATAAATCTAGTCCTTTCTCAGCAGCTGCATGCAAAGCTTCTTTCACTAAATCACGTGCACCTTTCGGACCTTTATTATCGTGACCACTGCTACCATCAGCTCCATAATCAGATGCTTTTCCTGGAACTGTTAGCCACTCCGTTACATATCCGTCTGTCGTATAACTACCACCAGACTGCTCTTCATAGTATTGTTTAAACGTTTTTACTTTTGAACCATCAAATAATGTATAAGGCTCCTTACCGAACAACATCTTTTGATAATGTTCTCTACTAAAGTCTTTCGAATACATATAACCTGGTGTTTGATCAATATTATTATGTTTATAATCACTAAATTCAACGAGTAGCACTAATACTTTATCCGATCGAACAGATCCTTTATATGGAGCTTGCTTTGCTTTTGAAGTTGGAACTTGCCCATTTAATTGCTTTTTATTTGGTTCTGGCTTTTGCTCAAGATTAATATTTTTTTCAGTCTTTTTTACATTTTCCTTTTCTTCCATCTTTTTCTCTTTTACTTTTTTTGTGAAATCAGACGTTTCTTGTGAGTGAGCATCTGGAAGAATTTCTTTGTTCGCCTGATCTCCTTGTTTCTTTTCAATATATTGCTCGACAGCCTTTTTCGTCTCTTCTTTAGAAGATGCTGGATTAATTGTTCCTCTTTCTTTCAAAGCTTCCGCTAAACGATCTTCTTGAATTAAATTGTAATCAATTGGCGTTGTAGACACATTCTCTTTCTCTTTTGCTGGCGTTTCTGCATATGCTAACGGCGCACTCATTACAGATGTGCATCCGATAATTGCTGCAATTGCTAATGATGACAACACTTTAAATGGGGCTTTTCTTCTCATTCCATTTCTCTCCTTTTATAAAACTTAAAATTCAGATAAATCGGTGCGTTTTTGTCGAAATCTCTATTTACTACCCTCCCTATATAAAAAGACATAATTCTATAAACATTAAACTTTCTGTTATAGAATCATGCCCTCCAGTTTTCTGGTCAGACCCTCTATCTGTTTATCCCTTGGTTCAACTAATAATCAGTGTGCTGATGAACAAAGCCCCCACTGATTAAAGTTTCACTTTATATCGAAATATGAAAAATAAAGAGTTATGTGATATATATTAAATATCTTATATAACAAATTTAAAAGACAATATGCAAAATTGCATGAAAATTCTTTTAAATAAAAAAAGAATCCTGTCAATTAAACTAGGATTCTTGATTTTCTATTATTTCTCTTGTGTTTTTTCCCAATCAGCTAAGAATTTCTCAATTCCTTGATCTGTTAATGGGTGCTTCACTAATGAAGCAATTACGTTTGCTGGGATTGTTGCAATATGTGCACCGTTTAATGCTGCGTCAGTTACGTGAACGCTGTGACGTACAGATGCTGCAATGATTTCTGTTTCGATGCCATGAATTGCAAAGATTTCTGCGATTTGACGAATTAAATCCATACCGTTATGACCGATATCATCTAAACGACCTAAGAATGGTGAAACATATGTTGCACCAGCGCGAGCTGCAAGTAATGCTTGAACTGCTGAGAATACTAATGTAACGTTTGTACGAATTCCTAAATCTGAGAATGCTTTTACTGCTTTTAAACCTTCTGTTGTCATTGGAACTTTTACAACAACGTTTGGAGCAATCTTCGCTAATTCTTTTCCTTCTTCAATCATTTTATCAGCTTCTAAGCTAATTACTTCTGCACTTACAGGTCCTTCTATAAAGCTGCAAATTTCACGAATACGCTCATGGAAATCTACGCCTTCTTTTGCTACAAGTGATGGGTTTGTCGTTACTCCAGCTACTACGCCTAATGCATTTGCCTCTTTAATTTCGTTAATGTTTGCTGTATCAATAAAAAATTTCATTTGTTATTCTTCCTTCCTAATTTTCATTTTATATTTATTTATTTTTCTTAATAAGCTCTAATTCAATCGGAATAGATTTGTCCACTTTTTTACCTTGTGTTATCTCTTTTGCTGTTTGCATCGCCTTCTCTCCGATTAATTCCGGTTTTTGAGCGACTGTTGCAGCCATACGCCCATCGTTAACCGCTTTCACAGCATCTTCTGTTGCATCAAATCCAACAACTACTACATCTGTTTTTCCAGCAGACTTCAATGCTTCAAGTGCACCTAATGCCATCTCGTCGTTATGCGCAAACACGGCTTTAATATCACCATTTGCTTGCAAAATGTTTTCCATAACAGATAATCCTTTCGCTCTATCAAAATCAGCCGCTTGTTTGGCAACTACTTTTAAAGACTTATCGGCTACGTTATGGAATCCTTTCCCACGTTCACGAGCAGCAGACGATCCAGGGATTCCTTCTAACTCAGCAACGTTTGCTCCTTCGCCGACTAATTCACGAATGTAATCACTAGCCATTTGACCACCTTCGATATTATTAGATGCAATGTGAGAAACAACCTTACCTGAATTCGCAACGCGGTCTACTGTAATAACAGGAACATTTGCTGCATTTGCCGCACTTACCGCTGAAGCAACAGCATCTGAATCGGTCGGATTAATAACAACTACATCGACACCCTTTTGAATTAAATCTTCAACATCGTTCGTTTGCTTCGCTGCATCATTTTGCGCATCAACAGCAATCAATTCGATGCCGCTATCTTTCGCTTTCTTTTCTGCACCCTTTTTCAAAGTTACAAAGAAGGGATTATTTAAAGTTGAAACAGAGAATCCAACTTTAATAGTTTTATTTCGACCTTTATCGCTAGAATCCTTTGCCCATTCTGGTGGTTCCATTGAACAACCAGCAGTAATGACCATAATACATGCAACGAGTATAAGTAACCATTTCTTCATGAACTGTCCCTCCATTACGCTTCTTTTCGGCGATCAATTAATACAGCTAGTAAGATTACAAGTCCTTTTACAACTTGTTGGAAGAAAGAAGATACACCTAATAAATTTAAACCGTTATTTAGTACACCGATAATTAGTACACCGATGAATGTACCAACAATCCATCCTCTTCCCCCAGAAAGACTTGTTCCACCTAATACAACTGCTGCAATTGCATCTAATTCGTAAGAAGTACCTGCAGTCGGCTGTGCAGAATCTAGTCGTGATGTTAAGACAATACCTGCAAGCGCTGCCAAAATTCCGGAAAGACCGTAAATCATTACTTTAATTCTCGTAACATTAATACCTGATAGTGCTGCTGCTTCTTCATTTCCACCAATTGCAAATGTACGACGGCCAAATGTCGTTTTCTTCAAAATGAAGTACAGTACTGCGAAAGCGATCATCATTGTAACAGCTGGTACCGGAATACCAAGAAAATAACCGCGGCCAAACATTTGGAACATTAAATGATCACCAAGACCAGTGATCGGACGTCCGTCCATATAAACAAGCGTCAACCCACGAAAAATAGTCATTGTTGCTAAAGTTGCAATAAATGGAGCTACTTTTCCTTTCGCAATGATGATACCGTTTACAACCCCCATTACAAGACCTGCTAATAGTCCAACTGCCATTGCAAGGAACGGATCCATGCCACTTGCCATCATTCCAGCAACAAGTGCACTTGATAATGCTAAAATAGAACCTACCGATAAGTCAATACCCCCTGTTAAAATTACGAAGGTCATTCCGAATGCAATAAGCGCATTAATCGATACTTGACGCAGTATATTAAATAAATTTGGAATTTCAATGAACGCTGGATTTAAAACTGTAATTACGACGATAATTAATACTAAACCGATTAAAGAACCGAGTTGTTGTAATACATTCCCCTTCTTAGCCATCCTTACTCTCCCCCTGTAGCTAGTGCCATAATAGACTCTTGTGATGCCTCATCTTTCCCTAAAATGCCGCCGACTTTTCCTTCATGAATAACAAGAACTCGATCACTCATTCCTAAAACTTCCGGAAGCTCAGATGATACCATAATAACGGCATCGCCTTGCTCAGTAAGCTTATTCATGATAGAGTAAATTTCTTTTTTCGCTCCAACATCGACACCTCTTGTTGGCTCATCTAAAATGAGTAATTGCGGATGAATGCCTAGCCATTTTGCGATTACAATCTTTTGCTGATTTCCACCAGAAAGAGATTTCACTGCCTGCTCTCCGCTAGATGCTTTCACATTAAGAAGCTTCATCATATCCTCTGTAAACTGTTGTTCTAGCTCGTTGCTTAGAACACTTCCCTTTGAAAGACTTTCTAAATTCGGTAAAGCTAAATTTTCTCGAATTGAAAAATCTAACACTAATCCTTCAGACTTTCTATCTTCTGTAATGAAAGCAATTCTTTGTCTAATTGCATCTATCGGACTATCAATCTTTACTTCTTGTCCATTTATAAAAATTTGTCCAGAATCTAAAGGTTCATAACCAAATATCGCTTTCATAATATCAGTGCGACCAGCCCCCATCAAACCAGCTACACCAAGGATTTCACCTTTCCTCACTTGAAACGAAACATTTTCAAATTTCCCTTTCTTCGTTCCGTTACGCATTTCAAAAATGACATCACCAATTTGACTATTTCGCTCTGGGTAACGTTCACCAATGCTGCGCCCCACCATCATACTCACTACTTCATCAAATGATGTTTCTGGAATTAATCTCTTTCCAACGTATTCTCCATCACGCAAAATCGTAATGGCATCACATATTGAGAAAATCTCTTCCATACGATGCGAAATGTACACGAATGAAACACCTTCTTTACGTAACTTATTGATTACTGTAAAGAGCGTTTCGATTTCACGATCCGTCAGTGCCGCAGTAGGTTCATCCATAATAATAACGCTCGCGTTTGTCATTAACGCTTTCGCAATTTCGATAATTTGCTGTTGTCCAACCGATAGTTCCTCTGCTAACATAGCACCTCTTACATGCAATCCTAGCTCTGCTAGTTGCTGCTGCGCAATCGCGTTCATTTGTCGAGTGCGTAAAATACCTGTTTTCCCATACATTAACTCTTTACCAAGAAACATATTTTCAGCTACTGTTAAATTCGGCAATATGTTTAGTTCTTGATGTATAAATGCGATGCCGTACTCTTCAGCTTCTTTCGCATTTTTAAAGGTGCGCTCTTGCCCATCAATCGTGATTGTCCCACCATCTTTTTTGTATACACCTGTTAAAATCTTCATGAGCGTTGATTTACCCGCTCCATTTTCCCCCATCAATGCATGGACTTCTCCTGTTTCAATCATAAACTGTGCATTCTTCAAAACAGGATTGCCATTGAACGCCTTTGAAATGTTTTTCATTTCAATATGCATTCCCATCACTTCCCTTTATTAAAAAATCACGCCTGCATGTAAAATTACATTTGCATAAGGCGTAGCCTCGCCTGTACGAATAATCGCCTTCGCTTTCTTTGTATGCTCTTTAAATTGTTCATGAGATACATACTCAAATGCTGGCTCTATTAATTTTTGCTCGATCTCTTTATTTACTTCCGCATTATTTATAATGACTTCTTCTGCTAACGTCACTTTTTCGATTGCCATATCATCAGCTACAACTTGTAACACCTCTAAAAAACTCGGTTTTCCAATCTCAACAGCTAAATCAATTCGTTTTACTCCATCCGGAATCGGTAACCCGCAATCAGCAATTACAACCGTATCTGTATGCCCAAGTGAAGCAAGGACTGCCGCGATTTCACTGTTTAATACACCATGCTTTTTCATCCAACAATCACCTGCACTTCACGTACTCGATCTCTCGTTGGCATACCGCCCTGTGCTCCAAGTTTCGTTACAGAAAGACCACCGGCAATATTCGCGAAACGAATTGCTTTTTGAAGTGTCTCTCCTTCAGAAAGTGCAACTGCTAACGCACCATTAAATGTATCACCAGCTCCAGTTGTATCCACTACATCAACAGCAATGCTAGGAACATGTACAATCTCCGTGCCATTATGAAAACGAACACCGTTAGAACCTTCTGTCATCAATAATTTATTTGGATACTTCGCCAATAAATCTTCAATTGGTGATGTAAAATCATCTAATACGATGCGGCACTCATGTTCATTTGGCGTAATATAAGTTGCTTTTTCTAAAATTTCTTCTGATAAAACTTGTGCTGGCGCTGGATTCAACATAACAGGAATATTATGTTCCTCACAAATAGCCAATACATATTTTACTGTTTCAAGTGGAATTTCTAGTTGAAGAACAACCATATCCGCTTTTACAAGAAGGTCTTTGGAGCGATCTACAACTGACTTATTTACAAGAGCATTTGCCCCTTGTACGACAACAATACTGTTATCTTCTTCTGCTAAAACGATATGAGCAATTCCTGTCGTTCTATCTGTAACCGGTACCACATAATCGATAAAAATGCGTTCGTTCTCTAAATTTTTTCTAACTACTGTTCCATAATCATCATTTCCTACCGCTCCAACCATTGCTACATTTGCTCCTAACCTAGCTGCAGCAACTGCTTGGTTTGCCCCTTTCCCTCCTGGGATTGTATGAAACGCTTCACCAATTACTGTTTCTCCTGCTTTCGGCCGTTTTTTTGAAACAGCCACTAAGTCCATTGAAATGCTTCCTACTACTGCAATATTTGGCATCTGTTTCATCTCCTTACTTCGTTGTATTTCGTTCTATAATTTCAATCGGCAAACGATAGTGTTTCTCTTCTAATGTATTTCCTTCCATTTGCTCTAATAACAACTCTGTTGCAATTTTCCCCATTTCATATATCGGTTGTGCAACTGTTGTAATAGATGGATACATCATTTCTGTTAAAGAAATTCCATCAAATCCGATAATTTGTAAATCATCTGGAATGGCAATCCCCTTTTGAAGTGCAGCCTTTACAATACCAATCGCAATTAAATCATTCCCAGCAACAATACCATCAATATGCGGGTATTCTTCTAATAATTCCATCGCTACACGCTCACTATTTGCTGGCTCAAACGTACTCTCCGCAATCATATACGAAAGGTTATTTTGCGTAATAACGTCTACAAAACCTTCAAAACGTTCATTTGCAGTACTCACATCACGTGGACCGCGAATATGTGCAATATGTTTACATCCTTTATCTAGTAACAGCTTTGTCGCAGCCTGACTTCCTGTATAGTTATCTGCATATACAGTAGGAATACGCTCATTAAACATACGGTCAATCGCAACAACCGGGACAGATAAATTCATGTAATTAACACTATTTTGTGGATTTGTTGCTACAATAAATCCATCTACATTATTTTGTCTAAGTACATCAATGTATTGTTTCTCTTTTTCTAAACTTTCATCAGAGTTACAAAGGACAACTGTGTAACCTTGTTTATGTGCTACATCTTCTACGGCACGTGCAACTTCTGGAAAGAACGGATTCACGATATTTGGAACAACTAAGCCAATTAAACGAGACTTTTTATTATACAGTGAACGCGCTACTGTACTAGGCTTATAATCTAACATCTCAATTGCACGCTCTACCTTTTTTAATGTATCTTCGTGAACATATCCATTTTTATTTAAAACTCTGGAAACGGTCGCAACAGATACTCCCGCTAATTTCGCAACGTCTTTAATCGTACTCATTCTCTTTTCTCCTCATTTCATGTAACCGTTTACAGAAAATAATATAACGTATTTCTAAAAATACGTCAATCATTTCTCACTAAAAAGCTTTTAAGGTTATACTCAAAAAAGCACCGCCATAAGGCGATGCTTCTTCATTACGAGTATGATACAGTTTTTTCTTTTTCTTCTACAGCAGGCTCTTCAGCATCTTTTTTACGATCTGATAGTTTAATTTTTTGTAAGAAAATCGTAAAGATGGCACCTACTACGATAAATACTAATCCTGTTAAGAATACAGTATGAAGCGAGTCTACTAAAGAGTTTTTCAAAATAGGTACAATGCTGTTAGCAAACGCTTCTGGCATTTGTTTTAATGCCTCTGGGCTAAATAGCATCGAATATAAACCTTGTGGATCTGTGTGAATCATATCTTTAAATTTCGTTACCATTTGTCCCGCTTCTTTCGGGAATGTATCTAATACAGGTACTAATTTATTTGTTAACGTTGTACCTGAAGTGTTATTCATAATTGATCCTAAAATTGTAATACCAAATGTTCCACCAATTTGACGGAAGAACTGACTTGATGACGTTACGACACCAAGGTCTTTTTTCGGGAAGCTTTCTTGTAACGCTAATGTTAATGTCGGCATTACAAGACCCATTCCTAAACCGATAACCATCATATAAGAAGTAGCTGTAAGCTTCGTTGTGTGCATATCCATCGTTGTTAATAACCAAAAACCACCGGCCATAATAAGCATACCTGCGATAATTTGTGGTTTTACACCAACTTTTAATACAAGTTGCCCACCGATAATACTCATTACAATCATTGTAATCATCATTGGAGTCATAATTGTTCCTGATTCAGCAGCACTTACTCCTACAATACCTTGCATGAAGAATGGTACGAACATAATCGCGCCGAACATTCCAATACTCATAAAGAATCCAATCGCATTCAGTATTGTAAATGTGCGATTTTTAAAGAAATGCATTGGTAAAATCGGCTCTTCAGCTTTCGTTTCAACAATAACAAAGCTAACGATACCAATTACAGCTAGTGCGAATAAACCGATAATTTGCCAAGAATCCCATGCATAATCTTTTCCGCCAAACGTTAGCGCAAGTAATAAACTTACAACACCTAGAATCATTGTAAAGATTCCAGCGATATCAATTTTAATTGGTCCTGTTTGTTTATGTGATTTTAATCCCATTGCAATAAAGATTGTTGCTAAAATACCAACCGGTAAGTTAATGTAGAATACCCATCTCCAGTTCACTGCATCTACAATCCAACCACCAACTTGCGGTCCAATTACAGAAGCAAGACCGTATAACGCACCAAAAATACCTTGCCATTTCGCACGTTCTTTTCCCGTGAACATATCTCCAATAATAATCATAGCCATTGGCATCATAATACCGCCACCAAGACCTTGAATACCACGGAAAATAATTAATTCTGTCATACCATTCGCCATACCACATAACGCCGAACCAATCATGAAAATAACTAGCCCTGTTATATATACGTTACGACGACCAAGTAAATCCGCTAATTTACCTGCAATTGGTACAACTGTCGTTGATGTTAACATATAAGCTGTCGTTAACCATGTCATTAAACTTAATCCGCCTAGGTCACCGACGATACGTGGCATTGCTGTACCAACAATTGTTCCATCTAATGCAGCAAATAGCATCGCGATTACTAAACCGATTAACAACAACTTTCTATTTTGATTTTCTTGTTGCTCCATGTAATCTCCTCAATTCCTCTTAGTTATTCTCTTTTTTCTCTTGTGTCCCGCAAATAATGGTTTCTAACTTCTCAAAGAGACGTAATAAATCTTCTCTTTCTTGCAACTCTAAATGTGAAAAGTATTTTGCAATATGCTCGTTGCGAGCTGTCATTGCCTCTTCTACTCTAGCTTTCCCCTTTTTTGTTAACTCGATGATGACAACACGACGGTCATCTTTGTCGTGATAGCGTTCTACAAGTTCTTGATCGATTAGACGATCAATCATCACTGTAATCGCGCTAGGCTTCACATACATCTTTTTTGCTAATGTTGTCGCTCTTGAAGCCCCATAATGATCTAAAATCTTTAAAATATAAAACTGCGGTGGTGTAAGTCCTGTTGCTTGCATTTGTTCTAATAACTCCGTCTGCATTTTCTTTCCAATCGAAAAGGCAAGAGCTTGAATTTTATCGATATGCGTCATATCATTTGGCATGTTATCCACCCCTTATTTAAACAATAAAATATTTAACGTATTTAAATATTAATCCCGCGAACAAAATCCGTCAATACTTTTATTCATAAAAACGTTTACATTTTTGTCACAAAGTTGTATAATTTTCGACGAAGTTAATATTGACAGTCACGGAGAAACGGAGTACACGGCTATGAATCATAAAAAAGGAAACTTTTTTATATTTCATGGCCTTTTTATATTCTCTGTCTTAAAACGCTTCGAATTAATTAGGGGAGGATTTTCATTTTATGTTTTTCACACAATTATTTAAACCTGCGCCCCACGCGGAACGCTTACCAGCTGATCGCGTTGATAGCGAATACCGTAAATTACGTTTACAAGTATTCTTAGGTATCTTCATCGGTTATGCAGGCTACTACTTTGTTCGAAAAAACTTTTCACTAGCAATGCCATACTTAATCGAGCAAGGCTTTAGTAAAGGGGAACTTGGGGTTATCCTTTCAGCAGTATCTATCGCTTACGGATTAAGTAAATTCTTGATGGGTATCGTATCCGATCGTTGTAATCCTCGCTACTTTTTAGCAGCTGGGCTATTTTTATCAGGTATCATTAATATTATTTTCGGCTCATTTTCTTTCATTACAACGAGCATTATACTTATGTTTGTACTTCAGTTTTTAAATGGATGGGTACAAGGTATGGGCTGGCCTCCTTGTGGCCGTACGATGGTTCACTGGTTCTCTATTAGCGAACGTGGTACAAAAATGTCTATTTGGAACGTCGCTCATAATGTCGGCGGCGCGCTTATGCCTTCTCTTGTAACATTAGGCTTATACTTCTTCGCAGATGACTGGAAAAGTATTTTTTACTTCCCAGGTATTCTTTCAATTTTAGTTGGTATTTATGTATTAATTACAATGAAAGATACGCCTCAATCTTGTGGACTACCTTCTATTGAAGAGCATACTGGAGAATATCCACCAGATGAGAAAATAAAAGATCGCGAACGCGAACTTTCGGCAAAAGAAATTTTATTTAAATACGTACTAAACAATAAGTTTTTATGGTACATCGCTATTGCGAACGTTTTCGTATATTTCGTACGTTACGGCGTTGTAGACTGGGCTCCTACTTATTTAGTAGAAGAAAAAAGCTTTACTCATAGTAGCTCACGTACTGCTTACGCTCTATATGAATGGGCTGGTATTCCAGGTACACTTCTTTGCGGATGGATGAGTGATAAACTATTTAAAGGACGTCGTGCACCTGCTGGTATTTTATTTATGGTTGGTGTATTTATCGCAGTTCTTGTTTACTGGTTAAACCCTCCTGGTAATCCAATGGTTGATAGTATCGCACTTGTCGCAATTGGATTTTTAATTTACGGACCGGTTATGCTAATTGGTCTACACGCTCTAGATTTAGCACCAAAGAAAGCTGCTGGAACTGCAGCAGGCTTAACTGGATTCTTCGGTTACTTAGGCGGAGCTGCTTTCGCTAGTGCCGCTATGGGCTTTATCGTAGATGCATTCGGATGGGATGGCGGATTTATCTTATTACTTGCATCTTGCATACTTGCAATGTTCTTCCTTGCCCTTACTTTAAATACAGGATCAACAAAACAAAAGCAAGCTTAAGTACAAATATTATACTTATCAAAAAAAGAGAGACCATTCTTTCCAGAATGCCTCTCTTTTTTCTACATATAAATCTTTTTTCTTACAAAAGATTTATTTTCCTCTCATATATATGTTAGCGTTTCCAAATCACTTCAATACCTAATACAACTGCATTCCACTTTTATATAAAAAGATTTTTGAATATTTTTTCAACTTACCCTTGTCAAACATTGTCAATTTATATTAAAATAACAACATACAAAATATTTAGTTTTTTCAGAAAAGATGGAGGGATAGCCATGAAGAATCCACTTCTTCGTATTGAAAACTTGCAAACTTCCTTTCGTATACAAGATCAGTATCATGCAGCAGTTGATGATGTATCCTTAACTGTTCATGAAAATGAAATTGTTGCTATCGTTGGTGAGTCAGGATGCGGAAAAAGTGCACTTGCCCTTTCCATTATGCGACTGCATAATGAAGCAAATACAAAATTACAAGGGCAGCTTTACTATAGAGATAAGGACTTACTTAGCATGTCAACCGCCGAAATAAATAAAGTACGCGGTTCAAATATCGGAATGATTTTCCAAGAACCTCTTACAGCACTCGATCCTCTTATGACAGTTGGAAAACAAATCGAAGAAAACTTAGACTACCACACAAGCCTTTCAAAAGTTGAAAAGAAAGAACGCACCTTAGAACTACTCCATCAAGTTGGTATTCCAAAACCAGAGCTTACATATAAACAATACCCACACGAATTATCTGGCGGAATGAGACAAAGAATTGTTATCGCAATTGCAATTGCTTGTAAGCCAGGGCTCATTATTGCAGATGAGCCAACAACTGCACTTGACGTAACCATTCAAGCGCAAATTTTAGATTTATTACGTTCCATTCAAGAACAAACGAAAATGGGCATCATCTTAATTACACACGATTTAAGCGTCGTGGCCGAAACCGCTGATCGTATCGTCGTTATGTATGCAGGACAAGTTGTAGAAACAGGAACAGTCGAAGAGATTTTTAATAACCCTCTTCATCCATATACTCGTTCCTTATTAAATTCAATCCCGTCTGCATCTGCTGAAAAAGAAAAATTACATGTTATTCAAGGCGTTGTACCGACATTAGCTAAGTTACCTCGCACAGGTTGTCGATTCCAAGCACGGATTCCATGGATTAGACCTGATCAACATGAAGAAAATCCCGTTTTACATGAAGTAAAACAAGACCATTGGGTACGTTGCACTTGCTACAAACATTTCAACTTCCAACATAAGAAAGGAGATGACGTAACTCATGGCACTGCTTAAAGTAGAAGATTTAAAAGTACACTTTCCAATTAAAGGTGGTGTTTTCGGCCGTACATTAGATTACGTTCGTGCTGTTGATGGCGTAAGCTTCGAACTACAACCTGGCGAAACATACGGAATCGTTGGGGAATCTGGGAGCGGCAAATCAACAACTGGAAAAGCAATTATGCACTTAACAAAAGCGACAGGCGGTAGCATTCATTTTAATAATAGAGATTTAACAAAATTAAGTCGCTCAGAACTAAGAGAACAACGAAAAGATATTCAGATGATTTTTCAAGATCCTTATTCATCCTTAAACCCGAAGAAACGTGTTATGGATATTATCGCTGAACCACTTCGAAATTTTGAGAAACTCTCACCTGATGAAGAGCGTAGAGCTGTTCAAGATTATCTTGATAAAGTTGGATTAAATCCTGAGTCTATGTATAAATACCCACATGAATTTTCCGGTGGACAAAGACAGCGGATTGGTATTGCACGCGCACTTACACTAAAACCGAAGCTTATTATCGCGGACGAACCTGTATCTGCACTTGACGTGTCGGTACAAGCTCAAGTTTTAAACTTCTTGCAAGATTTACAAGCTGAACTCGGACTAACATACTTATTTATTAGTCATGATTTAGGCGTAATTCGCCATATGTGTGACCGTATCGGTGTTATGTATCGCGGACGCATCGTTGAAGAAGCAACAAGTGCAGAAATTTATAATAATCCACAACATATTTATACGAAGCGCTTAATATCAGCTATTCCTGATATTCGTCCTGAAAACCGCGAGCAACAACGTAAATTGCGTCGTGAGGTAAGCGTTGAGTATGAGAAATCATACGAAAGTTATTTCAATGAAAATGGTCGTGCTTACGATTTAAAACCAATCTCGCCAACACACCGGGTGGCATTACCTTAAGGGAGTGATAAAATATGTGGAAATTTATATTACGCCGGGTTTTAGTTATGATACCGCAATTATTCATATTAAGCGTACTCGTCTTTACACTGGCTAAGGCAATGCCAGGTGATGCATTAAGTGGCGCTGAACTAGCAAACCCAAAAGCCGATCCAAAAGTGCTCGAAGAACAACGTGAAAAACTAGGTTTAAACGATCCTATTCCCACTCAATATGTAAGGTGGATTTCAAATGCTGTACAAGGGGATTTCGGTATTTCTTACGCACATAAAATAAAAGTAACAGATATTATCGGGGAACGTCTTGGCAATACCATACTGTTAGCTCTTCTTATTCTTATTCTTACTTACTTAATTGCTATTCCACTTGGAGTTATAAGTGGACGTTGGAATGATACGTGGGCTGATCGACTCATTACGCTCTATAACTTTTTAGGATTCGGTACACCACTATTTATTTTCGGGTTAGTAATGTTATTCTTATTCGGCTTTTTATATCCAATTTTCCCTACGAGTGGTAGCGTTGATCCACAAGTTGCAACAGGATCATTTGATTACTATTTAAGTAAATTCAATCATATGATTTTACCAGCTTTATCTGGGGCATTAATTGGGACTGTAGGAACTGTACAATATTTACGAAGTGAAATTATCGATACGAAACATAAAGATTTTGTACGCACAGTAAAAGCAAAAGGTGTACCAGAATCTAAAGTATATTCCAGACATATTTTAAGAAATTCATTTTTACCAATTGCAGCATTTTTAGGATATGAAATTACAGGTTTAGTTGGAGGCTCTATTATTCTAGAAAATATTTTCGGCTATCCAGGAATTGGACAACTATTTTTCCAATCTATCACTCAACGTGATTTCAGTGTCGTAACTGCTCTTGTATTATTTACTGGATTCGCAACGCTACTCGGGACTCTTCTTTCCGATATTATTCTAAGCATCGTTGATCCACGTATTCGTATTGATTAATGGAGGTGAAGAAACGTTATGTTAGCAAATCCTGAAAAACAAACTGAAGTCATTCATTACGAAAAGAGCCCCTCTGGTTTCTCCATTATGTGGCGAGAATTTCGTAAAGATAAACTAGCAATGTTTTCTCTATTCTTTTTAGCTTTAATATTAATAGCCGTTTACGCAACTTCATTTATTATGAAGCAAGAAGATATCGTCCGAGTCGATTTGTTCGCTATTTATGACCCTCCTTCTGCTGAACATTGGTTAGGAACTGATTATGGAGGCCGTGATATTTTCGGACAATTAATTATTGGTACACGTAACTCCTTTACAGTTGGTTTAGCCATCACTCTTTTAGCAACCCTTATCGGTCTTACGACGGGACTAATTGCTGGCTATTTTGGAGGAGTTGTCGATAACATCATTATGCGTTTTATCGACTTTATGATGATTTTACCATTCTTAATGATTGTTATCGTGTTTATCTCACTCGTTCCAACTTTCAATATTACGACATTTATTCTCATAATGACCGCTTTCTTATGGGTCGGAAAAGCAAGGCTTATACGCTCTAAAGTATTGACTGAGAAAGAACTTGATTACGTATCTGCATCAAAAACATTAGGAACACCAAATTGGAAAATAATCTTCCAGCAAATATTACCTAATTTAAGTTCTATTATTATCGTAAATATCACATTAAATCTTGCTGGTAACATCGGAATTGAATCTAGTTTAACTTACTTAGGCTTCGGTCTACCAGAGAGCACACCAAGTCTTGGTACACTTGTAAGTTACGCAACTAACCCAGATGTATTACAAGAAAAGTGGTGGATTTGGTTACCCGCATCAATCATGATTTTAGTGTTGATGCTGTGTATAAATTTTATTGGTCAAGCGTTAAAGCGTGCGGCTGATGCGAGACAAAGAAAAGGATAAGGGGTGGAGAAGTTATGAACAAACCAAAACTGTACAAAGTATTAAGTACACTTGCTGCTTCAACATTATTACTATCTGCATGTGGGGGTGCTGATAGCGGTAGTAAAAAGGCAAACACAAAAAAAGTAGAAACAAATAAATTTAGTGCTGCTGTAAAAAATGACGGTAAAGAAATTAAAGACGGATCATTAACTTATGGACTCGTTTCAAATTCACCTTTCGCTGGTGTTTTAAGTAGGGTATTGTATGAAGTTGCTCCAGATTCAGAGATTATGGATTTCTTTGATGAACAATTATTAGCTACAGATAAAAACTGGGAAATTACAAATGACGGTGCTGCAACTTATACAATTTCTGAAGATAAAAAAACAATTACAATTAAAATTAAAGATAATGTAAAATGGCACGATGGTAATCCTGTAACAGCTGAGGATTTAGAATATTCTTACTTAATAATCGGTAATAGCAAATATACAGGTATCCGTTACGATACACAAATGCAAATGATTGAAGGTATGGAAGAATATCACACTGGAAAAGCTGACAAAATTTCTGGTATTAAAGTAGTCGATCCAAAAACAATTTCCATTACTTATAAAGAAGTAAACCCTTCACTAAAAACTGGTATTTGGACATATCCTACACCTAAAAAATATTTAGGTGATGTACCAATTGAAAAACTAGCTGAATCAGATAAAATCCGTCAAAATCCAATTGGATTCGGTCCATTTAAAGTGAAGAAAATCGTTCCTGGTGAATCAGTTGAGTATGAGCGTTTTGATGATTACTGGGGCGGCAAACCTAAGCTAAAAAATGTAACATTAAAAGTTGTAAATCCATCTATTGTTAGTGCATCTCTGAAAAAAGGTGATATTGATATTGCAGCAATTACTGCTGATCAATATCCGAACGTAAGTAAATTAAAAAACACACAACTAATTGGTAAAACTGACCTTGCTTACACTTATATCGGATTTAAGTTCGGACATATGGACAAAGCAAAGAATGAAGCTGTAATGGATAACGATAAGTTCAAAGACGTTCGTTTACGTCAAGCGATGGCACATGCAATTGATAGAGAAAAATTAGGAGAGAAAGTATATCACGGACTTCGCGTTCCAGCTAACTCTCCAATTCCACCATCTATGCCAAAGTACCATAATAATGATGTTGGTGCGTATAATTTCGATGTAAATAAAGCGAAAAAACTATTAGATGAAGCTGGGTATAAAGATAAAAATGGTGATGGATTCCGTGAAGATCCAAAAGGTAATGAATTGAAGATTAACTTCTTAACTAGTAGTGGTAGTGAAACAAGTGAACCGCTGGCTAAATTCTACATTCAATCTTGGAAAGATATCGGCTTAAAAGTAGAACTTGTTGATGGACGCTTACACGAATTTAATGCTATGCGTGACATGATTAAAAAAGATGATCCGAAGGTTGATATTTTTGCCGGTGCTTGGAACACTGGTTCTGACCCTGACCTTTCTGGCCTATGGGGCAAAAATGCCGGATTCAACTATCAACGCTGGGTAAATGATGAAAATACGAAGTTATTAGAAGCAGGATTATCAGAAAAAGCTACTGATGAAAAATATCGTAAAGAAGTATACGATAAATGGCAAAAATTAATTCATGACGAAGCACCGATGATTCCAATTCATTACACATTTGATTTAACAGGTGTTAATAAGCGCGTAAAAAATTATGATGTCAACACTGAAGTGAATCAAATAACTTCACATTGGAAAGACGTTACTGTAACAAGTGAGAAGCCAGAAGTAGAAAAATAAACATAAAAATAGCTCTTAGCATTTACATACATGCTAAGAGCTATTTTTTATTTTCATTGCTTTTCCTACTAATGATAACAACCAATTCCTTCCCTACTCTAATATTAAAAGATTTGATGAAATACCTTTATTAAAACAGCTAACGTAACAGATCCAGCAAATCCCCCTAAACAAATTAAGCTTACCCCTTGACTATATGACAAATTTTGAAATGATTTCATTGCTTCCATCCTCCCTATCTCCCCTTTGATACTTTTATTTTACCAATGGGAAAAATTTCATAACATCGATTTCTCTAACAACTAACTTACAAATTTGTAAGTTAACATCTTTTCAACTTATATATCTAGTATTTCCACAAATGAGAGTTCTTTATACATAAAAAAGACCTCAGCTATACTAAGGTCTTTAGTTACATTTTATTTTATAATCATCACCGGACATTTCACTCGTTTTGCTATTTTATGACTTACACTACCAAGTACCATTTCTTGCAGTGTATTTAGCCCTCTGCTTCCGGCGATAACAAGATCTATATCTCCTGTATTTACATATTGAACAATTGTATCTCCAGGATCACCATGTAATATCGTAATTGTATAAGATATGTTCTCTTTCTTTAATAAAACTTCAATCTCTTTTAATTTATCTTTTCGACTAGCCGATATTGTTTCTAAATCTGTTTGACCTTGTATAATATCTGATTTTGCCGTTCTATTATCTACTACGTACACAACTTCAACATTTGTTTCTGCGCTACATTTCGCAATATATGTTGCATGTTCCGCTGCTCGAAGTGCATGTTCAGAACCGTCACATGCTAATATAATTTGTTTGTACATATGCTGAATCCCCTTTTCGTTATCCTACTCGTATTATATAATAAAGCCTCCTAAAAAGGAGGCTTTTAACTAGCAATTCTTTTATTATAAGTAGCTAAATTTGCAACAAGTTTTGAGCTACGTTCATTTAATCCTGTTATACTTACTTTCACACCACTTTGCTCATACTTTATGATAACTTTATCAATTGATGCCACCGCTGAATCATCCCATACGTGCGCATGAGTAAAATTCATTTCAATTTCTTTTACATCTTCATTAAATGAAAAATTATTTATGAAATCGGCTGTGGATGCAAAGAAAAGTTGACCGTGAATTTCGTATATTTTCTTATTTTCAATATATAAATGTTTCACGTGAATCTTTGCCATATTGAATGCAAATAACACCGCACTAATTACTGTTCCGATAATTACACCTAATGCTAAGTTATGTGTAATTAGGACAATCACAACTGTTACGATCATAACAAATGCGTTTCCTTTTGGTACTTTATGAATCGTTGTTACAGAGTTCCAATCAAACGTTCCGATTGAAACCATAATCATAACCGCAACTAAAGCTGCCATCGGAATATGAACGACATAATCTCCTAAAACGAATAATAATACGATTAAAAATCCGCCCGCTACAAATGTTGATAGGCGACCTCGTCCACCTGATTTAATATTAATAACAGATTGGCCGATCATTGCACATCCTGCCATTCCTCCGAAAAATCCAGCAACGATGTTTGCGATCCCTTGTCCGCGTGCCTCTTTATGCTTATTACTTTCTGTATGCGTCATATCATCTAAAACTGAAGCTGTTAATAAAGACTCTAGTAAACCAATGATTGCAAGCATAACTGCATAAGGTAAAATAATCCCTAATGTTTCTAATGTAAATGGCACATCAGGAATACTAAAGAACGGTAATTCTTTCGGCAGGCTTCCCATATCCCCTACTGTTTTCAACTGTAATCCGCTCATAAGTGCAATACTCGTCACAATAATAATTGAAATAAGCGTAGAAGGTACAACCGTTGTAATACGTGGAAATAAATATATAATTGCAAGTCCTAATACAACGAGTGCATACATTTGCCAAGTTGCATTTTTAAAATGCGGTAATTGCGCTGTAAAAACTAAAATTCCAAGTGAATTTAAAAAACCACTCATAACAGATTTCGGAACAAACTTCATAAATGAGCTCAGTTTGAACACGCCAAAAATAATTTGGACGATACCTGTTAATATTGTTGTAGCAAATAAATATTGCAAACCATGATCTTTAACGAGCGTTACCATTAATAATGCCATTGCACCTGTTGCAGCTGAAATCATTCCAGTTCTTCCGCCAACAAATGAAATGGTAACTGCAATACAAAAGGCTGCGTATAGTCCAACTGTTGGATCCACGCCTGCAATAACAGAGAAGGCTATCGCTTCAGGGATTAATGCTAAAGCAACGACAATTCCTGATAACACGTCCCCTCTCACATTAGAAAACCAGTCATTTTTTATCATTTGAAACAAAATACCACTCCTCTACTCCTTTATAATTTGATTTTCTCCATAAGAAAATCTAGCCGACTGCACGAAAGCTATTATATAACGAGTAGAAGATTTTTTGCTATGTAAAAGTTTCCTAAAGAAAAAGACGCTACCTTAGTAGCATCTTTTCTCATTTCATTAATGTCCACCGTGTCCTTGACCACTTTCCTGAACAATTTCTAACCTCTCATCTAGTATTCCTTGTGTTTCAAATGAAATATCACTCGTACTTCCTAATAAGAAACCGTGATTATATGGTCCAAGTGTTGGATCATCTTTAAACTTCGGCTGAATGCTTGCAAGGAAGTCATACACTGGTTGTGAAACTTTACCTTCTTCTAATAATACAACAGGTGCGTGTTTACCCATATGTGAAAAAGGTGCCCCAGCAACTGCTAAATCTGGTGTTTTGCTTGAAACAAATGATAAACCGTGACCAGGTTTTGTGAATCCCCAGCCAAATTTTGTTTTTTCATCTTTAAATTTAGCGAACGCAATCGAGTTTTCTGTAGGGGTCTCTCCACTAATACGCGTTACTTTCCCGTATTTGCTTAACTCCTTTTCTACTTCTTTTGAAACAATTTTTTCTGGCCCTAATATATATATATTTGCTTTATCTTTTCTCATCTTTAATGCCTCTATTGTCGCTTCTGGCACTTTATTCTTTTCTGTATAGAGTAGTGGTTCCGGCATATGAGAAATCCAATTTACAGCGGGTGTTGTATATAAACGTCCTTCTTCTGCAGATGAACCGATAATAACACTATTTGGGTAGCTTCCTGTTATATCGGCATACTCCTTATCAACATCTTTCGCAAATATAGCTGGGTCCGTTTCTTTTATTTGTTTTACTTTATAACCTTTTAATTGTTCAAGCGCGCTAGTACCTACATCCCCCATCACCATAATTTGTGTTCCATCTTTCGTTCCGATTGGATTTAATCGTTTTATTTCTTTTAACGTCATTTCCGGTATCTTTTCTTTTTCTATAAATAAAATCGGCCCGTTATTCGGATGATGAATAAGGTCTGCACTCGCAATACCTAATTGCCACTCGCTTGCTGGTACTAAAATAACAGCACCCGGCTGGTTCTCTTTATGGGTTGCTGGCCATATCGTTTGCGAAGTTAACACTGCCATTTGCAGGGGATCATTTGTATTTAACCTCGTCACATTTTTTAAACTTGTCGTTAATAAATCATACGATGCCCCTTCGTTCATTTCTTTTGGCGCCGTTACCTCCTGATTCATTTTCATTTCCTTTTGCTCTGTTTTTTTCTCTTTTGTAGATTCATGGTTTTTATGGTCTGTATTCGTTTGTCCGCATGCAGCAAGACCAACTGCTGTAATTATTGTTATCCCAAAAATTCGGGTCATTTTTTTCATTATACCGCCTCCGTATTAATCATTTTTGAGCCAATATGATTACCTAAAATGTAATTTCAACTCCACAATAACAAGCAATTCTGAAGAAATTATGCAGACACATCATAATCTGCACCATTTCTTCATGATTTTGCATTACACTTTAAGTAACGATTATAAATATGGAGGGCTCTCTATGATTGATATACTGCTCGTAGACGATGAACCGAGAATGCTTGAATTATTAACGCTTTATCTTACCCCAATTGGATATAACTGCGTATGTGCGACTTCAGGAGAAGAAGCTATTTTACATATAGAAAATCGAAACTTTAAATTTGTTTTACTCGATATTATGATGCCAAAGATGGACGGATGGGAAACGTGCAAAAAAATCCGATTTTTTAGTAACATTCCTATTATTATGGTTACAGCTCGTGATCAAACAGTAGATGTCGTTCAAGGATTAAAACTTGGAGCCGATGATTACGTAACGAAACCTTTCCATGAAGAAGAACTTTTCGCAAGAATTGAAGCCGTTTTAAGACGTACAAATGAACATAAACAAATCCAATATCACGGTATTGTATGGGATGAAACAAAACACTTCGTTTCTGTCCATAATGAAGAACTCCTTCTCACACCAATTGAATTTTCTTTACTCGGATTATTTTTACGCCATGTGAACTACGTATTAAGCCGTGATCAGCTCATCGAACGAATTTGGGGGTTAAACACAAATACAGAAGATCGCACAGTCGATTCACATATTCGTAATTTACGTGATAAATTGCGAAAAGCAAATTTCCCTATTGATTACCATTTAAAAACTGTTTACGGAGTCGGATATCGATGGGTTGATACTCTAGATTAAGGAGCAAAGCAATGAAGCGAATTTCTATTCAGCTCGGATTTTATTTTTTGATTGTTACACTTTTAATCGAAAGTGTTCTATTTGTCTCGCTTTATTATAGCCTTGTCAACAATAGAGTAAATGAAGAAATGACAGCTTTATTAAAGCGCGGAAATAGTCACAGAGATGTCCTTGAAAAGTATTTTGATAAGCAAACAATCTCCCATGTTGCACTAATGGAATCCGAAGCCGAAACTACTGTTGTTATTACAAATGCAAATAAGGAGGTACTAGCTAAATCCAATGAAATAAATACTACTATAAAAAAGCATATTGAAAAGATGCAAACACGGACAGATCATGACGGAGCAATTATAGAGAATCATTGGAAAACATCTAATTATATATGTACAGTTAGCCCCATTGTAGTGGCTGGAAAAACGGAAGGATACGTATATATGTTTCTCGGGACGGAATCAATCGAGGAAATGGTTAACGGGCTAACAAGACAATTCATTATTGCCGGAGTCATTACGTTTCTACTAACAGCCATCACCATCTTTCTATTATCACGTTTATTAACAAAACCATTGTTACACATGAAACATGCCACTGAAAAAATGAGTAAAGGCGATTTGTCCGTTTCGTTAACGACTACTCGAAATGATGAAATTGGTGAACTAGCATCATCTATTCAAACGCTCGCAAATGATTTACATTATATGAAAACAGAGCGAAGTGAATTTCTAGCAAGTGTTGCTCATGAATTACGAACACCGTTAACATACGTAAGAGGTTATGCTGACATTGCTTTAAAAGAAAGCACCCCTCCTGAGCAACGTTTGCGATATTTATCGATTATAAAAGATGAATCTGATTACATTACAAACTTAGTTCAAGATTTATTTTCACTTGCACAAATGGAACAACATAACTTTTCTATTCAAGTAAAGGAAGTGCATTTACACACCTTCCTTACTCGTATAGCTGAAAAAGTAAACGCCATGTATAAAGAAAGATACATTAAAGTTTCTTTCTCTTGTCCTCCTACACTGCTAGTAAACTTAGATGAACAGCGATTTGAACAAGTTATAGTAAACATTTTAAATAACGCTTATAGACATTCAAAAGAACATTCTCATATAAACATTTCTATTACAGAAGAACATAAACGTATCTCCATTACAATTGAAGATGAAGGCGAAGGTATCCCGCCTGAAGACCTCCCTCACATTTTCGACCGCTTTTATCGTGTTGATAAAGCTAGATCACGAGCTACAGGTGGAACTGGTTTAGGACTATCTATCGTGAAGGAAATTGTAGAGCTACACGGCGGGAATATTACAGTAACGAGTGAAGTCAATCACGGGTCTTGCTTTATAATTTCATTACCATCTATAAAGAAACACGACTATCATCAGTAGTCGTGTTTCTTTATCCCGCATTAACGGGCAGTAAGACCCCTACATCAAAATTCAGCGGAAGCAAAGAAGTTAGGTGGGGGATCAACTGCCCGTAAAAGCCCGATTGGTTCAACTAATAATCAGTGGGAGATGAACAAAACCCCCACTGATTAAAGTTTCACTTTATCATTTTACTTTATAATATAAATTTACAAATTGCCCAAAACGTTTCGTATCCGTTAAAGTTAAATTAATTTCTGGATTCTTTTCTTTAAATAATGGGACACCTGAGCCTAATATATGCGGTGTAATCGTAACAATATATTCATCAATTAGATTATTTTTAAAGAATTCTCTCAGTAGCTCTCCTCCACCAACCATCCATATTTTAGATCCTTCTTGTGCTTTTAACCTTTTTGTAAACTCCACTACATCTTCATTTACAAATTCCACGTTTCCGTCTGAACCTTTTTCTGAACGAGAAAAAACATAACATGCTTTATCTAAGTACGGGAATGTTTCCGTATGCTCTACTACATAATCGTACGTTCTCTTTCCCATTATTATTGTATCAATTGTTTCATACATTTCTGTATAACCGTTATCTCCCTCTCCTTCCGTTTCCATTAACCACTCTAAATCATCATTTTCTTTCGCAATATACCCATCTAAGCTCGCCGCTATAAATAAAACTATTTCACGTGACATATCTTTTCCTCCTTGCATCTCATCTTGATAACATATGATGTAAACAATATACTAACAATAAAACACGACGATTTATGTCATGTTAAAAAGAAAAAAGGTGATACATTTGTCAAAAGCTAAACGCTTATTAGATATTCTTATATTTGCTTCTGCAAAAAAAGCATTTACAGCTCAAGAAATAGCCGATGAATTTAATATTTCCGTTCGTACTGTCCATAGATATATTTTAGATTTAAGTGATATGGGATTACCCATTTACGCTGAACAAGGTCGCAACGGAGGATATAAAGTATTAACAACTAGGGTCATTCCACCTATCTTATTTACCGAAGAAGAAGCAGTCTCCATCTTTTTTGCCTTTCAATCTTTAAGCTACTACAGAGACTTACCTTTTAACACAGAAATAAATTCCGTTACACATAAACTATATAGCTCCCTACAACATGATGCGAAAGCGAAAGTTGATAAAATACGTTCTTATATCGCCTTTTGGAATCCGAAGAGAACAATTGATACACCACTTTTAAACGAAGTGTTAACAGCGGCGATTGAAAATAAAAATTTACACTTTCAATACGAATCTAAATCCGGGGTAAAAACAAAACATGTTCATCCTATCGGTGTATATGCTCATGACGGGCTATGGTACTTACCGTCCTATGACTATGATAGGAAAAAAGTATTACTATATCGTATCGATCGTATTCTTTCTATATTATCAACGGAAGAAAATGAGGATACATTCATGAATTTAGAAAAGTGGTTTACCTCTAACTCTAACGTAGTACACAATCCTACTCAGTTACATGTTTTACTGACAACAGAAGGCGTACGCCAATGTAAAAGCGTTCCTTATCTTGAGGAATTCGTTATAGTAAACGAGGATGGGACAGGATATATAAATTCAACAATTGATAAAGGTGAGATTAACTTTATTACTCCTTTATTTTATAGACTTGGAAAAGATGCAAAAGTTTTAGAACCGAAAGAATTGATAGATGGTTTACGTAGACGTGCGAAAGAAGTTTTACATATGTATGAAGACGAAAAAAGCTGCTAAATATAAGCAGCTTTTTTCTTCGATTTGTTTCTATTATTTTGATTGTTGACGAATATCGAACCACCAACGATTTTTCTCATTCATATTCTCAGTGCCACTAGACCCACTGTAACGGAAAGCATCAAGGAAGATTGAATCTATCTTATCCTCATCTACAAAATAACCTAAGTTAACCTTCACCGTTTGTCCTGGTCGGATACTGCCAATATTGTAAAAGCTTTTTCCATCTCCGTGAGGCTCTAAATAATCAACTTCGCCTGTCATAATATTTTTTTCTGCAATTCCATCTCTTTCAGCGTAATTCCATACATTCCCCTTACTTTTAAGCACTTGTATGGATGGATGCATATAGATTTCTTCTGTCGCCTGTTTACCTATATTTTTCACTGTTGTTGTTAGGTAGACAAATTTAGGATGAATTAATTTTGATTCTACTAATTGATCAATTGAATCTTTACCATTTCCAATTTTATATTTGTCCCGTCTATATGGTATTAATTGTCCCCCTTGATCCAAAGCCTGATTCCTGCTTAGTATTCCTAAGCCAAGTTCATAAAAGTTCTCTTGTTTAAAATCTTTGATTGAATCAAAAACTTCAACCTTTTCTATCACATATTCAATTTTGCTGTTATCCATGATAATCGTTACTGGAACCTTTTGTCCTATATGAAATAGTCGTTTACTATCTTTTTTCAAAGGAATCACCTTAGTTTTTTTAGGCTTACTTTCTTCGCTAAAATACTTTTTATCATAATCTGTTATATGTGATGCCTTTTCTTTTGACGTAGGCTCAAGTGAGATGTTCCCTAACACATCCACCATTTGTTCTTCATTTATATCGTTTCCAATATAACTTTGTAACATGATCCCTTCTTCCTCAAAGAATAGAAAAACTACCCTGTCCATCATTAAATCTTTTTTACCAGTTTCTCTATGGACAATTACTGCCTTCTTACCATTTATCTCTTTTTCTTCATAACTTTTCGAGTACAGAGTTGGAAAATCTGAATTCCCCCCTACTCTCCAAAGAACGAATGAAAAGCCTCCATTTGCATAGTTATCTTTAAATGAATATTTCATAGCAGTGTCATCAATTGCTTCCATATTTTCTGGCAATTTACCAACCTTCAACTTATACCACTGATCACTCTTTTTCGAATCCTTATTTGTTAAGGAAACATTTACTTCATAATTTTGTTTTTGAACAATCATATTATAGACTTTTACTGCACCAAAAACGGTTGTCGGCATACCAATCAATAAGCAGGCAGCAGCGATTAACATACGATGTCTTTTACTCTTTTTCTGTGGTCGCTCGCCCTTCAGCTTCATTTCCTCCATAAACAGTTTCTTTTTGCGCGTATATGTATGTGAAAATTCATGTTGTTCTTCGGATTTATCAAAATCATCTAAAGCAATTTTTTCAGCAAGTTCATATATTTCTTTGGAGTTCTTTGAATTCGTCATGTTGTATACCTCCTATCATATTTTGGACTCGTTTTCGAGCGCGTTCAAACTGCTTGCGGACATTAGCCTCCGTAATCCCCATTACACTTGAAATTTCTTGATACGTTAAGTTATAGAAGACTTTGTACTTAAACACCTGTCTGTTAGATTCATTTAACTCTTTTAGCAATGTATCAATTTGAACCTCAGACATTTTACGTTTTTCCCACTCTTCAATATTTTCATCTACTGCTTCTATTGATTCTCTTTCATATTCTTCTAAAAATGTTTCATGTCGTTTATTTTTCCGGTAACTATCAATCGCCTTGTTTTTCGCGATCCTCAAAATATAGCGTTTAAGCTCTTCAGTGCTCAAGCTATGGAGCTTTTCCAAGTTCTTATAAAGAGTAATAAACGTCTCTTGAACCGCATCTTCAGCCTGTTGAATATTATTTAAAATAGAATAAGCTACAGAATAAATTTTTTGTTCATACAACTCATATAGCTCTTCCATCTTTTCATAATCTTTGTTTGTAACTTTCATATAATTCCTCCTCTCACTCTATATAACGAATGAGCACTGTAACTTTGTGACACTGCAAAATCTTTTTATAGATAAAATTTAATAATAGAATAAACAAAAGCCCAATTTCTCTATTGTAACTGAGAAATTGGGCTTTTTAATATTAGAATTTTCCTGACTGTATCTCTAAGAAAAATTCTTTTACACCTTTTCAATATACAGTATTTGCTCTATCGCTTCTTTTACCAAATTCTTTGTCTCTTCAAAGTTATGATTCTTCTTTTCCTCCGGTTGCACCGTATAAAACTCAGCAAACGAACGCTCTTTATATCTTGGTACGACATGCATATGGTAATGTGTTAACTCGTTAAATACTCCACCATTTTGACAAACTGTAATTCCATCTGGTTTATATAATGCCTTAATCGCTTTTGCAATCAGCTTAGAAGCATCCATAATTGATCTTGCTACAACGTCATCTAATTCATCTACTTCTACAACATGCTGCTTTGGCACAATTAAAGTATGTCCTGGGTAGAAAGGCGCATGATCTAAAAAGCAAGTTACATAATCATCTTCATATACTTTATATATTTTTTTCTCTTCGTTTGCTAATTTACAACCTAAACAGTCCACTACACTTTCCCCTCTTTCTAAAAACATAAAAACGTGAGAATACGGCTCTCACGTTTTTATGTTTCATTTTATTAGTTCAATTGTTTCCGTAACCTTTATACTATCTTTTACAGATTGAACAATCGTGCAATTTTTCACTGCAAGCTGCAATGCTTTGTCCAACTGCTCTTCTGTAATGTTTTCCGCTTTAATTTTATAGTGCAAATGAACACTTTCAACTGGTTTTGATAAAGCTTCACTTCTACCAATTTCAGTTTCAATTGTAAACGTATCGTATGTAATACGTTTCTTTTCTAAAATTGTTCGAAAGACAATTGCACTACATCCTGCGATAGAAGAAACGAGTAATTGTAACGGTGAATACCCGTTTTCTTTTCCAATCGCTAATTGAGCATACGATAAATCTGCCTTTATATCATCTTGTTTGATTGTTAGTTTCATTTGTTTTGTCCATCTCCACTTTCATCGGTTTCTGCTGTTTCTTACTCATATAATAATAATAATATATATAGCAGAAAATGATAAATGGAATACCGCAGTATAACGCCATTCTTTGTTCAGGAATAAACGCTAAACTAATAACAACGATGCTATTTGTAATTAAAGCTAAAATTGGAACAATCGGATATAGTGGTGTTCTATACTTTAAGTCCTCTAACTTTCCTCCGCCTTTTATATACTGACTTCTAAAGCGAAGTTGCGATAGAGCAATAATGATCCAACTTGAAACAGCCGATAAACCAGCTATCGATAATAAGTACATGTATACTGTATCTTCTGCAAGGAAACTTGTGAATAGAGATAATCCAGCTACCGCAATCGTTACGACTAGCGCTGTAATTGGAATACCACGTTTATTTACTTTCTTGAAAGAAGTTGGTGCCATTCCTTCATTTGCAAGTGACCATAATATACGTGTCGCTGCATATAATCCAGAGTTCGCTACAGATAATAACGCAGTAATAATAACGAAGTTCATAATATCAGCTGCATATGGAATACCGATTTTATCAAATACAACTACGAATGGACTTTCAATTACGCCTGCTTCCTTCCAAGAAATTAATCCTACTAAAATTGTCATTGTTAAAATGAAGAATAACATAATACGCCATACTGTATTACGGATCGCACGTGGAATTGTTTTTTCTGGATTTTCACTTTCTCCCGCTGCAATTCCGATTAACTCTGTTCCTTGGAACGAGAAGTTAACTGTAATCATTGTAAGTAATACGGCAGCTAGTCCATTTGGGAAAAGTCCACCATCGCTTACAAAGTTAGAGAAAAGAGGTGCTGCTTCTTTTCCGTCATATGATATAAATCCTAATAATGCACTACCACCAAGAACAACAAATGCAAGGATTGTAATTACTTTAATACTAGAAAACCAAAATTCTAATTCGGCATAACTTTTCGCCGAAATTGCGTTTGAAGCATATAAAACAACGCCGAATACAAGGCACCATACCCAAACATCAACATTTGGAAACCATCTTTTCATCATTAAACCGATTGACGTTAATTCTAGTCCTACTGTTACTGCCCAGCCAAGCCAATATAGCCAGCCGATCATAAAGCCCGTTCCTGGTCCAATAAACTTCGTTGCATACTTTTGGAAAGAACCTGAAACTGGCATTGCTACCGTTAACTCTCCAAGACAAAGCATTGTTAAATACATAATAAATCCGCCTACTAAATATGAAAGGATGGCTCCCCCTGGTCCAGCCTGATTAATAGTGTAACCTGAACCTAAGAAAAAACCAGTTCCGATTACACCACCTAGTGCGATCATAAATAAATGTCTACTCTTCATCGTACGATGTAATTTCTCATTCGTTGGTTGCTGCATCTAAATCCTCCCCCTACCATACCCCTATGTCTTGTTAAAATTTTCTGATAATAAAAATATACACGAAAGCGATTACATTTTCTATATAAAATTAAAACTTTTCTGATAAAATAATATAAAAATCGAATTATTGCAAGATTTAGATTCTATTTAGAGGAAAATAAGGAGAAACAAGGAAAAACCCTTACATATATTGTAAGAGTCAACGAAGTTCTAATCTTCTCGATAAAATTGATAAACTATAATTTACGATAAAGTACATACAAGCTACTACTATAAACGTTGGAATCATGTAATTCACATTTTGCCCGCTAATAATTTGAGCATTATGTATAAGCTCAGGGAGTGATATAACAACCGCTAGCGATGTATCCTTCAGCAATGAAATAAATTGACTGACAAGCGGCGGAACCATTCTCCTTAATGCTTGTGGCAAAATAATATGCCAAAGCGCTTGCACATACGTTAATCCCGAAGATCTTGCGGCTTCGACCTGCCCTTTTTCAATAGACAATAGACCACTTCTAACAATTTCAGATATCATTGCTGCCTCAAATATTGTTAAAGCAACAATTGCAGCTGTTATAATTTCTAATTTCAAGCCTGCTTCTGGAAGTGCAAAATACGTGAAAAATATAATTAACAGTAGTGGTAAGTTTCGAATCACTTCAACGATAATTCCTAATACTTGTGAGACGACAGGTATTTTCGTGTAGCGCAATATACCGATTACACTTCCAATAATAAAACTAAGTACAATTGCTACGAGCGCTACCTCTAATGTAATGAGCAATCCTTTTAATAAAAAGAGGATATGATCACCTGTTATAGCTCCCTTAAAATCCATTTACACCGCCTCCTTTGCTAAGCGTTTTTCTAAATAACGCACTAGCATACTGAGCGGAATTGTTAATATTAAATAAAACATCCCGACAAATATATAAACATCAAACGTAACAAACGTCTTCGTTGAAATTAAATCTCCTTGATACATTAAATCAGCACCAGCAATAATTCCGAGTATGGAAGAGTTTTTTACTAAATTGAGAAACTGGTTTCCTAAAGGGGGAATTACAATTTTCACTGCTTGGGGTAAGACAACATAATACATCGCCTGCACATACGTTAGCCCTGAAGAGCGAGCAGCTTCCATCTGCCCTTTCGCAACTGATAAAATACCAGCGCGAATTACTTCTGCAATAAAAGCTGCCGTATATACCGTAAGCGTAACTGTTCCTGCTACAAAACCATTTAAAGTAATTCCTATTACAGGTAAAGCAAAATAAAATATAAATGCAATTAATACGAGTGGAATATTTCTTACAAACTCTACAAAAGCTGATCCTACCCAATTTAAAATACGAATCGGTGCAATACGCATTACCGCCAAAATTACTCCTAAAATAAAGCTTCCTATTAATGCAATTACACTAGACATAACTGTATACTTAAAGCCTTCTAAATACATATCAATGTTATTCGTTAGTATAGAAAAATCAGGCACATATTCTCCCCTCTTTCTTTACAAGAAGAGGATGAGCATCCTCATCCTCTCACTCTTATTATTTATTCCAATTAGTGTCACTTTATTTTTCTTGTTTTTGACCGATCCATTTTTCATATAATTTATCGTATTCTCCATTAGCTTTCATATCTTTTAATAAACTATTAATCTCTTTTGTTAAATCCTCTGCACCCTTCTGCACTGCAATTCCGTACGGTTCATCCGTAAAAATTTTCCCTACAACTTCATAATTAGAATCTTGTTTTGCCATTCCGTAAAGAATTGCATTATCTGTCGTTAAAACATCACCTTTCCCCGCTTTTAACGCTGTAAATGCCTCACTATAATTTTCAAATTCTAATACAGTCGCTTCTGGTGACTTTTGACGAATGTTATTTGTAGATGTTGAGCCTTTTACAGCTAATACTTTCACACCTTGTTTTATATCATCAATACTCTTAATATTGCTTCCTTTTTTCACAAGTAACGATTGCCCTGCTTTAAAATATACATCTGAAAAATCAACTTCTTTTTTACGTTCTTCCGTAATTGTCATTGTTGCGATAATTGCATCAATATCACCATTTTTCAGTAGTGGAATACGTGTTTTAGATGTTACTTCTTTCAACTCTAGTTTCTTTTCGTCCCCAAGAATTTTTTTCGCAAGTGCCTTCGCGATATCAACATCGAATCCTTCTACTTGCCCTGTTGAAGGATTTTTTAATCCAAATAAATTCGTATCATTCTTCACCCCAACTACTAATTTCCCTCGTTTCTTAATTTGCTCAACAGCCCCGCCTTGCTTCGTATTTGTTTCCTTTGCCTCATCTTTTTTACTTCCGCATCCAGCAACAACAAGCACGAATAAACATGAAAATACGATTAAAGTAAATAACTTTTTCATTTTAAGCATGAAATTCCTCCTCTAATGATTTAGCACCCGACTTAAAAATAAACGAGCTCTTTCTTGTTCAGGATTTGCAAAAAATTGTGCCGGTGTTGTATCTTCAATAATTTGACCATCATCCATAAATAAAATCCGATCTGCTACTTCTCGTGCAAATCCCATTTCATGCGTGACAACGACCATTGTCATCCCTTCTTTAGCTAGCGTTTTCATAACATCAAGTACTTCCCCGATCATCTCCGGATCAAGAGCAGACGTAGGCTCATCAAACAGCATAATTTCCGGTTGCATCGCAAGTCCTCTAGCAATTGCTACCCTTTGCTGTTGTCCTCCGGATAATTGATGCGGATATACATTAGCCTTCTCTGGGATTCCTACTTTCTCTAAATAAAGCATTGCTGTTTTCTCTGCTTCTTCTTTGGAAACTTTATTTACTTTAATCGGTGCTAATGTAATATTTTGCAGAACTGTTTTATGTGGGTATAAATAAAAATGTTGAAAGACCATCCCAATATTTCGCCGCAATTCATTCATGTCCGTTTTTTTATTGTGTACCTCTGTATTTTGTACAATTAATTCTCCATCTGTAATTGCCTCTAATTGATTTATACATCGAAGCAATGTACTTTTTCCTGATCCTGAAGGCCCGACAACTACTACTACTTCGCCTTTTTTCACTTGCACATTAATATTTTTCAAAACTTGAAAGTTACCATAATATTTATTTACATTACGAAATTCTATCAACATACTCCCCCCTTCCCCTAACAACGCATGTACATTCTTTTTATATTCAAAAATAGTCCCAAAAATAACTTTTAGCTTCAATTTGTCCATAAAAAAAAGCAAAGGGTTTCCCCTTTGCTTCTTCATTTCTATTCTATTAAGATACTTCTTCTTTCTTATCTTTCCCGTATTCATGCTCCCAAAAATCAGCATTTTTAATTCCTAATGGCCCTGGATCGAATACTGGATCTTTTCCTTCTTTTTTCTGTTTTTCATAATCCTTTAATGCGACTAATGCAGGTTTTTGTAATAGTAAAATCGCAATGATATTTACCCATGCCATAATTCCTACCCCAATGTCGCCTAAAGCCCAAGCCGTTGCTGCTGTTTTTATACAGCCATAGAATACTGCTCCTAAAAATACAAACTTTAGTATCATGGACAGCCAAGGACGATCCTTATCACGATTTAAGTACGCTATATTCGTTTCTGCAATGTAGTAATACGCCATAATTGTTGTAAACGCGAAGAATAATAGCGAGATTGCAACGAAACCGTTTCCAAATCCAGGGAAAACAGATTCTACCGCTGCCTGTGTATATCCTGGTCCTGGCTGAGCACCATTTAATTTATTAACGATAAAGTTTTTTCCGCTTGCATCAAATACGTTATACATGCCTGTAATAATCATCATAAATGCTGTTGCTGAACAAACAAATAATGTATCAATGTAAACGGAAAATGCTTGCACTAAACCTTGTTTAGCTGGATGTGATACTTCAGCTGCTGCCGCTGCATGTGGCCCAGTTCCTTGCCCTGCTTCATTAGAATAAATACCACGTTTTACTCCCCAAGAAATTGCTAAACCGATAATACCACCAAATGCAGCTTCTAATGCAAATGCACTTCTTATAATTAACATAAATGCTTCTGGCAATTTTTCAATATTCATAGCAACAATGACGCAAGCTACTAAAATATAGCCTATTGCCATAAACGGTACGACAACTTGCGCTACGTTAACAATCCGCTTTACTCCACCGAAAATGATAAGAGCTAATACGACAACTAATATAGCCCCTGATACGGTAGTATTAATACCAAAAGCTGTTTCTAAACTTACAGCAATACTATTTGCTTGTACACCTGGTAATAAAAGTCCTGTTGCAAGAATTGTCGCTGCAACGAATACTAAAGCATACCATTTAACTCCTAGACCTTTTTCGATGTAGTAAGCAGGCCCACCACGAAACTGCCCTTGATGTTTCGTCTTATATATTTGCGCGAGTGTTGATTCTACATAAGCTGATCCTGCCCCTAAAAAGGCTACTGCCCACATCCAAAATACAGCTCCTGGTCCACCGAATGCAACCGCTGTTGCTACTCCAGCAATATTTCCTGTTCCAACGCGTCCTGATAATGAAAGTGCTAACGCTTGGAATGAAGAAACACCAGCTTCTGATTTTTCTCCTTGAAATGTCAGCTTCACCATTTCTCCTACGTGCCTTACTTGTAAAAACTTCGTTCGAATGGAAAAATATAAACCTACTCCTAAACATAAATAAACAAGTGCTGGACTCCAAACAATATTATTTAACCAATTTACGAAAGCTTCCAACATTCCCCCTCCTTCTTTATGAAGAATATTCAGAATATATATAAAATTATAAGTGTATACCGAATCCAGGACAATATTATTTTAATAAAGTAAACATATTTTTGTATAAAAAAACAAAGTATATATTTGTTTTATATACTTTGTTTTGAACTAAATGTATTATATATTCACAATTGCTTCTCTTTTAATAATTCTTTCGTATAGCTCTTCTGATAATTTCAAGAAGTTATCAGGCATATCTTTCCCTTTAAACTTCTTCTGAAGCGTTCCATATAAACCTATATCACGTAAACGTAAAAATAGTGGTATCAATTCATACCAACTATCCGCCAGCCTGTGCTCATACTCATATCCTTTTCGTAACACTTGTAACTGTTTACGAGCAAAATCTGTCTTCTCTTCTGCTGTCCACGGTGTAAATAGAACAGAGTAGTATAGAACCATCGCTAAATCATGTATAAAGTAATTATAAGCTGCATCGTCAAAATCAAAGATTGTAAGCTCTTTTCCATCATAATGGAAATTACCTTGATGGATATCACCGTGCATAAGACCGAACGTTTCTCTTTCAACTGGAAGAGCCTTAATTTCATCCATTAATACCGCTGCAATCTCTTTCACTTGACCATCTTCTAATTCATTAACAATTCCACTTTCGTCTTCTTCCCACGTTTCACGGTAGTCTGTTTTAGGATAATCCATTGTAAGGCGATGCAGTTGCCCAATCGCTTTTCCCCACGCTTCAAAATAAGCATCTCCCCAATAAGGCGATTCTGCTCCTTTTACTGGCTCACCTTTTGCATATGTAAATAAAGAAGCGAAAAAGAAAGTCCCATCCTCTGCTGCGATTTCTTCTACGAGATTTCGAGACGTTGAATAAAGAGGTCCTGCTACCTTTGCCCCATTCTCCGCAACATATCGTAAAAAATCTAGTTCAGCCTCTACCTCTTGTTTAGAACGATGAGAAGAATGTGTTAAACGTAATACGTAATCTTCATCATTATCACCCTTCGCCTTAAAAATATAATTCTCAAAATCTCCAAGTGGCTTTTCTTCTACTGTTACATGAAACAAATTCGCTGCTCTTTTTAAAATCTCTTTCGTAAAAACACGTTCTACAGCTATTTCCATATATATCCCTCCTATATATCTTCTTAATTCGACACAAATGTTAGAAGTACTGCTATGAAATTGAATAATGCACAAAAGACAATGTAACGTAACCTTCAATCCTCTTTTTTTTAAAATAATTCAAGCATAAATTTCTCACAAACAACAAAAATTAACAGAAACAATTGCACTTTAAGAGAGGTGGAAATTATGACAGAGCAAAAAGAACAACAAGAGAGTAAAAACCAAAAGCATATGTTTCCATCACTTCCGGAGAACATTAATTACATTGAAAATAAACTTTCTCATTCTGATGATATAAAAAAATTAGATCTCCCTTTTCAAAACGGAAAAGGAACAATCTTATATATCGAATCTTTAGCAGATCCAAATCTAATTCATCAGTTAGTCCTTGAGCCATTATTAACGCGATCAGATTTATCTTTAGATAAAGCTTTTTCTACGTTAAATATGAAAAAAGAAACGAATTTAAATTATGGGATACAACTTTTATTACAAGGTAAATCCTTATATTTTCATGAACACGTCGACAGTTTTTGTATTTTCGAAACAGCCTTATCTTTAAAGAGAGATATAGCAGAGCCTGATAATGAAGGAGTTGTGCGCGGTCCACATACTGGTTTTGTAGAGGATCTAGCAACTAATTTAACCTCTATTCGTAAACTCATTAAGAGTCCAAATTTAGTTGTTAAGTATTTTACACTCGGTGAAGAAATGCACACGAAAGTGGCAATTACTTATATGCAAAATATAGCGAATGACGATTTAGTTATAGAAGTGAAAAGAAGATTGGAAACCATTAAAACGGATGCACTTATGCCACCAGGATACATACAAGAATTTATAGAGGATACGTCTTTCTCCCCATTTCCGCAGCAATTAAATACAGAGCGTCCAGATAGAACTGTTGCTAATTTAATGGAAGGGCGTGTTGCTATTTTATCTGACGGAGATCCAACAGCACTCATCGTACCGGTTACGTTATTCGCTTTTTATCAATCACCAGATGATTATAATAACCGTTGGATTGTCGGTTCTTTCGTCCGAATGATTCGCTTAGTAAGTTTTTTAATTGCCTTTCTCTTACCAGCTTTATATATTGCAACTGTCGCTTTTCATCCTGATGTGTTACCGCTCGAACTTGTGTATACGATTAAAGCTTCATTAGAGAAAGTACCGCTTCCTCCTATTTTTGAAGCTCTCTTAATGGAGTTAATTTTCGAGTTATTACGAGAAGCTGGTATTCGCTTGCCGAGCCGCGTTGGACAAACAATCGGTATTGTAGGTGGTTTAGTAATTGGGGATGCAATTGTAAAAGCTGGACTCGTTTCTTACACAATGATCATCGTTGTAGCTTTAACTGCAATCTCATCTTTTCTCGTTCCATCAAACGATATGAGTTCAGCAGTTCGGATTCTTCGTTTTCCATTAATGCTCCTTGCTGCCATATTCGGATATGTAGGAATATCATTCGGTCTCATTATAACTTTCGTTCACTTATGTCAGCTTCATTCATTTCATACACCATATCTTTCTCCTGTTGCCCCGATGCGGATTAAAGATATGAAAGATTCTTTCATAAGACTACCAATTTGGTCATTTTGGGAAAGACCACATGATCCAAAACCGAAAAAAATGCAGCGCCAACCTGTAACGAGAGAGGATGAGGACGGTGACAAACACGCAAAGTAAAATTTCACTTGTTCAATTTACCTTTTTCGTTATTCAATGCCAAATTGGGGTCGGTATACTATCTCTACCTAACCGGCTTCATCCGATAGCAAAAGGTGGTGGTTGGATTTCTGCGCTCATCGCGGGGCTTGCCATTCAACTTATTATTTTACTTATGTGGCTTTTCTTAAAACGATTTCCTGATGCAGATATGTATAAAAGTGTTTGTATGCTATTTGGTAATAAGTTAGGAAAACTATTGGGCTTTTCTTATGTTTTTTATTTTACCCTTATCGGTATGACGGTTATGTTGAATGCTTGTAACGTCATTAAAGTATGGGTTTTACACGCAACTCCGTGGTCTGCAATTCTCATATTATGTACAGTAGCTTGTTGTTATGTAGCTTATAACACATTTAAAGTCATCGTACGATTTTATGTCATGGCCTCTATTCTCATTATTCCAATGGCCCTTTTAATTGCCCTAGGGCTTTCACGAGCTGATTTCTCTTATATTTTTCCTATTACAGAAGCCGGATGGTGGAATATAATTCAAGCATCCAAGGAAACAATTACAGCCATGTATGGTTTTGAAATTATTCTTATCGCTTTCCCAAAAGTAAATGGGAGTTCTATTGCAAAACTGAAGGCCATTTCTATCGCCAATGGATTTGTAACTCTTTTTTATACTTTTACCGTTTGGATTTGCTTTATCGTATTTAGTCCAAAGCAAATTGAGCTTATTCCAGAGCCAGTTGCTTACTTATTACGCTCCTTGCATATTGGAATTATAGATCGAACGGACCTAATCTTCATCCCAATTTGGATGATAACAGTTGTCGCTTCTATTGCTAGTTATTACTGCGCTGCTTCAATCGGAATTGGACATATATTCAACCTTGCTAATCATAAAAAGGCTGTTCCAATCGTTGGTATTATTGCTTTTAGTGTAGCCTTATTTATAGATACACCTGAAGAATTAAAAGTAATTTCAACTTTCACTGATAAGTTCACCTATATTTTCATAGTTGTCCTTCCTCTTTTATTTCTACTTTATTCTGTGATACGAAATAAGAAAGGAGAACAGTATGTTCAAAAAAAGAGTTAAATTACTTTTAATATTATGTGCTAGTTCCCTCCTTTCTGGCTGTTGGGATCAAGAACCATTAAGGGAGGCAAGTTTAGCTTATAGCGTTGGAGCTGATATTACGGAAGAGAATAAACTCCAGCAAACAATCGAGCTCGTAAAAAGTTCAAGCGGAGAGCAATCTTCATTTGAGAATGAAATATATTCAGCAACCGGGCATAACATAATGGATACAGGCGATGCCCTAAAAAAAAATGTGACTGGGAATATTCGCTATTTTAAATATGGTGTTCAATTACTCGGAACCAAAATTCTAAAAAAGGGTATACTCCCCTATTTAGATGTCAGCTTTCGAGATCCAACAAACCCAACTGCTTTAGTAAAACTTATTGCAGTAGATGGTGAAACATCGGAGATACTCGAAAAAAAGAAAATAGGAAATTTACTAATTGGAGATTTTCTAAAGAAAAAAGTGAAAAGCTTAGAAGATATGAGTGTATTTCCAAAAGAAACTTTAGAAACAGCTGCTACAAAAATGTTAGATCCCGGTAAAGACTTTACCCTTCCTTCTATAAAAATAAAAGGAAAAGAAGTAGTTACAAACGGGTTAGCTTTATTTAACAATGATAAATTAACTGGGCATTTACCTTTGAAACAATCTGTTTTATTCGTGTTATTAACCGGAAAAATGGGAACAAGTGCCCGTATAACCCAAAAACTGACTAGTGATGAATCTGAGAAGACATCTGATTATTTAACAATGGAAATTAGTAATCGAAAATTAAAACGCGACTTAAAAATAACAACAGATAAAAAAGGAAATGTTTATGCTCACATTAAGCTCCAATTAAAAGTTATAGCACTTGAATCTCCAAGAGATAATATGTATACAATGGACGATAGAGAAAAACTAAATAAAGAACTTTCTAAACAACTCACGAAAGAAGCGAAAAAAATAACGCGAAAACTACAAAAAGCAAATTGTGATGCTTTCGGTATTGGAAGACATCTTATCGCTTATCATCCTAACTTATGGAAGAAAAAAAATTGGAATAAAGATTATGCAAAAGTAAAATTCAAACCTGAAGTAGAAGTAAGCATTTTGTATAGTGGTGTCTTAAAATAAAAAGGTTGTATGCCGCTCGGGCATACAACCTTTTTATTTCGTATATCGATACACAATTGATTCATATGGTCTTAAGTTAAGTTTTGCAATATCCTTGCTGGCATCTTTATAATTCGAAAGTAGTACTTCTTGTTTCATTCCATCTAACTGAACGTGCGCTGGTACTGAATACGTTATTTCTTCTCCATAGAAGTTATTTATAACAAGTAGTACTTCACTTTCTGTAGTACGAGTATATGCCCAAATTTTAGGATCATTTTTATCCAAAATAGCATATTCTCCTTCTGTAATTACATCATACGTTTTTCTAAGCTCTATTAACTTTTTATAATGATAAAATACGGACTCTTTATCTTCTAATGCTTTCTCTACGTTTATTTCTTTAAAATTTTCAGCCGCTGAAATCCAAGGTGTACTTGTTGTAAAACCACTGTTCATCTCTTCATTCCACTGCATCGGAGTGCGAGAGTTGTCACGAGATTTTTGCTTTAAAATCCCTATAATCTCTTCTTTTGATAGCCCTTCTTTTAGCTTTATATCGTATATATTTAACGATTCTACATCACGATATTGCTCGATGGACTCAAATTTAGGATTCGTCATACCGATTTCTTCCCCTTGATAAATATAAGGCGTTCCTTGCAGCATGTGCATGGCTGTCGCTAACATTTTTGCAGATTCGTTTCGGTACTTTCCATCATCACCAAAGCGTGACACGATGCGAGGCTGGTCATGATTACACCAAAATAACGCATTCCATCCTCCGCCCTTTTGCATTTCAATTTGCCAGTTAGACATAATCTCTTTTAATTTAATAAAATCAAACTCTGCTTTCGTCCACTTATCACCATTCGGATAATCTACTTTTAAATGATGGAAACTAAACGTCATGCTTAATTCATTACGCTCAGGATTAGAATATTTAATACAATTATCAATTGTCGTAGATGACATTTCTCCAACTGTAATGACATCTTTTCCTGCAAAAACATTTCGGTTCATCTCTTGTAAATATTCATGAACACGCGGACCATCTGTATAATACTTGCGTCCATCACTTGTCGCAGTACTACCTTCATCGTTTAAAAAGCATTGGTCTTTTGAAATTAAGTTAATGACATCTAATCGGAATCCTGTTACCCCTTTATCCAGCCAAAAACGCATCATATCATATACTTCTTCACGAAGTTTTTCATTTTCCCAATTTAAATCTGCTTGTGTTTCATCAAATAAATGTAAATAATATTGCTCCGTCTTCTCCTCATATTTCCAAGCAGATCCACCAAACTTAGACTGCCAATTATTTTTTTCATCACGCCAAATATAGTAATTACGATATGGACTATTTTTATCTTCCTTCGCTTCTTTAAACCACTTATGTTCAGTCGAACTATGATTTACAACAATATCAAGCATAATCTCAATGTTACGTACTTTCGCTCCTGCTAAAAGTTCTTCAAACTCTTCCATCGTTCCGTAAGATGGATCAATGCTGTAGTAATCACTTACATCATATCCATTATCATTTTGTGGTGATTGGTATATCGGTGTTAACCATATATAATCCACTCCGAGTTCTTTTAAATAATCTAGTTTCTCTGTAACCCCTTTTATATCACCGGTTTCTCTATTGTAATAACTATTAAAGCTCTTCGGATAAATTTGATAGACTACACTTTTATGCCAATCCTTCATGTTTAACTTCCTCCTACTTCTGTTTGACTCTTTTTGCAAATAACCATGTTAAAGTAAATGGGATTACAACTGCAATAATCATTCCTACAATAAACATTGGAATCGATTTCGGAATGATAGAAATAAATGCTGGCAATCCGCCAATTCCGATAGCAGGTGCTAATACACCATTTAATGTAATGAATATCGCTGCCACAGCAGACCCTATAATCGCTGCATAGAACGGGAACTTATTTCGTAAATTCACACCAAACATCGCTGGTTCTGTAATACCGAAGTATGCTGAAATGGCTGATGTTGATGCCATACTTTTATCATTTTGATTTTTAGAAATCCAGAACATCGCAAGTGCCGCACTACCTTGCGCAATGTTAGAAAGAGCGATCATCGGCCAAATAAATGTACCGCCATGTTGTGCAATCAATTGTAAATCAATTGCAATAAACATATGATGCATACCTGTAATTACAAGGGGTGCATATAACGCTCCAAATAATACTGCTCCAACTACTGGTACTGTTTCATATACACCTACTAATCCTACTGTTAATAAATCTCCAATATGACGTGTAACCGGACCGATAATTCCTAGTGCTAACACACCTGTCACAACGATTGTTGTAATTGGTACAACTAATAATTGAATTGCATTTGGTACATGTTTCTTTAAGAAAATTTCCACTTTACTTAATACAAATGCTGCTACTAAAACAGGTAAAATTTGTCCTTGATATCCTACCTTCTCAATTTGGAATAGTCCTAAAATATTGAAGTACTCAATCTTTTGACCCTCTAAACCAGTCGCTGCTTTTCCATAGTCCCAAGCGTTTAATAAGGCCGGGTGCACAAGCATTAATCCCATAACAATCCCTAGTATTGGACTACCACCAAAACGCTTCGTTGCTGACCACCCGACAAGTGCTGGTAAGAATACGAATGCTGTATTGGCCATCATATTAATTAAATCCCAAAGCCCACCTAAGTTCGGATAAACATCTAATAAATTTTTCCCATCAAAAAATAAGTCCTTTGCCCCTAATAGATTGTTAATACCCATTAGTAAACCAGCCGTTACGATCGCTGGTAATATAGGCATAAATACATCCGAAAATATTTTTACAAACTTTTGAGCTGGATTTAACTTCTGATTTCCAGAGTCTTTTACGTCAGCTACAGTCGATTCTTTCATACCTGCAAGCGTTATCAATTCAGCGTAAACACGATCTACATCCCCTGGACCAATTACAACTTGAAATATACCAGCGTTATGAAACGCTCCTTTCACTAATGAAACAGACTGTAATTTATCATTATCTATTTTACTTTCATCTTTTAAAGCGATACGGAGCCTCGTCACACAATGTGCAGCTTGTTCAATATTGTCTTTCCCACCAATATACTGCAACACTTCCTCTGCTGTTTTACGATAGTCTTTCCCCATATTCCCGTCCCTCTTTTCTTTTTTTGATACCGTTTACAATTACATATTAACTCGTATATATAAGTTAGTCAACACTCGTATATACGAGTTCGTGTTTTTTTTTATAAAAAAAGAGATGAAACAATATTTTGTTCCACCTCTTTACTTCCTGCGTGCCACATCCGAAAAATGAAAAATATCTAAACGGTGGCGTGATTCTGTATATTCGAACTGACTTCCATCATACAAATGTGTAAAGTTTTTCACAACGACAACATAGTCTGTTCCATTTAAATCTAAATACTTTCTGTCATCCTCTGTACATGGCTGTACTTCTATTACCCTCTGCGAATAACTAATATGTAGCCCAAGCTCTTTCTCGATGTATTTATAAATCGATGCTGTTGCAATTTCTTTCGTTAATCCTGGAATAAATTCAGATACAAAATGATTTATATCTAAAATTACTTTGTCTCCATCAATATTTCGTACACGTTTAATATGGTCAATCTCTGTTTTTTCTTTTACATTTAATAATTTCGCAATTTCTTTTGTGGCTTTTTCTTTGTCCATTTCCACAACTTCCGTAATACAATGACGTCCTAAACGTTCATTTTCTTCTTGGAAACTTACAATACCGCCAAAATTAAATTCAATATTTTTTCGCTTTAAAACAAAAACACCTTTTCCATGAATTTTTTGCACATATCCACGCTCTTGCAGTAAATCTACAGCTTTTCTTACCGTGCCTCGGCTTGCCTCATACTGCTTCATTAATTCTGTTTCTGATGGAATTTTGCATCCCTCTTTTAATTGTTTATTATCAATAGATTTACTGATTTCTGTATAAATTTGTTCATACTTACTCATCATCTACAATAGCCCCTTGTCACCTTCTAATTCTATATGTATTATAACATGCTTCACTCTTCTGCCAATCTCTCACTTATTTTCCAGTACAAGAAAAATATAGGTAAATATTTAATCTTTAAAACGTATTTTTATAAAAATTTTTATATTTTTCTTTTCATTCAAAAAAACATGTAGTATACTAACTTCAAAATCAGAGGAGAAAGGGAGCAAAGAACTATGCTTACTTATACAACAACTGTAGTTACATTTGCACAAAAACATCATCATCATACGTAACCCTTGAAACCTAGCGGAAAAATTACGCGTAGGTACAAGGGTTATTCCCGTTGTACCTACGTTAGGCAAAGAGCCATGTAGGTATTTTTTATCTACATGGCTCTTTTTTTATTGTCAAAAAGCTAGTAAAAAATGATGTTTAAGCAAAACTTACTACAAAGGAGTTAACAAAAATGGAAACGAAAAAATGGGGATTATGGGTTTTAACAGCATTTGTTATCGGGAATATGGTTGGCGGTGGCGTATTTATGCTTCCAGCAAATTTAGCACAAGTATCAGGTCCGATGGGTTCTACACTCGCATGGAGTATTACAGGACTTGGCGTATTTATGATTGCACTTGTATTTGGAAATTTAGCGATTCGGAAACCAGAATTAAAAGCTGGACCACAAAGCTATGCTCAAGCTATGTTTCCTTCAAAAAAAGCTGGTAAAGTTGCAGGATATAGTATGGCATGGGGATATTGGGCTGCTAACTGGGCTGCAACAGCATCTGTTATTATTTCCTTTGCTGGATATTTATCAACATTCTTTCCAGTTTTACAAAGTAAGCAAATTCTTTTTTCAATAAATGGATTTTCACTGGAACTCGGAAAAGGATTAACTTTCCTCGTATGTAGCCTTATGCTGTGGGGAATTCAATATATTCTTTCTCAAAATATTGATCGAGCTGGAAACATGAATCTACTTGCTACCATTGCAAAAATTATCGGATTTACAATGTTTATTGTAATTACATTATTCATTTTCAATGCCTCTAATTTCGGAGACGGTCAAACCTTTATGAATGAAGCAGGACAATCCATCTCGTTAGGGGGACAAATCAATTCAGCTGCTATTGCAACACTCTGGGCATTTATCGGTATTGAATCAGCAGTTATGCTTTCTAATCGTGCAAAATCACAGCGCGATGTAAAAAAAGCTACGATTTTCGGATTAATTATCGCTCTTCTTATTTACATGTCAATTACTTTACTTACAATGGGAGCTCTTCCGCAAGATGCTTTAAAAGAGTCTCAAAAACCATTAGTAGACGCATTAAATTTAGCAATTGGAAATAAAGGCGCATATATCATGGCTTTACTCGCTCTTATATCTTTATTTGGATCTACAGTTGGCTGGATTGTTGTTAGTTCAGAAGTACCTTACCAGGCAGCAAAGAATGGACTTTTCCCTAAGTTTTTCGGGAAAACAAATAAAAAAGGTAGTCCTTCAAAATCATTATTGATTACAAATGTAATGACGCAAATCTTCTTATTTTCAACGATTTCTGGTACTGTTTCAGAAGCGTATAGTTTCGCTATCGTCGTAGCAACATTAGCCTATTTAATTCCATACCTTGTTTCTACTCTGTACCAATTCAAACTGGTTATTACAGGAGAAACGTATGATATAATGCCTGGTTCTCGAATAAAGGACGGAATCATCACTACATTAGCATTTATATACTCAATTTGGGTTATCAAAACAGGAACTGCTGACTTAAAAACGTTCTTCTTAGGAATTGGATTGTTCGTATTAGGTCTTATTCTTTATCCTGTACTAATGAAAGACTCACAAAAAACGGATTAAATAAAGAGAAGCTGCTGGCTTCTCTTTTTTATTAAAAATCTGTAATTAACTTTTCTTTTAGCTCTCCTACAGATAAAGGTTTCGCATAATAAAATCCCTGTACATAATCACAGCTCATTGATTGTAACAAACTCTCTTGCTCTACTGTTTCTACCCCTTCAGCAACTACTGCTAAATTTAAACTATGAGCAATTTCAATAACGGATTTTACAATCGTTCGTTCTGGTTGTGCATGATCATAATGAAATTCACGAATAAAATTACGATCAATTTTTACAATATCCAGTGGTAGTTGTTTTAAATAATATAAGGAAGAATAGCCAGTTCCGAAATCATCCAAAGCAATTAAAACACCCATATTTCTTAATTCTTGTAATGTAGCAATAATATAATCAAAATGGCGAACTGCAATGCTTTCCGTTATTTCTAATATTAAACGGTTCGGAGGAAAACCAGTTCTCTTTAAAATGCTACGTACAGACAAAATAAAACGTTTCTGCATTAATTGTTGTATAGATAAATTCACAGATAACTTTAGTCCTTCTTGATAATTTGGCAAAGTTTTAAACAATCGGCATGACTTTTCTAATACCCAGTCTCCTAGCTTTATAATAAGTCCAGACTCTTCAGCAACAGGGATAAATTCGCTTGGTGAAATAGGTCCGTCTTCTGTCATACAACGTACTAGAGCTTCTATACCAGAATATCTCTTCGTTTTCAAATCAATAATAGGCTGCAATGCTACATCTAACTCTTCATCACGAATTGCCTTTTGCAAAGCAAACTCAACTTTCATTCTACGATTTATTTTCGCGCGTAGCTCATCTGTAAAGAAACACGCAGCGTTTCTCCCCTGTTCTTTTGCACTATACATAGCTAAGTCAGAGTTTTTCAATAAAGTTTCCACATCTTGTCCGTCTTGTGGATAAGAACAAAGTCCTAGACTAGCTGAAATGTATACTTCATGGCCTTCCAGCATAAATGGTGCCTGAAAACATGACAACACAGATGTCGCTAACTGACTCATATCATCTTGTCTATGATTTTTTGTTAACAGCACAAATTCGTCGCCACCTAGCCTAGCCAGAACCTCTTTCTCTCCTAGTACATAATGCAACCGTGAAGCAACTTCGCTTAAAAGTAAATCCCCTATCATATGACCTAACGTATCATTTACTAATTTAAAACGGTCCAAATCAAAGTAAATCATACCAAATTCTTTTTTATCTGCAATCAATTTATTAACGGTCGTTATTAATTGTAAACGGTTAGGCAAACTCGTTAAAGCATCATGATAGGCAAGTTCCCTATAACGACTTTCACTTAGCCGCAATCTATGTTCCGCTTCTTTTCTACTACTAATATCATTTCGAATTGCGATAAACTGGTATGGCTCTCCTTTTTCATTTAAAAATGGAACAATTGTTGTTTTGACCCAATAATATGTACCATCTTTTGCTCGATTCCGAATCTCACCTGTCCATACTTTCCCATTCAAAATACGTTTCCATAAGTCTTGAAAAAAGGTTTTTGGATGATGTCCTGAATTTAAAATACGGTGATCTTTTCCAATTAATTCTTCTCTTTTGTATTTAGAGATTTCACAAAATTTATCATTTACATATGTAATAAGACCTTTTCGATCTGTAATTGCAACAATTGAAGACTCATCTAATGCTAACTTTAAATCTCGCAATGAAGAGTCATATAATGCATGACCTCTCTGTTCTAGCATGCGCATCTCTCCTTGCTTCTATCTGACTAAAACACAACCTGTTTCTCTTCATAGAAATAGAGATATTTCATTTTCTAACACTAGCCCATTACATAAATTATCTTTTTAAATAGACCGATTAAAATAACATAATATTATTTGTAATAAAAAGCAATATTATACCGTTCCAATTATAACTAGTAGCTTCTCATCTCCCTAATTATTTCGCGCCTTATTATACTGCAATCCCTTTAAGTGGCTCTATGCAAGCCTTATTTCCAACTAATACCACTCACATCTGATCTCTTTGTTTTTAATAACGAAATAGAAATTAGAACATACTACATAACTATTCACGAATAATAATATAAAACTCTACATCAATGTATATGTTTTTGAATTACAATAACAAAATATTAACATATTTTCACCTTAATTTTGGAAGTATTTTATAAATAAATACCGTATTAAACTAAAAAAGAGGATAGCCTCTTTTTTAGTTTAATACGAATATGGTATTTGCTGATAACCTGGGTATGGCATTGGATACGTTACAGGGTATGGTGATGGATAAGCTACTGGATATGGAGCCGGATAATATCCTCCACTTGTTGCACCTGTTAACGCACCCGCTGTCAGTCCGCCTAACACTCCTCCTGCAAAGCTTCCAGGGAAAAATCCGCCTCCCCATGAACTACCACCACCCCAGCCCCATCCGCCTCCGTGATGATGATGGTGATCATAGTGATTGTGTCCTCCATGGTGATGATGTCCGCCGTTATGATTATGCCCACCATGATTGTGTCCTCCATGATGATTCCGATAGTACAATCCATTATTTTCTATATAATTCATGTTTCTCCGCTCCTTTTCGATTTTTTCATTTTCATATGCGTTAAGAGTGAGATAAAAAATGGGATAGTACACTGTATGTAGGACAAATGCGGAAAGTATAGGTGAAATGTCTATATTTTGTAAAAAAAGCAAAACACCTTATAATAAAGATGTCATATTACATCTTCTATTTAAGAAGTCTATATTGAAAAAAGATTAGGGGAATTATATAGAAATGAAGAAGCCTATCGTTCAATTACTATTAATATTTACAATTGTATCTATCGTTCTGTTCCTATTAAATACATCGTATATCTCGTTATATACATTTGTCGGTGCTCTATGGTCCATCACAATCGTAGGAATTTCATTCGTTATTTTTATAGAAAATAGATCTCCACAAAGTACATTAGCATGGTTTTTAGTATTAGCACTTCTTCCTATTATAGGTGTGCTTTTATACGCTATTTTTGGACGCAGCCGCTGGAGAAGAAAAAAACATCTCCATCGTTCAGAAGAACAAAGAAAATTATTCCGTGAAATATTAGAAGGAAGAAGACTAGAGTTATTACTCACAGTCCCACTAAATGAACGTTCCTTACATTTAACAGAAGTCATACAAAAATTTGGAGGCGGTCCTGCCGCAGATAAAACAACTACAAAACTTTTAACAAACGGAGATCAAACATTTTCAGAAATTTTGCGAGCTATAGAGCAGGCAAAACATCATATACATATTCAATACTACATTTATAAATCTGATGAAATTGGTACAAAAGTTCGAGATGCTTTAATACAAAAAGCAAAAGATGGTGTTATTGTACGCTTCCTTTATGATGGCCTTGGAAGTAATACGTTAAGAAGACGATTTTTACAACCTATGAAAGAAGCTGGGATTGAAATTGTAGAATTTGACCCTATTTTTTCAGCTTGGTTACTTGAAACTGTCAATTATCGTAACCATCGAAAAATTGTTATTGTAGATGGAGAAATTGGTTTTACCGGAGGACTCAATGTCGGTGATGAATATCTTGGCCGTTCAAAGAAATTTCCTGTTTGGCGTGATAGTCATTTAAAAATAGAAGGAAAAGCATTATATAAATTACAAGCAATCTTTCTAGAAGACTGGCTCTATGCCTCTAGTGGTTTAAATACTTATTCCTGGGATCAATTCATGAATAGACAATACTTCCCAGGTAAAGAGATTTCAAATGCAGAAGGTGCTGTTCAAATCGTAGCCAGCGGACCAAGCTCCGATGATAAAAGTATTCGTAATACATTATTAGCTGTTATGGGCTCTGCAAAAAAATCAATTTGGATTGCTACACCCTACTTTATTCCAGATCAAGAAACTTTAACATTATTACGCTTAAGTGCAATTGCCGGAATAGATGTACGGATTTTATATCCAGGTAAAAGTGATAGCATCATTAGTGATCAAGCATCTCAATCCTATTTCACTCCGCTTTTAAAGGCTGGTGCTTCTATTTACAGTTATAAAGATGGTTTTATGCATGCAAAAATTGTACTCGTTGATGATACAATTGCAACTATTGGAACAGCAAACATGGATGTACGTAGCTTTGAATTGAATTACGAAATTATTAGCGTACTTTATGAATCAAAAACAGTTCACGATATTAAACATGATTTTGAAGAAGACTTTAAACATTCAACTGAAATTAAATGGAACTCTTTCCAAAAAAGAAGTATAAAAAAACGCATATTGGAGTCTTTCATGAGGCTCATTTCTCCTTTACTGTAAGCAATCAACTTCATCTTGATTGCTTTTTCTTTTCCCTTTATCCTCCTTCCTTTTCTTTGCATACCATATTAAAACAAGTTATCATAAGATGTATTACTTTATGAAAATAATGTTAGGTGGGAAATACATGTTAGAACAATTTCATATACATTCTGATTTAAAACAACAGCTTTCTACGATTCATGAAAAAAATAAACAAGAAGCTGGTGAAAATGCACATTTAATCGGAACGAAAATATATAAAGCGTCTGATAATAGCATTATTGAAGATGCGATTACAGCACTTCTTCTTGGCAAGAACATTCTATTAAAAGGACCGACTGGTAGTGGTAAAACAGTACTAGCGGAAACTCTTTCTTCTTTATTCCAAAAACCAATGCATAGCATTAACTGCTCTGTCGACTTAGATGTAGAAGGTATTTTAGGATACAACACACTACAAACGAAAGATGGTGCATCTGAAGTTTCATTCGTTAACGGTCCTCTTATGAAAGCAATGAAGAACGGTCACTTCCTATATATTGACGAAATCAATATGGCAAAACCTGAAACTTTACCGCTACTTCACGGCGCATTAGATTACCGTAAAATGATCACAAACCCATTTACACAAGAGGTTGTATACGGTGATGACGAATACCGTGTAATTGCTGCGATTAACGAAGGTTACGTTGGAACAAGTGAACTAAATGAAGCATTAAAAAACCGTTTCGTTATTATTGAAGTTCCTTACATTCAAGGTGACACATTAAAAGAACTATTATTAGCAGAATCAAAATTAAATGATGTTGCAACAATTGAAAAGTTTGTTGCATTTGCAAGCGACCTTATGCCTTTAGCTCGCGATGGACGTGTAAGTGAAGAAGCAGCAAGTATTCGTGGTATTATCGACGCATGTGATTTAGGTGTATATATTCCTGTTATGCGAGCGATTGAACGAAGCATAATTGCAAAACTTAATGATGAAACAGAACAAATGACTGTCCGTGAATTAGCAGAAAGTTATTTCTTTGAGGGATAATTTATGAGACAAATTTTTAGTGACAAAAAAATTGATGCGTCGCTGTTTCTACAAATGGAAAACTTAATGTATGCCCTTCTAAAAGAAGACGATGCCTATCTTGAATATGGCTATAAAGCATACTACGACGAAATTGAAAAGAAAGTTGTCATTAGTCACTTTTGGGATGATCGAAAAGAAGAAGATACAGTAATCGGATTAAAAAGCGAAGTGTTCTTAAAAGCACTTGGTAATAAACATTACTCGGACATGACTTTAATTCGTTCTTATGCAATTGAATTGCAAGAATCGCCCCTAAGAAAGTTTTTAACACAATTATTTGTTCTATTAGAAGATTTACGCGTTGAGGAAATCGTAAAGAACTTACGTCCTGGCACAAAGCATGTTTTTAAACGCCGAAAAGAAATGTACCGCAATTACTTCGGCTCCCAAAATGAAATAAACCGTGTTCGTAATTATCACGCTGATCGTCTATTTTGCCTATGCTATCTTTCATTAACGAGCGATAAATATGAAATGTTTAATAATGAATATTTCGAGCAAATTGAAGCGATTTTACATGAAACATTCCAAGCACGTAATACAGAAGATATTATGTATATCGTTGAGAAAATTCGCTATCGCTTAGAGGCGCTTCTTGAAAGTGATATGCTTAACAACTATTTCGGACATGCTCCACTTTACTTATCTGTTCTTGCAGACGAAAAGAACTGTCGCGTCGAAGATTTAGCAAATGATGATACGCAGCTTATAGATGACGATGAAAATAAAAACAAAATGGATGAAAGTTTCTCCACATGGCATCGTGAAAATAAAAATAACGAAAACGAGAACTTTTTACGCTTTGAATTAGAAAGCGGAACAAAAACAAACATGATGGGCGATACTGCTCGTGAATCAGAAGATGGCGACCAAGCACTTGGTTCTGTACAAGGTACTTCTCAAAAAAGTACACAATCCAACTTTGATGGCGCTGATACAGAAGAAGCAAGGGCTTCACACGCTTCTAGCCAGCACGACGGTGCATATGGGAAGTATAATGTAGGTGCTTCTCATACATTTAAAGAAGCTCGCAAAGTAAATATTGATGAGAAAAAAGATTACCAAGCTATCAAATCAGTCGTCAATAAAGATGTAAAAGAATTAAAGAAAATTATCGAAAAAACGATTGAAAATAAAACGAATGCGAATAGTGATAAATATTACGGAAGACTTCGTAAGAAATTCCTCCGTATTTATACCGAAAAACAACCGCGGATGTTTTATAAAAAAGGACAAGAGTCACAAGAACTCGATGTTGCATTCCAACTGTTAGTTGACTGTTCTGGTTCTATGTATAACAAAATGGAAGAAACGAAGAAGAGTGTTGTACTATTCCATGAAGCTTTAAAATCTTTAAAAATCCCGCACGCTATTAGCGGATTTTGGGAAGATGCCTCTAGCGCTAAACCTGAAGATAAGCCGAACGTTATCCATGAAGTTGTAAATTATAAAAACTCAACGTTACCAAACGTTGGTCCAGAAATTATGCAACTTCGTGAAGAAGAAGATAACCGCGACGGATATATTATTCGTATCGTTTCTGAAAAGCTTGCCAAAAGACCTGAGAAACATAAATTCTTACTAGTCTTCACAGACGGTGAGCCTTCTGCGCTAGACTATCAACAAGACGGAATTTTAGATACGCATGAAGCTGTTAAACTCGCGCGTAAAAGTGGTATGGAAGTAATCGGTATCTTCATCGAAGAAGGCGAAGCGAAAGAAGCAACTTATCAATTGATGAAAAACATTTATAACCATCACTTCTTAGTTGCAAATCACGCTGAAGATTTACGTCTAAAGATTAAACCACTATTGAAAAAGTTATTACTGAAGACGATTGAATAGAAAATAGGAGCCTTGTGGCTCCTGTTTTTTCGTTCAATTACTTTGTTTCTGGTTGAAACTTGTATGGAATGGCTACTTCTAACAAAGATTCAAATCCTCCGTCATAGTATGGGAAGCGCTCATTCGCAATTGTTCGACCCACCCACTCTATTGCAGAAATTTCACCTTCATCTTCCGCAATAAGTTCACCTTTTACTACATTCGCTCGGAATGTAAAAAATAGTGCATGATTCCCTGATTCTTCAAAGAATTTTTCATTGATCGCAACAAGTCCACCTAACGCAGCAGTTAAACCTGTCTCTTCTTTCACTTCTCTTATTAGTGCTTCCTCTAATATTTCACCTTTTTCCACAGCCCCGCCTGGCAATGACCAAACGTTTTGTTCTACATTATGTACCATTAATATTTTATCTGTTTCTTCGTCATGTATTAGTGCATATACGACATCAACTCTTTGCATGTTGCATTTCCCCTTCAATTAACTCATCCATTGTAAATAAGGAGTGCAACTGCAATCCATCTTCTAATAAGTTATCTCTTCCTTCTTTTGTTCGTTCAATCACACCTAGAACATGATTAACTTTCGCACCTAGTTCTCTTAAATCTTTCGTGCTTAATAATATTTGACCGCCTGTCGTAATGACATCTTCAACAACACAAACATTTTTCCCAGCAATATCAACACCCTCTGCCAACTTACATGTGCCGTACTTCTTCGCTTCTTTTCTTACAAATACGACTGGTATACCTGTTTGTAAAGATAATGCCGTTGCTACTGGAATTCCTCCCATCTCTAAACCAGCGAGTGCTTCTGTATCAGGAGGAATGAGCTCTTTCAACTGTTTAGTAATTTCTAATAACAGTACTGGATTAGATTCAAATAAGTACTTATCAAAGTATTGATTTGATACTTGTCCTGATCGAAGTTTAAATGTTCCCGTTAAACGTGACGTATTGTAAATTTCCTTTGCTAACTCCCATTTCTCCATTCCTTGTCTCCCCTTTACACACAAATTAACTCATTCTATCACATTTGTAATTATTTGCATATTCCCAAAATACAAATAAAAAGAGTCGATTCCTAAGAATCGACCCTTCCTATTAATTCATCACTAACTCAGCTGCAAGCTTTTTTTTTAACTTAGCCAGCATGTCAGTTGTCATTTTATCTAAATCGTATTCTGCTTTGAAGCCCCACTCTTTCATTGCTGCTGTTGCGTCAATAGAGTTTGGCCAGCTATCAGCGATTGTTTGACGAGCTGGATCTACTGCATAATCCATTGTAAACGTCGGAATGTGTTTACGAATTGACGCTGCAATTTGCTCTGGCTCGAAGCTCATTGCTGTAATGTTAAATGCATTTCTATGCACTAGCTTACTTGGATCAGCTTCCATTAATGAAATGATCGCTTGTAAAGCATCAGGCATATACATCATGTCCATGTACGTTCCTTCAGCAATGTATGAGGTGTATGCACCTTTTTTAATCGCCTCATAATAAATTTCAACTGCATAATCAGTTGTTCCGCCTCCTGGAGGAGCTACGTAAGAAATTAAACCTGGGAAACGGACACCGCGCGTATCTACGCCAAATTTTTGATGATAATAATCACACAGTAATTCTCCCGCTACTTTGTTTACCCCATACATCGTAGTAGGACGTTGAATTGTATCTTGCGGTGTATTATCTTTTGGCGTTGATGGACCGAATGCACCGATAGAACTTGGCGTGAAGAACTTACAGTTTAATTCACGAGCTGCTTCTAGAGCATTTACAAGTCCACCCATATTTAAGTTCCATGCAAATAGCGGATTTTTTTCTGCTGTTGCTGAAAGTAAAGCTGCTAAATGAATAATTGTATCTACTTCATTACGCTTTGCGATATCATGTAGTTTTTGTCCATCTGTTACATCTAACGTTTCAAATGGACCAGACGTTACTACTTCACTATCTGTTTCACGAATATCTGTTGCAATAACATTTGATGCGCCGTATACATCACGAAGTTTCATTACTAGTTCAGAACCAATTTGCCCTAAAGAACCGGTTACTAGAATTTTTTTCATTTTCCCCACTCCTCATTTGCAAGCTATTCAAAAGATGTCGTTACTTAAATGATGCCCATTTCTTTCCCTACTTTTTCATACTTACGAATTGCTTCATCTAACATTTCTTTCGTATGAGCTGCTGTAGGCATATTACGAACACGACCTGTTCCTTTTGCTACAGTTGGGAACACGATAGATTTTGCGTATACGCCTTCTTCATTTAGACGTTTACTAAATTCTTGTGTTAATACTTCGTCCCCAATAATACAAGGTGTAATTGGCGTTTCACTTTCCCCAATGTTAAAGCCAAGTTCTTTTAACCCTTGTTTTAAATAGCGACCGTTTTCCCATAGACGATCATGTAACTCTGTGCTTTCCATTAAGATTTCAATTGATCTCATGCAAGCTGCCGCATCAGCTGGTGTTAATGCTGTAGAGAATAAGAATGGACGTGATCGAACTTTTAACCAGTCAATTAAGTTTTGTTTCCCTGCTACATATCCACCAATTACCCCAATTGCTTTTGATAATGTACCAATTTGGAAATCAACTTTATCAGAAAGACCGAAGTGCTTTACAGTTCCTGCACCTTTTCCAAGTACACCTGAACCGTGTGCATCATCTACGTATGTCATTAAATCTAACTCTTCTGCAATCTCAACAATTTCTGGTAGTTTTGCAACATCTCCATCCATTGAGAAAACACCGTCTGTAATTACCATTAATTTATTGTAAAGACCTGATTCTTTCGCCGCGATTGCTTTTTGGCGTAAATCTTCCATATCAGAATGTTTATAAACAATAATTTTTGCTTTTGATAGACGACTACCGTCAATAATAGATGCATGATTTAATTCGTCTGAAAGAATCGCATCATTTTTATCCATAACAGCTGAAATCGCTGCCATATTACAGTTAAATCCTGATTGATAAGCAATTGCTGCTTCTGTATGTTTAAACTTTGCAATTGTTTCTTCTAACTTAATATGCAAATCTAAAGTACCGTTAATTGTACGAACAGCCCCTGCTCCAACACCGTACTTATGAATAGCACCAATTGCTGCTTCTTGCAAACGGCTATCTGTTGCTAATCCAAGATAGTTGTTTGAAGATAAGTTAATATATTCTTTTCCGCCAATTGTAATGATTGGTCCATTCGAACTCTCAAGCGGATCAATTACGTTATAAAGCCCCTTTGATTTTAAATCCTCTAAATTTTCTTCTAAAAATTTCGCAAGTGTTTTACTAGACATTGTGAAGCCTCCCATCGTTCATGTAAGCGGATTATTGTCTTAATAGTTCTAATAATCCCTCTACTAGCTTAACACGTTTTCAGAATTTATTATAGAAAAATAGTTTAAAGTAACCGCTTACAATTCTAGATTATATATGATTCATTACAATAAATCTATCATTTACTTTTCATATTTGATAGAATTAAAAAAATATTTAGGGAGGCTTCAAACATGGCATTTACAGAATCTGATGTATACAATAACACAGCATTTTTCGAACAATATATGAAACGAAAATACCGAGAAAATAGCCCAAATGAATCCATTGAAAAACCAGTATTCTTTCAGCTCATTGGTCATGTGCAAGGAAAACAAATTCTCGATTTAGGCTGTGGTGATGCTAAGTTTGGTGCGGAATTATTAGAAAAGGGATGCTACTCTTACACCGGCATTGAAGGCTCCGAGCTTATGTATGGAAAAGCTAAAAAACAACTAGAAAATAAAAATGGATCTGTTCATTTTTTAAACCTCAAAGATTATACCTATCCCTCTTCCACTTTTGATTTAGTAACCTCTAGACTCGCCTTACATTATATTGAACATCTTGATATCATTTTTCAAAATGTGTTTCAAACTTTAAAAACAAATGGCACCTTTATCTTTAGCGTTCAACATCCCGTTATTACTTCTTCATTTGAAAGCTTACAAACAAGTGGTAAAAGAACGAGTTGGCTCGTCGATGATTATTTTAAACTAGGCAAACGGGTTGAACCATGGATTGACCAAGAAGTTATTAAATATCATCGTACAACGGAAGAGTATTTCACATTATTACAGCAAGCTGGATTTACCATTACATCATTAAAAGAAGCTACACCAAATCCAACCTATTTTCAAGATGAAGAAGAGTATAAACGTCGCTTACGTATTCCTCTCTTCCTCTTATTTTCTTGTACCAAATAAAAAAAACGATGACTCACTCATCGTTTTTTTATCTCATTGCCTGAGCAACTTCTTTAACTACACGTCTTCCTCTTCCGTGAGGGATACAAAGCGGTGTTCCAAACAACGGATCCGTACTAATTTGACACTCCATTCGGAATACATCACGTACTAGTTTCTCATCTACCACTTCTTCAGGTTTACCTTGTGCATATATTTGTTTATCTTGAATTGCTACAATGTTATCTGCATAGCGGCATGCTAAATTCAGATCATGTAATACCATAACAATTGTTCTTTGTTCTGTTTCATTTAATTCGAATAATAAATCTAGCACTTCAATTTGGTGAGTCATATCTAAGTATGTAGTTGGCTCATCCAGTAAAATGATATCTGTATCTTGTGCAAGTGTCATTGCGATCCAAGCACGTTGACGCTGCCCACCTGAAAGAGCATGCACATCACGCTCAGCAAATTCTGTCATACCTGTTGCTGCAAGTGCCTTCTGTACCATTTCCTCGTCTTTTTCTGACCATTGCTTCAGCCATGTTTGATATGGATAGCGTCCTTGCTTTACAAGTTGTAATACTGTAAGTCCTTCTGGTGCTTGTGGTCCTTGCGGTAAAATCGCCATTTGACGAGCAATTTGCTTCGTTTGCATACTTTGAATTGCTTGATTATCTAACAAAATATCACCATTTGTTGGCTTTAATAATCTGGCTAGTGAACGTAATAAAGTTGATTTCCCGCAACCGTTAGAACCGATAAAAATTGTAATTTCTCCTTTTGGAATTTCTAAGTTCAGCTCATCAATAATAATTGTTTCACCATAAGACAACGTCAAGCGTTTCGTCTCCAATGCTTTTTGCATATTCATCTCCCTTTATGAATTCCGACTTTTATAAAGTAAATAAATGAAATAAGGTGCACCAATTGCTGATGTAAATACCCCTGCTGGAATTTCAAGTGGTGTGAAAATTGTACGCCCTATTAAATCTGCAGCAAGTACTAGAATTGCACCGACAATAGCTGCAACTGGGAGTAATGCACCGTATAAAGAACCAACTAATCTTCGTGAAATATGAGGTGCCATTAAACCGACAAATCCAATCCCTCCGGCAAAAGCTACCGCACCACCAATTAAAGCTGTACTAAGTAATAACATAAATACACGCGACTTCGTTAAAGGAACCCCAAGTCCTACCGCTATATCATCCCCTAGCTCTTGTGCATTTAAATGCCTAGCTGCGATAAATGATATTACTGTTAAAATGAGAACCCAAGGCGCAAGTACCATAACATTTTGCCAAGAAGAGCCGTAAACGGTACCCGTAATCCATACATTCGCTTGGCTCGCTTGATAAATTGGTGCTAGCAACATAAATAATGTTGTCGCCGCCTTCGTTAATGCCCAAAATCCAACACCAATTAAAACGAGACTAATTGGTGATAATCCATCATGTTGCCATGCAAATAAGTATACAAAAACCGCTACAATCGTTGCTCCTGCAAAAGCTGCGAGCGGCATATAATGAATACTTACCGTTAGTGCATTATTTTTATCACTAAATAACGCTAAAAATAATACAACTGCGACACTTGCCCCGCCCGTAATCCCGATGATATCAGGAGAAGCAAGCGGATTTCGAACGAGCCCTTGTAAAATACAGCCCGCTACCGCAAGCGCAATTCCTACGAGGATAGCAATTAAAATACGTGGCATACGAAACTTATTTACAACCATATTTGACATTGCATCGCCATTTCCGGTAATTGCTTGCCATACGTCATAAGGAGCAATTTTCATGTCTCCCATACCTGCGCTCGCAAAGAATAATCCTATTAAAACAACTAGTAAACTTAACAAGACGAGACAAGCTCGTTTATACATTAAAAACGAGAGCTCGCCTTTTCCTATACGAAACGGAATATATTTCTTCATTTGCTAAGCCCTCTCTTACGTGCAATATAAATAAAGAACGGTGCTCCAATAAATGCTGTCATAACTCCTACTGGTACTTCTTGTGGCATAATGACATATCTTGCTGCTATATCAGCCAATATTAGTAGTATTGCACCTAACAATCCGCTATAAGGCACTCTCCATCTGTGGTCAACTCCAACAAGAAATCTAGCAAAATGCGGAGTAATAATTCCAATAAATCCAATTGGACCAGCAACCGCAACTGAACCACCAGACAACAGTACAATAATAAGTAACACGAATGATTTCATTAAAATTGTTCGTTGTCCAAGTCCTTTCGCGACGTCTTCTCCCATCATCAATGTATTTACTTTCCCTGCCATCATAAGAGATGCAATCCATCCTATTAATAAATATGGGAATACAGATTGTAAAATTTCTAACTTTCTCCCTTGCACAGATCCAGCAAGCCAAAATAATACCTCTTCAAGTGCTTTTTCATTTAACACAAGTAATCCTTGTGTTAATGATGAAAATAACGCACTAATTGCGACCCCTGCTAACGTTAACTTAAGAGGAGTAGTCCCTTCTTTTCCTAAAGAACTAGAAGCAAATACAAGTACAGCTGCAACCGCAGCTCCTAAAAAGGCAATCCATGTGAAAGCTGATAATGATGTTACTGAAAAGATTACAATTGCTACAACTATGAAGAACGCAGCACCTGAATTTAATCCAATAAAATCTGGAGAAGCAAGTGGATTCTTAGTTAAAGTTTGCATAAGACAGCCCGCGATGGCTAAACTAGCACCAACACTTGCTGCTATAAGTGCCCTTGGAAGGCGCACATTTTGAATAATAATATGTTCATTAGAACCATTAAAATGGAAAAAAGCATCTAGCGCTAATTTCCAGCTCGTATTTGTATATCCGAAAATAATACTTCCCCAAATACAAATAACGACTGCAATGATTCCAACAAATAATCCAATCCATTTTGCTTGATTTGTTTTTAATAACATGCAGCGTTTCCCCTTCAATGTATAATGATACGTTGTAAGTGTATTTCAACTTAATTCTTATTGTCAACGGAAATGAGAATTATTTTCAACCATATGTATTGACAATCAAAAGATAAAGGCTTAATATCATGCTTGCTATTGAAAAATATTCTCAACATGTAGGGGGTACATAATGAATTTCATGCGGAAAAAATCGTTTACAGTATTTGTATTTTTACTAGCATTTTCAATGCTTTTAAGTGCTTGTGGAAAATCAAATAACAAAGAAGAATCTACAAAAGAAGATAATAAAAAAGAAGTGGTTACTGTAGAACATGCAATGGGTAAAACAGAGGTTCCTGCTAATCCAAAACGTGTAGTTATCTTAACAAATGAAGGAACTGAAGCTTTACTTGAATTAGGTGTGAAACCAGTTGGTGCTGTAAAGTCTTGGACGGGTGACCCATGGTATCCACATATTAAGGATAAAATGAAAGATGTAAAAGTTGTTGGTGATGAAGGACAAGTTAACGTTGAAACAATTGCTTCTTTAAAACCAGACTTAATTATCGGTAACAAAATGCGTCACGAAAAAGTGTACGAACAACTAAAAGCAATTGCACCTACTGTGTTCTCAGAAACATTACGTGGGGAATGGAAAGATAACTTCAAATTTTATGCAAAAGCATTAAATAAAGAAAAAGAAGGTCAAAAAGTTGTAGCTGATTACGAATCACGTATGAAAGATTTAAAAGGCAAACTTGGTGATAAAGTAAATCAAGAAATCTCTATGGTTCGTTTCATGCCTGGTGATGTTCGTATTTATCATGGTGATACATTCTCTGGTGTTATTTTAAAAGAGCTTGGATTTAAACGCCCTGGCGATCAAAATAAAGACGACTTTGCAGAGCGTAACGTATCTAAAGAACGTATTTCTGCAATGGATGGCGACGTATTATTCTACTTCACATTCGATAAAGGAAATGAGAAAAAAGGCTCTGAATTAGAAAAAGAATATATCAATGATCCGCTATTTAAAAATTTAAATGCAGTGAAAAATGGTAAAGCATACAAAGTTGATGACGTTATTTGGAATACAGCTGGCGGTGTAATGGCTGCTAACCTACTATTAGATGATATCGAAAAACGCTTTGTTAAATAATTTTATTCTAACCAGCTCTCTCTTTGATGGAGCTGGTTTTTTCATTTCACTGAAGTGTCACATTATTTCATTTTGTATTTTTATTCCCAATATGTTATATTATAAAAGTAAATAGAATATATTTTCTTTATATCAGAATAGATTTTTTAATCTAAATTTTCTGATTAATCACTATTTTATTTTCTTTTAGAATTCAATTATTACATTTGAAAACGCTTATCATCTCGTTTTCAGGGCAAAATACAGTAACGGTTGAAGAAAAATAGAACTTTTTTAGAAATTTTCTTTCTATTTCCATATAATTCTATTGACTTCTAAATATTTTGTAAATTAAAATGATTACATAAATATCCGTTATACAGGATTAGGGGGAAACAAAAATGGATGCAGCTTTAAAATTAGAAAAAGCTGGAGAGCAACAATCACCAAAAAAACATCCACCAGGGTTGTACTTGTTGTTCTTAACAGAAATGTGGGAAAGATTTAGTTATTATGGAATGCGTGGCCTTTTAGTTCTTTATTTAACAACTGCTGCTGTTAGTGGCGGGTTAGGATTTGATAAGGCAGTCGCAGTGCAATTATATGGTACTTTTACAGCGGCAGTATATTTCATGCCAATTATAGGCGGATGGCTAACGGATCATTATATCACAAGACGTCATGCCATTACTCTCGGCGGAATCATTATGGCAATCGGCAATTTTGTACTATTCTCAATGAATACAAAAACAGGACTATTCCTTGGATTAATACTATTAGTTATTGGTAATGGATTCTTCAAACCAAATATTTCTACACTGTTAGGTGAATTGTATGGCGAAAATGATTCACGTCGTGACAGTGCATTTACTATCTTCTATATGGGTATTAACGTAGGTGCTTTCTTTGCTCCACTTATTTGTGGATTTTTAGCAGAAGATTTCTTTAAAACAAGCGCTAATGGCGTTATTGTAATGGGATATAAATACGGATTCTTAGCAGCTTGTATCGGTATGATTATTGGACAAATTGTTTTCAACTTATTAGCTCCTCGTTACCTTGGTAAAGCAGGAACAACAGTTGTTGGTAAAAAATCAAAAGATCAACCTGTAATCGAAAAGAAACCTTTAACAAAACAAGAGAAAAATCGTACTTGGGCAATTGTAATTTTAACTTGTTTCGTAGTATTCTTCTGGGCAGGATTTGAACAAGCTGGTAGTTCTTTAACACTTTATACAAATAAATTTGTAGATCGTACAATTTTCGGTTGGGAAGTTCCAACATCTTGGTTCCAATCCGTTAATCCAGCATTCATCGTACTACTTGCACCATTTGTATCTATGCTATGGTTAAAACTTTCTAAAACAAAACGCGGTGATTTAAACGTGCCAACAAAAATGGCATTTGGTATGATTTTACTAGGTATAGGTTATCTTGTTTTAACATTAGCAGTTCTAAAAACTGGAAGTAGTGAAGCAGATATAACTGTAAAAGCGAATTTATTATTCATCGTTATCACTTATCTCTTCCACACAATTGGTGAGTTATTCTTATCACCAATCGGTCTATCAATGGTAAGTGCAATCGCTCCTGTAAAATTAGCATCATTACTAATGGGGGTATGGTTAGCTGGTACGGGTATGGCTAACTGGTTAGCAGGTAAACTTGCTTCCTTTACACAATCATTAGGATACCTTGAAGTATTTGCAAGTATCGGTATTATCGTTATCGTCTTAGGACTTGTACTCCTTCTCTTCTCTAAAAAAGTTGCGAGTATGATGGAATAATACAAAAAAAGACGCTTCTAAAATTAGAAGCGTCTTTTTTATTATTTCTCCTCTAAAGCTGTCACGTCCACATGAACGCTCTCACCAGGATTAGATACATCATACACTTGAGCACTCCCCTTCTGCTCATCACAGCTCTCAATCCATACTGGTACGCCCTCATATGTAACGTCAATTCTACTTGAAGAAGATAAGATTTGTTTCACACGTTTCACATCCATACTAATATCCCTCCTTTTGCTTACTACACTCCTTTCTATTTTTTCTTTTCCTTTTAGAATATATTCCGTAAAGCAGCATGTTGATTGATAGTCATTTCTTCCTCACATGCTAATATTTACTCTCTCGCTACCTTTCTGACAAATAAAAAAAGACGTATATTCTACACGTCTTTTTCCATAATATTCAAATTTTAAGAAAATAATGTTTTTACTACCGCACTTACTTTATCATTATGGATTTGGTAATACACTTCTAATCCTCGTCTTTCAAAGCGCACTACTTTATTTTGCTTTAACTTCGTTAAATGTTGTGAAACCGTTGATTGCGGAATTTCTAATACTTCCTGTAGTTGTGTTACATTACATGTTCCTCTTTGCATAAGTTCCATTACTAGACGTAGACGAAGTGGGTGAGCTAACGCTCTTAACATTTGTACATCTTCTTCTGAAATACGACATTCGAATTGATTTTGGCTCATAAAGTTCCCCTCATTTTCGTTTTTATTTGCGTTTTTATGTTCTTTTTATTTATTTATATATCTGTTCTTATATTTCCTGTTACGACATAACTTTATCAACCTATAAAGCCGAAAAATTTTTCCATTTTCATCAACAAAAATTCAGGAAAAAATCCTTGTTGATTTTGAATATTATACTATATGATATAACGAAAAAGCAAAATAATGGCCTACGAATACTTTGCTTGCAAACGTTGTTTTATCAGGCTTTTTGTTATATTTTCACCTCATTGAAATGCACAGTAACGGTATTGTAAAATACCGTCTATAATTGATAACCTATCGTAATGTAGCTGAACTATACTTAACCTCTTTGTTACGCTAAAAGGAATTTTCAGTAAAAAGAGATGATGTGGTATTAAAAATTTGTTTCTAATTTTTTATTCGTATTGCAAGCGGTTGGACTGTTGTGCCAAACTTCCTATTAAATCTACTCACCATTCCTCCCTCACTAGATCAAACAGGACAGATCAGTTCATATATCAAACTTTATACTCGATATAAAAGATGCATCTAATATACGCCTATAAGGAACATGCCATCTGAATAAGCAAAATAATATGCAAATAACTTATACAGCACACTTAAATTCATTTGAGTGTGTTTTTTGTCTACTTTATGAACAAAGCTTTTCTTTTAACACTATTATGGAATAATTATACTTTTTTACGTTGACAATAGTGTTGAAGGAGAATATACTAAGCATGTAAGTTGATTGTGAATAGTTTCACAAATAATGTGAATTTCTTCACATATAATAGATAGGAGTTGTCATTATTATGAGTACTTGGACACAAATTTATGACCCATTAAACAATATTTGGCTATCTGCACTAATCGCAGCACTTCCAATCTTTTGTTTCATCATTTGTTTAATGGGATTCAAAATGAAAAGTTACATGGCTGGTCTTTATAGTGTGATTGTCGCTATTATCCTTGCAATATTTGTTTATAAAATGCCAGCAACAGTAGCTGTAGCATCTGCCGGATTCGGTGTTTTATCTGGATTTTATCCAATTTGTACTATCGTTATCGCCGCAATTTTCCTTTACAAATTAACTGTTAAAACAGAGCAATTCAATATTATTCGCGATAGTATTTCAAGCATTACAAATGATCAACGTTTACAAGTATTATTAATCGCTTATTCTTTCGGTGCTTTCTTAGAAGGCGCAGCTGGTCTAGGGGTTCCAGTTGCTATTACAGCTGCACTACTTGTAGGTATGGGATTTAACCCATTAAAAGCAGCAGGTATTTGTTTAGTAGCTAATATCGCTGGTGGTGCTATGGGTGCTATGGGTATTCCAGTTACAGTACCAGCACAATTAACTGAACTTGACGCATTAACTATCGGTCGTCAAACTGTTCTTATTTTACCTTTCATTAGTATCATCTTACCTTTCTTACTTGTTTCAATGGTCGATGGAATTAAAGGTATTAAAGAAACTTGGCAAGGTATTCTTGTAAGTGGTGTTTCTTTCGCAATTACTCAATTCGCTGTAACTTACTTCTTAGGTGCAGAACTTACTAATATTTTCGCAGCCGTTGTAAGTATGATTGCTCTTGCATTATTCTTACGTGTTTGGCAACCAAAATCTTCTACTAAAGAAGAAAAACAAGAAACTAAAGTATCACATACATTCAATCAAATTTTATATGCTTGGTCTCCATTCGTATTCTTAACTGCATTTGTAACAATCTTTAACTTAAAACCGATTAAAGCTTTATTTGCTCCAGATGGTGCGTTAGCGAACTTAGTATTTAACATTCAGTTCCCTGGTCTTCATAATGCTGTTATGAAAACTACACCAATTACAAAAGCTGATACACCTTTCGCAGCTGTTTTCAAATTCGATGTATTCTCTTCTACAACTACTGCGATTGTACTAGCAATTATCGTTTCACTTATCGTTTACCGCGTAAAAGGTAAAATGGTTAAAGAATTAATGATTGAAACAATGAAAGAATTAAAAGCTCCAGTATATACAATTTGTAGCGTTATCGCTTTAGCTTACGTAGAGAACTACTCTGGTATGTCATCTACACTTGGACTTGCATTCTCTTCTACTGGTAATGCATTCCCAGTTCTTTCTCCAATCTTAGGATGGATTGGCGTATTCATTACAGGTTCAGTAGTTTCAAGTGGTTCTTTATTCGCACCACTTCAAGCAGTAACAGCAGACCAGTTAAACATCGTTCCTTCTACACTCGTTGCCTTAAACGTAGTAGGTGGTACAATGGCAAAAATGGTTTCACCACAATCTGTAGCAGTTGCTTGTGCCGCAGTTGGACTAGTTGGGAAAGAATCTGCTCTATTTAAAACAGCAATGAAATACAGTTTAATCTTCTTAGCTGTTATTAGCTTACTTCAATTAAACGCTGTATTTAATATCTTTTAAAAATAAAACACCGATCCAAATGGATCGGTGTTTTTCACATTACATTTTTTTATTTTTTAATAAAGAAGCTCCAGCAATTTCAGGGTGAGTCATTTCGAATGGATCTAAAATAATATCCAATTCCTCTTCTGTCAGTACACCATGTTCTAAACATAACTCCCTAACAGATTTTCCTGTTTCAATTGCTTCACGTGCAATACGAGATGCTGCTTCATAACCAATATGAGGATTAACTGCTGTAATAATTCCAACACTTTTCTCAACATATTGCTTCAGCAATTCTTCATTTGCTGTAATTCCTTCAATACAATATTCACGGAATACACGGAATCCATTATTCATAATACTTATAGATTGAATTAAATTAAATACAAGCACAGGCTCCATTACGTTTAACTCTAATTGTCCTGCTTCTGATGCTAAGCAAATTGTATGATCGTTTCCGATTACTTGGAATGCGACTTGGTTAATCACTTCTGCCATAACTGGATTTACTTTACCTGGCATAATCGATGAACCCGGCTGACGTGCTGGCAATTGAATTTCAGCTAACCCAACACGTGGACCAGACGCCATAATACGAAGATCGTTTGCAATTTTAGACATGTTCATCATACATACTTTAAGTGCTGCAGATACTTCTGTGTATGCATCTGTATTTTGCGTTGCATCAACTAAATGCTCTGCACCAACAAGTGGGAATCCACTAAACGTTCTTAAATGTTTTACCACTTGTTCAATATACGTAGGATTTGCATTTAATCCTGTACCAACAGCTGTCGCCCCCATATTCACTTCATATAAATGTTGACGAGACTGTTTAATTCTTTTTATATCACGCTCAAGCACTCGGCTATACGCTTCAAATTCTTGTCCAAGGCGAATTGGAACTGCATCTTGTAAATGTGTGCGTCCCATTTTAATAACGTGATCAAACTCTTTTGCTTTTTTACGAAAAGCAGAATGAAGTGCTTCCATTGTAATAAGAAGCTCTTCTAACATCATAAGAGTTGCAATATGAATCCCTGTTGGAAACGCATCGTTCGTTGATTGGGCCATGTTCACATGAGTGTTTGGACTAATTTTCGCATACGCCCCTTTTTCATACCCCATACGTTCTAACGCTCTATTCGCAATTACTTCATTTGTATTCATATTAATAGAAGTTCCGGCTCCGCCTTGAATAGGATCCACGATAAATTGATCATGAAACTTTCCATCAACAATTTCTTGCGCTGCTTCTGCAATTTCATGTCCAATGTCTTTAGCTAAATAACCAGTATCTATATTCGCAAGTGCCGCCGCTTTTTTCACGATTGCCATTGCTGTAATGAGTGATGGATGAATGCGATATCCTGTAATTGGGAAGTTTTCTACGGCACGTAATGTTTGTACACCATAATAAGCTGCATTTGGTACTTCTTTTTCACCTAAAAAATCTTTTTCTATACGTATATCCTTCGTTGCTATCATTTTTATCACCTATACTTTTTCATTCTAAATCCTTATCCAAAAAATCCGCCCTCTAAAAACACGAGTATCATTCAGAAGAATTTTTCAGTATCCACCTTCACTATATAGCACCTTTTTTGAAAGCGCAAACATTTATTTTTCTGTATATCCTTTTTATTAAAGTTTATAGAAAATCATTCTTCTACTTTCCTTATTTCCACTCGTTTAATTTGATGCATATCCTTTTCAAGGACTTTAAAATAAAAACCGTGTTTCTCAATAACATCTCCTTCAGCAACGATTTGTTTTTGTACCATAATCCAGCCACCAATTGTATCTACATCATCAGCAATTAAATGTATGCCAAGCAAATCATTTACTTCACTAATAAGCACTTTTCCCTCTACGATTTTATAACCTTCACTTACATGCTCTATAGGTGGATTCTCATCTTCATCGTATTCATCTCGAATTTCTCCAACAATTTCTTCTAAAATATCTTCTAGTGTAACAATCCCTGCTGTACCACCATATTCATCATACAATACAGCTAATGGAATGTGTTTTCTTTGCATTTGTAATAGTAAATCATGAATTGGAATATTTTCTAGCACTTCAATAACTGGCCTTGTATATGGCATAATCGAGCACTCCTCGTCCCGATTCCCATCCATATAACGAATAAATAAATCTTTTACATTAACCATCCCAATAATTTCATCTTTATCTTCACCAAATACAGGATATCTCGTGTACTTTTCTTGTGCGATTACTTTAATATGTGTTTCAAATGGTTCGTCCTCATATAAGCCTACAACTTCCGTACGAGGTACCATAATTTCTTTTGCTACTCTATTATCAAATTCAAAAATATTATTTACATATTTAAATTCCCTTTGGTTAATCTCTCCGCTCTCATAGCTCTCAGATAAGATTAACCTTAATTCTTCTTCTGAATGAGCTACTTCATGTTCAGAAGCTGGATGTAATCCGAATAAACCAGTTACAACCCTCGCTGAACCATTCAAAGCCCAAATAAACGGATACATAACTCGGTAAAAATAAATAAGTGGTTTCGATAACAATAAGCTAACTTGTTCTGCTTTTTGTATAGCAAATGTCTTTGGAGCAAGTTCCCCAATGACAACATGTAAAAATGTAATTACTGCAAAGGCAATAATAAATGAAACTGTACTGGAAATTGCAGGTGAGAATTGTAATTTTAAAAACAACGGCTCGAGTAAATGTTTAATAGTTGGTTCCCCTAACCACCCGAGCCCTAAAGCAGTAATTGTAATACCTAGCTGACAGGCCGATAAATATTCATCTAAATTTGAAGTTACCTTTTTAGCTGACAGTGCACCTCGTCTTTTTTCGCTAACGAGTTGATCAATACGACTGCTACGTACCTTAATAATTGCAAACTCAACAGCCACAAAAAATGCTGTTAACCCAATAAGAATGACTACCATCAATAATTTTAAAATATCCACATATGTCCTTTAGCTTTCTTAGCTAAAGTTACACCTCCTTTTAAAAAGAAGTTTCACTTTAGTTTCTTCAATTATTGGAAAGCAACTCTATATAAAATCCACCAATTTTCAAACCTCATACAATTCTAAAGGTAAACCATCGGGATCTTGGAAAAAGACGAATTTCTTCTCCGTTATTTCATCAATACAGATCGATTCTGTCTCAACACCACATTGATTTAAATGCTTCACAGCTTCTTCTATATTTGTAACAGCAAATGCTAAATGTCTAAGACCTGCTGCTTCTGGAAAACTTTTGCGCTCAGGCGGATTTGGAAATGAAAATAATTCGATTTGATACTCTTCTCCTACACATAAATCTAATTTATAAGAATCTCGTTCCTTTCTATATACTTCATTCAGTTCTTTAAATCCTAATATTCTAGTATAAAAATACTTTGACGTCTCATAATTCGAACAAATAATTGCAACGTGATGCACTCTACATATATTCATACTCTCTCTATTCCTTTCTTTACCAAAGATGCATATTCTCTCTTGAAATGAAAAACATATATAGCAGAATATCTCTTTTAGGGGGCTTATCATGAAATTCATTACTTTTTTCGTCGGACTAATTGTTGTTTTCTTGCTCGCTTATATTGCTAGCAATAATAAGAAGCATATTAAATTTAAACCAATTTTTATCATGCTTATTATACAGTTAATTTTAACCTATTTACTACTAAATACAGAAGTCGGCCTCATACTAATTAGAATCATTTCCAGTTTGTTTACCAAGCTACTCGAGTATGCTGCTAATGGAATAAATTTCGTATTTGGTGGTCTTGCAAATAAAGGTGAAATGCCATTTTTCCTTAATGTATTATTACCAATCGTCTTTATTTCTGTTTTAATTGGCATATTACAACATTTCAAAATACTACCATTTTTTATTCATTGGATCGGGTACTTTCTTAGTAAAATAAATGGTCTTGGGAAATTAGAATCTTACAACGCTATTGCCTCTGCCATTGTCGGCCAATCAGAAGTTTTTATTACAGTGAAAAAGCAATTAGCTCAAATTCCAAAACACCGTCTTTATACACTTTGTGCCTCTGCTATGTCAACCGTATCTATGTCTATCGTAGGTGCCTATATGACAATGATTGAACCTAAATATGTAGTAACTGCACTCGTTCTCAATTTATTTAGCGGTTTTATTATCGTACTCATCATTAACCCTTACGACGTTAAAGATGACGAAGATATTTTAGAAATCAAAGGTGAAAAACAGAGCTTTTTTGAAATGCTTGGAGAATACATTCTTGATGGTTTTCGTGTAGCCATTGTTGTCGGCGCTATGCTCATCGGATTCGTCGCATTAATTAGTTGTATTAATGACCTGTTCCTCATTATATTCGGTATTACGTTCCAACAATTAATCGGCTATATATTTGCACCTATCGCATTCCTTATCGGTGTACCAAGTTCTGAAATTGTCGCAGCTGGCAGCATTATGGCAACGAAGCTTGTAACAAATGAATTTGTTGCAATGATGGACCTCAGTAAAATTTCTAATAGCCTTTCCCCCCGTACAGTTGGTATTATTTCTGTTTTCCTTGTGTCTTTTGCCAATTTCTCTTCCATTGGTATTATTTCAGGTGCGGTAAAAGGACTAAACGAGGAACAAGGAAACGTTGTTGCGAGGTTTGGCCTTAAATTACTATATGGAGCTACTCTCGTTAGCATTTTATCTGCAATTATCGTAAGCATTATGTTGTAATTAGGTAAAATTTTATCATTTTCTTATCTCTATCTTTTGTATACAATAACGAATAGGTGTCTTATAAATAATCAAGACATCTATTTTTTATACATGTACAATCGCTTTTATTTAGCGTAAAATATTTTTTATGTGTTTGAATACACTTCTAAATGTATACACTTTGATAGTTTTAAAGGAGAAAAAATGATGAAATCCGACACGAACAACAATACGCGAGCCAAAAAAGGACGCTCAAAGAAAAAACGCCTACTTTGGTTCCTTCTTATTCCATTACTAATTGTAGCACTTGGAGCAGGAGGCTACTCCTTCCATATATACAGTAAAGCAAAGTCCGTCTTAAATAATGCTTATGCTGAACTAGGTCGAGGAGATAAGTCCAGTAAACGTGAAAAAGCTGTTAAACCTATGACCGACAACATTTCCGTACTTATTATGGGTGTTGATGAAAGTGAAATTAGGGAAAAAGGTTATGGAAAAGCGACTCGAACAGATGCGTTATTACTTGCAACAATTAATAAAAACGATAAATCCGTTAAACTTGTAAGCATTCCACGTGACTCACGCGTCTACATTAAATCACGTGATAAATACGATAAAATTACACATGCGCACGTATTCGGTGGTGTAGACAGCACAATTGATACGGTAGAGAACTTTTTAGATGTTCCAGTTGATTACTATGTAAAATTCAACTTTAAATCCTTTATTAAAATTGTTGATTCTCTTGGTGGTATTACTGTAGACGTTCCAGTTGAGTTCACAGAGCAAAATAGTAAAGATGAAGCAGATGCAATTCATCTTAAAAAAGGACGTCAACATTTAAATGGAGAAGAAGCATTGGCGCTAGCTAGAACTCGTCATATCGATAGTGATTATATGCGTGGCCAACGACAACAGCTTGTATTAGAGGCCATTGCTGAAAAGGCACTATCTCTTAATTCCATTAATAAAATCGGTGGCCTACTAGACGCTGTCGATAAGGATTTAAAAACCAATTTAACGTTTGATGATATGATGACAATTACAAAAAATTCAATGGATTCAAATTTAAAGATGGAAAAAATGCAAGTAGAAGGTACAGATAAATATATAGGTGGTATTTATTATTACGTTCCAAATGAAAAAAGCGTCGACACTATTTCAACTACCCTTCAAAAACATCTCGGTGTTACGAATAAAAATGAACATAAAAAAATATAATAAAAAGGCTGCTAGATCTTTCTAGACAGCCTTTTTATTATATTTTTCAACATATTTTTCATACACATTGTGACAAGAAGTGACAATTATTACAGCTATGTAACATTTTTTATGAAAACATTACACACACAGTGAAAATAATAGTATACTAGTACGTACATAATGTTATTTTCATCATTTTTATACAAAAAATGTAATACATATATTTATACATAAATTTCTGGGGGGAAATAAATGAAGCTAAGTAAAATACTGATTGGTTCTGCAATTGCTGGGGGCATATTACTTTGTGTAGGCGGTGTTGGGGGATATCAATATGTATCCAAATTAAATAATCAATTAAATACTACTGCATTACCAAATACTACATTTGAAGGTATTTCTCTCGAAGGAAAAAATAGGAAAGATATTCAAGCAATTATTAATCAAAAGGTAACTGAGTTAGATCAAAAATCCCTTACCTACATATTCCAAAACGATAAACAAACTTACACATGGAAAGATTTAGGGATAAATTATAAAGAGAAAGATATTATTGACAAAATCTTCAAAGAACAAGAAGGAAACGTAATGGATCGTTACAAAATGCGTAAGCAAGCTGAAAACGGTGAATTAAAACGTGACTATAAATTAACACCACAATTAAATGCAACAGCTTATGAAACCTTTATAAAAGATAAATATAATGAAACATTAAAAAATCCTGTTAATGCAGAATTGAGTATTGAAGGCTCAACAGTAAATGTTAGTCAAAGCCAAAACGGAGAAAAAATTGATAAAGGGAAACTAAACGATTTAACAAACGAAGCTATTACTACTGGTAAATCAGATGTTACATTGCCAGTTACATTTATAAAACCAGAACGTTCTACAGAAGACATACAGAAAATGGGTATTAAAGAAGTCATCGCTGAATATTCTACTCCAATGGCCGGCCGTAACGGAAATCAATCATTTAACGTAAATAAGTCAGCCAATACTTTAAGTGGGGTTATTGTCGCACCTGATGAAACATTTAGTTTTAATGGCCGCGTTGGCGTAACTGATGCTGCACATGGTTATAAATCTGCAGCAGTATATTCACAAGGTAAAGTAATACAAAGTGCAGGCGGAGGAGTTTGCCAAGTCAGTAGTACTTTATACAGCGCAGCTTTAAGGGCAGATTTAGGCATTGTTTCTCGAAGCAATCATTCTATGCCGGTAAATTATTTACCACTTGGGCAAGATGCAGCAGTAGCAGATTATGGTCCAGATTTAAAATTTAAAAATAATACGGGCAATCATATTTATATTCAAGCATTTTCAAATGGAGGTAGTATTACTACACGCATTTTCGGTACAAATACTGGTAAAAATGTTGAAGTTTCTTCCCAAGTAATTAGTAGGACTAGTGATAAAATCACAGCGGTTACGTATAAAAAAGTAACACAAAACGGGGCAGTAATATCAAATGGACAAATTTCAAAAAGCGTATATAAAAGCGCTCCAAAAGAATAGATAATATCAACCGAATAGCATAAAGAAAAAGGCGTGATTTAATCACGCCTTTTTCTTTTGCAGTAATAGTAAAAAAGTTTCAAGATGGTCTTTCGTTTCTTCTAAAGACCACATACGATTCCCTTCCTTCGCAGCTAATACACACGCCTCTTCCCACACGTTCTTTTTCTTCATATTTATTAATTCATCACGTAATTTCAAAACGATTTCTTCGTCTTCTTGTTCAATAAACTCTTCCATCACGCTTACTATTTCATCCTCATGAATACTTAACGTACAGTACGATTTAAGAAAGTATTGTAATGTCGTATACATAATGTACTCCCCCTTCTTATTTATCAGATGGATAAGAAGTAATAATCTTAAACCCTAATTCTCCTGACTTATCTCTTGCTAAAACAGTAACAGTTTTTACCAACTTGTCTTTTACACTCATATTTTTCTTTATTACCGTTTTTCCAACCGGGAATGAATGTGTTGTATTTAATACGAGACGAGCCTCTTTAGAATTTTTTAACCAGTCTTGAATTTCCTTATCATGCTGCTTCAAACTATCTTTTACAGCTTTCGTTGCTGTTTCCTTGTCATAGTATGTACTTGCTGCTGATACTTTATCTGTCTTCAAGCGATTCTTCAAATCTTCTTCTGATTTGCCTACATGTCTTTCAATCGTATGACCATTTTTAGGTGGCCCTTCCATTTCATCTAAAATATTATCACTAATTTTTTCTACTGATGTCGATTGATTCCCTGTTTGTTTCTCTGTTTTTTGTTCTTTTCCTGCACATCCACTTAAGATCAGCATTAGTGCCAATAAACCACTCAAGAAAAGACTACTTATTCGTTTCATCATATCACCTCTTTCATGATTATTATCGCAACTTCACTAAAAGTCAATTTCACAACGAAAAAATCTATCAGTTTTCATTTTTTTATCTATTTTTCCATATTTACCCGCGCAATTTCATCAATCCTCTATTTTTCGACTTTTATAATATATACCCCCTATATTTTATGATTATTTCCCATATAAAAACAATGATAATATAACTATAAAACTCTTTCATACAAAGGTTTTTATAGTGTTTTTCAAAACATTTTAAAATACCCCTGTTTTTATATACCTAATACCCACATAAGGTATAAAGACCCCTTCTTATCAACGTTTTTCTACATTATGTAAATTTACCCTTGCCTATACAAACGAAATATGGTGTAATGCAAAAAAAGATAAAGGATTTTAAACAATGGCTGAAACGATTCAAAATTTCTTAACAGAATACTATTCAATCGCAATTCCACTTAGTATCTTAATTAACATCATCATTAGTCTTTTAGGCGTTATTCCTAGCATCTTTTTAACCGCCATTAATATACAGCTCTTCGGTGTAACAAATGGCACAATCATTTCAATCGCAGGTGAGGCCTTAGGGGCTATTATCTCGTTTTATATTTACCGCATAGGCCTTCAAAAGTTCACTCACGATAAAGTAAATAAGTACCCAAAGGTAGAGCGTCTTCTTTATGTACAAGGTAGAGAGGCCTTTCTACTCGTTCTATCGTTTCGATTGATACCTTTCATCCCATCAAGTATCGTGACTTTATTTGCAGCTCTAGGGAAAATGTCATTACTCTCCTTCAGTATTGCCAGTACAATAGGTAAAATACCGGCATTATTGATTGAAGTATATTCGGCATACCAAGTCATGAACGGAACAAATGAAGCGAAGTGGATTGTGACAATCGCAGGTTGTATCGGATTATATTATTTGTGGAAAAAATGGAGAAAAAAATAAAGAAGGAGCCTATGCTCCTTCTTTATTTTTGAGGTATTTTATTAATAGCTATCCTTTAAATCCTTAGTTAATACCAACAGCACTAAACGATTGCTTAACTGCCGCTACTTCCGCAGAAGTCGCACCATATAAATCAGCTGCAGCTTGTACTGCACCAGCACGAGCTTGGCTAAATGTAGTAGATTGCGTGAAATATTGTGTGTTTGCACGGTAATAAATTGCACCTAACTTATCTTTACCAATGCCCGTTACAGTTACACCCGAATGCGTACCACCATTTGCTAATAAATAAGCTTGTTTATTAATGATACCACTGTTTGTATGAACCCCACCGTTATCACTAGTACCAGTGTAACGCTTAGAATAATGGTCTGGGTCACCATATTTCGCTGGATCACTCATAGAGCGAAGCGCATCTCCCGCTTTACCAGGCGTGTAAATATCTTCACCAATCTCCCAATCTGGGTTACGGTTATCATAGAATTCTACTAAAGTACCAAAGATATCAGAAATCGCTTCATTTAACGCTCCTGATTCATTTTGATAAATTAAGTCCGAGCTATTTTCCGTAACAGCATGCGTTAATTCGTGACCAATTACGTCAATTCCACCAGATAATGAAGTGAATGTTACACCATCTCCATCTCCGTATACCATTTGTGAGCCGTTCCAGAATGCATTATTATACTTACTTCCGTAATGAACTGTTGATTTTAACGGTGCCCCTGCATCATTAATAGAGTTTCTATTAAATGTAGCTTTATAATAATCATATGTTTTACCTGCATAGTAATGAGCATCTACTGCCGCTGCATCATACGCTGCATTGAAAACATTATCTGCATCTACCCATAAAGTTCCTGGCAATGTAGTACGATTTTTCGCATCATATGTGAAAATCGTTGCTCCGCGCGTATTATCTTGTAAGTAGTAAGATGAGCCAGATAATGTTGTATTGAGTGATTTCGTATCTCCTAATACACCTTTACCAGTTCCTACTTTATTTGTTCCTGTTACAGGTTTTACTACTGCTTTCGCATCCTGTTTAGGAGCCTCTTGCTTAATTGGTGATTTATCTTCATTTGCTACATGATCCAATTTATTATATTTATTTAATACTTTACCGCTGTCTGCTTCAATGAAATAGTAGTAGTTTCCTGGACTTGGATCTAAGAAATTTAGATTTACAACATATGCATATGTTGTTTCTTCACCATTTTGATATACATATAAGTCCGCTTTTGGTTCTACCTCATATTTCGGTGTTACCCCTAAATCTTGCTGCGCGATTTCAATTGCTTTTGCGCCTTCAATCTTATTTTTATTTTTTAACTTTTCCTTTTTGTCTAAATCAGGTGCAACTGTTCCAGACAATACTTTTAAAGAACCGTCTTTACTTACGTGAGCTACTTGAGTAGAACCCCATACAGGTACTCCTTCGTAAACTTGTTGCATACGTACTACTGTTGAATCAGTTACAGCATCTTTCTTCACTTGTTTCACTTTGAAAGAATCTTGCGCACTCTTTTCCCCTAGCTTGTAATCACCTTTTGCTGCGTTTAAGTAATCAAACACAACAGATTCTGCTTTCTTACCAGTCGCTCCAGTTAGATCACCAGAAATAAACTCAGGTGACTGTACTGTCTCATTGTACTTCTTCGTAGAGAGTACATTTTTAGAATCCGCAAATGCAGAGCCTGTCCCTCCAAACGTTGTAACTGCCATTCCTGTCGCTAACACTAACGCTAAACTTTTCTTTTTCATGAACCTTCCCCCTAATAAAAAATTTTTTTGAAAAAGAGTAGTTTCATATTAGCATTATGTTTCCACTATTAATATACTAAAAATTCAAATAATTATTTTCTCAAGTTTTGTAGAATTTTGAGGAACAAATATTGAAAAACCCCTTTCCGATTGGAAAGGGGTTTCTGTTAAGAATTTATTAATTCTACTACTTTTTCTCCTTGACCATAAATATCCGATGTCCAAGCATATTGCGGTTCCAATACCACTAATACAGCTACCAAAGCCAAAGCACCAATAATTATTTTTTTCATATTATTTTCCTCCCTTTTCTTCTAATAAATTAATTGCTAATTTATAGTAGTTATTACTTTCCTTAAATTCTAGTAATTCCTCGTGATATCCTGCTAGTTCTAAATACACCATTTTTAATTCCTTTTTATTTTCTTCGCCTCTAAAAAATGGGATTGCCTCAACTTCTAAAAATCTTTTATAAACATCTTTCGTTTCAAAGTATTTATTCTTAAGCATTGAAAGTATATATAGCATACTTTTATACTTTTCATCCCTCTTGGCAACATCTATTCCTTTATTAATCCAATCTTTCGCTTCTTCAAATTCTTTTAATTCAATACACTGCAAAGCGATCTCATACACTGCATCAATATAATTTAAATCCTCTTCCTTTTTGTACTTTAGGCATTGTAAATAATAATCTTTTGCTTTTGAATAATCTTTTAAGTTATAGTACAAGAAGCCTAAATTATTTAAAGCAATAGCTGTTATACTTTCTTTATCAGCAAAAGAATTTGCTTCCCTCAAAATATTATTATAAATAGATAGTGCTTCATTATATTGTTTTTTTTGTATATAACTCAACGCAATAAGTAACTGGCAATTTATCACATAACGGAATTTATATTCATTCTTAAATCCTTCCATTGCTACATTAGCAAAATGTAAAGTCATATGTTCAACTTCTAATTCATTATAAACAAGAGCCAAATTGAAATATATTCCATTCTCATGATAACCTTGTTCCTTTGCCATTACTTCTGTTCGAGTCAAATACTCCAATGCCTTCTTATATCTATGTTGTAAAAAATAATATAACCCTTTGCTATACGTATATAATAATTTTTGGAATGGTGAATACTTTTTGTACATCTTCTTTAAGCTCTCTAACTCTTTTTCGACAGCAGGAAAATCCCTTTTCATAATTAAATAACGTGTATACAGCAGTTTATAATAATTTATAATTTCAAAATCCAACACATGCTTCATTTCACCTTGCAACTCTTCATATATACGTTCTACTTGTTGCTTGTCTAAATGAACTAGTGCATTTAACCATTCATCCAGCTTCCCCTTCACATCTTCTTCTACATCTCTCAAATCCGTCACGGCAATTTCTAGTCTTGTGCAGAGCAATTGTAGAATTTCTTCTGATGCTTCGATCTTTCCATTTTCAATCTTACTTAAGTATGAGACAGAACAAATGCCCTGACATAATTCTTCTTGTGTCATTTTTTGCTGAAGCCGTTTGTAAAAGACTTGTTTGCCTATTTTTTCTAATGTTTGTTGCATTGTCCTCCTCCATTCTCATTACCCCATTACTCTAATAATACATAAAATCTGGAGAAATATAAATTGATAAATATAAATTTTCTAAAAAATATGCATAATTTCATTTTTTTCTCTCTTGACTTCACTTCAATATCTCTTCTTTGCTACGAATGGTGAAAAATTGGTATACTATAACCAAATTATGGAGGTGTTCTCGCGATGACTCATTATAAAGACGATAGTTATGCCTTACATACAGACCTATATCAAATCAACATGGCTTATACATATTGGAAAGATGGTATTCATAATCGCCGTTCTGTTTTTGATTTATATTTTCGAAAGCTTCCATTTGAGAACGGCTACGCTGTTTTTGCTGGCCTTGAGAAAATTGTAGAGTACATAGAAAATTTCAGTTTTACTGAAAGCGATATCGCTTATTTAGCAGAATTAAAATTTGAAGAAGAATTCCTTCATTATTTACAAAATATGAAATTCACTGGGACGATTCGCAGTATGCAAGAAGGTGAAGTTGTATTTAATAACGAGCCTTTATTACGTGTTGATGCACCACTGGGTGAAGCACAAATTATTGAAACCGCCCTCTTAAATATTGTGAATTACCAAACATTAATTGCAACAAAAGCTGCTCGTATGAAACATGCTGCAAGTAATGATGAGCTTTTAGAGTTCGGCACAAGACGTGCCCATGAGTTCGATGCCGCCCTTTGGGGGACACGCGCTGCCTTTATTGGTGGTTTCTCCTCTACAAGCAACGTTCGTGCTGGGAAACGCTTCGGGATCCCTGTAGCTGGCACACACGCTCACTCTTTCGTTCAAGCATATCGCGATGAATACGTTGCGTTTAAGAAATACGCTGAAACTCATAAGAAGTGCGTCTTTCTCGTTGATACATATGACACATTGAAATCTGGTGTTCCAAATGCAATTCGTGTTGCAAAAGAATTTGGGGATCGTATTGATTTCTATGGTATACGTCTTGATAGTGGTGATATGGCTTATTTATCGAAAAAGGCACGAAAACTACTAGATGAATCAGGGTTTACAAATACAAAAATTATCGCTTCTAGCGATTTAGATGAATACACAATTATGCACCTTAAATCTCAAGGGGCAAAAATTGACGTATGGGGTGTTGGGACGAAATTAATTACGTCCTTTGAGCAACCTGCATTAGGGGCTGTTTACAAACTAGTTGCAATTGAAGATACTGACGGAAAATTAAATGATACGATTAAAATTTCATCTAATCCTGAAAAAATTACCACTCCAGGACTGAAACGAATTTATCGTATTATCAATCGGGTTAACGATCATGCAGAAGGCGATTATATTGCGTTAGATTCTGAAGAACCTGGAAAAGAAGAGCGCTTAAAAATGTTCCATCCAGTTCACACATATATAAGTAAATTTGTAACAAACTTTGAAGCCCGTGAACTCCATAAAGACATTTTCGTTAACGGTGAAAGAACATATGAACTACCAAGTATATTAGATATTCAACAATATAATGAACAGAGTCTCGCTCTATTTTGGGAAGAATACATGCGAACTTTAAATCCCGAAGAGTATCCTGTCGATTTAAGCCAAGAATGTTGGGATCATAAAATGAATTACATTCAAACTGTTCGAGAACAAGTTGAAAAAAACATACAAAAGTAAACAGAGAAGTTTCTCCTTCTCTGTTTTTTCAATACTATATGGATATTTGTAAAAAATATATTAAAATAATACGACGAATGTTTTTTATTTGTAAATTTTAATATTATATTATTTAAAAGTAAAATAATATTTGATATTATTTTATTAAATCAATTTCAACAAAATAACCAATAAAAAAGAGGACGCAGGTTGCGTCCTCTTTTTTATAAACCTTTCACTCGTAATACACGCATTGCATTTAACACTGCAAGTAGTGTCACACCAACATCTGAGAAAACAGCTTCCCACATTGTTGCAATACCAAAGGCACCAAGTAATAGAACGATCCCTTTTACACCTAAAGCAAAGATGATATTTTGCCACACTATACTTCTTGTGCGTTTTGCAATTTTTACAGCTGTCGCAATTTTTGAAGGCTCATCAGTCATAATAACGATGTCTGCCGCTTCAATTGCTGCATCTGATCCTAAACCACCCATCGCAATACCAACGTCTGCACGGGCTAATACTGGTGTATCGTTAATACCGTCACCAACGAAGGCAATTTTTTCTTTTCCATGCTTCGCTGCATCAATTTTTTCAATCTCTTCTACTTTTTGTTGCGGTAGTAATTCCGCATGAACTTCATCTAAGCCTAATTCTTTACCGACAGCTTCACCAACTGTTTTTGCATCACCAGTTAACATTACTGTCTTTTTAATACCTAGTTCTTTTAACTTTTGAATCGCTTGTTTCGAATCCTCTTTTACCTCATCAGAAATAACAATATAACCTGCATATTTTCCATCTACAGCAACGTGAACTAATGTACCTACTGTTTCTGGTTGTTTAAATTCAATATTTTCTTTTCTCATTAATTTTGCATTACCTGCAAAAATTTCTTTTCCTTGTACTTTTACGACTGTACCGTGACCAGAAATTTCGTTATAATCATCGATTATTTTTTCATCAATTGATTTTCCATATGCCTTTCGAATAGATTGGGCAATTGGATGGTTAGAATACACTTCAGCAAATGCCGCATACTCTAATAACTCTTCGCTTGTAGTACCTTCGCTCGGTTCCATTTTTGTAACTTTGAAAACACCTTTTGTTAATGTTCCTGTTTTGTCAAAAACAATATATTTTACATCATTTAAAGCTTCTAAATAGTTACTACCTTTTACTAACACACCACTTTTAGATGCACCACCGATACCTCCAAAGAATCCAAGAGGAATGGATACAACTAACGCACATGGACAAGAGATTACTAAGAACACTAAAGCTCTATAAATCCACTCAGAGAATGTAGCCCCTTCTAAAATAAGCGGTGGAATAAACGCCATGATCGCCGCTGTAATAACTACAACTGGAGTGTAGTAACGCGCAAACTTCGTAATAAAGTTTTCTGTTGGTGCTTTTTTACTGCTTGCATTTTGAACTAAATCTAAAATTTTCGATACAGTTGATTCACCAAACTCTTTTGTAACTTCAATTGTTAATACACCGTTTTGGTTCACAAAGCCACTTAATACATCATTTCCAACTTCAACTTCACGTGGTACAGATTCACCAGTTAATGCTGAAGTATCTACCATTGATGTTCCTTCAATTACTTTTCCGTCTAATGGTACTTTCTCACCTGGCTTAACGATAATATAATCGCCAATTTGTACATCTTCTGGTGATACTTGTTTCGTTTCATTCCCAATCTTTACATTCGCATAATCAGGACGAATATCCATTAATGAAGTAATTGATTTTCGAGAGCGGTTTACCGCAATGCTTTGGAATAGTTCTCCTACTTGATAAAATAGCATTACTGCTACGGCTTCTGAATATTGCTGAATTGCAAAGGCTCCTACAGTTGCAATTGCCATTAAGAAGTTTTCATCAAATACTTGGCCGCGAGTCATGTTTCTTACCGCTCTCCAAACGATATCTCCACCTATTAATAAATAAGCAAGGACGAATAACGGAATTGTTACCATTTGTGGTAAGCTCGCTAATGCAGCAATTGCTGTCAAAATTCCGCCGACCACTAATCTCCCTACCATCTTTTTCACGTTTGCTTCACCATGATCGTGACTATGTCCGTGGTCATGACCGTTCTTCTCTTCACGAACAACTTTCACATCTGGCTCTAACTTTTGAACGACATTTGTTATATTTGCTACAGTTGCTTCTAGTTCTCTTTTATTCGCAACTTCTACTCGTAGTTTCTTCGATACGAAATCAACAGTTGCTTCTGAGACAGCTGGCATTTCCTTCACTTTATTTTCAATTTTCATTGCACAGTTCGCGCAATCTAAACCTTCTAATATAAATACTTCTTTAGCAATTTTATTTTTTTGCTCTTCTTGCACTTTAATATGCGGTTCTAATTTTGTAACGAATTGTTTTGCTTCCGTAACAACTTCGTTTTCTTTATTTTGTGCTGTTTCTAAGATCATTGTCTTTGTTGCGAAGTTTACAGAGCAAGAATTTACTCCTTCTATATTCCCAACACCTTTTTCAATTTTCATTGCACAATTCGCACAATCTAAACCTTCTAACATCAGTTTCTTTTTCACTAACGCTTCAGCCATCGTTCTCCCTCCTCGCGTTCTTTTTATTCTTCTTCGTTTACGTGTTCAAACGCTTGCTCGAAGATATGAATTACGTGCTGGTCAGCTAACGAATAATAAACAACCTTTCCTTCTTTACGATTCTTCACAAGTTTCGCTTGCTTTAACACACGAAGCTGATGCGAAATAGATGATTGTGTCATTCCTAATAAATAAGCTAAATCACAAACGCACATTTCAGCTTCAAATAGCGCATGTAATATTCTCGTACGTGTACGGTCACCTAATACTTTAAATAGTTCTGCTACTTTACTTAAACTTTCATCAGTTGGAATTGTTTGTTTTACTTGCTCTACAACTTCTTCATGAATTATCGTTTGAGAACATGTCTCTTGTGGTGTTTCTACTTTATTTCCAGCCATAATAGCTCACCTCTTTAATTGAACATATGAACAATCATTCATATATCTTATACTCTTATTATATGAGCGCCTACTCATATGTGTCAATGAAATCTGAATTTTTTTTATGAACATTCCGTTCACATTTTAGTAAGGCATATACATATTTTCCGCATCCTCTATATTCTCATACAAAAAAGGATGTACAATTCGCACACCCTTTTTTCATATTCCGACATAAAAATTCAACAAAGTAATATATGTTCCCTTTATTTCAACAAAAGAAAAAGCCTTGCGCGCTCCCTAGACGCACAAGGCTTACTGTGTTTATATCCCTTTAATTAGCTTGATCTAAATTATCCTGCGAACTTCCATCGTCTTTTAAATGACTATGCTTTTTCGAATAAACAAAGTATACAACTACTCCAATCGCTAACCAAATACCAAAGTATATCCATGTTGTTAACGGTAAATTTACCATTAAGAATAGACAACATGCAATTGAAATAATCGGTAAGATCGGTACAAGTGGTACCATAAATCCACGTTGTAATTTCGGATGCGTTTTACGAAGAATGATAACAGTTACACCAACCATGGCGAATGTTAATAACGCTCCAATATTCGCTAAATTCGACAATTCTTTTAAATCGATAAATCCAGCAATTAAAGCACTACCAATTCCTGTTAACCAAACTGAAAATGTTGGCGCTTCAGTCTTCTTGTTAATTTTCGCAAAAGATTTTGGTAATAAACCGTCACGACTCATTGCGAAGAATACACGTGTTGTCGCATAAATGTAAGCGAAAATTACAGCCATAATACCGATTACAGCTCCAATAGCAATTACACCAGCCACTTTATCTTGTCCTACAACCTCTAACACATATGCCATCGCTTCCGGTACATCTAGCTCTTTATAAGAAACCATACCCGTCATAACGAGACAAACTACAACATAAATGATTGTACAAATAACTAACGAAGCAATAATACCAATTGGTAGATCACGTTGCGGATTTTTTACTTCTTCAGCAGAAGTTGCTAATGCATCAAATCCTAAGAAAGCAAAGAATACTGCTGCTCCCCCTGCGAACACTCCACTTAAACCGTAAGGTGCAAATGGTATCCAGTTTTCTGGTTTCACGTAGAATACACCAACTGCAATGAATAAAACAACAATACCAATTTTAATTAATACCATTATGTTATTCACACGCTTACTTTCTTTCGTACCTCGTGATAATAACCAAGTTATCACTAACGTAACGATAACTGCTGGTAAGTTTACCATACCACCTTGCGCTGGAATTGTTAGCAACGCTTTCGGAATTTCAAGTCCCAGTCCACTCACTAAATTATTGAAATAACCCGTCCATCCGCCAGCTACTGCGGCAGTCGTTACGACATATACGGATAACAATGTCCATCCCATTAAATGAGCAACAAACTCACCAATTGTTGCATACGAATATGTGTACACACTACCTGAAACAGGAAGTGTAGATGCAACTTCTGCATAACATAATGCTGCAAATCCACAAACAATTGCTGCAATCATAAATGAAAAAATAACTGCTGGACCAGCATCTCTTGCTGCTACTAATCCAGTTAATACTAGAACTCCTGTACCAATTATCGCACCAATCCCTAGCATTGTTAGGTCAAATGCCCCTAGCGTTTTCGTCAAAGTTTTACTTTTACTTTCCCCTAACAATTGCGTAACGGATTTCTTTTTAAATAGGTTGGCCACGATGTATGCCCCCTTTTACTAAGAAGAGCTAAGAGGTATTATCTCTTAGCTCTTATCATGTTGTATTATATATTGTTCGATTTTGTTTTGTATAATGCTTCTATTAGCAAGATACTGTTTCTGCTTCTAATAATTCTTTAGCACCTTTGTACTCTACACCGTGAGCTTCTGCAACTGCTTCAAATGTTACATAGCCATCTAATGTGTTAATACCTTTTAGTAATGCAGAGTTGCCTAGGCAAGCTTCTTTGTAGCCTTTGTTAGCAATTTGTACTGCATATGGTACTGTTACGTTTGTTAATGCAAGAGTTGATGTACGTGGAACCGCACCTGGCATGTTTGCAACTGCATAATGAACAACGCCGTGTTTTTCGTAAGTTGGGTTATCATGAGTTGTAATACGGTCAGTTGTTTCGAAAATACCACCTTGGTCAATCGCGATATCTACAACAACAGAACCTGGTTCCATTGATTTAATCATTTCTTCTGTTACAAGTTTTGGAGCTTTTGCACCTGGGATTAATACTGCACCGATTACAAGATCAGACTCTTTTACAGCTTCTGCAATATTGTAAGGATTAGACATTAAAGTTTTTACTTGGTTTCCGAAAATGTCATCTAATTGACGAAGACGTTCTGCGCTTAAGTCGATGATTGTTACATCCGCACCTAGTCCAACTGCAATTTTAGCAGCATTTGTACCAGCTTGTCCACCACCGATGATTGTTACTTTACCACGTTTAACTCCTGGAACACCTGCAAGTAAGATACCTTTACCGCCTTTGTTTTTCTCAAGGAATTGCGCACCAATTTGTGCAGCCATACGACCAGCTACTTCACTCATAGGTGCAAGTAATGGTAGAGAACGGTTTTCTAATTGTACTGTTTCATATGCAATCGCAACAACTTTCTTCTCAATTAACGCTTTTGTTAATTCTGGCTCTGGAGCTAAGTGTAAGTATGTGAATAAGATTAAGCCTTCACTGAAGTGTTTGTATTCGCTTTCAATTGGTTCTTTAACTTTCATAACCATTTCCATGTTCCAAGCTTCTTCAGCTGTATCAACAATTTTTGCTCCCGCTTCAACATACTGAGCGTCTGTGAAACCAGATCCTAAACCTGCACCCTTTTGAATGAATACTTCGTGATTGTTACGAATTAAATGTACAACACCTGCTGGTGTCATTGCCACACGGTTTTCGTTGTTTTTAATTTCTGCTGGTACCCCAATACGCATAATGAAATGCCCCCTTATAATTAACAGAAAAAAGAGATTCTTTTTTCTTTTTGTAATAATTAATAACTTATGTCCTTATTCTAGCATAACTTAAAAGTTATGAAAACGCTAACATATCATTTTTCTAAAGTTTATATATTTAGAATAGTGTAAATATATAAAACATTGATTCTATTAGGGGTTTCGTGACATTCCATTATCTTTCACTCAATTTTTATTATACTTCTTCAAAATAAACAGTAATCATTTATTATTTGACAATAATGTAACAATGTAAAAAACTAAGCGATAACGTATACATATACAGTTATTACTTTACTTAATACTTTAGAGATATATTCTTTTCACAAAAAAATAGCTGCTAGCATTTAGCTAGCAGCTGGGTAACTTATAAATAATTTTAAAAACAAATCATCTGTCGTTTCAGTAATTTTATCAAACAGATCACTTTCTTCCGCTTCTTGCTCTTTTAACATCTTAATTGTTTCACGTGCATCTTCAGGGTAATCAGTTATGATACCATCTACGTTTAACTTATAATATGCCTTTAAATTTTCCATATCATTTACTGTCCATACGTAAATTGGTTTGTTTAACTTCCTTGCTTCTTTTACTAATTTCTTATTTAACATATATTCTTCTGCTACGTAAAAGTCAGCCTTCACATTCTTTAAGTTAGCTCTACTTGCATACAATATATACCCTACTTTTATATCTGGATTTGCACGCTTAAACTCTTTAATAAGCGGATAGTGTAACGTTTGAATTACACATTGCTTCTCAAATTCATTATCTTTAATCGTTTTTAAGACTTTGTTTACAAAGTCTTTTTCGCCCCCATGAAGCTTCACTTCTATATTAAGTTTGATTTTGCCATTTGCTAGCTTAATGATTTCATCAAGTGTACTTATTTGTCCTGAAAGTCCATCTTGACTAAGGGTAAGCTGCCTTAACTCAACCATCGTTAAATCTGACACATGCACATTTGCATTTGCGAGACGTTTCAGCTTCAAATCATGTATAACCGCTAGTTCACCGTCTTTCGTTTGTAATACATCTATTTCAGCGTAGTCTGCTTTTGCATCAATAGCACCTTGCACAGCTTCTTTCGTATTTTCTACGCCTTTTGATATATACCCGCGGTGCGCCATAATAATCGGTTCTTTATACGAATTTGAAATAAACGTTACAATGAAGGCAACGACCATTCCCGCAGTAATAATCCCTACAATGTATACGCCAATGAATTTCCAACGATGTTTTTGGAAGAAACATTTATCTGCTTTCGTTTTCGAATAATCTAATCCTTCTTCTAATAAAACATCTTCAACCGGTACCTTTTGTAAGTATAATCGCGTAATCGCCATAATATAAAATGGCGTCACGATAAAGCTGAATAAATACAATGTGCTCGTTAAAAATACAGAAATCGTTGATTCAGCTAATAATGCAAATGTTCCTTTCGGGTTTGTAAATTCATAAACACCCCATAGGCACAATAAATATATTCCCAAAAATACGACATATACAATTCCAATTGAAATAAAAAATCCTACTAAAAAGAGTAGTACTTTAAAAAAGCTTTCCTTTACTAAATTTGCACTTTTACGTGCTGCCACGCGAAATGATTTTTGCTCTAAAACAACAATAGGTAGAACGAAAATCCATCGAAGATTCAAATACGCGACTACAGCAAAGAACGTGTAATAACCAACTTGCCCCATCGTTGTCTTAAACAGTTCTCCTGTAATAAAGTTAGGAATTTGAATTTGCGGGATTAATGCCGTTTCATATCCCATATTTAAAAGAGGCAACAATACGACAGCATATAAAATAAATCCTGGTAAGCAATATGTGAAAAGAGTAGGTAAATACGTTACCGTTTTATATAAAATCGGACGTAATTTCACCTTCTGTCTTTTATGAGCGAAATACGAAATAATAATAAGCACCGCAAATTCCGTAAAGATAAGAAACAGTGCTAACAATGATAAAATTACGATTGCTAAGATGCCATAAGGCGTCTTTAAAAACGCTAATAATTCATCATTTGTCGCATTTGCATAACCACCAAAATACAATAACTTATTAAAAATAATTCCAAATAGCGGAACAAACACAATCGCTGCTAATAATTTATAAGCAAGTTGAAAAGTTAATACATTCCAAAAAGCAAATTTAACTGTTTGAAAGGAATGTCTCATTACTCCTGGTATAGATAGTTTTTTACGGTGTTGCATATATTCCTCCAAATTCTAAAACGGTATTTGAGATGGATTCCATATTTCCAGTTCTAATCCATCTTTTTAATAATAATATATTCCGCTTAACATGAACACTCTTATACATATAATGAAAAAAGTGATGGCTACTTCCCATCACTTTTTCATTTATTCTATTTTTTCTCTAGCCCTTGTCCAAATGCTTTCAAGAAGCTAAAACCGAATGTAATAGCTCTATTGATATCTGGATCTTTTAATACTTTAAAGAAATCCATCACTTTTGTTTTTTTGCCACTATTTAATTCATCTGTTGCAAATTGCAATCCTGTAACTAAACTTGACGTAATTTGCTTCGTTATTTCTGGGTCAACTGAAGATAACGCTTCTCCTGCCCCCATCATATTATTTAACGCATTTTTAACGGGTTCACGATTTAATTGCTCCACAGCGATTTTTGAAACATCTTCCTTCGCAGCAAGCAAACTAATTGCCGCATCTAATATACCAGCCTTCTGCAACTGTGCTAAAAGCTGCATCGTTTCTTCTACTGCTTCACGATTATTAGATAGCTCATTTAGAAGTTCATCTGCTACTTGCTGTTTCTGTTCTTCCTCTGTTACAACTTTCTTTTTAATTACAGTAATTTCTTTCGCCACTCTCTCCGCCCCCTAGTCCACAAGTGATACGTATTGTTTTCTTTGCCATTTTTGCTGGATTTCAACACCGTTTTGCGGATTACGCTTTTTATCTCTCGGGTTTGAAGATGGTAACGGACGATTCCCTTTTTCACGTAGTACACGCATCTTTACCATCGTTTGTTTGTACGCTGGTGTACACGTATAAAGATCTGTCGCCGTTCCAGTTAAAATATTGATTGCCTCTTCATTTACCGTTGCATGCATCGGTAAATATAGCTCTTTCCCCGTTACACGATCTGTAACAAGTGCCTGTACTTTAATTTTCCCAAATGGTGATGCTAATTCTACAAGACCACCATCTTTCACATTGCGCTCTAGGGCAAGTTCAGGCGAGATTTCAACGAACACTTCAGATACTTTAGATAAAATACCAGCCGATTTATTCGTCATATTCCCTTCATGGAAATGTTCTAACATACGACCATTATTTAAAAGTAAATCATACTCATCTGGCGCTACAACTGGTGGTACCCATTCATCTAATGATAGACGAGCTAGTTTATCTGGGAAGTTAAATCCGTCCACATATAATAGTGGTGTATCGCTGCCATCATGGCTACCCCAACATAAACTATTCCATCCTTCTAAACGATCGTATGTTGCCTGAGAATATAAAGGTGCAAGCGATGCAATTTCATCCATGATTTCACTTGGATTTTCATAATTCCAGTCCCCGCCAAGTGCACGAGCTACTTTTTGTAAAATCCACCAGTCTGGCTTTGAATCACCAAGCGGCTTCAATACTTCATATAATCTTTGAATACGGCGCTCTGTATTCGTAAATGTTCCCTCTTTTTCTAAGCTTGGTGCTGCCGGTAAAATAACATCAGCAAAACGAGCTGTTTTCGATAAGAACATATCTTGAACAACAAGGAAATCTAAATTCGCTAAAATATGTTGTACATGGTTGGCATTCGAATCTACTAAAGCCATTTCTTCACCCATAACATACATACCACGCAGTTTTCCTTCATCTGCCGCAAGTAACATTGCAATATTATTTAAGCCTGGTGCTTTCGGAATTGTAGTACCGTATGCTTTTTCAAATTTCGCACGGAGCGCATCATCTGAAACTGCTTGGTAACCTGGAAGCCAGTTTGGTAATGTTGCCATATCACAAGCGCCTTGTACGTTATTATGTCCGCGTAATGGATATGCTCCTGCACCAGGACGACGATAATTACCCGTAACAAGCAATAGATTTGAAATTGCTGCTGAAGTTGTACTTCCTCCAGTATTTTGCGTTACACCCATTCCCCAAAGTACACAAGTACCATCTGCTTCATATACCATACGAGCCATTTCTTTCAGATTTTCTTTCGAAATCCCCGTAATTTCTTCTGTATAATCAAGCGTATACTTTTCTACCATTTTGCTATATTCATCAAAATTCTTCACATTTTCAGCTATGAACTTTTTATCGTGCCAATCTTGATCAATAATATATTTCGTAATACCAGCGAGCCATACATAATCAGTTCCTTGGCGCGGATGAATGAATAAATCCGCACGCTCTGCCATTTCATGTTTACGAAGGTCCGCCACAATTAATTTTTGGTCATGTAATTTATGAGCACGTTTTACACGCGTTGCAAGTACAGGATGTCCTTCTGTTGGATTTGCTCCAACGATAATGACAAGGCCAGCTTCCGCAATATCTTTCACTGTTCCAGCGTCCCCGCCCATACCGACAGTTTTAAATAAACCGTCTGTTGCTGGAGATTGACAATAACGGGAACAGTTGTCTACATTATTCGTTCCATATATTTGACGGGCTAGTTTTTGCATAAGATAATTTTCTTCATTCGTTACTTTCGAAGAAGAAATAAACCCAAATGCATCACTTCCATATTCTGATTTAATATGCTGCATATTGGATGCAACAACTTCAAGAGCCTCTTCCCATGAAGCTTCAACAAACATATCTCCTTGGCGAATTAATGGCTTTGTAATTCGATCTTCACTGTTTACAAAATCCCATCCAAATTTGCCTTTTACGCATGTGGAAATACCGTTAACCGGCGCATCTGAAACAGGCTGTACTTTCAAAATGTGGCGGTCTTTCGTCCATACTTCAAATGAACAACCTACACCACAAAATGTACAAACTGTTTTTGTTCTATTCACTTTCGTCTTACGCATCGCAGCCTCTACTTCTGAAACTGCTAAAATACTACTATATCCAGGCTCTACATCCTTTACAAAATCGATCATCGGATCTAACACATCTGGTTTCAATCCAGTCATGAATCCAGCTTCACCTAACATTGATTTCTCCATCAACGCATTACATGGACATACTGTTACACATTGCCCGCAACTTACACAAGATGAGTCATTTATACTTACACCATTGTCCCATATAACACGTGGACGGTCTAAGCTCCAATCAATCGATATAGTTTCATTCACTTGTAAGTTTTGACATACTTCTACACACTGCCCACAAGCAATACATTGATTTGGATCATATCGATAAAATGGATGTGACATATCCACTTCACACGCACTTACTTTTGGCTCATACGGATATTTCTGTTCCTCAATTCCCATCATATGTACTGTATTATGGACTTTACAGTTACCATTATTGTTATCACAAACGGTACAATACAGTAGGTGATTCTCTAATATTCGATCCATTGCCTCAGTCTGTGCCTCTTTTGCACGCTGGGACTGTCTTTCGATATGCATACCGTTCTCTAATTTCGTTGAACAAGCACGCAATAACTTTCCATTTACTTCTACAATACACGTATCACAAGTTTGAATTGGATCTACTTCTGGTACATGACAAATTTGAGGATGTTCCAAATTACTCTCGTTAAATAATTGTAGTATCGTCTTTTCACCTGATGCAGAAAATTCTTTACCATCGACGGTTACACGGACTGTCTGTTCTGCCATAGTTTCCCCTCTCCTTACAACCAACTGTACAACACAATTATGAATCCGTTTTCAAAACCGCATTACTGTACATATTTTTGAAACGCTCTACCCAAATACTTTCTTATGAAGTCGATTCTAGATGTTATAAGGTATAACTACGAAAGCTTGAAAATATCACTATTCTACAGTTCTATTATATCGTACATATACAATAATAACCAAAATAATCTGTGATCTTCTTGTTAATAGGTGTTTTTATTTTCCCATTGTTTTATGATAAATGTGGGAGAGAAATACATATAAAAGGGGAATTAAATATGGGGCCTACGCAAGAGACTTATACAATTGTACGTTATCAATCTGGTACATTTTCAAAACAACTTGACGAGATTGTTACAGAATCTCCTATTACTATTAAATTGAATGGTGAAGAATATGTAACAGTCGTATGCACACCAAATTATATTGAAGATATGGTAATTGGTTTTTTAATTTCTGAGGGGATTATTTCTTCCTATAACGATGTTGAAGAACTATGGGTTCAAAAAGATAACGGAATTGTCCATGTAAAATCATCAAAAGTGAATCTGCTCTATCAAACTTTATATAATAAACGATACATCACTTCTTGCTGCGGAAAAGGTAGACAAGGTTTTATTTTCGTAAACGATGCGGCAAAAGCAAAAGACTTACATGATATACATGTAAAAATTACTCCTGAAGAATGTTTTTACTTAATGAATACTTTACAACAATCTTCCACTACCTTTCGCCAAACTGGTGGTGTTCACAATACCGCGCTATGTGATCGAAATAATATCCTTCTATCAAGAATGGATATCGGAAGACATAATGCATTAGACAAAATATACGGTCATTGTTTACGCAATGATATATCTGTTAAAGGAAAAATTATCGCATTTAGCGGACGTATTTCATCCGAAATTTTACTCAAAGTTTCAAAAATCGGATGTGAAATTGTTCTATCTAAATCTGCCCCAACAAAACTAGCATTGCAACTTGCTCACGATTTAGGCATTACAGTCGTAGGATTTATTAGAAATGAATCTTGTAATATTTACACACATCCACATCGAATTGATGGTTATCAATCGAATAACTAAAATAGCTCCTCAATTGAGGAGTTATTTTAGTTATGAAAATGTAATATATTAAAGACTTGAATAGTTAATAAAGTTAATATATAATTTCATTACATATTAAAAAACAAAGCATTGTAGCATATATCTTTTCATTCTTTTACAAATTAAAAGAGACTGCTAACAAAACACATACACAATCTTATAAAAGTAATGGATTTATTTTATTTGAAATCGACCAAGGAGGTTACAACTATGGAAATTCGCTTATTAACGACAGAGGACGCAGAAATATATTTAAAAGTTTGTATGGAAGGTTTAACGAAGAACCCGGAAGCTTTTAGCTCTTCCTATGAAGATGTTTTGAAACATGAGGATCCTGTAGCTGCTATGGCAAAACGATTAAGCAATCCGGATAAGTATACTCTAGGGGTCTTCAAAGATGATGATTTAATCGGCATTGCTACTTTAGAAACAAAGCCTTTTATTAAACAAGAACATAAAGCAAAAATCGGTTCCGTTTTCGTTTCCCCAAAAGCGCGTGGCCTTGGAGCAGGACGAGCTCTTATTAAAGCAATTATTGAAAATGCCGATAAATTACATGTAGAACAACTTATGCTCGATGTTGTAGTTGGTAACGCCGGTGCCAAAAAATTATATGAATCATTAGGTTTCCAAACTTACGGCGTACAAGAGCGTTCATTAAAACATAACGGTCAATATTGGGACGAGGAACATATGGTTCTGTTCTTAAATGATTAATACTTCAATATAGTTTTCCAAAAGCATCTTTTTATTAAGAAAGATGCTTTTTTCATTACAACAATGTAATCTTCATGTCACCTTTATCGATCGTACCAATCCTTACCATTCATTATACTAAAAATATAAAGTGACACTTTACTCAGTGGGGAACCACATCTCACACTGATCGCATGTACTTGATATGTAAAGGAGAATGTGACATGAAACAAAACAAACGAGCTATGCTTTTAATATTTACTACAGCAATTATAACTTCTGGATTAGCAATTTTACCTTGGTTTATTATATAGAAATACTCCCCCTAACAACGAAAAAAGCTGATTGCTTCTTAAGAAGCAATCAGCTTTTTTTATATTATAAAATCCCCAAAATTTTATTTACGCAACTTATAATAATAACCATAGATACGGCAACGCACATGACAACCGTATTACGATCTTGCTTTTCTTTTTTTGAAATTTCTTCTTTTGAATTCATGTGTATGATCTCCTTTTAAAAAAAGTGTGAGATAGGAAATTTTTCTTATCCGATGCGAGGTGAATACGAAAACCCTCTCTATCTCACATACACAATAGAATGGAATTGTCATTTTATAAATAAAATGACATGACGTTATGTCGCAACATAGGGTATTTTGTGTCGCTACGTTTTCTATTATAAAAAATAGTTGTGCAAAACTAGTGCATTTTTTATGTCAATTACTCTGAGCGAAAAAATCAGCCCTCCATTCAATCACATAAAAAGAGTTTTTTATTATTTTCATGTAAACTATACAAGTAGAATGAACAGTTTGGGGTGCACAAGATTATGGTAAAAATTTTATTAGTAGACGATGAAGAACGTATGTTACGATTATTAGATCTGTTCTTAAGCCCTCGCGGCTATTTTTGTATGAAAGCTACCTCTGGCCTTGAAGCACTAAAATTAATCGAACAAAAAGAATTCGATATTATTTTATTAGATGTTATGATGCCAAATATGGATGGATGGGATACTTGCTATCAAATTCGTCAAATTTCCAACGTTCCTATCATTATGTTAACAGCTCGCAACCAAAACTACGATATGGTGAAAGGCCTCACGATGGGCGCAGATGATTATATTACAAAACCATTTGATGAGCATGTATTAGTCGCACGAATCGAGGCTATATTACGCCGTACAAAAAAAGATGGCTTTGTTAGTTTCAATGGTATTGAGTGGGATAAAACGAAACATACTGTCACAGTTTATGATGAAAAAATCTCGCTAACTCCTATCGAATTTTCGTTACTCGGGCTATTTTTGCAAAATACAAACCGTGCTTATAGCCGAGATGATTTAATCGAAAAAATTTGGGGCTATGAAACAGATATCGAATATAGAACAATTGACTCACACATTCGTAATATCCGTGATAAACTACGCAAAAAAGGATTTCCGATTGAAGATTACCTAGAAACGGTCTATAAAGTCGGATATAAATGGAAAAGTGAATAATTACTTCGGTCAGTGGGAAATCGTATACCACTGACTCTTTATTATGAATAAGGTATGGTGAAAAAATGAGTAAACTTTCCCTTAAAATTGGGACATACTTTTTAATATTAGCTTTATGTATTGAAACAATTGCTTTCGTATCTTTTTATAAAAGCCTTTCAAAAATGCGTATTGTAGAGGAAACAGATGCTCTTTTAGAGAAAGGTAATCGCTATAGTAAAAAAATTAAAAGCCGCGAGAGACGGGATGAATATTATAAAGAAATGAAACACGCTGAACATAATAAAAATCCTAAACGTCCTGTGTACCCTGAGTTCGATATTACGAATGAGGCTGCACACTTAGTTGAATCGGAATCAATTTCTAACTCCGATATAGCTATCATTATTACTGACCATAACGGCAAAATTATTTCCACCTCAGAACCCGTAACAAAAGATATGCAAAAACAACTTACTTGTAAAACAGAAACTGTCCCTGACGGCGGCTTAGTCGTTGAAAGGAACTGGAAAAAATCAAAGTTCATCACAACAGTAAGCCCACTTAACACAACAAAGTTTCAAGGAAAGCTATATATGTTATTAAAAACATCTTTCCTAGAAAATATGTTGCTTAAACTCATGAACCAATTTCTTATCATTAGCGTTTTAACAATTATTTTAACAACAATTTCTGTCTTTGTTTTTTCACGCGTTATTACAGAACCACTTGTAAAAATGAAGAGAGCGACAGAAAAAATGTCAAAATTAAACAAGCCAATTCAATTAGGTATTAAACGAAATGATGAACTCGGAAGTTTAGCAAAAACAATTGAAGATTTATCGAGTGAACTTACGTATATGAAAAAAGAGCGCAATGAATTTCTCGCTAGTGTCGCTCATGAACTATTAACTCCATTGACCTATATGAAAGGTTATGCGAAGGTAGCAAAGAGAGACTCTTTAACAAAAGAGGAGCGAGAAGAATACTTACAAATCATTGAGGATGAAACGGATAGTGTAACCGATCTCGTCCAAGATTTATTTATGCTTGTACAATTAGAACAACACCAATTTGTTATAAAAAAACAAAAAGTGCTTCTTCAGCCATTTTTAGAACGAATGGTAGAAAAAACAAAAACAACATTAACAAATAAGCAAATGCAACTTCATGTATATTGCAAAGATGTTTTAGAAGTTTGTATAGACGAAAGACGTATGGAACAAGTTATGTTAAATTTATTACACAACGCTTATCAACATTCGCCAGAAAACACAGCCATTACGATACGTGTACTTACAAAAACAGATTCTTTTACAATAAGTGTACAAGATGAAGGTGAAGGTATTCCTGAAGAAGATATCCCGCATATATTTGACCGTTTTTATCGTGTCGATAAATCTAGAACACGAGCTACAGGCGGAAAAGGTATCGGGCTAGCTGTTGCAAAGGAAATTGTAGAATTGCATAACGGTTCTATTCTAGTAACAAGCCAATTAGGAGCGGGAACAAACTTTATAATCGAGCTACCTTTTGAATAATATGCGTGTGAAAACACCAGTAGTAGTAAACACTACTGGTGTTATTTTGTTCATAAAAACAGTTCATATAAGCTAAGCTTTTGAAATTATTCTTATTTCAATATAAAATAAAGGTACATTTGCAAAGATTTGGAGGGTGATATAATTGGATATCCATGTATTAACAAAAGACGAAGCAGAAATTTACTTAGAACTTCGCGTAGAAGGATTAAAGCAAAACCCTGAAGCATTCAGCTCTTCTTATGAAGATATTATTAATAAAGAGTGTGCGATTGAATATAAAGCACAAAAATTAGCACAAGATGAAAACTATACGCTAGGTGCATTTAAAGATGGAAAATTAATCGGGGTTGCAACACTGGAAACGAAACCATATGTAAAACAAGAACATAAAGCTAAAATCGGTTCTGTATATGTATCTCCAAAAGCACGCGGACTTGGAGCAGGAAAAGCACTTATTAAAGAATGTCTTGAGCTTGCTAAATCTTTAGAAGTAGAACAAGTTATGCTTGATGTTGTTGTTGGAAACGATGGAGCGAAAAAACTTTATGAATCATTAGGTTTTAAAACATTCGGTGTACAAGAACGTTCATTAAAATATAACGGACAATATTGGGACGAAGAGCATATGGTCTTATTCTTAGATGAAAATAAATAATAAAAAACATCCTCATGTTTGGAGGATGTTTTTTACTTTCTTGTAAACCATGCCGTGTGTAATAATTGAATCGCTTTCGCAATTTCTTCCTCTGATAATATCGCAAACCCAAGTAAAACTACACTCTCAGGCGCCGTACCGTCTTTATAGTACGTAGACACAGGATATATTTTGATACTATGTTTCGCAGCTTCTTGAATTAATTCTTCTTCCCGCATTCCATTATGCACTTTTAATAAAATGTGTAATCCCGAATCTTCTCCTATCACTTCAACACGATTAGAGAAATACTTCTCTATTTCAAAAACAAGTCGATCTCTCTTCTTTCGGTAGACGACACGCATTTTATGAATATGTTTTTCCCAATAGCCTTCATTTAAAAATCTTCTAATCACTTCTTGGTCCATTCTTGAAACACTTTGTGTATAAAATAAATATTGCTGTTGATACTTTTTAATTAATTTCTTCGGCAACACCATATAGCTCATCCGTAGCGATGGCAATAATGCTTTAGATAGCGTCCCCATATAAATAACTTTCCCCTCTGTATCTAACCCTTGCAGCGCCGGTATAGGCTTTCCAGAATAGCGAAATTCACTATCGTAATCATCTTCAATAATATACCTGCTCTCTTCTTTCTTTGCCCATTGTAAAAGCTGCATCCTTCTCGTAATAGGCATAATCATTCCATATGGAAACTGATGGGAAGGTGTAACAAATACAACATTCGCATTGCTATTTTCTAAATCTGCAATACAAATTCCATCTCTATCTAAAGATAACATTTGGACTCTTGCTTCCCCCTTTTCAAAAACAACCATCTTTCTATGATACCCTGGGTTTTCAACTGCATAATTGCTTCCCTTTAACAATTGAAACAATAGTTTCACTAATATTTGTGTTCCCGCTCCTAATATAATTTGACTAGCTGAACAACGTACACCTCTAGATTCATACAAATAATTCGTAATCTCTTCTCTTAAGCTCGCTTCCCCTTGAGGGTGTCCTAGAAAGAGAAGTTCGTTATTATGCGGCTGCCATATTTCATTTACAATTTTCCGATACATATTGAATGGAAAAGCATTTGTATCAATTCCTGTTTGTGTAAAGTCAAATTTATAACTCTTCTCCTGAAACAGTACTTCTTCTATTCTCTCTCCGCTATCCTCTATATGAACCATTTGCTCAATCTTGCATACAAAATAACCTTTTCTCGATATCGACTCAATATAACCTTCTGCAAGTAATTGTTCGTACGCTGCCTCTACTGTATTTTTACTTACTTGTAAATGTATCGCTAACTTTCGCTTAGCCGGTAATTTCGTAAAAGGGACAATCGATCCATCTTTAATTTCTTTTTTTATATACTCATACAATTGCACATACAATGCCTTTTTACTATTCATATTTAAATTAGGCGTTAATTCTAACATAATATCTGACCCCTTAATAAAAATAAAATCTGATACTTTTTACAGTACCAGAAGTTATATATAATTCCTTTTATCATGTCACACATAAAAAATCAAATACTGGAGAGGAGAAACATGATAATGAACAATGGTAGACGTATCGGACTCATTATGATTATTACAGGGGCTACATTATGGGGATTATCTGGTCCAATGATTCAGTGGCTATTTCAACATACTAATGTATCCTCAATTGATTTTTTAACAATTCGATTGTTGCTCGCAGGAATATTTATTTTGTCTTTCTTACTTATAAAGAAACAAAACATATTTCAAATTTGGAAACACCCTAGATATTTTATACAACTTATTATTTTCTCTATTCTCGGCATGCTTGGTGCGCAATACGCCTTTATCGAAACAGTTCATATTAGTAACGCGGTCACAGCAACACTATTTCAATTTCTAGGTCCTGTTCTTATAACCATGTATGTTGCATTTGAACAAAGAAAATTCCCTGCTTCCATGCAACTATTCGCAATTATAGCCGCGCTAATAGGAACATACTTTATTATTACAAATGGCTCAATTGAAAATGTTGTTTTATCTAAAGAAGCTATTATTTTTGGACTATTAACAGCAATTGGATTTGCATTTTATACCCTTCATCCGGCTTCTCTCATTAAAGAATGTGGGACAACTGTAGTAATTGGTTGGGGGATGTTAATCGGAGGAATTGCACTACTTATTTATAATCGTTCATTCGGGTGGAATCACTTTTCACAAACCCTTACACTAAAAACTTTTTCTATGCTTATCCTTATCATTATTAGTGGTACCCTTTCTTTCCTTCTATATATCGGTAGTCTTAAATATTTAGCAGCAACAGAAACAAGCATTTTATCTAGCATTGAACCCCTTGTAGCTGCCATCGTTTCAATTACTTGGCTAAATGAATCTTTTGGAACATATCAATTATTAGGCGGCGTATGTATCGTTCTGTCCGTTATTTTTTTGACGATGCCTCAAAAAGAAACCGAACCAACCTATACAACTGAACAAGTATAAAGTGAAACTTTAATTAGTGGGGCTATCTCCCACTGATTATTAACCTACACCAATCGGGCTTTTACGGGATAAAAAATGTCAAAAGAGGTCGTACAAAACTTACGACCTCTTTTTATACTTTAAAGGAATTGTCCCGCCTTCTAGCAAATACAATTACACTAACAATAAAAACTAGGAGTGTGGCACCATGAAAAAAATCGGAACTATGCTACTTCTCTCCTTCCTCATCACTGGATGCACACCAGCACAACCTGATTCAAAAGCATCTAAAACTGAAGCTGTCGCAACGTCATCCAATCAAGTGAACGCACCTTCCTTCTTTCATCTTAGTGTTTTAAAAGATGTAAATTGGGAAGAAGCCCCCTCATTCATAGACGGAAAAATACCTTTAAAAGGCATCGAAGGAAAAATCGCAATGGCTGATAGTCCTATTATCGCGAATGAACAAAATGAAATAATGTGGTACTTTCTAGATTCTGAAATACCAACTGGAAAATTGTCTATTATTGCGCTAAAACAAGGATCTGTAACTCCGACACCAGTACTCTTTCAAAAAGAAACTTCCAAACAAACTTGGACCACTTCAAATACAATCGATTCTACTGCAAACGAACTCCCTCTCACTATGTCACTACCTTCATCTGGATTATGGTTATTAAATATATATGTGAATGAAAAATATTATGATCAGTTTGTAATCACTGCTGAGTAAAGTGACAAAAATAAACCACTTTCTTACAACAATGTAATTTCTACGGCATGTACTTCGATAGTTGAATTATCTCTCTTCTCTTATACTTAAAGTAAGAAATGAAACGAGGAGAGATGAGAGATGAAAAAAATGATAGAAGTAATCGTAGCAGTAACTGAGGTTTTAGTGAATGGTAAACAAGTTGCAATGGAATTAAATAAATAGTGAAGAAACATAAATAATTCTACACTTCTTCATTATTTTGATTTCTTATCTCAAAAAAGCAGTGCCTTTTAGGCACTGCTTTTAGCTATTAATAACTTGGTATTTTCGTAATTTGCGCCACGCCCGAATCAATAGCTGCTTTCGCTACTGCTTCTGCAACACTTGGAACAACTCTTTTATCTAATGGATTCGGGATTACATAATTCGCATTACGTTCTTCGTCAGTAATGATGTTAGCGATCCCATATGCTGCCGCTAATTTCATCTCTTCTGTAATATCAGTTGCGCGCACATCTAACGCACCGCGGAATATTCCGGGAAACGCCAATACATTATTTACTTGATTCGCATAATCCGAGCGCCCAGTTCCTACTACAGCTGCCCCAGCCTCTAATGCATCCTCAGGGAAGATTTCTGGAATTGGATTCGCCATTGCAAACACAATTGCTTTCTCATTCATCGTCTGTACAAGTTCTTTCGTTAATACGTTAGGAGCAGATACGCCAATAAAAATATCAGCTTGGTGAATCGCTTCTTTTAACGTTCCACGCACATGTTCACGATTTGTCTTTTTTGAAACTTCAATTTGTGCTTCGTTCATCCATGTTTCACCTTCACAAACAATACCTTCTAGGCTAACTAGCGTAATGTGCTTTGCACCAGCCTTTAATAATAATTTTCCAATTGCAATTCCTGCCGAACCCGCACCGTTAATAACGATTTTCACATTATCCATTTGTTTGCTAACAACTTTTAATGCATTAATAACAGCTGCTAAAACGACAATAGCTGTTCCATGTTGATCATCATGGAATACAGGAATATTCGTCTCTTCTTTTAATCGTTTTTCAATTTCAAAACAACGTGGTGCTGCAATATCTTCTAAATTAATCCCTGCAAATGTAGGCTCTAAATTTTTTACAAGGGTAACGATTTCATCTACATCCGTTGTGCCTAAACATAATGGGAAAGCATCTACATTCGCAAATTTCTTAAATAAAATACTTTTTCCTTCCATAACAGGCATAGCCGCTTTCGGTCCAATGTTTCCTAAACCAAGTACCGCTGTTCCATCTGAAACAACTGCCACCATATTACCACGTGCTGTATAGTCATACACCGTTTCTTCATCTGCCGCAATTGCTTTACAAGACTCCGCTACACCTGGTGTATACGTCAGGCTTAAATCATCCGCTGAATTTACTTCCACTTTACTTGTAATTTCAATTTTCCCTACTAATTCTTTATGCAATAACAATGATCTTTCATTAATTTGATTTGCTAACATACTTATAATCTCCCCTTAATTTGACAAGCTAGCTATATGAATATAGCTAGCTTGTTTGATCATGAAAACATTTTTAATAATATTGTCGCTGTTACAACCATTGCGGCTCCGCCTAAACGAGTAGAAATTTGCGCGAACGGCATTAATTCCATACGATTTGAAGCTGATAAAATAGCAACATCTCCAGTTCCACCTAAACCGCTATGACATCCAGTTACAATCGCCGATTCAACTGGATACATCTTCATCACTTTCCCTACAATAAAACCTGATGCTACCATTGTAAGAACAACCGATGCGCACACAACAACATATCCTACTGAAAGAACTGCTGCTACGTCTTTTAACGGAATATATAGCAATCCTAATCCAACCATTAAAGGCCAAGTTAAATTCTTCGAAATAAATTTATATAAATGGAATGCTCCTTGCTCCATTTTTGCTGGCATTAATTTAAAGTATTTCACAAGTGCTGCTGAAAAAATCATAATGATTGCCCCAGGAATACCGATGAACTTAGAAGCAAATCCTCCGAAGATGAAGAACGTACACGCAATTAATAAACCTGCTCCCATTAATGAGAAGTCAATTGGCTTCTCTGTATTTTGTTCTTTTAATAATTCTGCTTGATTGTCTGTTTTCACTAATACACCGTTACCACTAAGCTCCGGTTTCTTCTCACCTAAACGCTTCATATACCCTGCACTTACAATTGCGAACATATTTCCAATAATAGCTGCTGGAATAAGCTGTGATACAAACGTTGCTGACGATTCATTTAAAATATCACTATAAGCTAGCGACAATGGTAAAATCCCTTCCCCGATACCACCACTTACAATTGGTACGATGATAAAGAAGAATGTGTGCTTCATTTCAAATCCAAATAATGAACCGACCAATAACCCTACTGCTACAGAAGCTAACGTCCCTACTACTAAAGGAATAAACATGCGAACGAAACCTTGTACTAACACTTTACGGTTCATTCCTAAAATACTTCCGACTACTAAACAAGAAATATATAAATATAAAAAGTTCGATTTTTTCATTAACATAGTCGCAGCTTCCATTGAAGCTGGATTCATCCAGTTAAAAAATACAAGTAATGATGGAATAAATAACGAAAGTATTGCTGGACCGCCGATATTTTTTAAAATTGGAATTCTCATCCCAATATCGCCTAAGAAAATCCCCATGATCATAATAACTGCAAATCCACCAATCATATCTGCTGGCAATTTATTATATACAGATGCCCCATAAATAATAGCAGCCAATACTACATATAACGGTAAAGGTATAACACCGATTTTTACATTCATAATTTTAGAAGCGAAAGATTCTCTTTGTACTTCATTTCCTTCAGAAAATGATACCGCTTCCACATTCTTTTGAATTCCCATATGGCACCCCCTCGTTTTCTTAATAACAATATTAAAACGCTTTCAATAGTAAAAATAGTTTTTGTAAGTTTTGTAATTGATTTTGTAATTAAAAAAAGTATAAGCGACTTATACTAAGTCGCTTATACGTAAAACTCTATTTTCTTTTGATTAACACATCTTAATTTACTTACAGGTCTTCCCACATGTTGGTACATCATTTCGTTTTCTAACACCCCAATGTCAGTCAGAAACATTACATATTTCCGAATAGAAACTCTTGAAATTCCAACTAATTGTGCCATTTCATCTGTTGTAAACGCTCGTCCATTCAACGACTCGATCTTCTGCCAAATTAATTGCAACGTTTGCTTCGTTAATCCTTTCGGAAGCTCTTTAGTGACAGTAGGCTCTCTTTTTTCTTTTTGTAAAATTAACGAATCTAATTCCGATTGACTAAGCTTTTGTTGTTCTTTCATGAAAGTAAGTTTTTCTCGATATATAGTTAATGCCTCTTTAAATCGTTCGAATGTAAATGGTTTAATTAAATAATCTACAACTCCGTATTGTAATGCTTTTTTAATACTCCCCATATCATGTACAGCTGAAATCATTATAATATCGATTTCTTTTTCTTGATTCCGAATATACATTAAAAGCTCAAACCCAGTCTCTTCAGGCATAAAAATATCAAGTAATACTAAATCCACTCGTGATTTCTCTAATACTTCTATCGCCGACTTTACTGAGTTAACTGCTTGAACAAGTTCAAACCCTCCTACTTGCTCTAAATAATGCGTATTTAACATTGCTACCATCGGGTCATCTTCTACAATTAAAACTTTAATCATATTTGCCTCTCATCCCTACCTTTAGGTATTTCAATTGTTATCGTTGTTCCCTTTCCTACTAATGAATGTATATCAATTTCCCCATTTATTCGCTGTATACTTTCTTTTACAAGATACAAACCATAACCGCGGTTATCTCCCTTTGTTGAATAACCTTTCGTAAATAATGCCTCTATTTCTTTTTCTTGTATACCTTTTCCCGTATCTTGTACTGTAATAGTTAATATATCCCCATATTGTATCTCAACTTCAACTTGCTTCTTTTCACAATTCGTCACTGCCTCTAACGCATTATCAATTAAATTTCCCACAATCGTAATAAGTTCATGAGTAATACTTTCATCATCTATTTCCGGCATATGAGAATCTTCACTTATAATTAATTTGATATTCTTCTCTCTAGCATAGCTGAGCTTACCTAGTAAAAAACCAGCAAATACTGGATTTTTTATTCTTTTCATAACTCCACCAATTTCATATTGATGCTCTGATACCATACCGCTTATATACTTCTGTAATTCTTCATACTGTTTCATATGTGTAAGCCCTAATACGACATGCATCTTATTCATAAACTCATGAGATTGTGCCCGTAATGCTTCTGCATATAGTCTAATACCAGTTAGTTCCTCTGCTAGTTTTCGAATCTCTGTTTTATCACGAAATGTTGCAATTGCGCCAACTATTTCTCCTTTTACATATAAAGGAACTCGATTCGTCACAATCGTAATTCCATAAATATTTTGTTCTTCGTTTAATTGTACTTCTCCCGTTTGCAATACTTCTTTTATACGTGAATTCGGCATATACAACTCAACATCTTTACCGATAAAATCTTCTTCAAGTCCGCTTTTTTTAAATAGACGTTTCGCTTCATTATTAATTAGCGTTACTCTAGCCTCTTTATCTACAGCAATAATACCTTCCTTTACAGATTGTAGCATCGTATTTCTTTCTTCAAGAATTTTTGCTATCCTGTGAGGTTCAAGACCGAATAAGCTTTTCTTTATATGTCTAGCTAGCAATATCGCTCCTATAATTCCGACTAATACTCCAACTCCAACTCCAATATAAATGATATATCTACTTTCCTTAACTCTCTCTTTTACATTATCTGCTGAAATACCGACCGCCACCGCTCCAAGCTGTTCACCCGTTTCAGAAAATACAGGTACAAACACTCGCATTGAAATACCTAAAGTTCCTTCTGCCAGTGATACATGTTCCTTTCCTTTCAATGCAGGCCCTTCATCTCCCCCAATAAAATGATGACCTATTTTTTGAGGATTTGGATGTGATTTTCTTATTCCATTCATGTCCATAACTACAATAAATTGAACACCTGTGTTTTTTAATATCCTATTTGTATACGTTTGGATTGCAGAAGTATCTGCTTTCCCAATCAAGCCATCGATTACAATCGAATCATTCGCCACAATGTGTGCAATTGTTTTTGCTTTCTCTGCTTGGTTATCCTCCGTTGTCCGTTCTACATTGTGACTAATTAATATATCTGTCACAAGTAAAGAAAAAATCACAACTGTACAAACTAACAATGTAATCGTTTTCCATAAATTCCATAGTCTTTTTCTTTTTTTCATCCCGTTAATGACTCCCCTAATTGCTGAATAGAAAAATAAGTAAGGTGATATTATTTTCACCTTACTTATCTGCTGTTATTATACTTTAAATTTACTAGTCATCGCTTGTAATTCTTCTGCCATCCCAGCTAAGTTTTGCGAAGCAGAACTAATTTCTTCCATTGAATTAACTTGTTCTTCTGTTGAAGCTGCAACACTTTGCATACTAGCTGTATTTTCTTCTGCAGCCGCTGCAATTTCATCAATAGCATTTGTCACTTCATTTGCATCTCCCGCAATTCTCTTCGTTGTTTCTACCATTTGATTAACTTGAGAAACAATATGTGTAGTAGAACTTAAAATTTCCGTAAAACTTACTTTCGTTTTTGTTACAACATCAAGGCCTTGTTGAACTTCTCCATTCACATTATCCATTGCCTTAACAGTATGTTCAATATCCGCCTTAATTTCTGCAATTAAATTTGCAATCTCTCCAGATGACTCTCCTGATTGCTCTGCTAATTTTCTAACCTCATCTGCTACAATAGCAAATCCTCGTCCCTGTTCACCTGCTCTTGCTGCTTCAATAGCCGCATTTAAAGCTAATAAGTTCGTTTGAGTAGCGATATTTTGAATTGCTTCAGAAATAGCTCCTACCTGCTTTGATTTCTCATCAAGAAGTTTAATAATAGCATCTGACTCGGATACCGACCTAGAAATAGACTGCATTTGTTTTGCGGTTTGTTCAACTAAATCTTCTCCCTCTTCAGCTCTTTCTCGCGCATGTAATGAGGAAATAGAAATTGACTCTGCGCTTCCAGTTACATCTTGAATTGCTGTATTTACTTGTTGTAATGTAGCCGCACCTTCTTCAACACCTTGGCTTTGTGATTCAGCCCCACCTGATACTTGCTCCATTGCAATTGTAATTTGATCTGTCGCATCATTCGCTTGCTGTACGCTCGCTGTCAACTCTTCTGCCGATGCTGCAACATGTTCTGCTGAAAAGCTAATTTGGGTAATAACATCTTGTAAAGACGTAGACATTTCATTAAATGAATTCCCTAGTTTCCCTATATCATCTTTGGAATGGATTGTAATTTTCTCTGTTAAATCTCCCTTACTAATTTTATGTGCCGATTCAGCTATTTTTCGTAATGGCCTTGTAATAGACTTTGTAATGAAATAAATTAATACACTACCAAATACAATAGCGATAGCAATAACAATTAAAGTCTTATAAAACACTGGATTTGCAGCTTGGGTAATTTCTTCATCGAACATAACGCCAACTACTTTCCAGCCTGTTTTCTCATTTGTTGCAAAGATTAAATTCTTTTTATCATCTTGTTCTGTATAAGACACATTTCCTTGTTTATCTTCATAAATTGGTTTAATCCAAGGATCAGTAACTTTTGTACCTGGTTTTCTAGATGGATGACTAACAATTTGCTTATTTTGATCTAAAATAACTGCATAACCTTTTTCACCAATGTTAATCATTTTGGAAATTTTTAAGATGTTATCTAAGTTTAAATTAATTCCTATAACACCTTTACCATCTTTTACTTCTTTCGCAATTGTCACTACCATATTTTTTGTAGATGCTGACTGATATGGCGCAGTAACAATTACTTTCCCTTTATTTTCATGTGCTTCTTTATACCAAGATCTATCTGTTGGATTATACCCATCAGCCATTTGAATAAATGGTTCTCTTATAAACTTTCCCGTCTCTGTTCCAATATAAATACCTTCTACTTCTGGATGAAGCTTTATATATTGTGCTAACTTCGTTCTTACTATTTCTTCTTGTCCATTTGGATATGTATCCTCTGTTAAGATGTCTGCAAAGTACGTCGCATCAACAAATTTCTCTTCTATATTTTGAGAAATAACAGTATTTAAAATCGAAATATTCTCCTTTGCCTTATCTGTCATTTGATGTTCAAAATTTGTTTTGGCAGTTTGATATGAAACACCACCGATAATAATTCCTGGTATAGTTAAAATAATAAAAAATGAAATGATTAATTTTTTATTGATACTCATACATTTAACCCAGTTAAATACTTTTTGCATAATAAGCCTCCTTTATGTAATGTGGATACTTGTGTCATTTTATACAATTAACATATATAAAACAATATATAATGATAAAATGTAATTTTTTCTTCAATTATGCATTTTTACATATTTACTCCCTATAAGTATTTTAATCATAAAAACAAGAGAACTTTAGCATTATATATGCTAAAGTTCTCTTATTTCTTAACAGCTTCTACTCTATAAAACTTCTCTTATAATCCTCAAATGTTTTATCCTTCACCTTATAGTCATATTACTAAAAATCTTCTTCCTAATTTATTTAGCGCTCTTTACATAACTAATTGCCTGACTTCCCATTTGTGCCCATGCCTGTTCAAAGGTTTCTCTCGGTACTTTTACATCTAAGCTATCCTCAAGTGGATCTCGAATATATACAGATTCCTGATCATACCCAATAAGTACAACACAATGTTCATTATACGTAATAGAAACATCTCCACTATTTGTTTCCCATGTAGTAAATTCATCTTCATCTAATGGTGCAAATGTTGCATTCGTGATCATGACTACAGGTTTCCCTGCTTTTACACTCTTATAAATTTCTTCTATATTCTTCCCTGTTAAGTCTACAGCTTTATTAGGTAAATATTTTTCCGCTAACTGAAAAAGTGGCCCATGATATACACCGTATCCTGATTCAGAGAATGTATAAATATTACCTACAAATCCTTCATTTGGATTCCCGCGCACACCATCGTCTATAAAATCAACTTTTTTTATTTCATTTGCTAATGTCATCTTATCCACTGAAACACCAGCGTATTGTAACATCATCGCTAAGCTTGTCACTTCACAGCCTCTATCCAATTCTGGTAACTGCTGAATTAATGGAACATTTGATAAGATGACTTTTTCATCGTTATTACTAAACTCCGTTTCTTTTCCTCTTTGTATATTTGAGAATGTTAACTTCTCTACATACTTTGGAATTCCATTTGTATATACACTCCATATTGCTGTACCTAGTAAAGCTGTACATATATACCACTTCAATTTTCTTATCGCTTTCACGCCCTTATTAATTCGTTAAATAAGAATAAAATGCGTCAGCATCCGTTCGTATCATCGGTACAAAATTTAGTTCTTTTCCTTTTTCAGGCTGATCTTTTTTTATCTTTTCCGCTAACTCTTGAATATTCATATTCATTTTATCCATATTAAGCTCATCTGCCATTTGTAGCACCATTTGTTCATTAATTTCTCTTAATATTTGATATATATCTTTACCATACAAATCAATATGATATTTTTTTGCTTCTTCCTGTACTTTTTGTTCGTACACTTCTTGTGCTAACTCTTCAATTTCTTTTCCTTTTTGAGAAATATCTAACTTTCCTGCTTCTTCTCTTACTTTCTTTCCGTAGATTTCTTCCGCGATGTCTTCGATTTCTTGTCCATCTGTCGAAATACCTAATTTATCTGCTTCATCTTTAATTTTAATCGCATTAATTTGAGTAATTAAATCTACAATTGATGTATTCTCTATAGATATACCTAGCTTTAACGCTTCTTGCTTTACTTTTGTTTCATAGATTTCTTCTGACAGCGTCCCAACATCTTTTCCTTCAATCGATATGCCTAACTGCTGTGCTTCCCTTCCTACTTCTGTTTCATGAATTTCTTTTTCTAGTGTAATTTGTTCTTTTCCTTCCGTTTCAATACCTAGTTTCTCTGCTTTTTCTTCTGTATGCACTGCATGTATCTTACCATTGTTCAATTGTTCTTTACTGCGCTGTGTGTAATCTGTCTTTCCTTTTTGTGTTTCAGAAGGAGAGGCACCCCCTAATATACTTAAACTCATTACTCCAATAGTGAATACCGTCATCATTTTCTTTTTCAAAATTAATTCCTCCCTCTTATACTTTCTTTCCCATCATTCCCCTAGTTTTTTTAATACTATACATACATCTCATCGCTGCTTGAGATAACATTATGATTGATAAAACTCACTCACATACACCTAGTCTCTTCTTCATGTAACGAACTTTCTTTATGCCATACATAATATAAATAGTTTCTTAACTTTCCCTTAAAAAAGACGACCTTGTAAAAACAAGATCGTCTTCTTACTTATATTTTTTGATTTTTAGGGAAAATCACTTCAAAGCAAGTTCCATCTCCCCATTTGCTCTCTACTGATATTTTTCCATAATGCTTTTCTACAATCCAATTTGCGATTGAAAGACCTAATCCAGCTCCTTCTGACGTACTTCTTGCTTTATCCCCTTGATAAAAACGATCAAATAATTTCGGAATATCTTCTTCTTTCACTCCTATCCCGTCATCTTTCACATGTATACGAATTGAACTACTCGTTTGCGTGCAATCGATTTGAATATGCCCACCTTCGTTTGTATACTTCATCGCATTATCTAACAGTATGACCATCATTTGATGAATCCGCTCTCTATCCCCCATAAAAGATACACCACGTTCTACTTTTAGCATCATTTCTTTTTCTTGATAAGAAGCAATCTCCTTATATGGAGCTACTATTTCTTCTAACAATTTATCAAGTTCAAATGTTTTCTTATCCATCTCAATTTGATTAGAATCAGAACGTGCTAGCAATAATAAATTACTAACGAGTTTCGATAACCGCCTACATTCTTTTGAAATTGTAGAAATATCCATCGCTTTTTCTTCTATCGTAGCGGATGGTGACTGGAATAAAACATCCGTTTTTGATTGAATAACTGCAAGTGGTGTCCTGAGTTCATGTGATGCATCAGAAACGAATTGCTGCTGTTTCTCCCATGAATTTTGAATAGGTACGAGTGCCCTACCAGCTAAGAAAAAGCCGATTCCTATTGCACATAAACTTCCTATGCTACAACCTATAATAAGAATTAAAAATAAAGTATTTAACATTCCTTCTTCCGCTGTTATATCTCGCACGATTTGAACTATTTCTCCATCTTTTTGAAGCGAAAATGCTCTAAAATATCGTCCTTGTACTTTGATATCTTGTAACTCCCCTATTTTTTCCGGAGAAAACTTTTCCAAATTCTCTTCAAAAATAGAACGGAATTTACGGTTATCGCCCTCTATTTTCACTATTTTCCCATTCCAAGTTATTCTAGTTACTCGCGGATCTCCAATTTGGATATTCTCCATACGTTTTCTTGGTGGTATTTTAACATCTAATTTTTCTCTATACTGAGCCATCATTTTTATAGATTGATCCACTTCATTATAAATACGCTTATATGTGTATGAATAAATAATACTACCTAATATACCTATTAATAGGATAAATACTAATGAATTCACTATAGTCAAACGAATGCGTGTCTTTTGAAACATACTTCCCTTTTTCATTGTTCTTTTAATATATATCCAATACCTCGAACGGTTTGAATATCTTTCTGATAACCGAATGGTTCTAATTTTTTACGCAAATGATGCACATACACTTCCACAATGGCTACTGTCGTATCTGAATCAAATCCCCAAACACGATCAAAAATTTGTTCACGCATTAAAATCTTCCCGCTATTTTGAATGAGATACTCTAGTAGCTCATATTGTTTCAATGTCAACTTAATACTTTGTCCATCTACTTGAACGTCTTTATCTTTTCCGAACAATTCAATCCCTTTATAACGAATCGTTTGCTGGGTTGTTAAACTACCACTTCTGCGTAGTAAAGCGCGAATTCTCGCTTTTAATTCAGGGGCCTGGAATGGCTTAACTATATAGTCATCTCCACCAAAATCCAATCCCTTCACCCGATCTTCTAAAGAATCTCTCGCTGTCAAAAACAGGACTGGTGTTTCAATCTTTTCATCACGTATTTTTTGAATTACTTCAAATCCGTCCATCCCTGGCATCATCACATCCAGCAAAATTGCATCATATATATTTTGAAGCGCTAAAAACAATCCATCTTCTCCATTTATTGCCGTATCTACTTCAAATTCATCACGCAAAATTTGTACGATAGACTCTAATAACGAGGCATTATCTTCTACTACAAGTAATCGCATGCTCTCACCTTCCATCAAATAGTTCAATTCTATTTATTATTACATTTCTTCTCTTCATAAAAAAAGAATGTAGTTACATTACGTATTTTCATTTTTAACTATTTCCTTCTAAAATTTTGAAGTTTTATTATAAAAACTTTGTCTTAAATTTAGCTTAATAAAAAATTGAAAGAAATAAGATTCCTCTTATCTCTTTCAATTTTTTATTACATATACCTTTTTACTCGGCAACTCCAAACAATTTAGCTGACCACCATACACAGCCCCGCCATCAATTCCAATAATACGATTACTCCCAAAATACACTCCGCAATCCTCACTACCATGAAGCGTTTTTGTTTCCGTATGCCCAAATACAACAACCTTTTCACCACTATATCCATTATGAAATTCATTACGGATCCACATTAACGTATATGGTTCAGATTCAGAAACTCGTTTCATCGGTTCAACCCCAGCATGTACAAATATATACTCTTCTGTTTCAATGTAATGATCTAATTCTTGAATAAACTTTATATGTTCCTCTAATACACGAGATTGTAACATCGGTTTTTGGAAGTCTTTCTCATTAACCGCAATATCCTCTTCTACAAATCCATAGCTATATAATGTCTTATCTCCACCATTTCTTTTTACCCAATGGTTCCATGAACGTTCCTCATTTGTCGTTAACGCCTTAATCATCATATCTTCATGATTTCCTTTTAAAATGAGTGCTCCCTCTTCTTTCAATTCTCTTACCTTTTCAATTACAGCACGCGCATTTGGACCACGATCTACATAATCTCCCAGTAAGATTAATTGATCCTGTTTCGCATCATATTGAGCTTCTTCCAATAACTGTTCGAACTTTTCTATCTCTCCATGAATATCACTAATAACAAGAATTCTTTTCATATTATCCCCCCTCTTTCTAATTATAGTTCAAAACGACAGAAAGTTCAGAATTGAAATCCCGCATTAACGGGCAGTAAGCCCCCCACTGATTACAGTTTCACTTTATTACAAACTAAACTATTATCCTTACAACAATGTAAGTCTCTTGTCATCCAATTCGATAGTTGTAATTACTGTATTTCCTTATACTGAGAGTAAGAAATGAAACAAAAAATAAGGAGAGATGAGAGATGAAAAAAGTAATGGAAGTTGTAGTAGCGGTAGTAGAGGTTTTCGTAAATGGTAAACAAGTCGCAATGGAGTTAAATAAATAATGAAAAGGACAACATTCACTCTAGACCCTTTACTCATATAAAAGAGATAAGACTTCATCATTTCTTTGATCCCTTATCTCCCTATAGAGAAAGCCGTATCCCTTTTAAGGATACGGCTTTCTCTTATTTTTGACTCGTACGAGCTGAAATGCTAATTGCTCTATCTGTTGCTTTGGCAGCTTCATCTAACGCTTCTTTACTATTCTTCCCGTCATACATTGCTTCTAATGCTTTTACAACTGCATCTCTTGATTCTGGGAATACACTAATTAAAGCACCTTGTGTTGCCGGAGTTTGCTTCGTCGCTTGCAGTTGATCTACTGTTACTTTCAACTGCGGATATTTTTCATATTGCTCTTTTACTAATGGCTCATTATATGCATCTGGATTAATTGAGAAATAACCTGTTGCAGTATGCCATTTTGCTTGTACGTCTGGCTTCGTTAAATATTTCATAAAGTCCCAAGCACCTTGTTGCGTTTCTTCTGAAACCATATTCGTCATCCATAATGATGCTCCACCAATAACAACACCATTTTGTTTCGAATCCTCTGGATACGGAATATATGAAACACCTACATTAAACTTAGATGCATCAATTAAATCACGAACACCTGCTGAAGAATCTAAATACATAGCAACTTGTCCAGACTGGAACGCGGCACGAATATCATCCCAACTTGCTCCATACTTTCCAAGTGCGCCAGCTTTATTTAAATCATCTAACATTCCAAATACTTTCTGTCCTTCTTTACCGTTAAATACCGCCTTCTTTGCAGCATCTTTACGGCCGTTTTCGTTATCTACATATAAAGCACCTTGTGTCGCTAACAATTCTTCAAAGAACCAACCATAGTTAAGCATGGAGAATCCATATTGTTTTACATTTCCACCTTCTTTAATCGTTAACTTTTTCGCTGCTTCTTGTAATTCCGCATATGTTTTCGGAGCTTTCTCTGGATCTAAGCCCGCCTTTGCAAAAGCATCTTTATTATAAATTAATACTGGTGTAGATGAATTAAATGGCATAGAATACATTTTTCCATCAACTGAATAATAATTTGTAATTGCTTTTTCTAATTTTGACGTATCGTACTTATCTTTTTTTATCCAGCTATCAATTGGTGTGATTTTTTTGCTATCAATCATATATTTCGTTGTAATTTCACTCGATTGAACAAGAGCTGGCGCTTCTTTCGTTGCAGACATCGTTCTAAATTTTGTTAAAGACTCTTCATATGTCCCTTGGAACTCTGCCTTTATCTCGTATTTATTTTGTGACTTATTATAGTCTGCAACAAGACCATCTAGTACACCTTGTGTTTTTCCACCCATCGCATGCCAGAAGCGAATTACAGTTTTATCACCATTTTTTTCAACTGGTGCTACTTTTGCCTGCGCTTCAGGTTTTCCCTCTGTTTTACTATTTGAACAAGCGGCACTAGATAATGCCATTGTTGCTGCCATTAATAGAGCAGCACCTTTTTTTACTAAACTCATTTTAAGCTCACCTTCTCTTAGTTATTTAATTGCACCTTTTGTTAATCCTTGTTGTAATTGTTTTTGTCCTAAAAATAGTAAAATCAATGTTGGAATAACGATAACCGTAACACCGGCCATTACACTTCCCCAATCAGTTGCAACTTCTTGAGACTGAAGCTGCTTTACACCGATTTGCACTGTTCTTACTTTTTCATCAGTGGTCACTAAAAGTGGCCATAAATACATATTCCATGTTGTTAAAAAGCTATATACTCCAAGCGTAATAAAACTCGTTTTACAATACGGTATTACAACGCTGAATAAAAATCTTATATTTCCAATCCCTTCAATAAAAGCAGCTTCTTTCAGTTCATTCGGGAGTGTCATAAAATGTTGGCGTAACAAGAAAATACCGAAAGCTGTTGCAAAAAACGGCACTGTCATCCCGGCGAAACTATTGATCCAGCCAAAGTTTTGAATCGTTAAAAAGTTAGGCACCATCGTTGCTTCCCACGGAATAAGCATCGTTGAAATAAACAGGAAGAAAATTAAGTTTCTCCCTTTAAACTGAAGAAAAACAAAAGCATAAGCTGCTAAACTTGATACGATAAGTTGTCCAATCATAACGACTGTCGATACAATTAAACTGTTATATAAGTATGTAAAAAGCGGTACTTTTTGAAAAATATTAATGAAATTATCAAAAGTAAACTGGGTCGGAAATAACCTTCTCATTTGAATATCGTCTGGTGTCATAAAGCTTATTAAAAATGCATACAGTACAGGAAAAAACACCATCACTGCAATAATAATGAGTAGCATGTATAATAGGAAATTTTGTTTCCACTGTTTAACAATCATTTATAATGCACCTTTCTCTCAGCAAACTTAAATTGAAGTAATGTAGCAACGAAAATGAAAACAAATAATACCATCGCTTGTGCACTTGCTGTTCCAAATTGATGATTCACAAACGCCTCTTTATAAATCGAGTACACAATTAAATTCGTTGCATCATTTGGTCCACCGTGCGTTAAAATATCAATTTGTCCAAAGCTTTGGAACGCACTAATTAATGTTACTGTTACAATAAAGAATAAAGTTGGCGATAGCATCGGTAATGTAACACGGCGAAGCTTATATAAATAACTAGCACCATCTATAGATGCACTCTCATATAAAGACGTATCAATATTTTGTAAACCACCTAATATAACTAAAAATGCAAAACCTGTATTCACCCAAACTGTTGTAACTGATACAGAGAATAGTGCCCAGTCCGGACTCGTTAACCATGCGATTGCAGGAAGGTTCATAGAGGCTAATATATTATTAAATAATCCTACACTTGGATGAAATAAAAATAGCCAAATCACTGCACTAGCAGCTACTGATATTCCCATCGTCGAAGAAAACAGAACTCGGAATAACCCAATACCTCTTACCTTTCCATTTGCAATCAATGCAAGAAACAAAGCAAATATAATACTCGTAGGAACTGTATATAAAACAAATAATAAAGTTGATTTTATACTTTTGTAGAAGGCTGGATCAGAGAATAAATATTGATAATTTTCTAAGCCAACGAAGAGATTAGCTTCTCCATGTATATCGGTTAAATAAAAACTATAATAAATCGTCCTAAACAATGGATAGAACAGAAAAATCGAAAATAGCAAAATAGATGGCGCCAAAAACAATAATCCTATTCTTAAATCTTTCGTTCTCTCCCATAATTTTTTCTTTTTTGACACCTTTGTTTGAACTGGTAACTTACTTACTTCGATCATTATTTCGCCACCACTTTCAACTCTTCTTCAGCTACCACTTTTAAGCGTTCATTCGTGTTTTCGTTAAAGAAGCATAACTTTTCTTGCGAGAATAATAATTTTACTTTGTCACCTTTGTTCAGGAGTAACTGTCCGATAACTTTCGCACTCCAAGTTGTTCCATTTACCGCAAAGTTCAATATAGATTCATTCCCTAATACTTCTACAGATTGCAACGTCACTTCTTGTCCCTCCTCAGACAGTGCAATATGCTCAGGGCGCATGCCTATGCGAATTGTTCCTTCTGGTAATTGCTTTAACTGTCTAATAGATAATGGAATTTGCAATTGTCCTATATGTAATACACCTTTTTCTTTATTTACTTCCCCATCATTTATATTCATAGAAGGAGAACCTATAAAGCTTGCAACAAATTCGTTTGCTGGTTCGTTATATATGTCAAGTGGTGTTCCAACTTGCTGTATACTTCCTTTATTTAAAACCATGATACGATCTCCCATAGTCATCGCTTCTATTTGATCGTGGGTAACGTAAATCATCGTAATTCCTAATCGCTGCTGAATTTCTCTAATTTCAATTCTCATTTGCGCACGTAATTTCGCATCTAAATTCGAAAGTGGTTCATCCATTAAACAGATTGGTGCTTGACTCACGATCGCCCTAGCAAGCGCAACACGCTGTCTTTGTCCGCCTGATAATTGACCTGGTTTCATTTTCACATACTCTTTCAGTCCTACCATTTCAATAGCTTCCATTAGTCGCTTTTGTCGCTCTTCTTTTTGTACTTTTCTTACCTTAAGTCCAAATAAAATATTTTCTTCTACAGATAAGTGTGGATATAATGCATAATTTTGAAATACCATTGATAGATTACGGTCTTTCGGCTCTAGATCATTTGCAACACGTTCATTAATAATTAAATCTCCCGAAGAAATCTCTTCTAAGCCAGCGATCATTCGTAATAATGTGCTTTTCCCGCATCCCGAAGGTCCAACTAAAACAAAAAATTCGCCCTTCTTAATATGAACCGATACGCCTTTAACCGCTGTCTCTTCTGCATTTTTATATACCTTTGAAACATTTTTCAATTCAATCACAAAGTTGCACTCCTTTTTTCTTCATGTATCCATACTTCATAATGACTTGTTGAAATCGCACTTGCTCCTGCACGAATTGCAATTTCCGCATCTTCTCGCGTTTGAATCAACCCGCCTGCAATAATAGGAAACTCTATTTCCTCTACTAGCTGTTTAATTATAGAAGGCATAATCCCCGGCATAATCTCTACTGCATTTGGTTTAGTCGTTTTACAATTTTCAATTGATTTAGTAAGAGATAAAGTATCTACAATAAAAATACGTTGAATTGTTTTCAATCCAATTTTATTAGCATTTCGAATTGTCGAACCCTTTGTTGAAATAATACCTTGTGCCCCGATAACATCTTGAATATACAAAAGCGCTTCCTCTGTATTCGTATTTAAACCTTGTATAAAATCACAATGAAGAAATACATCATGTCCATGTTTCTGCAATTCATATACACGCTCTGGTAATTCCAGCATTGAACCAGTCATAAGAAAAACTGTTTTCGGCAATTTTTTGTATGCTTTGTATCCTTTCCAACCCTTTATCATCGCAATATAAGGTTCTTTAAACATTTATTCCACCTAACTGTTCTATTTTTATCCAAACTAAAAACACCTACTTACATAGAACGCCTTTCTCCTTATTTGAACTCTAGGGAATAGAGCACACCTAAGAAAGTGGCACATTATATGTAAGTGGGTGTTCTCAAATATTCTCTACCCTAGTTATTTTGTTACCTTTACTATATTACGCATTTATTAAGTCAGTTTTGATAGATTGTTAATTAGGTGTTAATCGAATGTTAATATTCACCACATCATTTTTACATTAATCTAGATATTAAAATATAAATAAATAGAACGAAACAATACTTAAAATTCAATCAATATGTAAATTCATTCCATATTTAATGATTTTTAGTTTGCTTGCCACTGCTTGCAAACTAAAGTTATCCCAAGCGGTACTATAAAGTGGAATGCGCCTTTTCTCTTGTATTGATATGGCCCAGGCTGTAACAACATCAGTACCATATCCGTTCCCTTGAAACTCCGCTAAAGTTTCCACACTTGCCTCAGCAGCTACGGGCGTACTTCTGGCACTGCAACAAACAGAAACTACTTTTTCATTTTTTACAATTGCCAAATAAGGTTGCCTCCTTATTTACTCCATATACCATCCATTCATAATCTATTTTTCATGTTCAAAATAAAAATCCCATTCAAATACACATTACTGAATCCATCATACTAACTGATTTCTTCATTCTGTCTATCTAAATGGGATTATTTTTCGTTTTTTACTCTACTGGTTGTTGTGGCTGTACTACTTCATTCGCTCCAGCTACCCTCAACATATTTACAATATCTTTAAAACCTCTTTTTTCAGCGTATTGCAGTGGCGTCAGATGTTCCTTGTTAGCCATGTTTACATCTGCACCGTGATCAATAAGCAATTGAATTACTTTCTTATGGTTTTCACTACCATTTCCTAATACAATTGCTTCTAATAGCGCTGTTCCACCACGTTCATTTTTATAATTCACATCAATATCTGTATGCTCTAATAATTCTTTAACAACCTCTACATGGCCACGTTCAGATGCAGAAATAAGTGCTGTCCCACCTGACCTAGTCGTTTCTTTCGTATTAACTCCTGCATTAATTAATACTTTTACAATATCCGTATATCCTTCTCTACTTGCATAAAGAAGTGGATTACTTTTTTTCTCATCTTTAATTTCAATATTAGCACCTGCACCAATTAATGCTTTAACTGTCTCTACATGATTTTGGTACGTCGCTGCAAGGACAGGCGTTTCTCCGTTGTCACCTTCTACGTTTATATTCGCTCCATCCTGAATCAACTTCATAGCTGTCTCTGTGTCTCCAAGAGTAGCTGAAAGTAACAACTGTTTGTCCATTAAATTTATACTTTTCTCTTCTTTAGATTCTTCCTGTTCTTTATGCTTCTCTTTTTTCTTTTCATTTTTCACATGAACCGGTTTCGATTCTGGTTCTTCTTGCTTATCGCAAGCCACTACCGTCATTAAAAGTCCTAATAAAATACATAATAAAATTTTTTGTTTTCTCACAACTACAGCTCCTATGAAAGATAATGTTTTCTTAACCATTCCTCCATCACATACAATAACTCTTCTTGAGTACATTTATCCATAAGCCCTTTAGATTCCTTCTTTAATCGGATTATCTTAAGCTTATACTATGTTTCTCAACCTATTGAAATGATACGCCTGATGGCCCCATCATTAACATTATGAAGCAATTAGTTTAGCACGTTTTTACCGCATTTGTATACATTTCTAAAAAGTACATAAATGATTGCTTTAGGTTACTATATTCCATTGTAACCGTTCCGCTAAAAATTTTACACCTTTTCTATATTTGCACCTGAGTAATAATAGAAAAAGACAACTACATAGTTGTCTTTTTCTATTAATGATGTCCACCATGATTTCCTGCTTTCGGTTTCCCCATCATCTCTTTATTCATTTCCCATTTATGCTCTGCTAGCTCTTTATACGAAAGAACTTTCCCCTTATAGTTAGATACAAAGCTCTCTGCATCTTTTTTATTTTTAAATGAAATGACATTATAAGCCATCGGTGTCGTTATTGTTTTATCATATACGTAAGTAGCGTCTTCTAACGAAATCCAATCTTTCGAATCATAATCTCGGACAAATTTCTCTTTCGTCTTTTCATCTGAGTTGATCTCCATCCATTTATACATACAACCGATATCATCAAACTTTAACGCTTTTCCATTTTCTAAAATAATTTCTGTTGCAAATTGATTATCTGTTACCCCAATTTGGCAAATATCACATTTATCATGTTTCTCATCAATGGCAACAGCTGCTGTTTCCTTTTTCCCACACCCGACTACTGTAAATACGAAACATAAACATATAGCAAGTACGACATATTTTACTTTCATCAATATTCCTCCCTAGAAACCGTATACTCCACGAAAAGAATACCAAAAGGTTGTGTGAGATTTGTGAAAAAACAATGTGCTTTTTGTAATATAGGAAACAAAAAAAGATGTGTAGTTATTTCTACACATCTCTCATCACTCACAACCTGTAATTAATAAATCATCTTCTAATTTAACTAATAATGTATCCGCACTAATTTCCTGTCCAACTTCTACATTTACCAATCTTATATTTCCACTAATCCCGACTGCAATTTTTTTTAGCTCACCGTCATTTTTTCGGATCATCAGTAATTTTTCCCATTCATATACGTAAGAAGATTCATTAATAAAAATCTCCTCTACTTTTCCTTCATAAGAGCTATAAATCTCTTCTATTCTCGTTTTCATATAACATCTACTCCCTATTTCACACTTCACTATTTTCATCTTATTCTACCATTCTTACGAGGAGTGGCTTACTTTTTAAAAATTCAAATTAACTACCGTGAACAAAATGAACAAAATAAAAATTATGCTTCTAATGATGTTATTTTTCAAATTATTTACCATTTGAATAGCTGCTTTTATTATAAATAAAAAACCTTTTTCTGAATTTTTATTCTATTTTGAAAGCGCAATCATTCTTTTGAGGGGGAAATTACATGTTAGCACTACTTGGATTTGCGATGGTATTTGTCTTTATGTTTTTAATTATGACGAAACGTATGTCAGCACTAGTAGCCTTAATATTAATTCCGAGTGTTTTTGCAGTAATTGGCGGATTCTATGCCAATATGGGGCCTATGATGTTAGAGGGGATTCAAAAATTAGCACCTACTGGTATTATGCTTATGTTCGCTATTTTATATTTTGGGATTATGATTGATAGCGGTTTATTTGATCCTGTCATTAGTAAGATTTTAAAATTTGTAAAAGGAGATCCTTTAAAAATCGTTGTCGGAACGGCTATATTGACTATTATCGTTTCTCTAGATGGTGATGGTACAACAACATACATGATTACAGTTTCCGCAATGTATCCACTATATAAGCGCCTTGGAATGAACCCCCTCATATTAGCTGGAGTTGTTATGTTAGGGGCGGGGGTAACAAATCTTACACCTTGGGGTGGACCCACAGCTCGTGTTATGAGCGCACTTGGACTTGAGGCTTCCGAATTATTTACACCTCTTATTCCAGGAATGATTGCTGGTGCAATTTGGGTTGTTTTCGTTGCCTACTATCTTGGAAAAAAAGAAAGAAAACGTTTAGGAATTATGGATGTACAGTATTTAAAACAAATGCAAACAATGGATGAGCAAGCTGCAACTGTTGAAGCTGCAGCGCATAAACGCCCTAAACTTCTATGGATTAACTTTTTATTAACCGCTGCATTACTTGTTTGTCTCATACTAGAAGTTATGCCGTTACCTGTTTTATTTACAGTCGCTTTTGCTATTGCTGTTATGATTAACTATCCAAACTTAGAGCAACAGAAAGAACGTATTGCTTCTCATGCAGGGAATGTATTAGCAGTTGTTTCTCTCGTATTTGCTGCCGGTATTTTCACTGGTATTTTATCTGGAACAAAAATGGTAGATGCAATGGCTAACAGTGTAGTAACTCTTATACCAGATGCACTTGGACCACAACTACCAATTATTACAGCACTTCTCAGTATGCCATTCACATTTTTCATGTCTAATGATGCATTTTACTTCGGGGTATTACCTATTTTGACGAAAGCTGCTGCTACTTACGGAATTAGTGCAGCTGAAATGGGACGCGCTTCCTTACTTGGGCAACCCGTTCACTTATTAAGTCCTCTTGTCGCTTCCACTTATTTATTGGTCGGAATGGCCAAAGTTGATTTCGGTGAACATCAACGCTTCACTTTATTGTGGGCCGTTGGAACGACAATGGTTATGTTAATTACCGGAATTGTAATTGGGATTATTCCAATATAAGATGCAAAAAAACAGTAGAAGAAATAAAATCCTCTACTGTTTTTTATTATGAAGAAGCAAGAAAATACCGTCTCTCCGGTCTCCCAACACTTCCATATATTAGCTCTGCGTGGACTTTCTTCCCAGATATCAAATACTCTAAATAGCGCCTTGCCGTTGATCGGCTTACTCCAATCATTGAGCTTAACATTTCTGCTGTAATCCCTTCTTCATTAACTGTTAACATATGCTTTTTTACTTTCGCTAAAGTATAAGGATCTATCCCTTTCGGGGCATATTCTATTTGATCTCCCTTCACGCCTCTTTGAGACCATAAATATTCAATTTGTTCCGTAGATAATTGATTGTTCTTCTTTAACTGTATAATCTTTTTTTGATAGCCTTCTAGACTTGCTTTAAATCGATCAAACATTAGTGGCTTTACGATATAATCTGTTACTCCGCCCCGTAGGGCGTGCCTCACTACATCTGTTTCCGATGCCGCTGTAATCATAATAATATCTGTATCGTGCAAATGATTCCTAATATATGTGACAAGTTCCGTTCCTTGCATATCAGGTAAGTACACATCTAATAACACGAGCTGTGGCTTCACAAGCTCTAGCCATTCTTTCGCTTGTTCTCCAGTCGTTGCCGTTCCAATTACTTTAAATCCCTCAATTTTTTCAGTAAAACGACGATGAATGTCAGCAATCCGAATATCATCTTCTACAATTAATACTTCAATCTCCTCACCCATTACTATTCGCCTCTCTCTTTCGGTAGTGCAATAATAAATAACGCACCACCTAAATCCCCTTTTTCAATCGCAATACTTCCATTTAAATCTTCTACTAACTCTTTCACTTTTGCTAATCCATACCCTCGCTCTCCTCCTTCTTTCGTCGAAAAGCCTTTATAGAATATGCTAGTAATTATTTCATCATGAATCCCTTGCCCTGAATCTTCCACTTCAATTAATATTTCTTCTCCAATATCAGTTACAAACATCCTTACTTTCTTATCATTCTCTTCATTTTTTTCAATTGCTTCAAATGCATTCGTAATTAAATTTCCTAAAATAGAAACGACATAATTACTCTCAATATGTGGACTTAATTTGTCTAAACCACTTTCTCTATCTAGCATAAAATCAATCTTCAACTCACGTGCTCTATTATAAAATCCAATTAAAATTCCACCTAGCCATGGATTTTGAATCCGCTTCATAATAAATTGAACAAAATCTTGATATACCGCTGTTTCCTTATGAATAAGCTCTAAAGCATCTTCGTATGATTCTAATTGGATAAGACCTGAAAGCGTATACAATAAATTGTTATATTCGTGCGTTTGCGCTCGTAATGCCTCTGTATATTGCTTCGTCTGAGATAATTCTGCTGTTAACTGATCCATTTCAGATTTCAAACGTAAGCTCGATACAACGCCAGTTACTTTATTCTTTACTTTAATAGGTAGACGGTTCGCAATAACAGCCTGTCCTTTTATATTTAATTGACGATCAAACTGTTCTTCACCAGTTTGAAGTACATCTAGTATCGTTGAATTAGGAATTACATTTAAAATAAATTCCCCAATAATATTTTGTTGCTTATCTAGCGAAAGAATATCATAAGCTGCTTGATTGACTAAACTAATCATGCCATTTTTATCGATTACAATAATCCCTTCACGTACAGATTGAATCACTGTACTATGCTCTTCATATAAAGATGAAATTTCTTCTGGTTCCATCCCGAACATCATTCTTTTTATACTTGCCGCTAAATATATAGAGCCGATTATTCCAATTAAAAGACCTATTATTGTAATCCAAAATACACGCTTTCCATACACTTCTACCGCTCCATGAATATCAGCCATTGAAAACCCAACAGACACCACACCAATAATTTCATTTTCCTGGTTACGGACTGGGACTTTCCCACGCAACGAAGGGCCTAATGATCCATTAGCTTTAGAAACATAAGATTTCCCTTCTAATAAAACGCCTTTATTATCTCCGCCAACCATTTTTTCTCCTATTTTATCTCGCTCAGGATGCGCATAACGAATCCCCTCTTTGTTTCCAACTACAATAAAGTCAGCCTCTGTATCAATTCGAATTTTTTCTGCGATTGGCTGAATAATAGAAGCTGGATTTTCTTTTTGAAAAGCTTCCTGAATTTCTGGTATCGCGGCAACTGTTTTCGCAACATGCAAAGCCCGTTTACCAATTTGCTCTTCTACCGTTTCAGATAATATGTAATAAAATAAATAACTCGTTAGCATAAGTACAACTAAAATAAGTGTACTAATAGTTAATGTAATTCTCGGTTGGAGTTTTAATTTTTTAAATTTCAAAACCATTCCCCTAACATGATTAAAGATAGAATTTAAAGAAAATACAGTTTTTTATTATCATAACACGGTTACTATATATTTCTTTCTTTTTTATCTTCATAAAAAAAGAAACGAAGCATAAGTACTACTTCGTTTCTTAACAGTTTATTATTATATTTTAAACTTACCAATCATCTCTTGTAATTCTTCTGCCATTTGTGATAAATGGACTGCTGCTGCATTTATTTCATCTACTGAAGCTAATTGTTCCTCAGAGGAACCAGCAATATTTTGAACACTTGCGGCATTTTCTTCAATCGTAGCTGCAATTTCATTAATAGATGCACTTACTTGTTTTGCATCTACCGTCATTTGTTTTGCTACATCTACCATGCTATCAATTTGTACAACTGTATCATTTGTAGACTTCAATATTTCGACAAAGCTTTGCTTCGTTTCATTTGCAACTACAAGTCCTGATTGTACTTCTGCTCCAACTTGATTCATAGAGCTTACTGTTTCTTTTATATCAAATTGAATCTCTTTCACTAGTTTCCCAATTTCCGTAGAAGACTGTCCTGATTGTTCCGCTAGCTTTCGCACTTCATCTGCTACAATTGCAAATCCTCTACCTTGCTCTCCAGCTCTCGCAGCCTCAATTGCCGCATTTAACGCTAATAAATTTGTCTGTTCTGCAATATGTTGAATTACTTCAAGGATTGCTCCAATTTGTTTCGACTTATCGTCTAACAAACCAATGATTTTGTCTGACTGTGAAACAGACTCATGAATTAATTGCATTTGATTCACAGTTTGTTCAACTAACTTCCCACCATTTTCAGCTTTTTTCTTCGTATACATAGAGGCTGTAGATACTAATGAAGAACTATCTGCAACACGCTGAATTCCTTCTGTAACTTCTTCTAACAATGTTGCTCCTTCTTCAACTTCTTTCGTTTGTATTTCTGCACCACTTGATACTTGCTCTATAGCCTGTGTAATTTGTTCCGTTGCTTCGCTTGTCTGCTTCATACTAGCTGTTAATTCTTCTGAAGATGCCGCTACATGACTTGCTGAAGTGTTTATATTAGAAATGACACTTTGTAACGATGCAGCCATCTCGTTAAAACTTTCTCCTAGCTGTCCAATTTCATCTTTAGAATGAACTGTAATTGATTCTGTTAAATCACCTTCACTAATCTTCTTCGATGATATGACAAGTTGTTTTAACGGTTTAATAATAGACGCAATTATGAAGTAAATTACAATCCCACCGATTATTAGTGAAATTCCAAGAACAGTTATTGTTTTATAGAAAATAGGTTCAGCCGCTTCGATAATTTCTTTGGAAGGCATAATTCCTGCTATTTTCCATCCAGTTTTCTTATTCGTTTTAAAAGTGATATTGCGATCTTCACCATCTAATGAATAATGAAAATCCCCAGCTTCCTGTTTATACAATTCTTTACTAAGTTTCTCTTCTAATTTCTCTCCTGGCTTCATTTTCGGGTGCGCTACTACATTTTTATCTTGATCAAATATCGCTACATATCCTTCCTTACCGATATTAACCATCTTAGAAGTAGTAACGATATCATTAATGATTAAGTCAATCCCAAGAACTCCACTTTTATCCTCGTTTTGTTTTGCTAGTGTAATAACAATATTTCCTGTCGTTTTTGACTTATATGGAGCAGTTACAATTACTTCTCCGCTTTTCTTCACTGCCTCTTTATACCAATCTCTTTCTGTAGGATTATATCCATCTGGCATCTGAATAGCTGGTGATTGAATGAACTGTCCATTACTAGATCCTGTATAGATTGCTTCCATTTCTGGATGCAGTTTATTGTATTCTTCTAGTTTATTTTGTATGTTTTGAATTTGATCTGCTTGGTAACTTGATTGTGTAAATAATTTCGTAAAATAAGTTGCATCTATTTTTTTACTATCCAATTCCTTATTAATTACATTATCCAAAATTTTTATATTATCTTTCGCCGAGTTTAAAATTGTTTCATTAAAATTCGTCTTCGCCTGTTGATAAGACGTCCAACCAATTACAATACTTGGAAGAATTAAAATAATAATAAATGATACAAGTAACTTTGTTTTTAAACTACTACTCCTTAATTTCCCTTGAAACATACTTCTACCCCTCCATACCGTTTTAAATGTAATTAATTAACATTTAATCTTTCTATAAAAATAATACGATTTAAATGTATCAATGAGACTCTCTATCTTTTTATACATCTAAAGAATTGATACATATCTTTTTCATTCTATATAAATTAAATAATTAAAACAATGTATAAAAATGTATATTATTCGAAATATTATAATTCATAGGAGAACCTCTAGTATTTCACTTACTAGAGGTTCTTTTCACCTTACTATTCTTTATCTACTTCTTTTTTCTCATCTTCTACTACAGATACAACAGGTTTATCGCTTGATAATTGTTGTACCGCTCCTTTTCCTGCAAATCCTTCTAATAGCTCTTTTAAGTCAATGCCAGAAGAAGCTTTTAACGTTTCTTGCATCGTTGCCATTAAATCAGTCGCATAACCCGCAACTTTTCCGGCCCCGCTATTTTTACCACCGCCGCCTGTATCGACAACTGTGATTTTATCAATATTACTAAGCGGACTTGCAAGTTCCTTCGCATAACTTGGAAGCATTTTAAGAACCATATCCATAATTGCCGCTTGACCATATAATTCAAATGCTTCTGCGATTTTTTGTTTCGCTTCTGCTTCTGCTAAACCTTTTAATCTAATAACATCTGCCTCTGCTGTACCTTGCGCTTTTTGTACTTCCGCTTTCGCTTGACCTTGTGCTTTTTCAATTTCCGCCTTCGCTAAACCTTCTACACGTACTTCTTCTGCACGTGCTCTCGCTTCTGCTTCAATCTTATATTGATCCGCATCGGCTTTTTTAATTTGTTTTACTTTTTCTGCTTCCGCTGATTGCTCAACAGCATAGCGATCTGCATCGGCTTTTTTCTTAACTTCTGCATCATATTGCTTTTCACGACGCGCAATTTCTTTTTCTTCTAACTCAATTTGCTTTTCACGCTCAATGATTTTAACGCGCATTTGCTCTTCTGTAACACCTTGTTGTGCTTTCGCTTGTTGTAATTCGTAAGAAAGATCAGCGTCTGCACGTGCCTGTTCTTGTTCCCTCTTATAGGACTGTACTTTTAATTCTTTATGTTTTTCAGCTTCAGCGATTTGTGCATCACGTTGATATTCTGCTTCTTTTGCCTCTTTTTCAGCACGTGCTTTTTCAATACGTGCTTCTTTTTCACGCTCTGCGTTCGCAATTGTTGCATCACGCTTAACGGTCGCAATTTGCGGCTGACCAAGCGCATCTAAATATCCGTTTTTATCCATTATTTCTTTAATTGTGAAAGAAACAATGCGAAGTCCCATCTTCTTTAAATCTGTAGAAGCTACTTCATGTACCTTTTGAGCAAATTGCTCTCTATTACTATACGCATCTTCTACTGTCATAGAAGATAAGATAGCACGGAGATGCCCTTCTAAAACTTCTTTTGCTTCTATTTTTAACTCTTCTGTTTCTTTTCCTAAATATTGTTCAGCTGCTGTGGAAACTTCTTCAATTGTTGATCCCACTTTAATAATAGAAACACCGTTTACTGTGATCGGTACACCTTGTTTCGTATACGTATCACGTGTACCAACTTCTAATTTATAGTTTAATAAGCTTAAAGGCTCTGCTCTTTGCATAATTGGAACTACGAAAGTACCGCCCCCGCGAATAATCTTAATCTTCTTTCCATCATCAGTGGTAACTACATTCTTTCCTCCACCAAGCCAGTTCCCTGTAACAATTAACGCTTCATCCGGACCAACCGTACGATACTTCGTAATAAATACTAAAATGAGTAGAATTAAAATTGCGAGTAAAACTCCACCGATAATTAATGGAATCGTCATGTAAATTCCCCCTTATAATTTTGGTTTCTTTAAAGAATAAGCGATGTTTTGTACAAGTAAAACACCATCTTGGACTCCCTCGATAATAACCTCTGTTCCTTGCGAAATATCTTTTTTTCCAACAGTTTTAGCTGGGATTGCATTACTTCCAAATTGGGATGAAATTAATACTTCACCAAATCCTTCTGTAGGAATTGTCGTAATGACTTCTCCTTTGCAACCGATAAATTCATCCATACGTTGCATCGTATTTTGTTCTGCTTCTGCAATCGGTTTTAAAATTAGTATTTTCATGATGAAAACACCGATAAAAGATATAGCAAATGCAGCCCCGAAAATAGTAATACTATTAAAGGAGAATAAGTACTCTCCTATATAACTAAGCCCACATAACATGGCGAAAAAACTAAGTAATAAAGTAACAACGGATACAGATCCGCCCCCAAAACTAAATATCGATTCAAATATATCTCCAAAAAAGATATAAATAACAGTGAGTATAGTAGCAATAATAAATCCATATAAATAAATTGTTTCAAGTGGATAACCAAACAAAGCCATTTCTTATCCCCCTCTCTTAAACAATCCTTTTTTGTTATGTGTATGCCCCACCTCTTTCAAAGATCATTGTTCTTAATTTTCAGTTATTTACCTTTTAAATAAAAGCCTGTAAGACAGGCCTCTAAAAAAGAACAGGAGAAACCTATTGTGACAGGCTCCTCCTAGAAAATAACCGATATATTATATATCTATATAATATACTATTTTCCACAAAAAGTAAAGTTAAACATACATTGGAAAAGCACTTATTTTACTGACAATTCGTATGTTCCATCGCCATTATCATATTTATATACATACAAGTAATACTTACCTGGTTTTGCATTAAATTTTGCTTCTATATGATTCCCATTAGCTTGACCGTAAGCCGCATAATTTTGCATATCTGATTCATGGTGAAGTACCCATGTCATCCCAATTCCATACTCATTTAAAACAGAAATGTCGATATCTTTCGCTGATGCTACATTAAATGTATAAACATCAGTGTGGTCCCCACCAATAAGACTACCTTTTATAGTACTATTTAGCCCGATACGATTTGCTTCCTCTGGACGATTATTTGGTTCTGATTCTGTTAAACTTCCATCTTTAATCGTAACAGTTGTTTCGCTTCTGCTCTCTTTTCCCTTATCATCTTTTACTCTTAACGATACTTTATAAGAACCTTCTCTTTCATATACATGTACTGGATTCACTTCTGCACTTGTGCTTCCATCTCCAAATTCCCATAAATAAGAAGCAATTTTTCCATCTTCATCGTTTGAGCCATCACTTTTAAATTGAATTCCCTCTTTTACAAGACCATTATAAGGGCCATTTATATTAACCGTTGGAGCTTTATTTTCTCCATCATCTTTTGCGATTCCATGGAAGACTACATCATATTCAAATTCATTTGAGCTATTCACACGATAATTGACAAAGTATGCTGTAACAGTTTTGTAGCCACTCCATTCTTTTTGCGCCAATTGTTCTAAAGATTCATTTACTCTTTTACTCATTTCTTTCCAATCTTCTGATTCACCTTTTGTGACACTACCTGTATACGTACCTTCTAATGTAAATGTATTAAAGAATTGAGAATTATGTTTTGTCATTTTTGTATCTTTCATAGGCAACGTATCACTAATTTCTTTCTTCACCGCTCCTAATGACTTCGTTGCATGTTCAGCTAAATAATCATCAGCTACTTCTGGTACAGTGTATGTATCTTGATTATCAATTAACTGCTGCATATACTCTTGATACTCTTTATTTAACTTAGGATCTTTACTTAGATTTTCACGATATGCATCATAATTTTTCACGTCATTCGCACGAATCAAATCTTGAATTTTATCAAATGTTTCAAACTGATGCGTATATAAATAAGACTGCAATGCGAACGAGTAATTATAGAAATCCCAAGAACCGTATTTAGCAAATAGTGTACGCTCTGCTGTATAACGGCTTGCAGGATCAGATGATAATCCGCTAATTATACTCTTTCTTGGTACAACGTTATTCGTACGAGTAGATCCTGCGAAAAACTCTGCATTTCCTTCTTGGAACCAAGTTAGCCTTTCATTTTGATACATATCTCCTCTTCCAAATAAACCAGGAACTTCATATCTCCCTTGCAGATAATGAGTAAATTCATGACGGAATAACTCTTCTAAACTATAAATACTTTGCTCTGGCGTACGCTCATATGTAAAGAATGTTCCTGTCTCTTCAATATAAATTCCACCGTTGTTTGTTTCATATCCATACAATTGTCTATTTAACTGATATTCATCTGGACTATTATAAATTACGATCGTTAATACATCATCCGCATTTCCTGGCTCTAACGCTTTGTCATTTCCAATTACACGGTGATACTGTGCCTTTACTTCCTTCGCAGCCCAATATAGTCTCTTAATTTTTTCTTCTGATACTTTATCTCCTGTTTTGAACACAATTGATCCATCGTCGAATGTATACGTTTTTGGTAAGTATTGCTCTTTTCCTTCTTTACGTATTTTCTCTAAATCTACTGTATTCCCACTATAATCTTTACCATTATAATTTGTTGTAATTTGTTCTACCGCAACAAAATAAGGTTCACTTAAGCGCGGGTACATATGCATGGCTTGTGTAACAACCTCTAATCCTTTATTTGGATTGCTATGAAACTTCCCTAAACGGCTAGCAAAATAAATGCCATTATTAACGAGCCATTTATTTTCTGACGTTACTTCATTTAGAAGAGCAATACGATTTATTTCATTAATAAACCCATCTACTTTTCCATACCACATCGTTTCATTCGCTTCTTTACGAGCCTCAGTTAAGTACGACTGTATATCATAGTCAATACCTTGCATAATATCGTATATTGCTTGTCCCTTCATTCGATCATTTACATAAGTAGTATAATTATCATTGTATTGCTTTAAAATATTCGATGCGTATTGAACCGTTTCAACATCGCTTGAAGCATTACTAATTAATTTACCGTATGCAGATACGACTGTATCTTGTTCAACTGTACCAAGCTTAAAGTTTGGATTTTTTGCGATTGCTTTTAAAGCAGGTAAACATTTATCCTGGAAGCTTCTTTCATTTAAGTCGCTTAATTCACTATTATAAAATGCAAGATAAAAAGCTGAACGCAACACTTCAGTAAACGTTTGAATTCCTTTTGAATCATCTTTTGTAAATGTACTACCTCTATGAGCTAATTCATCTATAATGACTTGCATTTTTCCTTTATCTTTATAAAAAGCCTTTGCATCTTCATTAAACTGAAATAAGTCTGTAATTTGGTGCCACTTAATACTGCCTAACGTTTCAACCAATTCTTGATCATTCATTTTGTTTAAATCAGCCATTGAATAGCTTTCTTTAACTTGCTTTACTGCAGTTTTCTTCGTAATAGATGCTGGTCGCTGTGAAAAATCTCCTACTTTTAAACGTTCTTGAAATGATAAAGTTTCATCAACTTTTGAAATATGTCCAACTTCATCTACCGACTTTTCAATTCCAACCGGTTTCGTTTTCAACACGTTATACGGTACTTTTTCTTCCGCTGCTGCATGAGTTTGAAGTGCGCCTAACGATAAAGCCATTGTACTAATGCTAAGCATCACTTTATTGATCTTTGATTTCTTGTTCATATCCTTGCCCCCTATTTTAATATTCCATTCAAGAATTTAACATAAAATCTGGATGTAACAATATAAAATGCAATATTTCATATTATTTCTTCCTATAATTTGTACATATCGTGAACGCATTGCTCTTTACCTCCCTAAAACAAATTACATCCTTTCATGTTAAAAAAAGGGAGTTTTTTGACAATTAAAAACTTAATTGTTATGATTACTATAATTGTTAACTTTATTAAATAAGGGTGGGATTCTATGATAAAAAAAGAAAACAGTGTATTTTATATCTCCTTCTTGCTAACAACATTATTCATTATATGGGGAATTACCCCAGCAAGTTGGATACAAGGCTACGATTTACAAAGTGTTACATCTTCTTTAAACTCATTTATCCTCAATAAATTTGGGTGGTTTTACTCTCTACTTATGACTACAATGATTATTTTGGCTGCTTATTTAGCATTTTCTAAGTACGGTTCTATTCGTCTTGGTAAAGATGGAGAAAAGCCAAAATATAATTATCCATCTTGGCTATCCATGTTGTTTGGGGCAGGAATGGGAATTGGACTCCTCTTTTATGGAATCGCTGAACCGATTTCACATTTTACAGATCCATTAACAGGAAAAGCAGGTACAGAAGAAAGCGCCAAACTCGCTATGCAATATTCATTTTTCCACTGGGGACTCTTTCCGTGGTCACTATACGCAATGGTCGCTTTAACAATTGCATATTTCACATTCCGCAAACAAAAAGGTAGCACTATCGGGGCTACAGTTACTCCATTATTTAATCGATCGAAAAATTCTCGTATCGGAAAAACAGTTGATATTTTAGCTGTTTTAGCCACAGTGTTTGGCATTGTACCATCTGTTGGGATTGGTGCTCAACAAATTGCTGGAGGATTAAGCTATTTATTCCCTTCCATTCATAACACTTTACTTACCCAGCTCGTACTTATAGCTATCTTCGCTGTTTTATATTTAACAAGTGCACAAACTGGCTTAGATCGTGGGATTAAATATTTGAGTAACTTGAATTTCTCTCTTGCAGGTATTTTACTCATCTCTTTCTTACTTTTAGGGCCAACCGTATTTATTATGAAATATTTCACATCTACACTCGGTTCTTATATTGGAGCTTTGCCTAGTATGGGATTAAATTTAGGAGCATTTAATGAAAAATCTTCTTCTTGGATTGAAAACTGGACTATTTTCTATTGGGGATGGTGGATTTCTTGGTCTCCATTCGTCGGCACATTTATCGCACGTATTTCTAAAGGGCGTACAATAAAAGAATTTATTTTTGGAGTTGTATTAGTCCCAACTCTTATCTGTACATTTTGGTTTGCAGTATTTGGTGGTACCGCAATTCATATGGAAATGTTCCAATCGCTTGGAATAGCTGATGAAATTTCAAAAAATGGTACAGAGATTGGATTATTTGCTGTTATTTCACATCTACCATTCTCTACATTTTTAACGATTATCGGGTTAATTTTAGTAGCCACATTTTTCGTTACTTCTGCCGATTCAGCAACATTTGTTGTTTCCATGCAAACGAGTAACGGAAGCTTATCACCGAAAAATAGTTTAAAACTTATATGGGGATTAACAATCGCGATAATTGCCGCTATTTTATTACAAGCTGGAGGATTAAATGCACTACAAATCGCAGCTATAATCGCAGCACTACCATTTTCTATCGTAGTCGTTCTTATGGTTACTTCGCTCTTTAAAGAGCTGCGAAAAGAAGATGTTAATTCGCAAACGAAAGAAGTATCTCAAAAAATAAAAAAAGTTATGTAACAATTGGCACCTCAAATTACTTCTGAATCCGTGATGACTGAGGAAAAAAGTAAATTAATAAAACCCATTCATATGAAATATTATTTTCATACGAATGGGTTTTTCACTCTATTTCTCATACAAAAAGACATCATCATATGCATGTTTCTAATGAAACTGCCATGATAATGTCTTCTCAAAAAAGTAAAAATTAATTATATATAATAATAAGATTAAACGTTATTTATTTCTTAAATAATCTCTTTCTAAATACGAACATACTTAGTGCGGAAAGAACAAGTGTTATTCCAGAAAGTAAAGTCGATGTGCTAGCTTCACCGCCTGTTGATGGTAAAGATTTCTTATCTTCCTCAGACTTATTAGCATGTTGTTTATTTAAAGTATCTGCTTTTCTTCTCTCTTTTTCAACAACTTGATTATTCCCTTTTGGCTCTTGATCCAATCCTGTTGCTGATTCTTTTTCTTCTTCTTTCGTTTCTTCAACTTCTTTTACCGGTTCTTTCACTTCTTCTTTTACCGGTTCTTTCACTTCTTCTTTTATTTCTTCAACTTCTTTTATTGGTTCTTTCACTTCTTTTACCTGTTCTTTTACTTCTTCTTTTGTTTCTTCAACTTCTTTTGTTGGCTCTTTTACTTCTTCTTTCGCTTCTTTTACCGGTTCTTTTACTTCTTCTTTCGCTTCTTCAACTTCTTTTACCGGTTCTTTCACTTCTTCTTTTGTTTCTTCAATTTCTTTTACCGGCTCTTTTTCTTCTTCTTTTTCCACTATATTCTGTATAACTGTTCCGTTAAACCTTATGCTAATTTCATCAGAATCTAAATCAAATTTATACACCTTTTCACCTGGGGTACTCCATTTTATTACTCCGTTATTAAACGTCCCTCCCTCACTTACCAATTGAATATTTTCAATACTTTCTCCTTCTAAATCATATACAGGAACTTGAATTTCTTCGTTTATTTTTGCATCATTTAAAATGATATTTTGTCTTCCAACATCAATTGTAAACCACTGACCTAATTGTATTAACGGCCTTACATCACGAATCTCATTTCCAGCTAAATTTAAGCTAAATAAGTTTAGCATGGAACCAATAACCGTTACATCTTTAATATGATTGTCCGCAAGATTTAACCACTGTAAATTTTCCAATGAAGATAGTGGTGTTATATCTTCAATTTGATTATGAGATACATTCACATTATTCAATTGTTTCAAGTTTGAGATGAACTCAATATTTTTCAGGCCTACTCCTTCTAAAGTGAGTTTTTCTAAGTTCGTCATGTACTCTAAACCTGTTATATTTTTTATCTCATTTCCATTTTCTTTAAGTATCTCTAATTTTTTAATCTGTAATAAATCTTTTTTTGTAATAGAAGCGTTTAAATTCTCTCTACCTAAATTCTCTTTATTAATATGTTGTTGTAAAGTTTTATCGAGAATTACATTTTCCTTTTGTTCATTATCCTCTTTTATTGTTTCCTTGATTTCGTCTAATCTTTCAACAACATTTTGAATTACTGTTCCATTAAACTTAATACGATTCTCTTCTGGCTTTATATCCAACGTAAATTCGTATGTTTTTTCACCAGTAGTCCCCCATTTAACAGAACCATTATTAACTATCCCATCTTCACTCTTCAATTGAATAGTATCAAGTGGCTCTCCTTGTAAATTATAGATAGGTATTTTAACTTCCTTATCTTTTTCTACATTATCTAAAAAGATTTTTTGTCTTTGAATATCGATATATATTCTTTTTCCTAGCTCTTGAACAGGTCTAACATCACGAATTTCATTTGAACCTAGCTTTAAATCATATAAGTCTGTTAAGTGACTAAGTGGCGTTATATCTGAAATATAGTTTTCTTCTAAATTAAGTGATTGTACAGTAGATAATCTTGATAAAGGTTCGATGTTTTCTAATTCATTTTTAGCAAGATCTAACTCTACTAATTTTTTCATTGATGTAATATGTTCAATATTCGTAAGTCCATTGTTACTTAAAGATAAGTTTTTTACATTTTTCAATTGCTCAATTCCAGCAAGGTTATCATTACTAATTTGATTATTTGCCACAGTCAAAGTCCTTAAAGATTTCACTGTAAATAATGGTTTAATATCTTTTATATAATTACTATTTAAATCTAGCATTTTAATCTTCTTCATTTGGCTTAATGGGCTTAAATCTGAGATTTTATTGTTTCTCAAAGTTAAAAACTCAATATGCTCTAACTCAGCCAAAGGTCCAATATCTTCAAGTTCACCATAGGTTATACTTAATGATTTTAATTGTCTCAATTCCGAGATAAATTTTATATTTTTTAACTTAACTTCTTCCAACTTTAAGTTTTCTAAGTTCGTCATATATTCTAGACCGCTTACGTCTTGTATTCCTTTATTTTTAGCTTCAACGACTATTAAAGATTTAACTTTTAATAAATCTTCCTTAGTTATTGGGGTATCTAGATTTTCTCTATTCAAATTATATTTATTAATATGCCTTTGTAGTTGCTTATCTACTATTACATTTCCAATTTCATCTTGTTGATCCACTTTATCCTCTTTATTTTCCTTTTGTTTTTCTGGAACATTGTTCTCTAAATTCAATGTATTTACTTCAAACTGTACTTGGTACTTATTGTCATAGGCCATTGTTGGAATATAAATATGCATTCGCATATTATACCTTTTTCCTAATTCCCCTACTTCAAACTGAATCACTTTCGTTCCATTTTTCTTTTTATCTTCTGATATTACTTTCACATCATGAAACACACCTGGAGTATGAATATCCTCTGTTTTCAAGTATTGAAAGAAATCACTATCACTTAACGTTGCTGTTACAATTTTCTTTCCATTCTCAATTGTTAGTTTCGGATCCTTTATATAAACAGCTGCCATAGACTCTTCATTCGTTTTATCTTTATACGCTTTAATAACAGCGTCATATGTACCATCTTCTAAACCTTGTCCCGTTTTATTCGTCTCAATTGCTACTGCCGCTAAAGCAGGTGTTGAATAAACAGCAAACGGAAGTGATAACGTCGCCACTATAATCATTGCATTTATACGTTTTCTTTTATTTTGTTTCAACTTTACATCTCCTCTGAAATATATAATTCGAAATGTAATCATTTCTCGAATAAATGATAATGATTTTCATTATCATTGTCAACTGAAAAAATAAAAAGTTTACAAAAAAAGAACCTCTTTAAAAGAGGTTATGCCATTTTCTCACCTGATTCTTCTCTAAAAAAGCTTTTCATCGCATGAAATACGTCTGCTTTTTGCTTTAAAATATAGTATCTAAAGTTTTCATCTTTAATATTTTTATAGGCTGACATGAGTGTACTGTGGCGGTTATACTGGTTCACTTCCCCATATCCAAACATATTACATTTCTTCATTAATTCTTCCACAAGCTTTACACATCTAGCATTATCTGATGTTAAATTATCACCATCTGAAAAATGGAATGGATAAATATTATAGCGGTCTGGTGAATATTTATTATCGATTAGCTCGAGTGCTTTTTTGTATACGGAGGAGCAGATTGTTCCACCGCTTTCTCCTTTTGAAAAAAATTCTTCTTCTGTAACGACTTTCGCTTCTGTATGATGAGCAATAAATTCAATATCAACTGTTTCATACTTTGTGCGTAAAAATCTTGTCATCCAGAAAAAGAAACTACGTGCCATATACTTCTCCCACATTCCCATCGATCCACTCGTATCCATCATCGCTAACACAACAGCCTTTGAATCTGGCTTTAATACTTCATTCCAAGTACGGAACTTTAAATCTTCTTGATGAATTGGATGGAAAGATGCTTTACCACGCATCGCATTTCGTTTATATGCGGATATCATTGTTCGTTTCTTATCGATATTTCCCCATAATCCTGTTTTTCTAATGTCATTAAATTCAACATGTTCAATCCGGTTTTCATCTATTTCTTTTCTCTTTAAATTAGGCAGCTCTAACTCTCTGAAAAACGCTTGCTCTAATTCTAAAATAGAGACTTCAGCTTCATAGTAATCTTCCCCAGCTGCATCTCCTGCTCCTTGCCCTTTTCCTGGCCCTTTTTGTTTTTGACCACCTGATCCATCTCTCGCAACGACATCACCAACTTTGCTGTCACCGTTTCCTTGCCCAACATGTTTATTTTTATCATAATTGTATCTAATCTTATATTCATCTAGAGAACGAATTGGTATTTTTACAACATCCTTGCCATTAGACATAACTATACTTTCTTCTGTTACAAGATCGGGTAAATTATTCTTAATTGCCTCTTGTACTTTTTCTTGATGGCGCTGTTGGTCGTCATATCCTTTGCGATGGAGGGACCAGTTTTCCTGTGAAATCGTATAATTTGGTTGATTTTCTTCGCCCATTCCTTTCCCTCCTTACTGTAATTGTCTTCCTGTATGAACAGCAAGCTACAAATTTTGTTCTGTAATGTGCAAGCTAGAATATTTGAAAGGTAACTGCCCATAGAAAATCATCCCATAAACATTTATAACGTTTTTCATACAATACCCCGAGCATCCTAAACAAAATTTTGCCACTCACATAATAGAAAGAAATATTCAGCCACTGATAAGAAAGAAACACAATGCATTGTTGCACACATTTTTACTTTGCAACATATTGTATTGTGTTGGCTTTTTTCGTATGAATGGTTGGTTACTCTATCATATGCATATTGTAAAAATAATTGACAATAAATTCATGAAATTGCATCTTAATTTATTACATTTGGACAAGGTATGACACTTTACACACATATGAACGGATAATAAAACGCTGTCCCGCAAAATACAAGAGACAGCGTTTTGTTATCAAACTATCGGTTTAACAAGCTACCTACATAGCGTAGTAATTCATTTGCTGAAGAAGAATTATAGCCATGCTCATCAATTAAACGTGCAACAACATCATTGATTTTCTTAAGCTGATTTTCGTCCGGTGTTTTCGTTGATGTTGTAATTTTCACTATATCTTTTAAATCAGCAAATAGTTTTTTCTGAATCGCTTCACGAAGACGTTCATGTGAATTATAATCAAAGCGTTTTCCTTTACGGGCATAAGCAGAAATGCGAATTAAAATCTCTTCACGGAATGCTTTCTTAGCATTTTCTGAAATTCCAATTTGCTCTTCAATTGAGCGCATTAGTTTTTCATCTGGACTCATTTCTTCCCCTGTTAACGGATCACGTAATTTCGATTTATTGCAGTACGCCTCGACGTTATCTAAGTAATTATCCATAAGCGTCTTAGCTGATTCTTCATATGAATAAACAAACGCTTTTTGTACTTCTTTCTTCGCGATTTCATCGTATTCTTTTCTCGCTAATGAGATGAAATTCATATAACGTTCACGGTCTTCATTACTAATCGATGGATGCTGATCCAGCCCATCTTTTAAAGATCTAAGTACATCTAACGCGTTAATAGATGGTACCTCTTTTCGAATGATTGTAGACGAAATTCGGTTAATGACATAACGAGGATCAATACCCTTCATACCTTCATCTTGATATTCGCGTTGTAATTCTTCTACATCAATCGCATTATAACCTTCTACCGTTTCTCCATCATACAAACGCATCTTTTTAATTAAATCAATATCCGGACGCTTCGGATCTTTTAAACGAGTTAAAATAGTGAACATTGCTGCAACGCGAAGTGTATGTGGTGCAATGTGAACATTCGACACATCACTTTCACGAATCATTTTTTCATAAATATGTTCTTCTTCACTTACTCGTAAATTATAAGGAACTGGCATTACAATAATTCTTGAGTGTAATGCTTCATTTTTCTTATTTGCTATAAATGAGCGATACTCTGTTTCATTCGTATGCGCTACAATTAATTCATCTGCTGAAATAAGCGCAAATCTTCCCGCTTTGAAATTCCCTTCTTGCGTAAGCGATAATAAGTGCCATAAAAACTTCTCATCGCATTTTAACATCTCTTGGAACTCCATCATTCCTCGGTTTGCCTTATTTAATTCTCCATCAAATCGATACGCACGGGGATCTGATTCTGAACCATATTCTGCAATCGTAGAAAAGTCCAGACTACCTGTTAAATCTGCAATATCCTGTGATTTTGGATCAGACGGGCTAAATGTACCAATCCCTGTACGGCGATCTTCAGAGAAGAAAATACGCTCTACAACTACATCCTCAATTCTTGATCCGTATTCTTGCTCTAAACGCATGACATTTAGTGGTGATAAATTCCCTTCAATTCTAACTCCATACTCATCAAAGAAATCATCTCGTAAATGATGTGGAATTAAATGCAGTGGATCCTCATGCATTGGGCATCCTTTAATTGCAAAAATTGCTCCGCGATCTGTTCTTGAATATGTTTCTAATCCTCGTTTCAACATCGTAACTAACGTTGATTTCCCTCCACTAACAGGACCCATTAATAATAAAATTCTTTTTCTAACATCTAATCGTTTTGCAGATGGATGAAAATATTCCTCTACAAGACGTTCTAGAGCATCCTCTAATCCAAAGAGCTGATTACTAAAGAAGTTATACTTTCTTCTACCATCAACTTCTTCAATTCCGGCATCTTTTATCATATTGTAAATGCGAGAGTGTGCTGTTTGAGCCACCCATGGTCTTTCTTTCACAAGCTCCAAATACTCCGCAAACGTACCTTCCCATTGTAAACGTTCTTCTGCTGCTCGATGCTGTTCAATCTTTTTTAGAATATCCATTATAGCTCCTCCCCCATCTCCTTGTTCAATCGGATTATTATAAAAGGTATGCTAGGATGTCCTTAAACATTCTTTAAATCAAAACGAAATATATAATAGCACGCTAAAATTCTCTCCAAAATTCAAAGAAAATTCTGTATAATATAGGTATTAACGTTTTTACACTGCTATTCATTATAAATAAATTCTTTTCTTCTAAGAACCTTACATACATTTTGGGTAATAAATAAAACTCGTGAACCGAAAAAAGTAAGGAGGATATTAGTATGAAATTATTATTAATTTTAGGTGTATCACTCACATTTCTTACAGCGATTTTTACATCCGGTTACAATGACAAACCAGGTACACATAAAAAATGATGTGCTTTTAGCACATCATTTTTTATGCATTATTTATAATACATATTTTCCATATCATATTTGGATAGTGGTCGGCTATAATAATAACCTTGTACAAGCTTCACATTCTTTTCTTTCAAAAACTGTATTTGCTCCTTTTTTTCTACTCCCTCTGCAATTACATTCAATTCTAAAGTATGAGCTAAATGAATAATTGCAGCTGTAATATTCGTATCACGTTCATCTATATGTATACCTTCCATAAAAGAACGATCAATTTTTAAAGTATCAATTGGATATGTTTTTAAGTAACTTAAAGATGAATAACCTGTTCCAAAATCATCTAAATGAATCTTTAAATTTTCTTCTTTTAATTGTAGTAACACTCTCTTCGATATATCTTTATGTATAAGAGCTCCTTCTGTAACCTCTATCGCTAATAAATGAGCTGGTACATTGTACTTATTTAAAGCCCGTGTAATCATCTCTATTAATGTAATAGAGCGAAAGTGTCTAGCTGAAATATTAACTGCAATTGGGACCACTTCATATCCTTTATTTAACCATTCGCGCAGTTGCTGACACACTTGATTTACTACCCATTCATCGAGCTTAATAATAAATCCTGTTCTTTCTGCCAACGGAATAAATTGGTTTGGAGAAACAAATCCTAATTCCTTATTCTCCCACCTTATTAAAGATTCCATACTAGCTATTTTTTTCGTCTCAATATTAATTTGTGGCTGATAATATAAGAAAAATTCATTTTTTTCTATAGCACGATGTAACTGGTTTTCTATTATAAACCTTTGTTCACGCTCACAGTCTAATCCACTACAATAAAAATGATAATGTCCTTTTCCTTTGTCTTTTGCTTTTTCTAAGGCAGCATCGACTCTCTGAAATAGTATTTTTTCATCTTCTCCATCTGCTGGAGCCATTACAATTCCAATTGACGCACTTAAATATACATCTTCTTTCTCAATTACAAAATATTCACTAATATTTTTCAGTATGCTTTTTGCAACTTCCTCTACACATTCTTTCGTTATATTTTCTATCAACATAACAAATTGATCATCGTGTTCTCTAAATAAGTGCATACCTTCTATTTTTAGATTGCTTAAACATTCTGTCACTTTTTGTAATACTTTATCTCCCTCTTTATGACCAAATGTATCATTAATACGATGAAACTCATCTAAATCTATAAATACAAGCGCAAAATTTATACTCTCTTTTAAAAAAGTATTTAACTTATTTGTACATGAAATTCTATTCATTAATCCTGTTAACTGGTCATAGTAAGCTAAATATTCTGTTCGCATTTCGTTTAATACTTGCCTTGTAACATCTCTCGTAACAATATACACTCCAACAATTTCACCGTTCACAATAATCGGGATAGTTCTCAAAGAAATATATAGCTCGTACCCTTCTTTATGAACATATTTCTTTGAAACAATTTGTTTTGCTTTTCCTTGCATCGATCCCTTAAATATAATTTGAAAATCTTTTTCATATTCTTTATTAATAAATTCAAAAATAAATTTATTATTTAATTCCTCATACCGGTATCCAAATATTTCATACGTTGCCGGATTTGCATATGTAACTCTCCCTATAGAATCTATAGATATAATTGAGTCATTATTATATTCCAGTAACGACTTAAATAACATTTGTTTTTCCTCTATCTCTGTCTTCTCCTCAATTTGAGCTGTAATATCTCTTGTAATACAAATAACAAATTGACATATTCCTTCTTCATCGCAGACAGGATTAAGTGAAGATTCATAATGTATCTCACCTTTTGGTAATTTGACTACATCACAAAAAGTGTGTGCTTTCGCTTCTCTCACTACTTTTTCATATTGCCTTTGCAATATCCCCGCTATATCTTTCGGTAATACTTCTGCAAAAGTTTTTCCATAGCACTCTTCGCTTAACCTAGCATAATCCATTCCTATTTTATTCACATACATATATTTAAACGTTTCATCATCAATAACTTTCAATATAAATACTAAATCTTGAATAGCATGTAATAACCCTTGTCTAATTAAATCCATATCTATCATACTTAAAAAGGTATTTTGATTACTATATTCTTCCTTCATATTTATCTCAACCCGTCTTATCTATTTTTAATCATATATCCCATTCTATATGATTATGTCCTCTCTTTTAAACGTATGATCACATATTATTTTTATTTTATAAAAAAAAGTCGCCATATGGCGACTTTTAATAAACGATTTCTAAATCTAATCCAGGGTAATTTTGTTGACGGAATGCTTCATAAATTAAAATTGCTGCTGTATTAGATAAATTTAATGAACGTACTTTATCTGTCATTGGAATACGTAAACAATGATCAAAGTTTTCTTCGATTACATTAGCTGGTAAGCCGTTTGTTTCTCTTCCAAATACAAAATAGTAATCCTTCTCGCGCTTGCTATAGTCAAACGCTGTATGAGCTTTCTCGCCATACTTCGTTAAATAGAAGAATTCACCATCTTTATTTTTTTCATAAAATTCTTCAATTGAATCATAATACGTAATTTTCACGTGCTGCCAATAATCTAATCCGGCACGCTTTAACATTTTATCATCCGTTGAAAATCCAAGCGGTCTAATCAAATGTAATTCTGTTCCAGTTGCTGCACAAGTACGAGCAATATTTCCTGTATTTGCTGGAATTTCTGGCTGATATAAAACAACATGTACTCCCACGCGATATTCACCTCTGTTTTTTGTCTACTACGTATTATACCACTTGAGCGAAAAATCTCTACCCATTAATAATATGAAAGAATTTATATTTCATTTGTGGTGTATATTTACTAGAGTCTTCATAGTTCCAATAACGTCGACGGCTATTTGCTGAATGTGCATTTACAAGCGGCATACCATCTGCATCTTTTGCTACTACAATCGTCGTATGATTCCATCTTCCGTCATCCTCGAAATCATAAGCAATTACATCTCCAAGAATAAGTTCTTCTGGCCTCTCTACCGCCTCTGCTCGAAGTCCTGTTGTAGCACCTGACAAATACCAATAAAAAGAATGTGCAACAGCCCAGCTCCAACTCCACTGATTCTCCCTTTGCCACCATCCTTTACGAATATTAGGATATCCGTTCATAGGTACTTCTCCAGTATGAAGACATTGAGAAATGAAATTCGTACAATTATCAGGGAAATTACGATACATAGGATTTCGGTCATCCCACCAACGCTCTGCATATTTCACTGCCTCTAAACGATTATACTGATAAGAACCGTACTTCTCTTTCGTAATTTCCCTTTCTAATGTCTCACCCATTCTAATTTCTTCTGACACTTCAATATCATAATCGCCTATAATCCGACTATTATTTAAACAAACTCTTCGTTTTAATTGTTCCTCTTCAATATAAAATAATTCTTTATGCTTAATTAAATATTTAAAATGTATTTGATAATCAATTTCTTGATGGTCATTACTATTTAATTGTCTAATGAAAGAAACATCCGCAATTGCTTTCACTATATGTGCACTACGCCTTTGAAACAATTGTTTCTTTCTCTGTGCCATTTGTAGTAAATCCTCAGCAATACCATCCACGTCTGTTCGTTTCTCTGTGATATATGCTAAAAACTGTTGTACTTGCTTTTCAATATTCATTTTTACAGCCATTTCGTTTCCCTCCCATATTACAATATGAAAAAGGGAAATATTATCTACTCTTTTTTCTGTGCTAACAATTCAAGCCCGCGATTCATTTCATGAAGTACTTCTTCATCTTTCTCACGTTCCATCGCTTTCTCAATCGCTTCGCCTACTCCATCTCCCCCAATTTTCCCAAGTGCCCATGCTGCCGTTCCGCGCAATACCGGTCTTGGGTCATCTTTCATAACACCAATTAAATCAGGAATTGCCGATGCTTCTTTAAAATGTGCTAATGCTAAAATCGCATTTCTTTGCAGTGGCTTTTTCCCTCTCCATGACCCTGACATAATCCCATATTTCTCTTTAAAATCACGATTACTAATTGTTAAAAGTGGCGTTAATAATGGTTTAACTAGCTCAGGATCCGGCTCCATCTCAGGATGATTATGAAAATCCATTCCTTTGTTTTTCGGGCAAACAGTCTGACACGTATCACATCCATATATACGATTTCCTATTTTATCGCGATATTCTTCAGGTAGGAATCCTTTCGTCTGTGTTAAAAACGCAATACACTTCTTCGAATCTAACTGTCCCCCCTGTATTAAAGCACCTGTAGGACAAATATCGATACATTTCGTACAGCCCCCGCATTGATCTTCTATCGGCTTATCTGGCGGGAATGGAACATTTGTAATCATTTCCCCTAAGTATACGTACGAACCGAATTCAGGTGTAATAATAGCACAGTTTTTCCCACTCCAGCCAATGCCTGCACGCTCTGATACAGCTCGATCACTTAATTCACCTGTATCAACCATGGACTTCACTTCTATATCTGGAAGTTTTTCAATTAAATATGCTTCTAATTTTTGCAAACGATCTCGTAAAACAAGATGATAATCTTGTCCCCAAGAAGCACGGCAAAAAATTCCACGGCGTTCTCCACGCTTACTTAATGGTGCATTTTTTAATTTTGAAGGATATGCTAAAGCAATCGCAATAATTGATTTAGCACCCGGTAATAAAAGTTGCGGATTCGTTCTCTTCTCTATATCAGGCTCTTCAAATCCAGATTGATAATTTAATTGTTGTTGCTGGATTAAGCGCTGCTTTAATTCCTCAAAAGGAGAAGCACTCGCAAAGCCTATTTTATCTATGCCAATTGTTTTACTATACGCAATTACATCTTGCTTTAATTGTTCAAAATCCACTCTTAATCGCCTCCTCAGATGAATCCATCATCCCTTATGTAACGACTTTATTGGTTAGTAATTCACTTTTGGAATACTATTATTTACTTCTATTTTCGCATGTAATTATATTTTTCAAACATTAAAAAACGCAATGCCTCGTTTATCTCGGAAACGAAACACTGCGTTGATCACAATTTATAGAAAAACATTTAATAAAATTTGGAGCGGGTGAAGAGAATCGAACTCTCGACCAGAGCTTGGAAGGCTCTTGTTTTACCACTAAACTACACCCGCAAATATGAATTACATATAAGATATTAGAATAACTTATGTAAAGTAGTATAGCATGTTAAAAAAATAGAGGCAAGAATTTTATCGAAAAAAGTCGAAAAAGTGATGAGAGACCTCATCACTTTTTCAATTCTTTATCAATGGCCTTCTTCATACTATCGAAATCAGGGTTTGCAAGATTTCCGTTTACATATACTGAAGGAGCACCTTGAACTTTTAATTTTTGAGCACGATCTGAATCTTTACGTACTTTTTCTGTAATTTCTTTACTGTGTAAATCTTTCTTAAATTGCTCTACATCAACTTTTGGAAGTTTCTCTTTCACAATGCTAAGAAGCAAATCTTCTGTAATCCATTCTTCCGTATCTTTCTTTTGATTTTGATAAATCTCATCATAGAAAATCCAGAATGAATCTTTATCTTGTTTATAAATTGCTTCACCAGCTGCTGCACCTAAATCCGAGTCTTTTCCGATAAATGGGAAGTTAATAAAATATAACTGCACTTTGCCTTTATCAATATACTCTTCTTTTAATCGAGGTAATACTGTTACATCCCAAGTACGACAAGCAGGACATTTAAAGTCTCCAAATTCAACTACCTTAACTGGAGCATCATCTTTCCCTAAAGATTGTTGCGTGGAATAAGCAAACATCTCATTCCCTTTATCTTTTTTGTCATTTATGATGCTATACGCAATTGTTCCAATTACAATCAATACTGCGATAGAAAAAACTATACCAAGAGCCATGAGTTTATTTGATTTCATATACATTCCTCTTTAAATTCATATTCTGTATACAGCATTGTACACAATACACATAATATCAACACTTATATACGTCACGCAATGAACACGCTCACATAAATTACAAAAACACAATAATTGTGACGATATTGTGTCACAATTTGTCACAATTTATTCAAAAAAAGAAGCTCCTCTGTAGGAACTTCTCTTAACTTACTGCTTTTTTACGCGCACTATTTAACATCGACTGCTCTATTTTTATATCATGACGAATTACTAATTTCTCACTAACTGCTTGAACATACTCATCATGGCTTATATAGCCTTCTTTCTCCATTAGTCTCAACACAACATTTCGTCTCTCTACTGCTTTATCATAATTTTGGGCAGGTGAGTAATAAGCAGGTGCTTTTACTACAGCAGCCATCATTGCACTTTCCGCCAACGTTAATTGGTTCACCTTTTTACCGAAGTAAAGGTTTGCTGCTTTTTCAATTCCCCATGCTCCTTCACCATAATAAATGTTACTTACATATAATTTTAAAATTTCATCCTTCGTAAATGTGCGTTCAATTTTTTTCGTATAAAAAATCTCTTTCCACTTACGAGAAAATGTACGCTCATTAGTTAAAAAAGCATTTTTAGATAGCTGCTGTGTAATCGTGCTTCCTCCTTGCACGACACCACCAGCCTTTATATTCTCAACAGAGGCCCTAATAATTGCTATATAATCTAAACCGTTATGATGATAAAATCTTTTATCTTCTGTCGCAATAAATGCATGTGTTAATGATTCTGGCACCTCTAAATTAGCCGGTACATGTAATTTACTAATGTCACTTTTCTCAATCATTACATTTCCAATGAATAATAACGTACAACTTAACAATAATAATAATATAATGGCTTTATAAAAAAGTTTAGTCATTGGATTTAATGCAACTTTTTGATGATAGTTCACCCTAGATAATACTCGTTCTTTCATCTTGAACACCTCTTTTCCACACAGCATATAACTCTTACTTTAAGAATACATTGTTGTAAAAAAATATCCCATCGATTTCTCTTACACGTACCTTACATCATTGTAAGGTATAAAGTGAAACTTTAATCAGCCCTCACCAATCACGTTCCCGGCAAATAGCGGGGTAAAAAAGTATTGTATCACAGACCTTTTTTATCTACTATTCATCTGAAATATTGAATATAGATTATAGATTATATTCAATCACGAATAACCAATAACAGAGTAAGCCTTAAGGCTATTATATTTTCACTTTATACTTTAATTATATCATCTACAAATATATGTACTTTTGAGTATCTAGTAATCTTAATGTATATAACATATACATTATACAGAACAAACGTTCTATAAATCAATACTAACACTATTATTATTTTGACCTTTTTCTTAAACAGTATACAAAAAAGAGTAGTGATTTGAATGTATCTCAAATCAGCTACTCTTTTCTTTACAATCTTCCTATTAAATTATATGGCTGTACTTCCCACGTTTCATACGGAATACAATGTGTTGCACTCATTGCATCAAGCGTTCTGGATTTCATATGAGGACGAGTTATATACTCATCTATGTTCTCTTCATTTAAATCAACAAATTTAGCCTCTTGTATTTCTTCAGGTTGAATTTTTATTTCGCCACTCACATATGCTACTTTAAAAACAACAGCTAGAATGTGCATAGAGGCATTATAATAAACCCCGGTAATTCCGATAGGCTTCACCGTTAACCCTGTTTCCTCTTTTATTTCCCTACAGACAGCTTGATCGAGTGCTTCTCCTTCTTCTACCTGTCCTCCTGGCATTTCCCACGTATCAGCTCGCCAGTGTACCTTTGTTAATAACACTTCATTTTTCTCATTTGTTAAATAACCTGCTACGGCAACTATATGCTTTGGTGTCTTATGTTCCATACTAAGCCTCCTAGAAATAATGGTTATTTCATATATCCCTATAAGCATATTCCCTATCTACACCAAAATACCTTTAATAATTCATCACCTTAATTAACTTCATAAAAAAAGCCCCTATTCGTTAAACGAAAAGGGGCTTTCATCGTATTACTCTCCTAAGTCTACGTTGTGGTAAACCTGTTGTACATCTTCTAAATCTTCTAATGCATCAACCATTTTCTCAAATTGTACTTGAGCATCTTCAGGAAGTGTAACATCACTTTGTGCAAGCATTGTTAATTCTGCAACTGTAAATTCTTCAACACCAGCACCTTTAAGTGCAGATTGTACTGAATGGAATTGATCTGGTTCAGCATACACGATAACAGCATCTTCTTCGTCTAGAATGTCACGTGCATCTACATCTGCTTCCATTAAAATTTCAAGAACTTCATCTGATGTTTTACCTTCAAGGCCGATAACAGCTGTCGCATCAAACATGTAAGCTACAGAACCGTTTACACCCATGTTACCACTGTTTTTGCTAAATGCAGCTCGTACATCTGCTGCAGTACGGTTTACGTTATTTGTAAGTGTATCTACAATAACCATAGCTCCATTTGGTCCAAATCCTTCATAACGAAGCTCGTCATAATTTTCCTCTGAACCGCCTTTTGCTTTTTCAACTGCACGATCAATAATTGTTCTTGGTACATTGTATGTTTTCGCACGTTCTAATACGACTCTAAGCGCTTGATTTGATTCTGGATCTGGCTCGCCTTGTTTTGCCGCCACATAAATTTCACGTCCAAATTTCGCGTATATACGGCTTGTATTTGCATCTTTTGATGCTTTTTTGTCTTTAATATTGTTCCATTTACGGCCCATACTTTCCACTCTCTTTCTCGTTTTAAATCTACATAAAAATATTAATATGAAATATAATGTGTGTTCAACACATTTTTAAAAGAAATATAAAAAGTTCATTTTTGATTCATATTACAGACATAATATAAATCACTATCATTTTGTTCTTTCGACAAGTTATATTATACATGAATTCCTAAGTTTATTACGAATTTTAGCATCACATAATATAATTTAACAAAAAAGACTCTAACATTTCTATTAGAGTCTTTTTATATTGCAGATACCGATTTCCATAATATCCCCATAATTACTTTCTATTGTTGTACAATAAAAATAGGAAAAAATTTGAAGAAAAGGTAAAGGGGGAATTATGACACATTCAAATGAGAAAAAATTACATGCTTTTAAAGGAATAGGAGAGGAGTTAAACCCAACTATCTATCAAGTAAGATTCATGAAATTAGATGAACCAATCCAATTTGAGGCGTTTCCTGAATTGAAGGAATTAAGGGACTGGTTGAGTACTTCAACGCACATGTGGTCGTGCCACTCAACTATGTACAAATACAACAGAGAAAAGTTTGAAAAGAAGTTTTTAGAAATTACGAAATTAACAGCTGATCATGTACTAATATCTACTGGTGGTGTCGGATTTAACTTCATGTCACCCGGGTGGAGAAATTCTCTCTAGAGTGCTCGAAGGGCATATTATAGAATACCGCAATTAAAAGGATAAAATTGAATGTTTGTTTTTATCCTTTTAATGTTTCGCAGTTTACTCACCGTACACTTTTTGTGCTTATTTTGTCATGTAATGAAAAGAAAACACAAAAAAACTCTATACTAATTGTATAGAGTTTTTTTACGACGTTCATGATACCGATGGTCGGGGTCGAACCGACACTCCCGAAGGAACACGATTTTGAGTCGTGCGCGTCTGCCAATTCCGCCACATCGGCACAAAAGAAAAGGCGGCAACCGGATTTGAACCGGTGATAAAGGTTTTGCAGACCTCTGCCTTACCACTTGGCTATGCCGCCATATTAAATTTTATTGGAGCGGAAGACGGGATTCGAACCCGCGACCCCAACCTTGGCAAGGTTGTATTCTACCACTGAACTACTTCCGCAAAAATGGCTGGGCTAGCTGGATTCGAACCAGCGCATGACGGAGTCAAAGTCCGTTGCCTTACCGCTTGGCTATAGCCCATCGAATTCTTACTTAATTATATGTAAGTATCAATTAAATTATTTGTAATTTTTAAAATAAAAATGGGGCGACTGATGGGAATCGAACCCACGAATGCCGGAGCCACAATCCGGTGCGTTAACCACTTCGCCACAACCGCCATGTTGTGTAAATATATTTGGCAGGGGCAGTAGGAATCGAACCCACACTGGAGGTTTTGGAGACCTCAGTTCTACCTTTAAACTATGCCCCTATGTAAATGGTGGAGGGGGGCAGATTCGAACTGCCGAACCCGAAGGAGCGGATTTACAGTCCGCCGCGTTTAGCCACTTCGCTACCCCTCCGAAACTTACATGGTGCCGGCTAGAGGACTTGAACCCCCAACCTACTGATTACAAGTCAGTTGCTCTACCAATTGAGCTAAGCCGGCGTATTTTATTGAAATAAATGGTGGCTCGGGACGGAATCGAACCGCCGACACGAGGATTTTCAGTCCTCTGCTCTACCGACTGAGCTACCGAGCCTTATTAAAATGGCGGTCCCGACCGGGGTCGAACCGGCGATCTCCTGCGTGACAGGCAGGCATGTTAACCACTACACCACGGGACCATTTGGTTGCGGGGACAGGATTTGAACCTGCGACCTTCGGGTTATGAGCCCGACGAGCTACCGTACTGCTCCACCCCGCGATAATACTATTCATATAAAATTCATATGGTGGAGGATGACGGGATCGAACCGCCGACCCCCTGCTTGTAAGGCAGGTGCTCTCCCAGCTGAGCTAATCCTCCAAAGTGGTGACCCGTACGGGATTCGAACCCGTGTTACCGCCGTGAAAGGGCGGTGTCTTAACCACTTGACCAACGGGCCAATATGTATGGCAGAGAAGAAGGGATTCGAACCCTCGCACCGCGTTAGCGATCTACTCCCTTAGCAGGGGAGCCCCTTGAGCCACTTGGGTACTTCTCTGTATGGCTCCGCAGGTAGGACTCGAACCTACGACCGATCGGTTAACAGCCGATAGCTCTACCACTGAGCTACTGCGGAATAATGAAGACAATTTGTATCTTATAAAAATTCTTTCTGTAAGTCAAGAAGTTTTTAACAACATCTTGTTCAAACGTGACATGTTTATAATATACTGGATTGCGTTTTTACTGTCAAGATGTTTTCGATATCGGTTTGAGTTTCCCTTTACACTTTCCGCAGACATATCTTTTTGTATTTATTTGATGCCTTCTTACATATTGAAGTAAACACTCCATACATTCATACTTATAAATCTTTTTTTCCTTCTCTTCATTAATCATTCGTTTACAAAAACGAGGTGCATCAACTTTCTTTAACAACTCACGAAAATCTCTGTCCCTGTGCTTATACCCTCTTCCTGTAATATGCAAGTGATAATGACACAGTTCATGTTTGATGATTCCGATTAACTCCTCCTTACCATACATTTCGTAATATCGATAATTCAGTTCAACATTGTGACTCTTCAACAAATAACGCCCACCAGTTGTACGCAGCCTACTATTGAACGTTGCTTTATGTAAAAACGGCATTCCGAAGTATTGTAGCGATACTTCTTCCACTAGCCGTTGAATTTCTCCCTCGCCCATTCTCATTCCTCCTAAACAAAAAAATATTTTTACACTTTTCACGCTTCTTATACATATATTAAATAGTACATATACCCATCCTCATTCAAGACGCGTGGTTTCTAAAAACACAACATGAATAGAAATCCACTCACCAACCTCTCATCAATAGCACTTTAGATTTTTGAGAGTAGGATTAAACAAGGAGGGATTCCTATGCCTACGTGGCTAAAAAAACAGATGCAACGTGCATATTTCGAAAAAAACCGGTATCAAATTAAATTGCTAAATGAATGCTGGTTTTATTATAGCAAAATACATCAAAACTCATAATCCATTACACTTTTTATTCTATAAAAAAAGAGCAGTTTCATCTGCTCTCTTCTCTTACTATTCAATCGGCAACATAGATAGTGCAACGCGTCCTTTTTTTGTATCAATATCATCTACCCATACTTTTACAATTTGTCCTACTGATACAACATCTAACGGATGCTTTACAAACTGTTTACTAAGCTTAGAAATATGCACTAAACCATCTTGCTTTACGCCTACATCAACAAAAGCACCAAAATCAACAACGTTACGCACTGTTCCTTCTAGTTCCATACCACGTTTTAAATCTTCTAATTTCAAAATCCCTTTTTTCAGAAGTGGTTTAGGCAACTCATCCCTCATATCTCGTTCTGGGCTAATGAGCGCATCTATAATATCAACTAACGTCGGCTCCCCAACCCCCGTTTCTTGAGACAACTTAGGAATCTCTACTTCTTCCAATCTCTTTTGTAATTGCGGTTGTCCTACGTCATCTATCGATAACCCTAAACTCTTCAATAACAATTCAACATTTTTATATTGTTCGGGATGAATACCTGTTCGATCTAATGGATTCGCTCCTTCTAATATACGCAAGAAACCTATACATTGTTCGTACGTCTTTGCACCTAAACGTGGGATTTTCTTTAATTCCGTGCGCTTTGTGAATTTCCCATCCTCTTCTCTCTTTGCCACAATATTTTTCGCAACAGTTTTCGATAAACCTGAAACATATTGTAACAATGCAACCGAAGCCGTATTTACATTAACCCCAACTTGGTTAACAGCTGTCTCTACTACAAATGTTAATGACTCATTCAATCTCTTTTGAGATACATCATGTTGGTATTGTCCAACCCCAACTGATTTAGGATCAATTTTCACAAGTTCAGCCAGTGGATCTTGCAGACGTCTTCCAATAGAAACGGCACTTCTCTCTTCAACTTGTAAATTCGGGAATTCTTCACGAGCTAAATCAGAAGCTGAATATACACTAGCACCCGCTTCATTTACAATAATATAAAAGACTTCCTGTTTCACACTTTGTAATACATCTACTATAAATTCCTCTGTTTCTCTAGATGCTGTCCCATTACCAATTGCAATCATTTCAACTTGATATTTATCTATAATAGAAAGAACTTTCGTTTTTGCGTCATCATATTTACGAACAGGCGGATGCGGATAAATAACATCAATATGTAGTACTTTCCCCGTATCATCTACTACAGATAATTTACAACCAGTTCTATATGCCGGGTCTACCGCTAGCACGACTTTCCCTTTCATCGGAGGTTGTAATAATAAGTTACGTAAGTTCTCAGAGAAAATATGTATCGCTTGTTCTTCAGCTATTTCTGTTAATTCTTTACGAATTTCTCTTTCGATTGAAGATTGAATTAATCGTTTATAACCATCTTCAATCGCTAATTGTACATAATGCGCACTTTTAGAATCGTTATCACGAATTACTTTCTTATATAAGAAATTTAATATCTCATCTACTGGTGGGACAACAGAAACTCTCAATATATCTTCTTTCTCACCGCGATTCATTGCTAATACACGATGTGGTACTACTTTTTGCAATGGTTCTTCATAACTGTAATACATTTCATATATATTCTTTTCATCTTTTTCTTCACCTTTTACAGACGAAGACATAATACCTTTTCTAAAAGTAATATTTCGAATCCAACTACGATACGTAGCTTCATCTGAAATCATTTCTGCAATAATGTCTTGTGCACCTTGTAAAGCTTCTTCTGCAGATTGCACTTCTTTCTCTGCATTAATAAATTCCACTGCCTTTTTAGCCGGATCTTCTTTCTTATATAACAACAACCATTCAGCTAACGGTTCTAACCCTTTTTCTTTTGCAATCGTCGCTTTCGTTCTTCTTTTCTCTTTATATGGGCGATACAAATCTTCTACTTCCTGCAACTTTGTAGCTTTAACAATTTGCTGTCTCAGCTCTCCTGTCAGTTTTCCCTTCTCATCAATAAGACGAATAACTTCTTCCTTCCTATCTTCAAGTTGCATCATATATTGCCATCTCTCTAAAATCGCACGAATTTGCACCTCATCTAAAGAGCCTGTCCATTCTTTTCGGTAACGAGCAATAAATGGAACTGTGTTACCTTCTTCTGTTAATTGAATAACATGACGAACTTGCTTTTCGCTAAAGCCTAATTCTTTCACTAACATTTTCATTAACGCTTGTCGATTATCTACCATTTCCATATACAACCGTAACCTCCTCTATAATAAAAAAAAGTTGCCCTTCAAAGAGAGCAACTTAAACTGCCGATTTAAAAATCTATTAGTCCTAAACTAATTTGTAACGCTTCATCTACACGACTCATCATCACTTCATCTAAATGAGTGATTTTGTCCGTTAAGCGTTGCTTATCGATTGTTCGAATCTGCTCAAGTAAAATAACAGAATCTCTCTCAAAACCATACTTTTTCGCATCAATTTCCACATGAGTGGGTAATTTCGCTTTTTGAATCTGTGCAGTAATAGCCGCTACAATCACCGTTGGACTAAAACGATTTCCGATGTCATTTTGAATGACAAGAACCGGACGAACGCCTCCTTGCTCAGAACCAACAACTGGGGAAAGGTCTGCAAAATACACGTCGCCGCGTTTTACAATCAAAATATTACCCCCCGCTAACTAAGCGTTCTACTGTATGAGCTGCTTCATACTCCGCTAAGAAAGCTTCAGATGCAATACCAAGATTAATTTTTCCCATTTCAATATACCCACGTCGCATTGATTCATGTTGGTAGCGTTTCTTCGTCTTATGTTGACGCAATAACAATTGTGTTGCCTGGCAAATTAGTTCATGGCGATTCTTATTCTCTTGTTTTCCAATTCCGTCCAATTCCGTTACCATTTGCTTTGGCAACCGAACCACGATTTCAGTAGTTACACTTGATTCGGACACAAAAATACACCTCCACCGTCAACTACACACCCAAATATATATATGACACCTATTGTAATAATACCATTGTATGGAGCCTGTTGCAAAGACTTCCTTATTCCTTGCTTATGTTTTCCAATTCATAAACAAAACATTCATCTTCTTAAATTTTTTATCTCATAACTAACTAAAAACAATAGAACTCCTCTTCAAAACTTACGTGTAACTTATATAAAAAATGATTATAAGTAAAAAGCTTCTCATCAAAAAGAGCTTATTATCCAGCAATGAACAGTCACTCCAATGACAAGAAGCAATCATACTACCTTCTATATATTGTTCAAGTAATTAATTATCTCTACAACCTTACCATTCCGTATAAATATTCTTGGCACACGGAAACTGATCGTTGCAATAATTTCATAATTAATAGTCCCTGAATATTCCGCAACCTCTGTAGCGCTAATATACTCATCTCCCTGCCTTCCAATAAGCGTAACTTTCGTACCAAGCGGCACTTCACAAGGAAGATGAATCATGAACTGATCCATTGTTACTCGCCCTACAATCGGTACCCTTTTACCATTTATAAGCACTTCAAATCCTTGTAATCTTCTAAGCCATCCATCTGCATAACCAATCGCTACAGTCGCGATCCATTCTTCAGTTTTCGTTCGATAAGTGACGTTATAACTAATTCCATCACCTTTAATCACCTGTTTAATATGAGCTACTTTCGTATGCAGTGATAGCGCCGGTTCTAATTCAAATGGTAAAAAAGGACGTATTTCTACAGAAGGAGATAATCCATACATTGCAATCCCAATTCGCACTGCATTAAATGTAATCCCTTGAAAACGTAACGTGGCAGCACTATTAGCTGTATGGACAAACTTAGGATCCACTCCGAATTCTTTCAACCAACTTAACTGCTCTAAGAACGTGTTATATTGCTTATCAAAATACGAAGTCTCAACCTCATCTGCCGTTGCAAAATGCGTGTATACTCCTTCTAACTCTAAAAACGGTGCACCTTCTAAACTCTTTAAAAATGCTTTCAGTTCTTTTCTTTCACGTATTCCAATTCTCCCCATACCACTATCAAAGTTAATATGGAATTTCATCACAGATGAACCATCCCAAAGTTTAATTGCTTCGTCCACCCATTCTTTTTGAAAAACAGTTAGCGCTACATCATTTTCAGCAGCTACATTTACATCACGCGGCGGCGAGGGACCTAACACTAAAATCGGCACAGTAATACCAGCCCTCCGAAGCACTAAAGCTTCATCTAAAAAAGCCACAGCTAACCTTGTTGCACCCGCTTCTAATGCCGTTTTAGCCACCGGTACATAATCGTGCCCATACGCGTTTGCTTTAACTACAGCAAAAATCTCTACATCACTTGGGATGAACTCTTTAATATGTGTAACGTTGTTATAAATGGCATCTAAATCCACTTCCACCCAAGTGTCACGGTAAAATGGTGCTTCTTCCATAAATACACTTCCTTATACACGATATGCGAAGCTTATTCTTTTATATGCTTCTTTTATGAAATCCACCTTCAAACTAAGAAAAGACGTGGTGCACATATATCACCACGTCTAAGAAGTCTACTTCACCTGCTTCGCTGTAACTGAACGAGCAACCATTAGTAGCTCCTTCGGCTCTAAACCTTTAGACACGAGCATATATTCTACTCCGTTATGCGACCACGTTACAGAGTCTTTCGTCAATGCACCAATCGTAAACCCAAGATCAACTGGTTCTCCACTTACACTTACCGCTGATGAAGCCTCTGCAACTTTTGCCTTTTCTTGTATTAAAGTAAAGGATTTCTTATTTCCAGTGTATGTGAGTATCGCACGCTTGCCACTGTCTGTCTTCAACTCTTTTTCATCTTGCAGAGTCATACCTTGCGGTGTATCAAGTGGATACAAAATAGCAAACGGTTTGTCTTCTTTCGCTGTTGTTTGAACATCTACCTGCGCTCTAGACATATTTTGTTTCGTATCAAATGCACCTTTATCAAATTTCGCATCGAATTTCACCTTAGAGAAATCTACTTTTACAAGAACATTTTGATCATTATCCATTAACTTCACTGAAACTGGAGTCAAATCGCTCTTCTTCAGCGTAATCTCTTGTTTCGGCAACATATTTTGATGTTGATAGTTTGTTTTTGTTTTAAAAATATAATACTTATCTGTTTTCTCGAAAGTAAGGTTTTTCTTATCCTGCAAAATATCTCTTACAAGTGATTCATATAAATAAGCCTGGCTGCTATTTTGCGGCCAATCACTTTGAAAACGGAAGCTCTTATTAAGTGCTGGCGTTAATACAAATACACCTTCTTCATTTCTTAAAATGATTTGGCTCTGATCTTTTTTTGCATTCTTTAAATTCACACGATAAAAAGACGGTTCCTTATGCCAAATCTCTACATTATACTCCTGAGGCTCATTTCCTGTTTTAATAGATAATTTCGCTTCAGCTTGATAACTTTTCATCCCTTTTACTTTTGCCTCTAAATCTCTCACGACATCATCTTGTTTCTTTTCCACACAACCCGCCAACACAAAAACGGTCAACAAACCGACAAGAACTAAAAACAGACGCCTTTTCATCACTTCAGCCCCTTTGCCCCTATAAATGAATGGAAGATGTACCTTCCTTATCGCTACCTCAAATATATGAGACAAAGATATAAAATATGCAGACTAGCGTGACGAGCTTTCTAAAACAACTTGAGCAACAGCAAATTCCTTACTATGACTAATTGATAAATGAACAACACACTCTGTACTTGTAATCAGAATCGGCTTACCTCTTTCATCATTTTCCACTTCAATATCTAAAAAGCTCACTTCTTTCCCGATACCAGTACCTACAGCTTTTGAATACGCCTCTTTCGCTGCAAACCTTCCAGCTACAAACTCTGTAAGACGACTTCCTTTCAGCTCCATAGCAACATTACGTTCATTTTCTGTTAAAATACGTTCCATAAATTTAAGCTTTCCATCTAGCATTTTTTCAATACGATTTAATTCAATAATATCGATTCCAATCCCTATAATCATTTCAAAATCCCCTTCTTCTATTTAACTTTCTTCTTTCATATTGATAAGAATAACAGAGAATCTTTCTGATGCAAAAGGGGTGATAGTAACCGTATGCTAATAAGATCTACTCAGATTTCTTTACAACCGACTATTCTCACCTTACTTTTTATTCACTTAGTCATGATGATATTAGGCGACTTTTTCCTCTTCCCACTGGCAGCCTCTAATGAATATATCGCTAAAGGAGAATGGTGGCGTGTCATAACTTCCCTTCTGGTACACGTAGACTTACAACATTTTCTTTCTAATAGTATTTTTTTGTTTGCACTTGGTTCTTCTATCGAAAAGCAACTCGGACACTTTTCTTTTTTTATTCTATTTTTTCTTTCTGGAATTTCCGGAAATATTTCTTCTTATATTATTATGCCTCCTGAATATATTCACGCAGGTGCATCAGGTGGTATTTTCGGACTATTAGGCGCACAATTATTTTTATTGTACAATCGATACCGCTCTTCAAAACCAAAAGAAATTGCCATTTTCTCAATTGTGATACTTCTATTACTGCTATTTACTTTCTTTAATCCTTCCGCCAATCCGATCAGTCATTTAACAGGTTTAATAACCGGCGGCATTTTAACTCCCTTTTTAACAAAAAAAAACGATGGTGCAAAGCTTATTTAATATAAAAGCTTGCACCATCGATAATTTCTACATCTACCTGTTCGTTTAAATCCCTCATTAATTGAAATAAAGACTCATCCTTCATCTTCGCCTCAATCATACAATCAATTTGCGGAACACTTCCCTTTATCCTTCTTAAAAAAGATAAAAATGCGTCTACATTAATATAATCTGCATGAGCTCTTGGATCTTTTCCCTCTCTAGGGCTAGAGATATGCATTTTAACCGGTAACAAAGATGTTTCCCACGTATGAACAACACGTGCCCAATCTTCATACCAATCTTCTTGCTCATTATTCATCATATGGTGATGCAAATCAAACACGACGGGAATATCTAATTTTTCTCCTAAATATAATGTTTCCTCTAACGTAAAAGTTGTATCATCATTTTCTAATATAATCATTTCTTGAATACCCCTTGGGACATTAGACCAATTCTCTATAAAACGCTCTAATGCAAGTTCTTTATCTTTATACCCTCCTCCAACATGTAGTACACATCGTTGCTTATGTTCAATCCCCATGCCTTTTAATAATTTTTTGTGCATCTGCAATGTCTTTACAGATTGTTTAAAAACACTCTCCTCAGGTGAATTTAGTACAACAAAATGATCTGGATGGAAATCAATTCGCATATTCATATGAATTGCATATTCACCTAATTCTTTCAATTTTTCTTTTAAAGGACGAATATAGTTCCACTCTAGCAATTCCTCATGATTCGCTAAAGGAATGAGCTTAGAACTAAGCCGAAAGAAAGATATGTCATGTCCCTTATTATGCTTTAATAAACGTAAACAATTTTCCAAATTGGAATTAGCAATTCTTTCAAGTTTACGAATTGCAGCATCACGATCATCTATTTTCTGAAACTGTGCGTACGTCATCGTTTGAGATGGGGATGCATTCTTCAAATGCACACTCATCGCAACGTAACCAAGCCTTACAAGCATATAACAGCCCCTTTTCTATCATAACTACTATGTAGTATGCACAATTACAGAAATAAAAAAAGAGAATGCCAACAAAGGGCATTCTCTTTTTTATTAAGCTTGTGGACGGCTATGATGTTTTCTTTCGCCGCGTCCATTTGAAGATCCTGGGCGACCTTGACCTTCACCTCTACGACCACGACTACCACCATCACGATTACGATCACGGTTTCCATCACGATTGCGATCACGGTTTCCGTCACGATTACGTCCATCACGGTTACGACCATCGCCACCGCCACGTCCGTCACGACTACGATTACGGTTACCATCACGGTATCCGCCTCCGTTACCGCCACGTTTTTTAGAACCGCCACCTCTTGAAACAACTGGTGGTTCTGATGTTAAAGCGATCGGAGTTGTATCCGGCTCTTTAGTCATCATTTTTAAAGCAGCAGCTACTACTGTTACAGAGTCATTCTCTTCTAACATTTCTTCTGCAATACGCTTGTAGTATGATAAGTTCTCATTTTGGATTGTGCTTTGAAGTTTTTCAGCGATTAAACGTTGTTGACCTTCTAATGCCTCATCAAGTGTCGGTGCTTCCATACGATCAACTTTACGCTTTGTTGTACGCTCGATATTTTTTAATTGTCCTGATTCACGTGGTGTTACAAATAACATTGCAATACCTTTTTTACCTGCACGGCCAGTACGACCGATACGGTGAACGTATGATTCTGGATCTTGTGGGATATCGAAGTTGTATACGTGTGTTACGCCTGAAATATCAAGACCACGTGCAGCAACGTCTGTTGCAACAAGAACTTCAATAGCACCTTCTTTAAATTTACGTAATACAGACATACGTTTCGCCTGTGTTAAGTCACCATGAATACCTTCTGCTGCATAACCACGTAAGTTTAATGCTTCTGATAATTCATCAACACGACGCTTTGTACGACCGAATACGATCGCAAGCTCTGGAGATTGAATATCTAGTAAGCGTGTTAACACGTCAAACTTTTTCTTTTCTTGCACTTCTAAATAGAACTGCTGAATGTTTGGCATTGTTACTTCTTTTGCTTTTACTTTAATGTGTTGAGGCTCAGTCATGAAACGCTCAGCAATACGACGGATTGGATCTGGCATTGTCGCTGAGAATAATAATGTTTGATGTGTTTCTGGCACATCTGTTAAAATCGCTTCAATATCTTCAATGAAGCCCATGTTTAACATTTCATCCGCTTCATCAAGAACAACAGTCTCTACGTTTTGTAAGCGAAGTGTTTTACGGTTAATATGATCTAAAATACGACCCGGCGTACCAACAATAATGTGTGGGTGTTTTTTTAGAGCACGAATTTGGCGGTTAATATCTTGACCACCATAAATTGGTAGAATACGAACACGTTTATGTTTACCAATTTTGTATAGCTCTTCTCCAACTTGAATTGCTAATTCACGCGTTGGCGCGATAACAATACCTTGAACTGCTTCTTTATTTGTATCCACTTTATCTAATAGTGGTAATCCGAATGCTGCTGTTTTCCCTGTACCTGTTTGCGCTTGCCCAATAATATCCTTACCTTGCAATGCATGTGGAATTGTTTCAGCTTGAATCGGCGTAGCCTCTTCAAAGCCCATACTTTCAACCGATTGCAGTAAAGACTCACTTAATCCTAATTCTCGAAATGTTGTCAATGTTACTTCTCCTTTTCTATCCTATACTTATCATTTAAAAAAAGGCGTTTTCCGAATTTGCGGAAAAGCCCTTTTCCTGAATGCTCACGTATATAACCGGGCGTATATTCTTCACGAAAATACTTCTAAACGTTATTACACTTTATCAATTATAAGTTTTGTATGTGTAAAAAGCAAACCCAACTGTTACCTTATTTTATATTCAGGGCCTTTTTCTTTACTTTTATTTTTTTATCATTTACTGTAAGCGCTTATTATAAGTTTCTTCTATTTTCGTGACTATCATCCCTATTTATATACACCAATTATTTCAACATCGTAATTACTTCTTCTAATTTCATACCGCGAGATGCTTTTATTAATACAACATCTTTCGCATCGACTACTGCTTGTAAATCTCTTACTAACTCTTCTTTATTATCATACGCCTTTACACGTTCATTAGGGAAATTAATTTTTGCTCCTTCAGCAATTTGAGCTCCTAATCTACCGTATGTGAATACATGTGAGATTTTTGCTGGATCAATTAATTTACCTACCTCATAATGGAACTGCACTTCTCGATTTCCAAGTTCTAACATATCACCAAGCACAACGATTTTTTTAGTAAATCCATCTAAACCATTCATTAAATGGAATGCTGCCTCCATAGCCGTCGGACTTGCATTATAAGCATCGTTGATAATTGTTAATCCACTATCCGTTTTTACAATCTCCATACGCATGCCCGTCATTTGAAGTGTTACTAAACCTTGTTTCATTTCTTCCCACGTCACACCAAAATGTGTCGCAATTGCCATTGAAGCAAGTGTATTGTACACATTATGTTTTCCTAACACCGGTAGGTAGAATGAAATATTTTCATCTCTATTCATTTTAAAATGTGTCCCAGTTGCCTGTAATGTTACAGTTGTTGGATAGTAATCGTTGGCTCTTGCATCACCAAACGTAACTGTTTCCGCTGCTAAATTCATTTCAGGAACACGATTCGTTAATAACGGCTCATCTCCATTATATACGAACACGCCACCTTCTTGTAACCCTGTAACAATTTCTAATTTCGCTTCAGCAATGGCCTCACGAGATCCTAAATCCATTAAATGTGCTTCACCAATATTCGTAATGATAGCTGCATTAGGACGAGCTAACTTAGATAAAAATTCAATCTCTCCTCGGCTTGACATACCCATTTCTAATACAGCTACTTCTGTATTTTCTTCTAAGTTTAAAATAGTGAGAGGTAACCCAATATGGTTATTGAAATTTCCTTCTGTTTTTTGAACTTTGAACTTAGTCGCGAGAATACTTGTCACAATATCTTTCGTGGATGTTTTACCGTTACTACCTGTCACACCAACAACTTTAACATCCAATTGATCGCGATAGTTTTTCGCTAACATTTGCAGTGCAGATAGCGTATCTTCTACAAAAATAACCGGAAGATTCTCGGGTGGATTTGCTACATCTTTCATCCACAATGTAGCTACAGCTCCATTTTCAACTGCTTTATCTACAAAAGCATGTCCATCGAAACGCTCCCCTTGAATCGGAACATATAAGTTTCCTTTTTCAATTTTTCTCGTATCAATAGACACGCCTTGAATAATAGTTCCCTCATATTGCTCTGCTAATCCAGTACCATTTACCATCTGTTCTACTTGCTTTAACATTCGCTTTATCATATAGAAACGCTCCTTACATAGAGGAAGCACTATTCCTACGAATAGTGCTTCCTCCTTTTTTTGTTAGATTGTATATTTAATTTTTTGTTTTTCTTCGTGACGTTCAATCGCTAAACGAATTAACTCTTCGATTAACTCTGGATACGGTAACCCAGTATGTTGCCATAATAGAGGGAACATACTAAACGGTGTAAATCCTGGCATAGTGTTTACTTCGTTAATATACACTTCTCCGTCTTTCGTTAAGAAGAAATCAGCTCGCGTTAAGCCTGCACCATCTAATGATTGGAACGCAATAATTGCATCACGCTTAATCACATCAGATTCTTCTTCTGTCATTTCAGCTGGAATAATTAACGCCGTATCACCATCGATATATTTCGACTTATAATCATAGAAGTCCTTTTTCGGAACGATTTCACCTACAACTGAACATTTCGGCTCATCATTACCTAGTACCCCAACTTCTACTTCACGACCTACAATATTTTCTTCTACAATAATTTTGCGATCAAATTGAAATGCCTCTACAAATGCATTCTCAAGTTCTTCACGATTTTTACACTTATTAATACCAACACTTGAACCAAGGTTTGCTGGTTTTACGAAACAAGGATATCCTAACTTATCTTCTACTTTAGAATAAGCTTCCTGACGATCTTTTTCCCATGCACTGCGAATGAAAGACGCATATTTTGCTTGTTTTAAACCAGCCTCTGCAAAGATGTTTTTCATAACAACTTTATCCATACCAGCAGATGATGCTAGAACACCATTTCCTACATACGGAATATTCATCAATTCTAATAATCCTTGAACCGTTCCATCTTCACCGTTTGGTCCATGTAGTAATGGGAAAATAACATCAATAGCGTTTTCCTCAGAAGCTGCAGATGGAATAATCTCTGTACTTAATGATAACGGAGAAATCGCATTTTCTGCACCACTCATTTTTAAAGCTTCAACATCTGTTATTTCACCTTCAATACGCTCACCACGTACCCATTGACCTTGTTCTGTAATATAAATTGGATGAATCTCGAATTTATCTTGATTTAACGCTTTAATAGCAGCAAGAGCCGTCTGTAACGAAACTTGATGCTCAGCTGATTTTCCACCATATAATAAACCTAATTTAATTTTTGTCACTGAAATCACCCTAACCAATTGTTTTCATTTTTCTATTTTAGCACTTTTTATAAAAATAGGTAGTTCCTATTTGAAATAAAATGTAACTTCCACAAATAATTAAATGACACCACTTATTGGTTTTCTACACTTTTTCTATTCCACTACTATACAAAGGTGAATTTTAAAATGAAATGGTAATCCTATCTAGTTATGTACCTAAAATATGTAGAAATCCCCTTTTTTGTGTATGTCACCTATTTACTAAGAAGATTGCTTGGTTAGTGTATCTTTTTGCCTTTGCTCAACAAGGCGATCTAAAGAAATATATACAATACCTGCAACTACACATCCTACAGCTAAAATTGTAAATAGCAAGTGGCCAAGTAATCGATCTAATAAAAAACCTCCCAAAAGTGGACCAAATGCGCTTCCTGTAATCCACTGCAAACTTGCAGCGCCCATATAAGTCCCTCTCAAATGCTCAGGGGCCAAGTTTGCTACAAATGTCATCTGTACAGGCGACATAATCATCTCACCTAACGTATATATAGCATAAACGAACAGTAGTGTTATTAAAATAACTGTAGCATTTGTATTAAACTCTCCAAACCACTTCGGTAACCACCCTATAAAAAACAATCCAATCCCGAACAAACATGCACCATATAACATCGTCTTCCCGACTGGTTTATCCGTAGCCCATTTTGAAATTTGAAATTGGAATAAAACAACTAATAGTCCGTTTAACGCCATTAAATATGGATATGGATTATTCGCTCCAAAAATACGCTTCATTTCGTTATCAAAATGTAGTGGCAACATGCCTTCTGTTTGAGAAAACCCCATCGAAATGATAATACCTGCTAATAAGTAAATCATTAATGCCTTATCTCGCATGACAATTTTCCAAACTGCCCCAGATTCCTTTTCTTTATGTTCTTCCTTATCTGTCCTCTTTGGCATCGTCTCTTGAATAAGAAGCAATACAAGTAACGCATAAAATAGCATTGTAGAAGAGGCAATAATAAACACAAGATTCTTTGACAACACAACTACTGATGCTCCCATTATCGGACCAATCGCAGCACCTATATTGTGTCCCATTCGTAATAAACCATATGCCTCTGTTCTTTTTTCTGGTGCCGTTACATCTGCGACCATAGCTGATGCAGCTGGATGAAATAAAGAATTACTTAATCCTAAAAAAATAGATAAAATTGCATATGGAATAAATCCTTCTATAAATAGAAAACCGAGCATTAATAATGCATTACTTGCCATAGAAAATATCATAATCGGCTTTCTTCCATATATGTCAGCAATTCTCCCTCCTATAAGTGACCCAAAGCTTGCAGCAATTGGAGAAAGCGCCATAATAACCCCAACTTCCAACAACGAATCTACCTTATCTTTTAAATATAATGCAAAAAAAGGCATTAACATCATCATTGCAATTCCATTTAACGTCTCTCCAATAAATCGGATCCATACGTTACGGTCCATCTCCCTTAACTCACGCCACGTATTTTTCATCATTTCACTCCTTTAGTTAGCCAACAATTATCTTATAATAAGTTCAGAAAAATGTAAATTTTCAAATAAAAAATCCATTCTAACAGAATTAGAATGGATTTTTTCCGCTTATAAATTCGCAACATCTTCTTCTTTTTTACTATTATTTAAAGCACTATGTTTTCGGCTATATAAGAAGTAAACCGCTATACCAATAACCATCCATATCCCAAAACTAATCCATGCTGTCCCCGATAATTGAAGCATTAAGTATAAACAGAAAATCACTGTTAACGCTGGTAAAAACGGTACAAGCGGAGCCTTAAATGCCCTTGGTAAGTCTGGATGGGTTCTTCTCATTACAATTACCGCAACAGCTACGAGTGCAAATGCTGACAATGTCCCCATGTTTACAAGATGTGCTAAAACATTTAAATCTATTAATCCTGAAATCAGTGCCGCAATAATTCCCGTTGTCCATGTATTTAAAAATGGCGTTTTAAATTTCGGATGAACTTTAGCAAGACGCTTCGGTAATAAACCATCTCGGCTCATCGCATAAGAAACACGAACTTGCCCATACATCATAACTAGCATTACTGTTGTAATCCCTGTAATTGCTCCTACTGAAATTACCCCCGCTAAGCCATCTTGTCCAATAAATTGCAGTGCAAAAGCAACTGGATCTGATATATTTAGCTGGCCGTATGGAACAATTCCTGTCAAAATAAGCGAAACAACGATATAAAGAACTGTACAAATTAATAACGATGCAATAATACCAATTGGTAAATCACGTTGCGGACGTTTCACTTCTTCTGCCGCTGTTGAAACTGCATCAAATCCTATAAATGCGAAGAATACTGTGGCCGCTCCAGCCATTACACCATCTAAACCAAATGGCATAAAAGGCGTCCAGTTTTCAGGTTTCACATAATTAAAACCAGCAAAAATAAAAATAAGAACAACTGCTATTTTAATAAATACCATAATGTTATTTACTCGTGCACTTTCACGAACACCTCTAGATAAAAGAACTGTCATCACTAAAATAATTAGAACTGCAGGTAGATCAATTATTCCACCCTTTCCTGTACCAGGAGCCGAGGAGAGAATAGTCGGAATGTGGATTCCAAACCCCTTTAATAAAGATTGAAAATATGCAGACCAACCGTTTGCTACAGCAGATGTAGCAAGTAAATATTCAAGCATTAAGTCCCAGCCAATTAAAAATGCGAATACTTCCCCCATCGTCGCGTATGTATACGTATACACACTGCCCGAGACAGGAACTGAAGAAGCAAATTCAGCATAACAAAATGCAGCAAAGGCACAAGCTAGCGCGGCAATCGCAAATGATAATATAATAGCTGGCCCAGAATGTTTCGCTGCCACAACACCCGTTAGAACAAAAATACCAGTTCCAACAATTGCTCCGATTCCAAGCATAGTTAAATCTAGCGCGCCCAATGTTCTTGCTAACGTTTTTTGCTTACTTTCTTGCATTAACTTTGCAATTGGCTTCTTTTGAAAAATTTGCTTCATCTTTCACTCCTCCAAGTTTTAAATTTTCTGAAAATTTTTAATTCGCTTTTTATTTTACTCATTACGCTTTTCCTAGTCAATACTTTTGTCGAAACAAGTAGAAATTCTTCTGAATATGCACTATCCTTATCATTCTTTCTATATATCTTTCGACAACTCTTTTTGGTATTATTATACATGTCGATTCCATAAAAAAGGCATGCTCCCTTATTGAGAGCATGCCTTTTTTTACTTATTTCACAGTATATGAACCTTGTTCAATCCAACTATACATATACTTTTCATCTTCTGTTTCATGTGCTTGTTTTACAATACGAAGCGGACGGAATGTGTCTATCATAACAGCTAATTCAAGTGTCTCTTTCTTCCCGATACTTGCCTCTGTTTTCCCCGGATGCGGCCCATGGGGAATCCCGCTCGGATGAAGTGTAATAGAACCTTCTTCCACACCTTTGCGACTCATAAAGTTTCCTTCTACATAGTAAAGAACTTCATCACTATTAACATTACTATGATAATATGGTGCCGGAATTGACTCTGGATGATAATCGTATAAACGTGGTACGAAAGAGCAAATAACAAAATTATGCCCTTCAAATGTTTGATGTACTGGCGGTGGCTGATGAATGCGCCCTGTAATTGGTTCAAAATCCTCTACATTAAATACCCACGGATATAAATAGCCATCCCATCCAACAACATCTAACGGGTGGTGTCCTAAAACATGTTTATGCATATAGCCTCTTGATTTTGTCATTACGACAAACTCGCCTTTTTCATCATATGTCTCTAATTTTTCTGGACCACGAAGATCTCTTTCACAAAACGGACTATGCTCTAACAATTGTCCGTATTCATTTCGATAACGACGCGGCGTTGTAATTTGGCTATTCGCCTCTACAACAAGAAACTTAGTCTCTCCTTCATCTGGAATAACACGATAAATCGTTCCAATTGGGATCGTTACATAGTCGCCTTTTCTATAGTGAATCGTTCCAAACATCGTTTCAATTTTCCCTGTTCCATAATGAACAAATAACATTTCGTCGCCATCACCATTACGATAGAAATAATCCATTTTTTCTGTTGGGCTCACTACTCCAATTAACAAATCTTCATTTCCAAGTATGAAATTTCGTCCACTTATTGCATCACCACTTTTTTTATTTTCTTTCGTTCGGAAGTGGCGATGAGAAAGGGCAACATCCTCTTCATACTGCAACTGACAAGAATGCGATAATGCAGAATGACCTACTTCTGTTGGCATATAGTGATGATACAAAATAGACTGCGTACCAGAAAATCCTTTCGTTCCCATTACCTGTTCACGATAAAGCGATCCATCTTTTTTACGAAATTGTACATGTCGTTTATGAGGTAGTTCTCCCATGTGACGATAAAACATGCCCATCACCCGCTTCCTTTTCTTTTTTGATCGTATTACGTAGTGTACCTAAACCAGTAATCGACAGCTCTACAACATCTCCATCTTGTAGCCACTCTTCTGTACCAAGTTCTAAAATACAGCCTGTTCCTACTGTCCCAGAACCAATCACATCTCCTGGATATAACGTCACGTCCTCTGAAGCACGTTCAATCATTTCAGCAAATGTATAGTAAATATCTTGGAAGTTTCCCTTTGATAATAGTTTTCCATTTACATGAGCAGTCATTTCTAAATCATATCGATCACCATTACGATAAACATCTAATTCCTCTTTCGTAACAAGATGTGCTCCTAACGAAGTTGCAAAGTCCTTTCCTTTCGCAGGACCGAGACCTACTTTCATTTCTGTTGCTTGTAAGTCTCTCGCACTCCAGTCGTTCATAATACAATAACCAAAAATATATTCCTCTGCTTGCTCACGAGAAATATTTCGCCCTTCTTTTCCTATTACGCAAGCAATCTCCAACTCATAATCAAGCTTTTTAGACTTTTTCGGACCAATTACAAAATCACCGGAACCAATTACAGCACGATGATTAGTAAAATAAAAAACCGGAATATCATACCATTCAGGCACAACATCTAGTCCTCTTCGTCCACGAGCTGTTTTTACATGTTGTTCAAATGCGTAAAAATCTCGAATACTACTCGGATTAGGAAGAGCAGCTGTCAATTGTACTTCTTCTAAAGCATATATACCCTTATTTGGATTCTTAATATTCCGCACTACTTCTACATACTCATCCGTTTTCTCTAAAAAAGCCATTATAGAAGAAGGGATTTTCCCTTCACTAGCAAGATTCATATCTATTACTTTGTCACCTTCAAGCCATCCAGCCCGTATTTCTTTTGAAGGAAGACGAAATGTAACAAATTTCATCCTGATTCCTCCTTATAAAAATGAAATTTCCACCAGCAAAGGGACTTTTGCTGGTGGATATAAATCTTATAAGTTTCCGCGACGCTCTTGTTCTCTTTCAATTGATTCGAATAACGCTTTAAAGTTTCCTTCACCAAATCCACGAGAACCTTTACGTTGAATGATTTCAATAAATAAAGTCGGGCGATCTACAATTGGTTTCGTAAAGATTTGTAGTAAGTAACCTTCATCATCACGATCTACTAAGATCTTTAATTCTTTTAATTTATCAATTTCTTCATCGATTTTTCCAACTCGTGCAGTTAACTCATCATAATAAGTATCAGGTGTATCTAAAAACTCCACCCCATTTGCACGAAGCGCTTCAACCGTTTTAACAATATCACTTGTTAATAAAGCAAGATGCTGTACACCAGCTCCATTATAGAATTCTAGATACTCTTGAATTTGTGACTTTCTCTTTCCGTCTGCTGGTTCGTTAATAGGAAACTTAATACGGCTTCCATTTGTCATAACTTTCGACATTAAAGCCGAATACTCTGTACTAATATCATCATCATCAAAATGAATCATTTGTTTAAAGCCCATGACATTCTCGTAATAACTAACCCACTCTTCCATTTTTTCAACATTACCAACTACATGATCGACAGCAATTAAGCCAGACTCTTCAAATGGAATATTAAACTCTACCTTTTGGAATCCTGGCATAAATGCCCCTTTATAATTTTTACGCTCTACAAGCGTATGAATTGTATCACCATACGTACCAATAACTGCTTTTTTCAATGTACCGTCCTCATCTGTTAATTCCTCTGGTGGAGCAATTGCGACGGCACCACGTTTCACTGCTTCTGAGTATGCTTTATCAACATCATCAACAAGTAGTGCCACATCCTTCACGCCATCACCATGAGTCTTTACAAACTCTGCAATACGATTTTCACTACTTAAAGCTCCAGACACAACAAAACGCATATTTTTTTGCACAAGAACATAAGATACCTTTTCACGGTTTCCAGTTTCTAATCCAGAGTAAGCCACAATTTTGAATCCGAATGCTCTCGCAAGATAATAACTCGATTGCTTTGCATTCCCTACGTAAAATTCTAAATGATCTACATCACGTACTGGAAAAAAGTCCTCCATTTGTGCAGCTAGCGTATCCATAGATTTTTGTTTCATAATATCTTCATCCCCCTGTAAATAGATTAAATGGTCCATACTTAAAACCAACCGAAAACGCTTCCAACATAAATAAATAGAAATTAGTTAGCAAGCTAACAAATTCTGACCTTTAAAATTTTCTATCTTTTCTGTCAAATTCCTCTTTTTTTCTTACATATAAAATTCGACTTTTTTCTCTTTGAAATAAAGTGAAACTTTAATCAGCCCTCACCAATCAGGCTTTTACTCAGTTGATTTTTGATTATTCGTTGAATCAAGTTGCAACCGCAGCGTCTAATTAGCCATGGATGCTAAATAATGAGGTAACTTTAATACTTGAAGGTATATAAGAAGAAAATAAAAAAGACTCCAACATATTAACTACTTACTAATACGTTAGAGTCTTTATTTTTTTTGAATGGTTGTATTTACATATATCATACTAATACACTTGCAAGGAATAGAATAAATGATGTTAATATTACCGCTCCACCTAAGGATCCTAATAAATCCGTTTTTGTTACTTGAAACACTTGTTCACTGTTCATATCCCTCATTCTCCTTCCATTTTTGTTTGATTTAAAACTTCTATTATACTAATACGCTTGATAGAAATACGATTAATGCTGTTAATACTAC
>NZ_FRBJ01000023.1:0-23775 GCF_900142585.1 Bacillus sp. bc15
CCTGTATACGAGACAACACTTGCAGAACTAAAATCACAAAGTTCAGAGATTGTCTCCAAAAAAGTATTTCATTCTAAGTGGACTGAAACAGGGGGATTAAAACCTGGGAAAATGGATTGGTTTTGGATAAAGTTTATATTTGAGGATAACGGAACAGATCAAAACGTTTTCCAAGGGGATAGTATTGCGCTAAAAATGGAGTTCCAAGCCAATCAAACAGAGGGAAAAGAAAGATAATATTACAAAAATATTGTTGTGAAAATGTAAAACTTAGCTTGTAATTTTTTATAATTTGTAAAATTGGCCATCAAATATCCATATAAAAAACCAGTTATATCAGTACATGTGTATAATATCGCTGGTTTTTTTGAGTTTAATATTTTGTATGTTTTGTAAAATTCATTTTTCTTTGTAATCTTTAAATATGTTCGAAAGGTATATCTTTCTAGATGTATTGTTACAAGTGAATTATTTTTGTACTTAAATCACTTAATCTCTAAAATCATTGCTAGATCGATTGCATAATTCGTGCGAGTTCTTTTTCTAAAGCAGCGGGCTCGTTTGCATAATTGTAAATCCCTAAAAACTTCTCTATAGCCTCTGGATGGGAACTGATTAGCTTGTTGACAGCATCCTGTTGTTCAGATATGCGTTCATTCTTCGAAATTTGGCATCCCATGTGAAACCGAACCATAAACTCATCTTCTATTGCCTTTTGATATTCTTCAGACATTTGATTTGATTGATCGGATTGTCCCTTATATTTTGATAGAATATTGGATAATATACGTGCTCCACATATAGCATCATGGATACCCTGCGCCATGCCAGGATCTTTAAAACAAACTGCATCTCCAACCAACGCCCATCCTTTTCCCATTCCTTTATACCAGTAATTATCATATCCGAGAATGCCTTTGACCGGTTCTACTAGTTCTGCATTTTTCAAGCGCGCCCCAATTGTTGTATTCGGAAAGTTATCTGTAAAGAAATTGCGTAGACAGCTTTCCGGATTTAATTTCAACCGTCCTATCAATTCCTTATTTTCTAATGGGAAAATGCCGACAATTACATATAAATCATCATTCGTCGGAAAGAGAATGGCTGTGTTATCTTTTATCTTGTATACTTCAAATTTAGGGACATTATCGTGGCGAAATCCAGAGAAATACCCGAAATAGATGCCGACTGTTGCCGGAATACTTATTTTGAGTTCACTTTTTACCAGTTTGCGAATAATAGAGGATCGGCCGTCTGCCCCGACTACCAGGCGAGCTAAAAATTCTTGTTTCTCGTTGTCGCCATCTAAACCTTTCACGCCTATCACTGTTTCGTCATCACGGATGACATCCGTCACACGAAATCCTTCTAAAACAGTTACATTCATTTGGGATTTGGCTTGTTCAAGTAGAATATGATCGAGATAAGTTCTTCTAATACAATAACAACTTTCCTCTCCGTAAACCTCAGGAATGAGACCTTCTATCACGGTATCCTCAAATTGAAATTTAATATCCCGTACCGGCGGTGCTTTTGTTTCCAATAACTTGTCCAGGACACCAGTTTCTCGAAGAAGAGCGACAGTATTATTGAAAAAGGTATGGGTTGATAATGTGTCCCTTGGAAAATTCGCTCGGTCCACTAACAACACATGGAAACCTGCCTTAGCAAGATAAATTGCCAGGGTAGAGCCGGCACATCTAGCACCGGTAATGATGACATCATACGTCTTATTCATCGTATCACTCCATTTTCAAGTATAATTATTAACTTGCTTATCCATTAGCAGATTTCTAAAGTTAATGCCCCTACGAGTTAAAGTAATGGGGAAAATTGATAAGAATGCACTACATACATAAAGTATGGAAGCTAAAACGAAATAAGTACAGAAAATTCTCACCTGCTATACAATTAAAAAGAATTTGTGGTAAAAATCGGAATGATAATTTAAGTATTAAATAAAGGTCCGTTTACTTGTCTCGTGAAGAGTTAATAGGGGTATCGCCAGCATTTCAGAAAAAACCCACGCTAAGCAAAAAATATAATAAGCTGTCCATATGGACAGCTTATTTACATAATGATCGTTATTGGAAGTCAATGTTTCTGAGAATCTATAAAGTTCTAGCGCTTATTTCCAATCAGTTTCTCCAGTTCCTTTAAATACATTTCCATTCTCTGTTCTAGAATATCCTTATTTCCCATTTGCTGTTCAACCTTATAACTTAAATCCTCTTGTTTTAACAGCATATAATGTTCATGAATTTCTAATAAGATCCACAAAAGATATTCATCAATTAGTCTTTTATATAGAGAGTGGTCATTGCCTGCATACCCTTTAACAAAACCCTCTGCTATGCCGTTTAATACGTCTACACTGCTATCATAACCCCTATCTATATATCTTGGAGCGTTGGAATAAGAAGGAAGAAGAAGTTTATAACAAAAGTAAAAGTAACCAGCATACTTTACATCAAAATCTAATCTAGGATATGGATCAATAACGGAAACATTATCCTGGTGGAATACTATATTCTCAGGGGTAACATCTTGATTAACTAAAGATATCTTTTGTATCCTTTTTCTTCGGATAGAAATGATATTCTGTATTTTTAATTCAACCTGTTTCCGATTGAATTTTAACTCTGAGTTACTTAGCTTTTCTAATGCTTTAAGATAAAAGTCATTATCTTGCTCCCATCTCTCTTGAATATATAATGCTTCCTTACCTTCTATATTGTTTTCGCTCCATATTAAATTTCCATACCCCTTCAGCATAGGATCCTTATCGTGCATCTCTTTATAAAATTTTCCCAACAACTGTCCTAAATATAATGATTTGTTATAGTCTAAGCTATGTAACGGTAGACTACTTCCCATAAAACTTTCTACATTAAATATTATTTCTTCATTAATAAAGTATTTAAATTCGGTGGGGCATATTCTCCAAATGCATTTGTTGGCTTGGTTATAATATGTTTTGGATGATTCATATTCTGTAAGAAGGTACTGTCTGGTGTAAGTTTGAAGTTGATTATATGCTTTCTTTTTTTTAATTCTTATAACAAAATCTTGATTTGAAAATGTTTTTATTCTATAAACTTCATGCCATGCACCTTCCCCAACATGTATCAATTCTTTCAAATCATTTATCATTAATTGTTTTAAAATATAATCAATTTCTTTGTTAGTTAACTTTTGCATACGGTATTTTCACCTCCAGAAATATTTCCAAATAATTCAATTTTATCATAACTTCAATTTTTTCGTATGTATATCCTATACACTAATAGTTAACATAACGTCTCATTATTAATAGTAAATAAAAAGACTTGTCCTTTTTTATAAAGGATAAGTCTTTTTAAAATTCTTCATCAAAAATGATAAATAATCTTACCAATGTTTGCGATTACTATGACAACAAATAATAAAACATTTACATTTTCTATGATGTCTATATCTACAAGAATCATTATCATGTTTGTGTTTCCACCAGTCGTTATGATCCTCACATTTACTAGAACGACTACTATGTTTCCAACAGTCGTTATGATCCTCGCATTTACTAGAATGACTACTATGTTTCCAACAGTCATTACTCCAACTCATTTTTATACCTCCTCTCAAACAAGAGTTATATTATTCTATGTTTTAATAGAAAAAATGCTTGTTTGATAACCTATAGTGAATTTTATAAAAAACTTCTACGAATATTTATTCAAAATCAGTTAACATAACATAAAATTATCGGGAGCAATGAAAAAGGGGAATCCTTACTCTCAGAAGGAATCCCCTTTTTTATTTTCTATAAAACTATTCATCTTTTTATACATTCCTATTATGGCGCGGTTTTAGGTTTCTCGTTTATTACTGTATTAGCCGAAAAACTGTATAAAATTTTGTATGTTCTTAACTTACTTTTTCTAAAAATACTGGCGATACTCCTATAAGTATTTGTATGTCGATTTTATAATTTTACTTTACATCTATTATATTAGAAAATTGCAGTTTCATCGTATTATAAAAAGCATCCGTACATATAACGGCGCTATTTGACGGGTCAATATCAACAACAGTCATATAACCTGAGAGTAGATAACCGTCCTCATAATATGTAATCATTATTTCTTCTTCTGATACTAAGGAACATAATAGCATGTTCTCAATCAGTTCTTTTTCTTCAGCGGTTAAGATCGGCCGAGTTACTTTGTTTTTCTCCTTGATGATTTCACGAATACCAACAAACTGTTCAGGCATTGCTGCGAACGGAGACCATTTGATCATTCCTCTTCCTTTTGGCATATTGACGTTACTCATGCCTTATGCCCCCCTATCAGTGAGTTTCTGTGTCTAGCTGTAGCGCTATGTGTATAGGAAATCCCACGTAAAATACTGTTCTTCCCAAACCTTGTGCGTGTTTCATCCATTACTTTTGTTAGCTTCATTTCTTGTTCTCGTTGCGTGATATTATCGAAAAGAGAAATTTGTTCCTCCCCTTCCCGAATTAGATTCGTTAGAGAAATGTTTATGCTGCGGATGGGTTCTCCAGTATATTGTTCATGTAAAAAATATGTACAAATCTTATAAATATCCATTGTTAAGTTAGTAGGACGGCTTAAAGTATGTGTTTTTCTAATCCCATCGTTATAACTTTTGCTATAACCAACAGAAAATTGAACGGTTTGAGCAAGTTTGTTTTGTCTTCTAAGGCGATAACAGACTTCTTCAATGTGTTCCAGTAGAACAATCGGGAATTCCTCTATTGTTTAGTCTCGCATTAGAATTTGGCTTTTTCCAATAGAAGTTGTAGCTGGAACGTATTTCTCCGAAATACGGCTGAAATCAATGCCGTTGCTATGTAAGTGCAATTCCTCCCCAATTTTGCCGAAACTCTGTTTTAAATATTTAAGAGGATAATTGGCTAAATCTCCGATACAATGTATTCCTTTTCGATTCAACTTTTCTTCTGTTTTGTACGAAATGCCCCAAAACTTATTAAGCGGTCGTATGCTCCATAATTTCGTAGGGATATCTTCATACTTCCAAAGAGCAATTCCATCCTTGTTCTTCTTAGCTTCAATGTCTAAAGCAACCTTACTCATGAGTGGGTTAGGAGCGATTCCAATTGTACATTCAACTCGTGTATGATTATATATTTCACGTTTGAACTTCATAGCGAATTCGTATGGATCGTTGGCAAATAAATGAATGCTATCGGTAATATCCATGAAAAATTCATCGATACTGTATTGGTGGAAATCCTCAATAGGAAAGTATTGTAAAGCTAGTTTTGTTATGTAGTTAGAGCATTTTATATAAGTTCCCATAATTGGATTTACAACTAGAATATCTTTACGTCGAGGAATCTCGTATAGCCTTGCCATCTTCTTTACGCCCAACGCTTTTAATGGGGGTGTTGCAGCAAGAACAATTGACCCATTTCTACTTACATCGCCGACTACAGCCAACTTTGTATGCATGGGATCAAGTCCCATTTTGATGCAACTCACTGAAGCATAAAAGCTGCGTAAATCAACACATAAGACGATTCTATTCGGTAGGATTGAATCGTCATACATCGTAATTCCTCCTAAAGAAAAAGAACATTTGTTCTTATCATACACGAACTCATGTTCTTTTATGAAGGGGCTTTAAAAATATAATTTGAATATAAATATGTTGTTAAGCAGAGTATTTAACAAAAAGCTTGAATCCCCAAAAACAAATCTTTACATTTAATTTTTTCTTTCTAACCTTTGTCGTTTTCATAATTTAAATATCCTCCTTTTTGATAGCTGCATAGCGCCATAAAAGCCTACTTTGCGTATTATAAGAATTTTTTCCTCATATTCTAAGAGTAATTTTTTAAAAAGATATATTTTTTTTGAAATAAATATTTTATACGAATGATTTCGTGTGATTTCCAATCTACCTATTCCGACAAAACCTAGCAAAGACTGCGCGAGCTTCGTCGATGGATTTCAAGAGGTATTAGACATTTGATATGGAATTTTCTTTATAGGAGGTGGCGTAGCGCTATGTCAGAAGCAGAGATAGTATATACCAGCAGTGAGGTCTATAGTCGTTTAGGGGTAAGTGGCAGCACACTTAGAAAGTATTCGGATGTCCTTGAACGTGAAGGGTATGATGTAAGAAAAAATAGTCGAGGGAGAAGGGAATATACAGAATTTGATATTGTACTTATTGAACAGTTAGTAGAGTTGAGTAAGCAAGATGGTATGACTTTAGAAAAAGCTGCGAAAATGATTGCAGAGCAGTTTGGAATCGCTAATAAGAAAGAGGAATCCCAAGGGATAGATCCGGTTCCTTATCAAATGCAATATCAATTCCAGCAACAATATAGCGCTATGATAGAAGAAATTAATAAGGTGCAGCAAGCAAACTTATTAGAGATGGAAAAGAGACTCGGTGATCGTATAGATCAAAAGAATAAATTAATTGAAGAGGATATAAAAGAAAGAAATAAATTAATAATAGAAGATATGAAAGATCGGAAAGAACGTGAAGAAAGGATAGAAAAGAGGTTAGAACTAAGGGATGATAATCTTATGAAGATGGTCAGGGAGATTCAAGATGCAAAGCGTACTATTGTATTAGCCCAGGAAGAAATAGCGGCAGCCAAGTTTAAGAAGAAGTCTTGGTGGATGTTTTGGATATGATTACTATTTTTAAATTAATCCAAGTAAAAGAGACCTTATAGGGTCTCTTTTTTTATAGGGTATTTTAATGTTTTCACTCAAATGGATTGTCTTATACATCTAAGTTGTTTCTACATAAATATCTGTAATCTCACCTATTACTATATCTTAAAAAAATTTGCAACAGAACTGATAAACACCTATAAAAAGTATTTAAAGTAATAACAAATAGGTATAATAATTCCCGCTATAGAAAATACAATACTTCCTAAATTAAATGCAGAAAGTTTTGTGCGGTAAACTTGAACTTCACCTAAATCTACCCCTCCACTAAAATGCTTATCCATAACTTTAGCGACGTTTTGTTGTTGATTAGCAAAATAAGGTATTAACCATATACAGCAGAACAAAATAATACTACCAAAAAAGAGTGTGTCAATAATTGAAGCTTTCCAATTTAATGAAGTAATGACTATGAGAACAAATTCTCCCACCATAACAATTATCATAGTTACTACATATCTGGTTTTTTCAGAAACGTTTTTAAATACGGTCTCGTCCATAATTTTTTCTATTTTAGTCCATATTACACTGATTAACACGATTAGGCTAATTAAGAAAATAGTAAATAAAGCTTTAACTAAAAGATACTCAAACACGACCGACACCACCTAGTAATTTCTAAATTAGAATATAAAGTTGATTTTTTTAACTCTATCAAAAGATTAAATTCAATAATCTATTAAATAGCTTATCGAAAAATTTATTGATTTAAAGATACAACGCTATATGTATTAGTTATATAGGATAAGATCTCCCAAAATTCCTTTTCTAATATATATATATCTTCTAAGCATTTTTGGACTTCGATTAGAACTTTTTTATCTTTACTTCGTCCAGCAGAAAAGAATTTCCTTCCCAATAACCTATATAGTTTATGTATTTCTTCTATTTTTGTAATGCAAGAATATTGTTCGATTTCGGGTAAGTAAGCAGATGCTTCTATTAAAAATTCGGAATATAATTTCCTAAAGCCGCTTCCTCCACTCCCTATTTTTTCAATCATTAAGTAAGTATGGACACAACATTCCTCCCATTCGGGCAATTCAGTCCAATAAGGAATTTCGGCTGCTAATTTTTTGATGTTTAAAATACCATAGTTATCATTTTTGTCTTGGAGCATATCTTCAGCATTTTCCCGTATACCTTTTACAATTGCTTCACGAATATCTTCGATAATAAAAGGATGCACAGGGGCCCAAACGTTTTTTCTATCATAAGGTACTTTTGCTTGTCCAGCAGTTTTTTTTAGGTCCATTAGGCTTAAAAGACGTTAGCCTTTCCTATAATTCTACAGAAAGGCTAACGTCTTTTTTACTCTATATATAGTGAAATCCTTAATTTTATAGCGATGAGGTAGTACCACAATACGCCCAATCTATATGATGAAACTAATTATTTATTTAAAACACTGGCTATAAAAACAATGAAATTATGTAATACATGAATACAAAAAACAATCCCAAAAGCAGATATTGTAACCTTAACTTTTTCATTCTTTTTTTGATATACCCAATAAGCATAGTTAAATAAAATTCCAATTATTGCTGTAGCAACTATAGAAGTAATACCATTTGGATGGTTTAATCCAAATATAATTGCTGCTATTAAAATGATAAGATAATCACGATCTTTAATAAGTGGAATACAACTTAATATCCAAAATAAAAATACCTGAAAAATTAATGTTTCATATAAAGGTGCCGCAAATACTCCTAATACAACCTGTATAATACCAGGTTGTTCCTTTATTGGATGTTGTTTTATGGCTGGTAAAAATAAATCTAATGGCATAACAAATAAAAATGTTCCCAATACTATAAGTAATACAAACCAAATTATAGGTAAATCAAACATAAATCTATTTAATTTCGCTAACATAAACTTATTCCCTCTCGCTTTCATCAAATTCTACTAATTACAAGTCAAATCTAGTTTTTTCAATATAAATTTTCATATAAGTTCTCCACCTATCAATACAGAAGCTCTACCTATCATCCCTGTATGAAATTTATATAATACTTTAGTATAAATTGTCCCTTCTAAATCAGTTACAGTAATTTCTCTAATTTTTGAAATAGCTACTGAAAGACCATAATAGCGGGATACCATTGAAAGACATGTTAACCCACAATCTTTTTAATTTTATTATTTAACACAAACAAATTTTCTTTTCAATTTATATCCTACTCTCTTATTTCCATATAAAATTTAATAAATAAATTATATAATTATAAAATTTCTAATTAAGAGAATATGCATAATTGCATATTAAAATTTCTGTATAAAGATATAAAGTTAGCATTTTGTTGATTCTAAAAAATTGATGTATTTTTCCACACACTACAATTGGCATCATTATAGTTGAAATTAACGATAACATATCTAATCAATACAAATTCACAAAATTTTAGGAGATTTTAGAGATTGCTAATACAAGCAGTTACTATAGAGGATATTTATCAAGAAATATTAGATGAGAAAAGAAGCTAATTTCATGAGTGGCAAAGATACTGGGTATGGAAGTAAAGAAATAAAGTAAGGATAAATGATCTTGACCAAATTTATAGTAAGAGGCATAGGCGCTGCTGTGATCTAGGTGGCACCTTATTTAATACTAAGAAAGTTTCAATTTTAAATAAAATAAATACTTAAGTAGCTGTGATTAGAGGGGCAATATTTTATTTTGTTATTTGATTTTTAATACAATCCATTTTTGAGGGTAATAAGATGCATTAGTTGCTACAAATGTTATTTTACCACTACTAGTTTCTAATAATTCTTTTTTATTAATATAGTGTAATTGCTTTTATTCATTATAATTTCTCCTTATTATAGAGTTGTTTTACAAAAAAATTCCTATTAATTATATAAATTAATAGGAATTTTTTTAATTATTACCATTTACCGCCTGGCATACCATGTTTGTATTGCATTTCCATTGCTGGTCCTTTACCTTTTCCATAGTCTTTAGCAACTTCCCAAAGTGTTGTTCCAATTGACCAAAGATCACCAGGTGAAACTCCGCCGTTTACTTGTTCATTTTCTTCTTTGTTAAGTTCTTGTAATTTTAGTGTATTTAATTTCATGATAATTCTCCTTCATCCTAATAATATTTAACATCGCAAAATTTCAATATCGTGATTATTATATAATATATTATAAATGTATAAATATGTAATTTTGCATATTTGGATATTTTTTTATTATTATCAATTTTATTGAAATTATATAATTCATTTATGGCGTAACACCCCATCGCCATAAAACTAAAATTTTTACTACTCCCCAGAAGGAAATTTTGCGCTAACTTGTAACAAAAGAGCTGATTTTTTCATTTGATGGTAATTCTGAATTCGTAAGTTATTGGTCATGGGGTGGAGGGCCCACACGAAATGATCTGTATGTTATACGAATATCCCCTCTCGGATCCCTCGCTTATGCTTTTAACAATAAAACTTATAATCCGATTATTTATATAATTAAATTTATAATAGTTTATAAAAGATAACCAATGAGCTGGTCACACAAACTTATTGGTTAATTTCGTTCATTTAATTCCTAATTTTTTGTACCTCGTGGGCATGGAAATGCGTAAGTAAAGTACCATATTTACACGGATCACTACTACTTTACTTACTCTACTTTCAACTATAAAGAATCAACAACAAGCAAATAGGTAACGTCTCCTCATACCCTCCTAATCAATACAGACTTACCAAATGTCTTTATGTTATGCCAAGATAAGCAAAAGTATTATAGATTCTCATGATTCAATTTGATGTCTGGATTGTCTATACTCTCTGGTGTCATCTCAACAATATAGTCAACGATAGAACCAGGGACTTCTTTGCACTGCTCACATATACCCCCTAATGTTGTAGCGCTGTATGACTCCCTGCACTTCTCCCAAGATGTTGACTTATAAAACTTCTTTACGTATTCCTTCGCCATTTCCCGACCACCTTCTATATGGACAGAAAGTAATTTGTCTAAATCCTCCCTGCGGTAATACCTTCAAATTGTTTTAATACATCCAATCCTTGAAAATCTATTTATTTAAATGTAAAATTATAAATAAATTCTAGCATTTTGAATCGAGGTGACAATCATGAGAAGTTTTGGTTCATTATTGACCTCTACTATCTGTACAACAATCCTTTTAATTTGGAATTTACTTTCTTTCTATACTGGATTCACAGCGGGGCGTACATACTACTGGGTTAACGGCATCATAGCTATGATTTTTCTTCTATTCTTTATTTTAAACATGCGAGATATCATTAAGAAAAACTACAGAACATCAGAACAATAGGAGTTTATACATATGTGGAAAAAGATTAATACTTATAAGTTTCATCTAAAAGATTTGAAATTTATGACTTGGCTATTCACAATTGTCGGTTTGTTATATGCATATGAATTCTTCTCTGGGCTAATGTTCCACCAGGAGTTTCGTTGGCTCAAGTTAATATGCATGATAATAATGATTCTAGGATTTATGGATATTAGAAAGAAGCTTACAAACAAAGATTATAGAGCGGCATGAATCGAAAAATACTCTTGAATTCATTTTCAAATCATTGCATTATGTTTTCGGGTCTTACTTAATTAAATCATTATCAGAAGAATCTGCAGGTTTGCAGGTTTTTTTTGTAAAATAAAAAAGTAGCGGATTCGCTACTTTACTTGTACATTATATCCTCTAACGGTTCACACCCTTTAAGTCTACTTCTTATCGCTAATTCATCATTAAGTTCTGCTTCTATTAACTTAACAGTCCCGCCTATTTTTTACCCTCATAGGTAATCATTTCAACGAGGAAAAACCGATCACTTTCAATATATTTTATCCTTTGAACGATTCATCAAGAAAAACTTGGACACCCTCATTGATAGCAAACGGACCAACTAGATTTATAAAGAACTAAAAAAACCTGGTTAGTCTGAATCAGTTTTTTCTTTTTTGCTGTGCAATGGGGGGATTTAAAAGGGTTTTATCTTTAACTATGGCGCTATGTGGATGTGTATAATTTCGACAAAACATTGCAAAGACCGTACGAGTTTAGTCGATGAATTCTTAAAGGGTTCATCCCTTCTATATTGAAATTCTCTAATAGGAGGTGGCATAGCGCTATGTCAAAAGCAGAGATAGTATATACCAGCAATGAGGTCTATAGTCGTCTAGGGATAAGTGGAAGCACTCTGAGAAAGTATTCGGATGTTCTTGAACGTGAAGGATTTGATGTAAGAAAAAATAGTCGAGGAAGAAGGGAATATACTGAGTTTGATGTTGTACTCATTGAACAGTTAGTAGAGTTGAGTAAGCAAGATGGTATGACTTTAGAAAAAGCTGCGAAAATGATTGCAAAGCAGTTTGGAATTGATAATAAGAAAGAGGAATCCCAGGGGACAAATCTAGTGCCATATCTAATGCAGTATCAATTCCAGCAACAATATAGCGCTATGATAGAAGAAATTAATAAGGTACAGCAAGCTAACCTATTAGAAGTGGAAAAGAGACTCGGTGATCGTATAGATCAAAGAAACACATTAATCGAGGAAGATATGAAAGATCGGAAAGAACGTGAAGAAAGGATTGAAAAAAGGTTAGAGCTAAGAGATGATAATCTTATGAAAATGATTAGAGAAATTCAGGATGCTAAACGTACTATTGTATCCGCCCAGGAAGAAATAGCAGCAGCCAAAAAGAAATCCTGGTGGAAGTTTTGGAAATGAGTACATTCATTGTTGGATGTACTCATTTTTGTGGAAAATGAGAAAGATAGAGAGTGTTTATTTTTCTTAAGTTGATGGTCATGTGGCGATACTCCAGTTAGAACTCTTTAAATGAAAGGAAAAAGAGCTGGATTGGTTCTGTATGTGTACATGTAGGATATTGAGAACAGCCAAAGAACTTATTCCCTGTTTTATTCGAATTTCTAACGACTAAATGATTTTTACATACTGGGCATTTCCGTTCTGCAGGTTTTCCCCTTTGATATACATCTTTAGCCGAATATTCGGGATTAATTTTATTAATCAATTTCTGAAGTTCTACACGATCTATTAGTTTTACATTGCATGCCTCCGCTAATTCTTTCGCTTGCCTTGTATAAACGCTGTTCGTGACAACCCATCCTTCATGCGCTTTGTAATAGGCCTTTGCTGCATATATCTCTTGTACAGCACTGATGCCGACTCTGTTTTTCATCCCGTATCGTTTCGCTTGAATTACAATACGATTTTTCCCCTTTAATACAAGATCCGCTCCGAAATCATTTGACTGCTTTGTGACCGTTGGAGAATAACCCAACTCTCTAAAGAGAGCTTTTAGGTACACTTCAAATTGATGTCCGTCCATTTTGTCTATATAGCGAATACCAGACTTTGCCATCCGCTTCAGTATTCTTCGCTCCTGGATCTTCCAGTACATAAATTTACAAATACAAAAAAGAACATAAAGGATAAAACCACAAATCAAAATCTGTAATATGTTTGGCATGTTTGGTAGATTATACACTTCTCTCCACCTCTTTAATTGGTTTCATTTTCTTTGGTTGAGCTGTTTCTTTTTGCTGCTGTTAACTCACTTGTTTTTTCCGAACATCATTCCAATCTTTTTCATAATAAATACATATCTCCCTTTTTTATGAATTTATATTAATTATAGCATTCGATTTTAAAAATTCCGATAAAATTAAACATATAGTTTCAATTATTTGAACCAAACGTTTTGATTTTTTAAGATAATTTTGGTGTAATTTAACAAAGAGAATACTTATTAATGCTTCGCCCATATTGTGGTATCGAAGTGAAAATAGATCATGCTGATGCTTTAGAAGAAACAAATTGTAATTTCTGTGGAGGAAGTCTTGTTGATGAAGATACTGAATTTCCTAAACTTTGTACTATAAAAGAGGATTGTTTTAAATTTCATAAAATAATATATTTATCGAACATATAGAGCAAGCAGTAATCGTATTAAAAACATATCATCCCTTTGATTTATACCTTCTCTTAAAAGAAGTTAGAAGTATGCGGAGTGATAGTATTATGGAATGCGAGTGTTGAACAACGCCTCTGAAGTGGATGATGAATTCAAAGACCTTACTCAAGATCAAGCGAAAGATTATGAATACTGGACACGTCGTAAATTTGTAATTGAAAACATTCTCTTAGAAAGGCAGGGTTATTTTCCTGAAAAGATAACTAATAAAGTATTAGGATTTATGGCCGATCAAATAAAAAAATCAATGCAACGAAAAATGAAAATTTCTCAAACTAAACAAGCTATTAGATGAAGCAATTCCTTTTCTTATCATAAAAGGAGTGTTGAGTTAATGAAGCGAGGTTATGTAATTGAGATTGAAGATGGTTTCTATAGTAAAGATTCAGATGGTCCTACTACTCTTTCAAACGCTGAATTCTTTGACAACGAAAGAGATACCGACTTTTATATAGATGTCCTTACTCAAATGGGGATTATAGTCATAGACGTTTCCCATGCAATGCTCAAAAAGGAACATCTGAACAGGAGGGTGAAAAATGTCCGATTTGGAGTTAATTAATATACTTATTTCATTGTCAGGTATAATAGGTTTTGGCTTACTCATGAAGCATGTTGTGACCACAATAAAAAAGAGTATAAATACTAAAGCGTAGTTATTTTCCAAAGTAATTGATGAAAAAACATTTCCAGAAATATCAAATTATAATAAAATCAATTTGAAAGGGGTTTACCAAATTATGTTTAAAAATGAAAAAGAGCTGAACAAGGCTTTTGAGGCTGCAAAAGCGACTTTAGAAATTGAAGGAATGACCGTTACAAAAGAAATGGAAGAAGTTATGAAAGCTAAGTTAGGAGGGAAGATAACTCGGCAACAATTGCTTGAACTAGCCGATGCTATCGCAAGACGTGAAAAGCGCAAATGAACAATCAAAATACTGTTACCCTGGAACTGATATATTAAAAAATAAAATGGATTACCAAGATCAAGATTTACTTAAAAGCGTTGAAACTATCATGACCGGTGTTAGAATTATGGAATTACAAGAGAAGCCTATCACTGGAAAATTCGATTTAAAACACCTACAAGAAATTCATAAATACATTTTTCAAGATGTCTACCCCTTTGCAGGAAAACTACGAGAAGAGAACATTGCGAAGGGGTCTTTTCAATTTGCTCATGCCTCTTTTTTAAAGGACCAGGCAACCGAATTATTTAAACAATTAAAAGACGAAAATACATTAAAAGGATTAAAGATTGATGAATTTTCAAATAGGGCTGCACATTATATGGCTGAAATAAATGTTCTCCATCCATTCCGTGAAGGAAACGGACGTACACAACGTGAATTTATTCGCTGTCTAGCCTTGGCAAATGGATATTCTCTTGAATGGGAACGTGAAAGGAAAGAATCTGTATTTAATGCCTCAGTAAAATCAGTCCTAGACCCTACAGATCTTAGCAAAATAATTAAAAATACAATTACCAATCATGAACCCGACCTTAAAATTGCTAAACAATTTAAAGCCCAGAAGCAAAATATCAGTAGATAAACTCATCAAGGGATTTTAACAACCATTCCGACTTTAGTCGGTAATATAACCTTGGTTATTATACGCGGTTATGCAAATACTTAAATGCATACTAATTATGCTTGTCTTTTGGTTTATGTCCACATTATGGTACGTGAAATTATTTTTATTAACCGTTTTATTTCTGTTTATTCTTTCTAACCTAAAATCTTATGTGTATCATATACAGACTGATGTTAAGACTTTTTATTGAGAAGGATGCTACATGAAATTACCTAAATATTCACTATATATAATGATTAATTATACCAATAAACTACATTTGTGTAGAGCCTATAAGGAGAGTTTTATGCCGAAAAAACCCAATCAAAATCAGTATATGTTTGCTGTTAACAAAGAGGTGGTCGAACGTTTTCAAAAAAACTGTCCAAAATACTTCAGGAGTCGTGCTATTAGAGATGTACTTGTAGAATCACATAATAATCCAAAACTTAATATACGTAGTGAAAGAGAAAAATGCACATTTACATATTAAAATACAAATATTTAGATGTATAATTATTATTATTAATTTCGAAAAATTAATGCATTTTTCTACAAATTACAATTAGAAGGAGAATTTTAATCGTGGAACTAAAAAACACAAAGTTAAAAAACCTTAACGAAAAAGAAATAGAAAAAACTAATGGTGGAGTTACAAATCTTACTATGTGGCTAGGTGAGCAAATCAAAGCATATTCAAAAGGACCAGGTCCATCAATGGAAATGCAATACAAACATGGTATGCCAGGCGGTAAATGGTAATTAAAAGTAGAAAAAGTCGATTTCCTCAAGGTACAGGGAATCGACTTTTTGATTCTGAGGGTGTTAAATTTTCTTTTCCATACCAATCACATACCTTTTTAGATTAATAGTATCAGTATGTCCAAGTTTTATAGACTTTTTGTACCAGAACCTAATTAGGCTCTATTTCAGAACACTAAAAAGATCAACTAAAAATTCCTAAATTGATCTTTTTGAAGTTTCGTTTCAGAAGTGTTATACCGCTTCATAAAGACCTTGCTATTAATAAAAAATAATAGCAAGGTCATTCTCCTTTTTTTCTAATGCTTTTAAGTATTCATATCCTTCTTTTGTAATCAGTAGCTCTCTACCTATCATTTTTACGCTACCCTTCAATAAAATATTTGAATGTCTCTTCCACAAAAAATATATATATTTAGGGTTTTTACCTAACTTTATACTCGCTTCACGAGCCGTTAAGATCTCATTCCATATTGATGACAAAAATGTGCCACCTCCCAGCATATTAATTTATTTATTCCATTCACAAAGTAATATACAATATCCTTTTTTGATGCCATATAATTTTTTATCTTTCATTTTCTTTTTTACGTTGTTGCTGCTGTTTTTGTTGCTCTTGTTCTTTAACTACCACTTCTTTTTCTTTTCCTAAACTTCCATAAAGTAAATTTCGTTCTTTCGTCATTAATGACAATTTATAGTGCAATTCAGATTCATCAGTTATAGCATAATTCTTTTTTAAATAATTCATATCACGTTTTGCAACATCATACTCTTTAAATTCATGATAATGTTCTTGTTTAAACGCCATTTTATTTTTAGTTTTTTTATACGTAACGATTAAAGGATAACTCTTTTTATAAGTTTGGAAACACCCCTTTATTTTCTTTAATTTAAAAATTTCATTATCAATACCTAAAAGCTGCTTTTCAAGGCTGTCAATTAGTGCTTCCTTATTTGCTTCAATTTCATCAAGTTCCGAAAGTGAAACATTTAGTTTATATAGTTTAGAGCTTAATTCATTTAGGTAGTTAATATTTTGTTTAGTAGCCCATTTTTGTAGTCCCTTATTGTTTTTTAATTTCTCTTGTGATTTATCTATCCATTGTCTGTTCATTATACTTGTTTGGATTGGTGAATAACCTTTGTTTTCTATTCTGAATTTGATAGAGGATTCAAGGTAATTAAATCCCATTGTTTTAGTACGCATAAACTTCTCTGACTTCGGATTCTTAAACGATAGATATTTTCCTTGTTTATGCTCATATCCTTCTTTTTGCATTAAACCTAAGAATTCATCAAACGAATTTGACTTTGATATATTTTTATCAATTATTTCTTCTAAATTTCCTTTGAAGGATTTCTTCTTTGATCTAGCTACATATTCGTTAAAAGCTAAATATTTTTTCCTGCCCTTTCTTCCTTCTTCGATTATCGACAAACCATATTTTTCAGAGATTTTATCATTTTCTTCACGTAATCTCTCCAAAGTATTTACACGCTTTGAATCGAACATTTTTAATTCATTAAAATCAATATCATTGAAAATAATATGATTGTGTAAATTATCTGTTTCTGTATGTGTAATGACTGTATATTGATGATTGCCCTTCAGATAATTATCAGCAAATTCTACTCCGTATTGATGAACTTGTTCTGGCGTTAAATTATCCTCACTATCAAACGATTGAATTATCATTCTTGCACTCATGTTTTTATCACTATTATTCTTTTCATTGTAGTCAACTAAAACACTTTTAAAATCCCTATCTATCGTTTCTATAGAACATTCATAAAATGTAACTAATTCCTCGTTTGTTTTATGGTCTTGCATACAGTAATTAATGACAACTTGCAAGTCTTTGACTTTTTGTATTTTAACAATAGACATTGTAATCAGTCCCTAATTAATAAATTTCATATTCATCTAATATATCTTTCAGTTCAAACCAATCATCATCCTCAAAAATATTATCAAATTTGGATAACTTAAATTTTAATTTCTGAGCAAAAATAAAAATACTATTAGCCATTTTTATTAATTGATTATCATCTAACTTATATAACGTACGTCCATATAAATATTTCCATACATATTCTGTTACTTCCTTATCTTGTTCAGGCGAGTTTTCTATACATTCTATAATATAAACAAAATCTTCTTTTATCTTTTCGTACACCTCTTCTAATACTAATTTTTTTGGTATCTGTATTTGATTTTCAGATAACGATTGTATTAATTTTTCCTTTTGTTGTTTACTCAAGCTTTCGCTATTAAACTTGGTTTTCAAATCAATTAATCGGTCATATTCGGTATTAATTAAATTTATGATTTTCTTCTGATTAACTCTAAGGAAATCAATATCATTATCCGTGTAAATTCTATCTGTATTAATCCTTCTAATTAGGCTATTTATATTCTTACCAATGTAATTTATTTCTTTAGCTAAATTTCTATAAACCGCCATATCTACTTCAAGTTTGAAATGTGTTTTTGCACTATCAATAAGAAATGCTGATACAGTTTTATATCCCAAATCAGTTGCTTTATTTTTTATAAATTCCTTATCTTCTTTTGATAACGACAGTTTTAAATCTGTTTTAATTCTTGGCATATAAAAAATCCTTTCTTTAAAAAAATTCGAGCAAAGCGACAACAAATAAATAAGTAATTTTGTAAAAATTTCTTATTTATATTTGTAATGGTCGTAGGAATCTCCTACCAAGTCAAAAACATCGTTTTTGGGGTGTGTGGTCACACACCCGTAGCTTGCCTTCTACTAAACTCTTAATATTTTCTTTCCAAAATCATATCATCATTTTCCATTATATGGTACAATGTTTTAAATAATTTGTTAGGGGGGAAATACTGTAATGGTTTCAGTAGATGAACATACACAGGTAGCAATGGAGATAGTGTCACAGGGTACAAAACTATCAGGAGAATTACTATTAAAAGTATTGAAGGCTTTAAATGATCTCTTATCTAGCGATGATAAGCAAAAAGATTTTATTATAAAAGATAATTCAAAAGAAGGTAAGCAAAAAATAAACGACTTGATAAATAAGCATAAAGATGGCGTTGTAGCTTTAGATGAAAATATTACTAAACAACAGTTAAAAGATTATCAAAAAGAGTTTAAAAAATTGGGTGTCGATTTTTCAGTAGTGAAAAATGGAAAAGATGATTATTCATTTTTCTTTGCTGGTCAACAAACAAATGTTATTGAAAAAGCATTAAAAAATGTTATTGAAAAAAAAGAGCGTGCCAAAGAAAATGAAAAAGAAAAGCCTAAACAAAAGAAAGTTGATTTTTCAATGAATGGCGTTGCAAAACTTGATAAAAAAATCAAAGAAGAACAAAAAGAAGTATCAAAAGATAAACAAAAGACACAATCAATTAGTCGATAGTAATTTAAAACGATGGATAAAGAATATTCATCGTTTTTTTAAATCTCATAAAGAGAGGAATGGTCATTATGGATAAAGAGATAGATAAAGCTTCATATAGAACATTATGTGAATTTGAAAAAAGTTTCCTTGAAAATTTCAAAGAAAAAGATAATGGAAATATAGAATTTACTTCATTTGATTTGGAAGATAAAGAAAGAAAGGTTCCTATTCAATCAATCACATATACTTCCTTTAAAGACTTATTTGAGGCACAATATAAAGATTCCTTTTTAACAAGTATTGAATCATTAGATTTGAAAGAACTAGATAATAAACTAGGAGCTGGTACATTAGAAACTATAATAGCCAGGGATCCAATTATTCGTATTCGATATGAAGAAATAACAAAAGAACGAGACTTAGATAATGATGGAACGCCTGATCGGATAGATATAGACGACACAAGAAATTCTGTTCAAACTGTTGGAGATTTAGACAAAGTAAAAAATTCAACCAATAAAGAAACAGAAGAGGATAATGAAGAGAAAAAAGAGAAGAAAGAGAAGAAAACAAAACGTAAAAGTCATGATATGGAACTATAAAGGAGCGAATATCTATGGGTATTCTAAAGTTTATTATTAGGACAATTATAAAGCTATTAATATTTACGATTACAATTTCGTTCGCAATTATCAAGTTTGTGATTTTTTTTACTCTAATATTTTTAACACTCGGAGCTTTTGCATCAAGAACTCAAAAATATTAATTATCAACTCCCTGTATTCATTCTAATAACAGCCTTCACATATAAAGCAAAAAACAAACTACTACTACCTTTAATCAATCTAAAAAAATTCACTTTGGTTTAAAGCAGCTTAAAACCGCCTATCGGTTTATTTGGTAGGCGATTTTTGTATTTTTATAACACTTATTAAATATATGCCTTCTTAAAGATCTCTTTTCCTTTCTTTTGGGATACTAGCAAGTTCTGTTTATATTTTTTATAATTATGTTCTAATTTTTGGAAATGAGGGGAATTATCAACAGGGCGAAAAACAAAAATCATTATTTCGCTCTAATAATTCCGAAAAATACAATTATTTTACCAATTTAATACAATAAGGGCATTATTCCTTTTGATTAAACCGTTTTAAAATTATACAATGTCAATATAATGAAAAAAATTCATTATATTGACACATTATAGAGAAAATAGAATTTTAGATTAGGTGAAGTGTCGTACTTCATAACAAACTGGAGGGTTACATTTTGTTTCTTTCAAAAGCAATAGACCTATGTGCTTTATATGATCTGCATAGGAAACGCAGTCAAAAATTCCAATATTCCTCTATTTCTAATAAATATATAGGAATAGATAACATCGAAGAGTTTTATAAAACTAGTCCAGTTGATATTCAATTTAATATGGGCGCATGGGATAACCCAAATTACAAAACGGGTAAATTTGAATACGAAAGTTCAATCAAATCCGGTATTCCATGTAATGATACAGTAACAGGTGAAGCCTTTATAAATAAGGATGAATATTCACCAAATGTGATACTTGTGCATGGTTGGAGAATGGATTCTACAAATAAACTTAAAAACATATTTCAACAGAAGATGGTGGATTTAGGCTGGAATATGTATTATTTTTCAATGCCTTATCATTTTGATAGAGAACCAGAGGCTTCTTTGTATAGTGGTGAATACATGATAAGTGCTAATGTGGAACGAACAGTTGAAGCATCTCAACAAGCGGTAGCTGACTTACGTGCGCTAATACATTGGATTAAAGAAAATAAAAAGGGCCCAGTCATACTGATTGGTATTAGTTTAGGTGGCTTTATTACAAATTTAACAACTTTAGTTGAACCACAAATAGATGTATTAGTTTCTATTTTCTACGCTAATCGCCTTTCTTACTCCATATGGAAAACCAATCCTGGAAAATATATAAAAAAAGACTTGCAGGAGCATGGTGTTACATATGAAGATTTAATAAATCATTGGAAAATTACTGACCCGAGTCAATCTGTTCCAGTAATGAATAAAGATAACATTCTATTAATCTCTGCAAAAAACGACCAGTATGTTCATATTGAGGATACAGATTACTTATGGGAAGCGTGGGAGAAGCCAGCAAGATATGTATACAACGGTGGTCACGCAGGAATTGTTTTAAATCGCAATAAAATTGCTACTGACACTATCCAGTTCATCCGAAAACGGATAGAAAGCTAATTTGTAATGATTGTCCTTGTATTTTTGTTGTGGATGATCGCCGCGATTTTGTTTTTTACGAATCCCAAAAATGAAACCACTAGATGGGGAAGCGCAATAGCTATCTTTGGAGGATTTGGTGGTTTAGGTGTAATGCTGGGTGATATTCCGAACCGCTCCGAATGGATTTTATGGGCGGATAGCATATCAACCTCATTAAGTCACTACATGACACCATATGCGATGTGGATTTTTGGTCTCTCTTTTGCAGAAGTTTTGAAAACAAAAAAACAAAAGATCTTCTGGAAAATTGTATTTCTAATACCGATTGTAATTATGTATCAATATGATACATTGTATCCAGTATTTAAAGCACATTATGTTGCACTTTGTCTTTGGGTAGTACCTTATGTAATTGGTATGGACATCCTCTTAATTTGGGCTACATGGCGTGAGAATAGACCAGCGATAAAGAAACACAAAATGTTTACTTGCCTGGTTATTGTACCAATGTCAACGTTTGCTTTATTCACAAATATAGTACTAGAAGCTATGGGAATAAAAGGTGTATGGCTGTATAATCCAATAGGAATAGCGCTTCAATTTGCTTTTTTTGCTTATTTCATAATTAAATATGGATTTTTAGATGTTCAAATTGTATTTGAACGACAGCAAAGGGATACTACTATGCAGGCTGTCAGAAGCGGTTCAGCGTTATTTAATCATACAATGAAGAACGAAGCTTCAAAGTTGGATATTTTAATTCATGAGCTTAAAGACTCTATAGGTGACGACCCTAATTCTTCAGAAAATATTGATATGGCTTTAGCATCTACTAAGCATTTGTTAGACGTATCGACACGGATACAAAGCAAATTAGATATTATGCAGTTAAAGGAAACGGATTTCTTACTAAGTGAATGTATGGAATCTGCGATTTCTTTAGCACAGCCGTATATTGGTAAAGAAGTGCATATAACCAAGCAGTATGAAGTGGATATGCTTATACACGGAGACTTTGTCCATCTACAAGAAACATTCTTAAATATTATAAAGAATGCAACTGAAGCTATGAACAAAAAAGGGCATATTTTAATAAAAATATATAAAACTAGAAGAAAAATTTATATAGATATAAAAGATGATGGAATGGGGATAAAGAAAAGAGATCAGTCTCTTGTATTAAATCCTTTCTATTCAACTAAAGGGCATAAAGGGAATTATGGATTAGGGCTAACATACTGTTATAATGTCGTTCAACAGCATAATGGCGATATTTCAATAAAAAGTAAAGAAAATCAGGGTACTACAATGACTATTTGGTTGCCAAGTAAACGAATTGTAGAAGCTGCTGATTAGTAATTTATTCTTATATTGATGGGAGATTAAGCGTTATGCAACAAATTAGGGTAATGTTGGTAGAAGATGATACAGTCTGGATGAAGTGTTTAAAAAATTATATAGAAAAAGAAGAAGATATATTGATTGTAAGGCAAGCTTACACGGAGGAAGAAGCTCTACAAGGAAATATAGAAGAAATTGATATAATTTTATTAGATATTACATTGTCACCAGAAGATAGTCATTTAAATGGGCTAGAGGTAGCAAAAAAATTAACTGCAAAAGGTTTTAATAAGATAATTATGTCAACATCTTGGGATGAAAAGGAAATTATTTTAGAGGCTTTTGATAATGGAGCCATTAACTATGTAACCAAACAGTCTTATAAAGATATTCCCAAAGTGATTAGAGAAGCATTTTATGATAAAAATTGCCTTCATTCAGATGTGTCAGCCGTACTAGTAGATGCATTGAAAATCGAAAGAAAAGCCAGAGTATTAACACCTTCAGAACGTGAAGTTTTTTATTTGAAAGAAAGCGGACTTAGTAAGACTGAAATTGCAAAAAAATTGTTCAAATCCGCTGAAACGATCAAAAAGCAACTGCAAAAGATATATAGCAAAATAAAATAAAGGGCGAAATTCGCCCTTTATTTTATTTTGCTCAGGCTGTGGAGAAAGTCTTCTCCACAGCCTGTTTTTGTGTCTGAACCTCTTTTTATGTGTCAACACTGATAAAAAAGAGGAAAAGGAGAGAG